>NZ_JBIUCQ010000001.1:0-645122 GCF_044538495.1 Acinetobacter sp. ABJ_C4_1 | reverse complement strand
AATTAATTTATTTAAAAACAATTTGATAAATAAATATCTTTAATAAAAAATACCCTCATATCTAAGATACAAGGGTATTAAAATAAAAAACTTTACAGACGCAGTATGTGCATGAATAAATATATACTTTTAAAGATATATTTACAATACCTCTTTCATATTTTCATTTAACTCGTTGTGATCAACTTCATCAATTGCTGCTTTAGTACACTAAATATTTATGATCAAGAGACGAGACAAAATAAAAAAGTCCGTATCTTGGGAAGCTACGGACTATAAAACTCATCTAAGCAACAGCTAAACAGTTTGTCGATTAGAGAGAAAACACTATCCTTTTAATCTAATTGAGTTATGAATTTAGGTCAACTTGAAATCCAACGTAGTGATAAAAAGCTACTTAAATGTGATAAGTTTTACATTTCCACTCAAACACAACCTAAAATGAATATATTGTATTAAATTTAATAAAAACATATATCATTCGGCATATCATCATCGAATAAACTTCAAGTTATTGATTCAAAATATTAAAACCAATCACCCACCTTTAAAAGTCGGATTCTCTAGTTCTCAAACCTACATTTAAAATAGTGCTCTAAAATAGAATAATGATTAATCCCAGAAATAGTCTCTAAAGAGAATAACTCCTGATCTTGATCGCCTTTATGCTCAAAATAATTTTGGCTTTGCCATCTCAATTCACTTAGCTCCAACTCTCCACACAAAACCATACAAGGAATATCAACACTCTCTTTGTGATAAATAGGGCTATATTTCAAAATATCGTCTTGTGATAAGTTTAATGCATGATTTAAATGAGTCTCTCGTATAGGTGCTAAATCATAGATACCACTTAATAAAACTGCTTCAGATAATAAAGGATGGCTTAAACATAATGCCCCTAGATGCGCACCTGCTGAATGGCCCACTAATAAAAATTCATCCGTTTTCCAATTCTGCTGTGCAATAAAATCTAGAGCTTTTTGAGTTTGAGCCACCATTTGTGAAATATGACTTTGAGGAGCCAAGTCATATTCTAAAAGTATACACTGCGCCCCTTTTGCTAAAATATACGGTGCAATAAAGGCAAAGTCTGATTTATCACACCACTGCCAATATCCCCCATGTATAAAAATCACGGTTTTATTGGCATGTGCTAAAGGAAAAAAATCCATCGTTGATCGGTTCTGTGAACCATACTTTATATCTTTTATATGATGATAGGCTTGATAACTCAGCAAGCTTCTATATTGAAAGCTTGCTAGTATTTCACCTTCATTTGCTACCGTTGTAGCATTATCATATTGTCTCATATACCGATCACTTCAATGTTTCTTCACTAGAGTTGAGATTTAACTTTACGGTGGAACGTTTTAAGTAGAAGCAAAATATCAGAACAAGCACTAAAGGTACGCCAAACTGCAAAGTAGACTTAAACTCATTGGTAAACCAAGTGGTTACTGTAATACTCAAAATCGCAATAAAACCAAATAGTGAGATGAATCGACTGGCTGGAATTTTAAATTTTAGCTGTATATTTTGCTGAGCCATATGCTTTCTAAAAAACATATGTGTCACAAAGATACTACCCCAAGTGAACAGTGCACCAAACATTGATAGTGCAATCATGATTGGAAACGCAGAAGCCGGATTAATCGTATAAACAATGCTAGCAATACCAATCCCTACCGCGGAAAGCAACAGTGCATTTACTGGTACACCGTTACTACTGATTCGGCCAAAAACTTTTGGTGCATCACCTGCACGTGACAAGCTAAACAACATACGAGTTGAAATATAAAGCATGCTATTCATTGCAGATAAGGCAGCTACAATTACAATAAAGTTTAAAATACTATCGGCATATGGAATACCAACAATCCTCATGACCATAACAAAAGGACTTGTTGCATCTGCTCCAATCAAAACCGTCCATGGCACCAAAGTAACAATTAGAAATAAAGACAATAAATAAAACAAAATGAGTCGGAGTGCTGTGCTTTTAAATGCCTTTTTTACTGCTTTTTCAGGGTCTTTTGCTTCACCAGCTGCGACGGCGATCATTTCTATACTTAAATAACTAAATATTGAAATAATGACACCAATCCATACCCCACTAAAGCCATTAGGAAAAAAGCCTCCATGCCCTGACAAATTAGTCACAACTTGCTTTGCGCCCTCTTTGCTTTGAGTCAAGATACCAATAGCCAAAAGAATAAACACGATAATGGCAAAAACTTTGATTGTGGAAAACCAGTACTCCACCAAACCAAAGGCTTTCACACTATAGGCATTTACAACAAGTAAGGTCAGTGAAAAAAATCCAATCCAGACCCAAGAGCCTACATTTGGAAACCAAAGCTTCATATAGTCAGCTACAGCGGTAATCTCAGTGCCTACAGCCAGCACAATACAAGCCCAATAACAGTAGCGAACTAAAAAGCCAGCAAGTGGACTCATATAATGTTCTGCATATGCACCAAATGAGCCCGAGGTAGGATGCTGAACCGTCATTTCAGCCAAGCAAGCCATAAGTGCAAATGCAATTAAACCACCAATCGCATAGCTGACGATGACTGCGGGACCTGCAAAGCTAATTGCAAATTTGCTTCCCATAAACAACCCGGTTCCAATTGCTCCACCAATTGCAATCATACCCATCTGTTTTGCAGATAACTTTTTATGCAGCCCAGCTTCTCTATTTTGTATTTCATCAAAACTACTCATAGGCCCTCCTAGCCATTTGTTTTATTTTAATTCCTTAAAATCAGGTCACTTCACCGCGAACTAAATAGCGCTTACTTTTCCATTCACTATTCAGCATAGTTTCTTTTAAGTGCTGTACTGCATTCCAAATATCTTCAAACCCTAGATACAAAGGTGTAATACCAAATCGCAACACCGCAGGTTCCCTATAATCACCAATCACACCACGTGCAATAAGCGCCTGAATAATTTCATAACCGAATTCATGGCGATAACTGACATGACTACCACGATATTTATGATCTAAAGGCGTAATTAACTCAAAACCGAATTCAGAGCATTCTTGCTGTACCAGTTGAATAAATAAGTCAGTTAATTTCAGCGATTTTTCACGGATTTTTTGCATATCAGCATGTAAGAAAATATCGACACCGCATTCAATAAGACTCATAGAAATAACCGGCTGAGTCCCACATAAATAACGGCGAATACTATTCGCTGGCTCATAATGCTGTGCCATATCAAACGGTTTTTTGTGACTCCACCAGCCAGATAAAGGTTGCCAAAACTGATCACGGTGCTTTTCATTGACCCAGAGCAATGCTGGCGAACCAGGCCCCCCATTTAAATATTTATAGGTACAACCAATCGCAAAATCACTACCGCTTTGATTCAGGTCCATTGGAACAGCACCAACGGAGTGACATAAATCCCAAATCACCAAAGCGTCTTTAGAGTGAATCTGCTCATTAATAGATGACATATCGTAGAAATACCCTGTACGGTAATTCACGTGAGAAAGAACTATTACAGCAACATCTTTCTCTAAAACCCGAGCTAAGTCTTCTACGTCATCAATCAATTCAACTTGATAGCCCTTTTGTATTAAGTCAATGAAACCTTCAATAATATAAATATCTGTTGGGAAAGCATCCTTTTCCGCAACGATGACTTTACGTTCAGGATTTTTTTCGGCCTGAATTTTTACCGCTGCTGATAAAACTTTAAATAAGTTCAGTGTAGTTGAATCTGAAATAACAACTTCGCCTTGTTCCGCACCAATCAGTTTAGCGACTTTGTCACCCAGTCTTGTTGGTAATCCCCACCAATCAGCCTTATTCCAGCTATTGATCAGATCTTCTCCCCATTCTTGGGAAATAATATGCTGAGCGACAGCCAAAGATTTCTTTGGTCTAGCACCTAAAGAGTTGCCATCTAAATAAATAACACCTTCTGGCAATGCAAATTCATCTTTAAATTTTTTGAGTTCATCTTCCTGATCCCAATACAAACACTGTTCACGAGTAATCATTTGGTATTGCACCTATTTCAACATTTCCTTTGTATTTGAATTTTATCACGTCAATTTGTACGATTTATTCGATAATATTTGATTAAAAATGGCTATTTTCGTATAGAATTCTAATTAAAATTAAAAAATATGGATGGAATTCGAAAATGAATGTAGATGCAATCGATCTAAAAATTTTGAAGTATTTACAAGATAATGCCCGCTTAAGCAACCAAGAACTTGCTGATCTCGTTAATCTTTCAGCCTCTGCTTGTCACAGACGAGTCAAGATTTTAGAAACCAACGGAATTATTGAAAAATATCAAGCGAAAGTTAACTACGAAAAATTAGGTATAAAAATTGAGGCCATGGTTGAAATTAAACTTGCTCAACTCACTGAAAATGATCACCAGTTTTTTTTAAGCCAGATCAAGAATTTTGATGAAGTGATTAATGCTTATATCATTACAGGCGAATCTAATTATGTTCTGCATGTCGCCACTAAAGATCTAAATTCTTTTTCTCACTTTGTTATTAATACACTCAATAAAATTAAAGGAGTGGTAAGCATTAATTCTAAGATTATCTTACAGAAAATTATACAAAAGCCACTGTAGACTATATGGTTAAATTAAAAATTATATTTACAGAGCTTTTACTATGATCGAAACCGAACGTTTAATCTTAAGACAATGGAAAGAAACTGATGCTGCCCCCTTTATCGAAATGGGATTGGATAAAGATGTTATGCGTTTTTTTCCAAAGCTTTTATCTGCTACTGAAAGTATAAATTTAATTCAAAGAGCATCAGCCCTTATTGATGAAAAAGGTTGGGGATTTTGGGCTGTAGAATTAAAAGAAAGTCATGAGTTTATGGGTTTTATTGGCCTACACGACCAACCAGAACAATTTGATTTTTCCCCTTGCATTGAAATTGGCTGGAGAATTGCGACAAAATTTTGGAAAAAAGGCTATGCCACTGAAGGAGCAAAAGCAGCGTTGGACTATGCTTTTAATATTCTCAATAAAGATAAAGTAGTTTCTTTTACAGCAACTGTGAATAAGCCATCTCAAGCAGTGATGGAAAGACTAGGAATGCACAAAGTTAAATACTTCAATCATCCCAAGCTTCCAGACGAACATGCCCTAAAAGAACATGTTCTTTATGAAATATATAATCCTAAGTTTAAGTTATGAGAAAATTAAATATTGATATATTTCAAGCATTCCAATGAATTAAAAAAATAAGGATTATTCATCAAAGTCATAACCTACAGAGGTGGAATGCTCCCAATATTCATTAATTTTATCTGCAATAGCTTCCTTATCCATCGTAGTTAAAACATAGAAAAGTTTTGCTTCTTTGTTTTTTCTCAAAATTAATAGATTGTAATAATCATATTCAGGACCATTTAGCCCTAATGATGGCTGTTCTTCACAGTGTTTCTCAGCCTTGTAATGCCATTCAAGTTTATAAGTATCAATACCATTGGCGGCATTGATCACTATGCCGTCATTGGCTCCTCCAATAAATCCAATTTTCATTGCCTGCTCTAAATTGTTATTCGGATAATTTTTAATATAACTTTAAACAAGTACGGTTCAATTTATAAAATGTTTGCCAATACGTATCCTATGTAAATCAAAATAACGAGTTTATTACTTCATGGCACGTAAATATTCATAAGCCTCTTTTTCATTGCTCTCCAGATGAACTCTTGCTTCCGTCTCATCATTTAAAGTTTCGTTTATTATTTTGGTACCTTCATAAGAGATTTGATGACCTATTTGAAAATCTGCTCCTAATGCATCAATTACGATAAACTTTCCAGCAGCGTTTGAAGCTATAAAAAAACTGTTGTTACGATAACCATATCTAATTGTATATAAGCCCACTTTTATTCCAACTTTTAATAATAATTCCATAGAGTTCATAGAAAAGCAAAAATACTTATCAAAAAATGAACCAAAAAATAAATATAAATCTATATTTCTAAAAGACTTTATTAACCACTTTCCTCCTATTTTACTTCCATGAATATTTTCAAAAATTTGTACAAGCACCACTATTAAGTAGTTTTATCATAAAATATACCTTCAAAAAAGTAAGAGCAGATATATAGAAGCTATCTTATGAAAAACACGATTTTTCTTTTCTCTCAATATTGAGTAGTCCAAACTTTAGGGGCACTATTGTTATCTACTTGTTTATTCATTACAAACCATTAGAATTTTAAAATGATGAAATAACAACAAATCAGTCCGTTTTCCCGACTTTAATGATTATAATCTTAAGCTACTTTTCTTCCATGTATATTTTAGTTGGAGCTCTCAAAACATGAATAAAATAGTGCTTTTTGACATGGACGGAACCTTGTTAGATTTGGCTTTTGACGATTTTATATGGAACGAATGCCTACCTGAAAGACATTCTCAGACACATCAAATCTCTTTAACAGAAAGCCAAGAAATATTAAGCCAGTTTTATCGTAGCAATAAGCATACTCTTGCCTGGTATTCTTCAAAGTATTGGACAAAGACTACAGGCGTAGATGTTTTAAAACTTCAGCAAGAATTTCAACATAAAATTAAAACACGCTCAGGATGCATAGAGCTACTTCGTGCTCTAAAAGAACAAGGTTATCAATGCTGGTTAGTCACTAATGCAGACTGCGCAAGTTTACAATTAAAACTTGATAACATTCCTATTCAAGATTTTTTTGATGTGATTGTGTCTAGCGAACAAATTGGTCATGCAAAAGAAGACCTTCAATTTTGGCAAGAGTTACAACGTTTATATTATTTTGTACCAGAAACGACTATTTTTTTAGATGACACTCTTCCAGTTTTAAAAACTGCTGAAAAATTTGGTATAAGACACTTGTTTACTATCTTACAGCCCTCAACTCTTAAGAGTAAAAGGCAGTCACAAGATTTAGAGTATAAAGCTCTAGATCAGCTTACAGAGCTACTGTCTATTTTGAATCAAACTGATAGAAAGGATAATGATGTCAAAATTGCGTGAAAACGATGCTGTGGAAACCATGCGCGTTGACAAATGGTTATGGGCGGCACGTTTTTTTAAAACTCGTTCTATTGCTAAAGCAGCAATAGAAGGAGGAAAAGTACATCACAATAATGAGCGTGTAAAAGTTTCTAAAGAAATTCGTGTTGGGATGGAATTGGTTGTTCAGCAAGGTTTCGATAAAAAGACGATTGTTGTTAAAGCACTTTCCAACGCTAGAGGACCCGCTCCAGTTGCACAACAACTTTATGAAGAAACCGAAGTAAGTATTGCAAGACGGGAGTTGATTGCTTCCCAGCGAAAATTGCATAATCTAGCTCGACCTGACCATAGACCAAGCAAGAAAGATCGGCGACAAATCAATCGGTTTAAACAGGATAATGATCAACATTATGAAGACCATTGGTCTTATGATGATGAATAAAAACGTCGAGTTGTGTCGCACTCACATATACAATATATAGAAGCTAGAGAAAAAATCTGTCACTATTAACCCTGTGAAACAAGTTGAGATTCAATGCATCCACTTGGGTTAAACGTGATGAACATAGAGTATTGAGGTTTTTGAGATGGATGAGAATAAAAGCAAAGCATTACAAGCCGCTTTGAGCCAAATTGAGAAGCAATTTGGTAAAAACACGGTTATGCGTCTCGGTGACAACACTGTTCAAGCAGTTGAAGCCGTATCTACAGGTTCTTTAACTTTAGACATCGCATTGGGGATTGGTGGTTTACCAAAAGGCCGTATTATCGAAATTTATGGTCCAGAATCTTCTGGTAAAACTACAATGACATTACAAGCAATTGCTCAATGTCAAAAGTCTGGTGGTACATGTGCCTTTATCGATGCCGAACATGCCCTAGATCCTCAGTATGCACGTAAGCTTGGTGTAGATATTGATAACCTACTTGTTTCACAACCCGACAACGGTGAGCAAGCACTTGAAATCGCTGATATGCTTGTTCGTTCAGGTGCGATTGATTTAATCGTTGTGGACTCGGTAGCTGCTCTTACACCTAAAGCAGAGATCGAAGGTGAGATGGGTGACTCTCACATGGGTTTACAAGCACGCCTTATGAGCCAAGCACTTCGTAAAATTACGGGTAATGCTAAACGTTCAAACTGTATGGTTATTTTCATTAACCAAATCCGTATGAAGATTGGCGTTATGTTTGGTAGCCCAGAGACTACGACTGGTGGTAACGCACTTAAATTCTATGCTTCAGTTCGTTTAGATATTCGTCGTATCGGTCAGGTAAAAGAAGGCGACGAAATTGTTGGTTCAGAAACCAAAGTTAAAGTCGTTAAGAACAAAATGGCTCCTCCATTTAGAGAAGCTATTTTCCAAATTCTATATGGTAAAGGTACTAACCAATTAGGTGAACTTGTAGATTTAGCAGTTCAACAAGATATCGTTCAAAAAGCTGGTGCATGGTATTCATACCAAGGTAATAAAATTGGCCAAGGTAAGAATAACGTAATTCGTTATTTTGAAGAAAATAAGCAAATAGCTGAAGAGATTGAGCGCAATATCCGTGAGCAATTGTTGACTACAGGTACAAATGGCGCAGTGCAAATTGAAGATGATGAAGAAGAACCAGATCTTTTATTAGAGTCTTAATTATACATGAGTCATAAAACGCCCTTCGGGGCGTTTTTTACAAGGAAATTTATATGTTCAAAAGAAACGATGAGCAATCTCAACAGCGCCCTCCTCTTACTGGCCAGCGCTTACGCTCATATGCTTTTGCTTTACTTACTCGCCGAGAATACTCTAAAGCAGAATTGATTGAGAAATTAGCTTGTTATGCACAAAATATAGAAGAAGTGAAACAACTTGTTGAAGAGTTATCTGAACAAAATTACCAAAGTGACCAGCGTGTTGCGGAATTAACATTGGCTAGCCAGATTCGTAAAGGCAAAGGCCCAAAACGCATTCAACAAGCTTTAAAAACAAAACAGATAGAAAATGATTTAATCGCCGATGAAATTCAAGAAATTGATTGGGTAGAACAGGCGTATCAACTTAAAGTTAAAAAGTTTGGAGAAGCCGTAGAGAAAGATCCAAAACTTAAAGCAAAACAGATCAGATTTCTACAATATAGAGGATTTGATTTAGATGTAATTTTAAAAGCGATCCAAAGAAAATTGGATTAAAAGAAAGGTGGCAGCCCCACTAGCAAAACTTCGGCACATCATAGATCTGCTACCGTTGCTACCTTCCGGTCCTGGCGGGGTTCACAGAGTACAATTGCGAAGCCACCAGCGGGGCTACCATTGCAAAACAAAGTATAGAGATTTTTAAAAGAGTTGCAACCCTTCTCTGTCTTTTTCAGCAAGTTTTTGTTTCGATTGATTAATTCATCAGCAAAAACAGCTTAAAACCCTAATAATGTAATTTTCTGAACTTATGCTCTTTTCGTATTTTGCATAAAATATGCTTGAAGATTGTAAACTATCCTTGCATTTAAACTGTTAACTGCTTTAATTGCATTGATCAATGAAAAACCTTAGATATTTAGAGAATTGTTTTTTTATATTCCTGTATCAAGGTGGCTTTTATATAAAATTATGGATTTATACACATGCAAATGAAGAAGCATTCTTTATTATTTATTGCCTTAATGAGTACCACCTCTCTATACGCAAACATTCCTATCGAGTCTCGTGGTTTAAGTCAAAATGATGGTAGTGCATCTAATACTTCTTCAAGCAATATTTCAGTTCCTACAAATTTAAACTGGGAATTGATGCAAAAAAACCAACAATTAGAAAATGATGTCCGTACTTTAAGAGGTCAGTTAGAAGAACAAGCGAATGATATTGAGCAATTAAAGAAAGACCTTGCGAACCGCTATACTGATTTAGATCAACGTCTAGAATTGTTACATCAAAAAGTTGACCCTGACAGTGCTACCCAAGAAGATAGCTCAAATACGACTGCTGATAGCACCACTTCTACTAATACAACAGCACCTCAATCTCAGCCTACAGATGGCAATAAAGTAGTTGCAGCTCCACCTACTCCAACCACCTCTGAACAACAACCTAGTGCACCCGTAACAAACGCTCAACCAATCACCGAGGCCCAAAATCAATCAAATCCATTTGAGCTAGAAAAAGCCGCTTATACAGTAGCTTTAGATGCTTACAAACAAGGTGGAGCAAAAAAAGCAATTGCTCCGATGCAAAACTTTATTAAAAACCATCCTAATAGTATTTATACAGGTAATGCCTATTTCTGGTTAGCAGAGTTTCATTTAGCTACAGACCCAGTGAACTACAATGAAGCGAAGAAAAACTACAATATTGTCGCTAGCCAATATCCAAACTCTAGTAAGGCACCTCGAGCACTGTATCAACTGTATAGCATTGCCAAAGATGTTGATAAAAATACTGTGTCAGCAAATCAATATAAGAACAAGCTACTTACTCAATATCCTAAATCTGAAGAAGTTAAATTCTTTAAGAAATAATTTAGACATAAAAAAAGACACTGTTTTTAACAGTGTCTTTTTTTATGTCTTATTAAAAATTAACGCACAATTCCGCGTTCAGATTGTTCAAGAGAGTCAATTAGTAATTGAGCTTCCGGAACAGAAGGCAAAATTTCACTTTTAATTTGCTCAACAGCTTGAACAGAGGTCAATCCAGATTTAAATATCAATTTATAAGCTTCTCTTAAGCCCTGAATTGTATTTTTAGACCAACCTTTTCTTCGCATACCTTCAGTATTTATACCAAAAGCATGAGCAGGATTACCAGATGCCATAACATAGGCTGGTACATCTTTAAGAATTAGTGAGGCCCCACCAATCATGCTGTAAGAATCAATCTTACAAAATTGATGAATTCCAGAATTACCGCCCACAATAACATGATCACCAATATGTACATGCCCAGCGACACCAACATTATTGGCAAAAATATTGTGATCACCTACGATACAGTCATGTGCGATATGTGTATTGACCATCAATAGGTTATGACTACCTATCTTAGTCAATGAATTATCTTGCACAGTGCCTCTATGTAAGCTGCAATGTTCACGAATTAAATTGTTGTTACCAATTTCAAGCCAAGTTTCTTCACCCTTATATTTGAGGTCTTGGCAAACTTCACCAACACTTGCAAACTGGAAGATCTCATTATTTTGGCCAATTCTGGTAAAACCACCTACTACCACATGAGAATGTAATTTAGTACCAGCACCAATAGTCACTTGAGGACCAATAACACAATAAGGTCCTATTTGAACATCTGCAGCAATCACTGCAGATGGATCAATAATGGCGGTAGAATGGATTAAATCGTGATTACTCATGCCTGCTCTGTTTTTTGGTGTGAAATCATAATCTCAGCGGTTGCTGCTACAATGCCATCAACGCTAGCTGTACAATTGTATTTGTAAATGCCGCGCTTCTGCATTACCAACTCAGATTTTAATACAAGTTGGTCACCTGCAACTACTTGTTTTTTAAATCTAACTCTTTCTGCACCAGCAAACAGGAATAAAGAACCTGGTTTTGGTGTTTCATTGTTCATAATAAAACCTAGAACGCCTGAAACTTGAGCTAGTGCTTCAACAATTAGAACACCAGGCATAATTGGATATTCTGGAAAATGTCCTTGTAGAAACTCTTCATTGATAGAAACATTTTTATAACCAACAATACTATTGTCAGTAACTTCAGTCACACGATCAACCAATAAGAATGGATAACGATGCGGCAAATATTGACGAATCGTTTGAATCTGCATTGGTAATTCAGGGATGGCAAATTTAGGTGTAGTTGACTCGGTCATAATATTCTATTTACGCAAATTAAAAGTTGATTCAAGAGACTCTATTTGAGCTTGTATATGATCAAGTCGTTTAGTGATTTGGGTCAATGGCACATCTGCTAATTGTCGCAAGCGTACAATTGTCTTTTTCCAATGACTATTTTCAAACAACCCAATTCCTGAAGAATAAGTTCCAGCTTCAGAAATATTTTTTGTGACCATTGACATTCCGGTTAAAGTCACATTATCAGCAATTGTAAGGTGACCTGAGACTCCACATGCCCCAGCTAGAATACAGTTTTTGCCAATTTTTGTGCTTCCTGCAATACCACACGTAGCTGCAATAGCAGTATTTGAACCAATATGAACGTTATGTGCAATTTGCACAAGGTTATCAATAATTACCCCATCTTCCAAAATTGTATTATCAAGAGCACCTCTATCAATACTACAATTTGATCCAATGCGGACATCATTACCAATGATAACTGAACCTAGTTGAGCAATACGATGCCATTTCCCTTGATATGGAGCAAAACCAAAACCTTCACTACCAATTACAGTATTTGAATGAACACGCACACGATCACGTAATTTGGAACTGCCTGTAATAGTGACATGAGAATCAATAAAACAGTCTTTTCCAACTTCTACATAGTCATCAAGTTTAGTATGCGACTGAATGACTGTATTATCACCCACTACGCAATTTTCACCAATCACTACATAGTGTCCTATATATGCGGTTTCGGAAATAACAGCAGATGGATGAATTTGAGCAGTACTTTCTATACCTGTTGAAGTAAGCTTTCTATCAAATACGTGAGTAAGGATTGCAAAAGCAAGATAAGGATTATCAACAATAATGAAATTATCTTTTTCAGGAAGATGTGCTTTTAAAGCAGCGGTAACAATAAAAGCTCCTGCGCGGCTTGCTTTAGCTTGTTCGAGATATTTATCACCATTTACAAAAGTAAGATGGTTAACATCCGCATTTTCTAAACTTGCTAGATTTGAAAATTGAAGGCTACCTTCACCAATTAGCTCACCTTTAACGAGGTGAGCTAATTCATCTAAACGATATTGTTGAACTTTCATTAATTTATTTCATTGAATTAACCTTTTGTATCATTTTATCAGTTAAATCATACTTAGCGTCATAGGCAACAGTTGAATTTTTATTCAAAATAAAGTCAAGATTATTTTCTTTTCGTAATTGCTCAGCAGCTTGCTTAACTCTGGTCTCAAAAGTTGTGTTCATACTTTGCAAGCTAGTTTGAACTCTAGACTGTAAACCCTGCTGCGTTGAATTAAATTCATTTAACTTTGATTGATACTGAGATTGTAGTTTTTTAATCTCATCTTCTTTCATTTTTTGGCCTTGAGTTTGTGCTTGACGTTGAAGTCCTTCTAACTCTTTACCCAATTGCTCAAGTTTAGTCGTTGTAGGTTTCACAGACTGGTTTAAGCTTGCATTTTGTTGCTTCAAATAAGTACTATTTTCAACAACTTTAGCGAGATCAATTACACCATAACCAGCTGCATTAGCTGCTACTGAAGCCACCGTCAAGCCTAACCCTAACATTAGTATATTTAATTTTTTCATGTAAATTTCTTTCCTTATTTCGTTGTTCAATGAAGTCGTACTTAGAAAGTACGACCAATTTCAAACTGGATTTCTTTAGTTTCATCACCCGGTTTATCATTTAACGGGAATGCATAGCTAAGTGACAATGGTCCAATCATAGTAATCCAGGTTACCCCCACACCCACGCTATAACGTAAGTTACCTAAATCGAAGCCATAATTATCTTCACAATACTTCTTAACGTCTGTAATTGTCTGACCATTAATCCTCATACCTTTATCGCCATATACAGAGTTATTAATATTACACTTGGTATCGAAGACCTGACCACCTTCAGCAAACAGTACAGGACGTACCTGACGAGTCCAATCACCTTTAAATGGCATAGGCAATGCCAGCTCAGTACCAAATTGAACTAGAGCATTACCACCAACATTTTCAGGTGAAGGATCATCTTTTAGTGTTTCTTGTAAATTTACACTTGCATATTTAGGTCCCAAGGTACTGTTGTCATAGCCTCGAACAGAACCGTAACCACCTGCATAAAAGTTCTTATAGAATGGCAAATCATTACCATAACCCAGCTTACCATAACCACGAAGTACAAAGCCTGAACTACCAATCGGTAAGAATGCTTGCGTATCATAAGTTAATTTTTGGTAGTCAACATCGCTACCAGGTAAACCAATTTCAAGACCTACACGGTGAGACATACCTGATGTTGGGAAAATCGGTCTATTTAACGTATTGTATGACCAACCCAAATTCAGGTTATAAGTAAAAAACTCACCTTCAAATGCGCTTCCAAAAGGAGCAGAAGTTTGACCATCAGGACATTTTCCACTAGCATCTAAATCTACTAAACAATAAGTACTTGTTGAAGTAGTTTTTCCACCATTTGCCAATAAATAGTCACGCACATAGGTAGATACATAAGGGCCAGTCGTTACTTTAGTATTATCAACACCTACAGATGCACTTAAGCTTTGGTTTTCATCAATTGGATAACCAAAACTTAAACTACCACCAAAACTATCTGTTACATAGTTGTTAACGTTATAGTTATCATTTAACTTAGTTTTACGATAATAAACGTTATAGCCACGGCTTACCCCATCAATGGTAAAGTACGGATCAGTAACACTTAAGTTGTAGTAGTCTTGAGTTTCTGAACGAGACAAGTCAATTGCAACTCGGTTACCAGTACCCATAAAGTTAGTTTGACTAAGTCCGGCTTGGAACGTAATACCACCATTTTGCGAGTAACCTACTGCCAATGTAGTGGTACCTGAATGTTGCTCTTCAACATTCACATTCAAATCGACCTGGTCGGGTGAATTTGGGATACGAGCTGGCTTAATATCAACTGTTTTAAAGAAGCCTGTACGCTCCAAACGAACTTTAGACAAGTCAATTTTTTCATTACTTGCTAAAGCACCTTCCATTTGGCGCATTTCACGACGTAATACTTCATCAGAAGTTTTACTATTACCAGTAAAGTTAATACGGCGCACTGTCACTTGCTGGCCTGGGTTTACATAGTAATTTAAGTCAACAATGCCAGTTTCATTATTAATTTGCGGAACAATATTTACATCAGCAAAATAATAACCAGCGTTACCATATTTACGTAAAAGCAATTGTTTAACCGCATTTACCTTTTCTTGTGAATAGGTATCGCCATCTTTATAAATTTTTAGGGCTTGTAATTCTTCAGGTTTATAAAGCGCATCACCTAAGAATTTAGTTTGACCAAATTTAAACTGATTGCCTTCCTCAACAGCAACTTCAATAAAGATATGTTTTTTATCTTCACTGATATTAAGCTGAGAATTATTAATATTAAAATTAATATAGCCCTTGTTCAGGTACATAGCACGTAATGCTTCAAGGCTTGCAGCCATTTTTTCACGCGCATAACGGTCATTACGTGTGACTACTGAAGCCCAACCACTTTCCTTAACAGCAAATGCTTGTTTGATTTCACTGTCTTTAAAAACAGTATTACCAATTACATTGATATCAAAAACTTTTGCTGGTGTCCCTTCGTTAAAGTTAAGTTTTAATTCAACGCGGTTATTTGGTCGTGCAACGGTATCAACAGTAACGCTAGCATCATAACGACCTTGTTGAGTGTATTGCTGCTCTAACTCTGTTTGAATGGTTTGCAAAGCAGATTTCTTAAAAACCTCACCCTCTGCAACACCCATTTTTTTAAGGCCTTGTTCTAATGCCTCTTTAGGAATAAGTTTATTACCCTTAAATTCAAGTTTTGAAATAATTGGGCGTTCAATAACATTAAAAACCAAAGTATCGTTATCTTTTGATGCTTTAATATCATCAAAAAGACCCGTGGCATACAATGTTCGAATTGCTTCGGCGATCATCGGTTCATTAACGCGATCGCCACTGTTGATTGGCAACATGGTATAAACATTTGCAGGAGTAAGACGGACTAACCCGTTTACACGAATATCTCTAACAACGAAATCATCAGCTGCATATGCTTGTTGTACCGCTGCCATAGCGCTAACAAGTGCCAAAGGCATTAAAAAATGTGTGTGCCGCATGCCAGTTTTTTCCAGTAAGTTATAAATCCATATACGTTTACAAACGCATAAAGTCATTAAATAAAGCTAAAAGCATCATACTACCGAGCAGTACCATACCAATTTTTAGACCAAACATTTGTATTTGTTCAGAAACAGGTTTCCCTCGAATAGCTTCAATAATGTAATACACTAGATGACCACCATCTAACATTGGAATTGGTAATAAGTTTAAAATTCCAAGACTTACACTCATTAAAGCCATAAAGGAGATAAAAGTTTCCCATCCCATTTCTGCACTTTGTCCAGCTACTTTTGCAATGGTAATTGGCCCAGAAAGATTTTCTAATCCAATTAATCCTTTAACCATTTTCACTATTGAATTCAAAATCATGCTAGAGATTTGGCCAGTTTTATCAAGTGCCATTTCAAAAGCTTGTATTGGAGTATATTGAATTGTTTGCTTATATTCGTCAGGAATTGTAATTTTTCCAGCATCACTTTTTACACCAAGGACACCATTGACCTGTCCCATATTATCCCGCTTTCCTTGCGGCATAATTTGTAAATGTACCAACTGCTCATGACGTAAAACATCAATATTAAGTAGTTTTTCTGGAGAACGCTGAACGACTTCAACTACATCAAACCAATCTTTCATAGGTTGACCGTCAATCGCAACAATACGATCACCTACTTTCATGCCTTGACGAATTGCTGCACCATCTTCTGTTAAGTCTGTTACAACAGCAGGAATGATAGGACGATAAGGCAAGAAACCTAATAATTCCAGTGCAGAATCATTCTGGTTTTTTAAAAAATCTTTAATTGGTAATACAAAATTTTTCTCGGTACCTGCACGATCAACATCGATATTTACAGTACCTGTTTCACCCACACGATCAATTAAAGCAAAATTTAGCTTTTCCCAAGTTGCGGTCTCTTTTCCATCAACTGCAATAATTTTATCGCCTACATGTAACTGGGCAGCAGCAGCTGGAGAATTTGGAATAATTTTGCCAATTTTAGTATTTAATTGTTGTTGTGCGGGTAAAAATAAAACCCAAAAAAGAAGCACAGCAAAAATTAAGTTAATTAACGGCCCTGCAGCAACAATAGCTATACGCTTCCATGGTTTTTGACGGTTAAAAGCATATGGTAGATCTTCTTCTGCGACATTACCTTCTCGCTCGTCTAACATTTTAACGTAGCCACCCAAAGGTAGAGCAGAAAGCTGATACTGAATACCTGACTTTCTAGATGTCCATTTCAGTAAGGTTGGACCAAAACCAATTGAATAAATTAAAACTTTAACCCCAAGCTTTCGCGCGACCCAATAATGACCAAACTCATGAATTGCTATTAAAGGACCAAGTAAAAGAGCTGCTGCTGCAATCATAAAAAGCGCATTCATTTCAGCCTCCAATACTTGATATATATTTCTGAGCTATAGATCGAGCCACTTTATCTTTATCTAAAATGCACTCAATGCTCTCAGCCGCTGCATTCTCTAAATCTTGCAAAGTATGCTCTACCACTTGTGGAATATGTGTAAATCCAATCCTTTCCTTTAAGAATGCTTCAACAGCAATTTCATTTGCCGCATTCAAAATGGTAGGTGCCAAACCACCTGCACGCATTGCTTGTCTTGCCAAATTCAATGCAGGAAATTTTTGGGTATCTGGAGCCTGAAAATTAAGTTGAGAATACTCAAATAAATCTAAAGCAGGAACGCTTGTTTGTAAACGCTCAGGCCATGCTAATGCATGTGCAATCGGCGTACACATATCAGGATTACCCATTTGTGCTAATGTTGAACCATCAACATACTGCACCATAGAGTGAATAATACTTTGTGGATGAACAACAACTGTAACAAAATGTTCAGATATTGAAAATAAATGACACGCTTCTATCAACTCCAACCCTTTATTCATAAGAGTAGCTGAGTCAACTGAAATTTTTTGCCCCATTGACCAGTTTGGATGTTTACATGCCTGTTGGGGTGTTACATGTTCCAACTGTTCTAGAGAATGATTTAAAAAGGGACCACCAGATGCGGTTAGCAGTATTTTGGATACGCCTAATTGCGGTTGCCCAGTTCTATCGACTTGTAAATAGTTATGAGGTAATGACTGGAAAATAGCATTATGTTCTGAATCTACTGGCAATAATAATGCCTGATGATCAAGAGCAGCTTGCATCATGATTTCACCAGACATAACTAATGCTTCTTTATTTGCAAGCAATACTCGTTTACCTGCTTTAACAGCTGCCAAAGTAGGCAATAAACCAGCTGCACCTACAATTGCAGCCATCACAACATCAACATCTGCATGTGATGCAATATCAACCAAACCATCTTGTCCAACTAAAATATCAATACCCTGTATATTTTGTTGAACAAATGATGTTTTTAGTTCAGCTATTTTGTTTTCAGGAACAACAACAACTTTAGGGCGGAACTGTTTGCAGATTTCAACAAGTTCAGGAATTCGACTATGCGCCGAAACTGCAAAGACTGAATACTTATCTGGATGTTGACTTAAAATTTTTAAGGTACTTTGCCCAATAGAACCGGTTACACCCAATATGCAAACAGATTGTGTCATCTATAAATCTACACCAATAAGCTTTAATATATACATTCCCGTTGCAAAAATCGGGGCTGCTGCGAGTAAAGAATCAATACGGTCCAGTACACCACCATGACCTGGCAAAACACGGCCAGAATCTTTAATACCAGCACGGCGTTTAATCATTGATTCAAATAAATCACCTAATACTGAACCAAATACTGTGATTAAAGACAAGATCAGGAATAAAAGTTGTTGAACCCAAGTTAGATTTAAATATTGATATTGCACTACAAGCATGACAATAACTGTAGTGAGAATACCACCATATAAACCTTCTACTGATTTGTTAGGACTTACTGTAGGTGCCAATTTTCTTTTACCGAATTTACGACCTACAAAGTAAGCTCCACTATCTGCACCCCATACAAGCAAGAACAAATACATCAACCACCATGGTGAGCTTTGCCATACTACAAATATCGCAGTCACTGCTGCACAGATAAGAATTAAACCAATGACATAAAGGGTCGCGTTATACCACCCATCAAATTCAGGAAAAGACTTAACCCAATAAACACTAACGAGCCAAGTTAAAATTGAAGCAGACCATAGCAGTAATGCAATGTCATGAAAGAATAAGGCAACGCCTGAAACAAAGGCAACTAGTAGACCATAACCCCATGCTTTAGGCTTTACTACGGCGCCAGCTTCATGAGGCATTAACTTATACCACTCATACCCCGCCACCGCTGCTGCTACAATCATAAGTACCAACATTGGATAATGTGATTGCGTAGCAAACATACAGCCTAAAACAACTGCAACAAGTACCAATGCGGTAACAATCCGCTCTAACATTATAAATTCTCGATTTTCTCTTGCTGAATTTGTTCAGATGTTTTACCGAAACGACGTTCACGCCCTGAAAATACATTCAATGCATGATCGAATTCCTCGACTGTAAATTCCGGCCACAAAGTATCGGTAAAATACAGTTCCGCATAAGCTGCTTGCCATAACAAGAAGTTAGATATACGGAAATCTCCACCTGTACGGATCAACAAGTCCACAGCTGGCAGATCGTTTAGACTGACATATTTTTCGAACAAATCAACATTTATTTGATCAGCGTCAATTTCACCACGTGAAACTGCTTGAGCAACTTGTTTAGCTGCATTTGCAATATCCCACATACCACCATAGCTAATCGCAATAGTTAATGTCATGGCGTCATGATGTACTGTTTGTTGCTCTGCATCTTCCATTAAGGCAACTAAATGTGAAGGTAATCTAGAACGATCCCCTATAAAACGCAAAGCAATATTGAATTTCTTCATGCGAGGTATTTGCTCATGAATGGTTTCTTCAAGAAGTTTCATAAGCAGATCGACTTCATATTGTGGTCGATTCCAATTTTCACTCGAAAATGCAAAAACAGTTAAAGCACGGACGCTAGTTTTTATACAATGTTCAACAATAGGGTCTAGAATATTTTTACCCTCTCGATGCCCATCACCTTTTTGCATTTGGTTTTTCTTTGCAAAGCGGTTGTTGCCATCCATAATGATGGCAACATGCTTAGGAAGATGATACTCTTCTGATTCGGTCATAAAATTAGACCTTCATCAATTCTGCTTCTTTCGCTGCAAGACGCTTATCTACTTCTGCAACATATTTATCAGTGATTTTCTGGATATCATCACCTGCACGACGCTCATCATCTTCAGAGATTTCTTTCTCTTTCAACAATGCTTTGATATCACCTAAAACATCACGACGAATGTTACGAATAGCAACTTTTGCATTTTCAGCTTCGCTGCGTGCAACTTTCTGCATATCACGACGTGTTTCTTCAGTTAAAGCTGGTAAAGGCACACGAATTGAATCAGCAGTAATTGGGTTTAAACCTAAATCACTTTCACGAATTGCTTTATCAATTGCAGATACCATTGTACGTTCAAACGGTTGAACGATAAGCGTACGAGAATCTTCAACACCAACGTTCGCTACTTGGTTTAAAGGCACATCAGAACCATAGTAAGGAACCATTACCCCATTTAAAATTGATGGGTGTGCACGGCCGGTACGAACTTTAGCAAACCCTTGTTCCAAAGACTCAAGAGTTTTCATCATACGCTGTTCGCTGTCTTTTTTCAGATCGTTAATCATATGATCTTCCTTACTTATTTATTCAAGGATGTATATAACAAATTTAATTTAGCGCTAGTATAAAGAGCTTTGCAACACACGTACATTACTTAGTAACGCGTGTACCCTCTTTTTCACCCATTACAACTGATAAAAGCGCACCAGATTTATTCATATCAAATACTTGCAATGGCACATTGTGGTCACGGCATAAGCAAATTGCTGTTAAATCCATAACACCTAACTTCTCATCTAACACCTGATCAAATGTTAAATGATCGTATTTCACTGCATCTTCATATTTGCTTGGATCTTTATTATAAACACCGTCTACTTTGGTTGCTTTCAAAATTAAATTTGCTTCAATTTCAATACCACGTAGACATGCTGCTGTATCAGTTGTAAAGAATGGATTTCCTGTTCCCGCAACGAAAACACAGACCTCGCCTTGGCTTAAATGACGAATTGCATCACGACTTGAATATGACTCGACAACAGTACCAATTGGTAGTGCAGACATTAGACGAGTTCTGATGTTACGACGCACCAATGCATCACGCATTGCCAAACCATTCATGACAGTCGCAAGCATACCCATTTGATCACCTGTTACACGGCCAACCAAACCATCTTTTTGCAACTGGCTTCCACGATATAAGTTACCGCCACCAACAACGATACCTACTTGCACGCCCAAGCCTACCAAATGCGCAATAGAAAGTGACATCTGATCTAAAACTTGAGCATCAATACCCATATCTTTATTACCTGATAAAGCTTCACCAGATAATTTTAATAAAATTCGTGAATAACGGGGGCTGATTGTTTCCGCCATGATTTTGCTCCAAGACCTCTTAAACTGAATGCTTTTTGAATCGTGATTCGATTAGACCGATTTAATTTTAATTAACTTTGCAAATAAGTCGTATTCATCCGCATCGGTAATTTCGACTTCCAACATATCGCCTGGTTGAATCGTGCTCTTATCGATATCTTCTACAAAGACATTACCGTCAATTTCAGGAGCATCGGCATAAGAACGTGCAACAGCAACAGGATATTCATCTTCCAAACTATCGACTAGTACAGTCATCGTTTGACCAATACGTTTTTGTAATTTGGCAGCAGATATTTGCTGCTGCACTTGCATAAAGCGCTCGTAACGCTCTTGCTTAATTTCTTCTGGCACATGATCTGGTAAATCATTTGCCGTAGCGCCTTCTACTGGTGAATAGGTAAAGCACCCTACACGATCAAGTTGAGCTTCAACCAACCAATCGAGCAAAATCTGGAAGTCTTCTTCAGTTTCGCCTGGAAAACCAACCACAAAAGTAGAACGGATTACAAGATCAGGGCATTTTTCACGCCATAATTTAATTTTTTCTAAAGTATTTTCACTATGTGCCGGACGTTTCATTAATTTAAGAACACGTGGGCTTGCATGTTGGAATGGAATATCGAGATATGGCAAGATTTTACCTTGAGCCATCAAATCGATCACTGCATCAACATGTGGGTATGGATATACATAATGTAGACGGACCCAAATTCCAAGCTGACCAAGTGCTTCACACATGTCAAAGAATTTGGTTTTTACAGGTTGGCCATTCCAGAAGTCCAACTTATATTTAGTATCTACACCATAAGCTGAAGTATCTTGTGAAATAACCAAAATTTCTTTCACACCTGCGCGTTTTAATGCAGCCGCTTCTTCTAATACGCTACCAACTGGACGTGATACTAAATCACCACGCATGCTTGGGATAATACAGAAGGTACAACGATGGTTACAGCCTTCAGATATTTTTAAATAAGCATAATGTTTAGGTGTTAAACGGATACCTTGCTCAGGAACAAGATCAATAAACGGATTATGTTTAGGCGGTGCTGGCACATATTCATGTACAGCTTCCATAACGTCCTGGTAAGCTGCTGCACCAGTGACTTTTAAAACATTAGGGTGCATTTGACGAATTTTATCTTCGTCTTTACCCAAACAACCTGTAACAATAACTCGGCCATTTTCACTCATGGCTTCGCCAATTGCATCTAACGATTCTTGTACTGCAGATTCAATAAAACCACAGGTATTAACAACAACTAAATCAGCACCATCATAATCTGATGCAACTTGATAACCTTCAGTCTTTAACTGAGTTAAAATTCGTTCAGAATCTACCAATGCCTTAGGACAACCTAAAGAAACAAAACCGACTTTGGGGGTCTTCATGAATCTGCGCTCCACTTGAATGCGCGTATTGTATGTCTTTTCTCGTCTCAAGCATAGGTGGAAACCCCACTCTTTGTGTAATGCACCAAAATACAACCAATATTTGCACCAAAACTCAATATTGCACCAAGTTGGATCATGGTATTATTGGTATATACATTCATATTTTTGACCAAAAGATATTAAGAACGATTTTAGAGCGCTTTAACTACGCTTGAAACCTTAAAATAATCCATAAACAAAGTTGGCGTACATTTTGCATCATGCATGTTCTATAACGGTGAAAACCGATAACTAATGAAGATGCCATTGCGCCATTTTAAGACAGGAACGATTCGCTAATGGATCAACACACACCTATCGACTATCGCCTTTTGGTAGACAATTTAACTACTGCGATTTTATTAATCGATAGTAACTTTAATATTTTTTATTTGAATTCAGCTTGTGAAGCACTTTTTGACATTAGTTTGCTTCGCGCTTCTGGACAACCGGTTTTAAATTTACTTCATGCACCTGATGATACTTTTAATACGCATGAAGCTTTGCTCAATACTCTAAAAACAGGACAACCTTATACACGTCGTGAAGCTGTCATTAATGTCAACTTTAAAGACTTACATGTTGATTATACGGTCTCACAGTTAAATGCAGGTAAAAGCTACCACCCGCTCTTACTTATTGAGCTAAATCCTATTGATCGCATGTTGAAAATTTCTAAAGAAGAAAACCTGATTCAACAGCATCAAGTGGCTCGACAGTTAGTTCGAGGGGTTGCTCACGAAATTAAAAATCCTCTTGCTGGAATACGCGGTGCAACCCAGCTACTTGCTCGGAGCTTAAATGACGAGAGCTATGCGGAATTTACAGATGTCATTATTAACGAGGTAGACCGTCTTACCAATTTGGCTGACACCATGTTGGGTTCAAGACAACTGCCAAGTTATGAGAACGTAAATGTACATGAACCTTTAGAACGTGTACGTTCTTTAATCGCAAATCAAACCAAGAAAAAAATTAAAATTACGCGCGACTATGATTTGTCTTTGCCAGATGTAAAAGCCGATCGAGATCAACTCATTCAAGTCATGCTCAATATTAGTGTGAATGCAATTCAAGCGATTACAGAGAATAAATCATTTTTTACAGATCAAGAGCCTGAATTAATTTTACGTACCCGTATTCAACGTCTAGTCACCATTAATGGTGTGCTCAACCGCTCTGCTGTAAGAGTCGATATTGAGGACAATGGACCGGGTATTCCCGAAAGCATTTTAGAATCTGTGTTTTATCCTTTGGTTACAGGACGAGCAAAAGGTACAGGGCTTGGCCTGAGTATTGCACAGAACATCATGCATCAACATAACGGAATGATTGAATGCCAATCAGTTCCTGGAAAAACAATGTTTAGCTTATATTTACCTTGGGAGTCAGACCGTGTCGCGAAATAAAATATGGGTTATTGATGACGATCGCGCCATGCGATGGGTACTTGAGAAGACCTTTAAAGAAGAAGGATTTGACGTCACCAATTTTGAAGAAGCTCAAACAGCACTCGAACGTTTACATCATGATGCGCCTGATGTCATCTTAACTGACATCCGTATGCCAGGTATTGATGGATTAACTTTCTTATCTAAAGTGAAAAACTCTCATCCCGACTTGCCTGTGATCATTATGACAGCGCATTCGGACTTAGAGTCTGCTGTATCTAGCTATCAAACTGGTGCATTTGAGTATTTACCAAAACCGTTTGATATTGATGAAGCTTTAGCATTAGTCAATCGTGCGATTTTGCATATTAATAAATTGCAGCAGCAAGAGGCTACAAAAACTGCTTCTCCACTACAATCGACAGAAATTATTGGTGAATCTCCTGCTATGCAAGAGGTTTTCCGAGCAATTGGCCGCTTATCGCAATCACACATTACCGTTTTAATTAATGGTGAGTCAGGAACAGGTAAAGAACTCGTTGCGCATGCGTTACATAAGCATTCACCACGCCGCGCTAAGCCTTTTATTGCATTAAACATGGCAGCAATTCCTAAAGATTTAATCGAAACGGAATTATTTGGTCATGAAAAAGGTGCTTTTACCGGCGCTAACACTCAACATCAAGGTCGTTTTGAACAAGCAAATGGCGGAACTCTCTTCCTTGATGAAATTGGTGATATGCCTTTTGAAACACAGACTCGTTTACTACGTGTACTTGCTGATGGCGAGTTTTACCGAGTTGGTGGGCATATCCCTGTTAAAGTTGATGTCCGAATTGTGGCTGCGACACACCAAGATTTAGAAAAATTGGTGAATGAAGGGCGCTTCCGTGAAGACTTATATCATCGCTTAAATGTAATTCGTATTCATATTCCTAAGCTTGCGCATCGCAGTGAAGATATACCGATGTTGGCTCAACACTTCTTGGCTCGTGCTGGTAAAGAGTTAGGCGTAAGTCCAAAGATTTTACGTACCGAAACAACTGACTATATGCAGCAACTACCATGGCCTGGTAATGTTCGTCAGCTTGAAAATACTTGTCGTTGGCTAACCGTCATGATCACTGGTCGTGAGGTTTACCCAGAAGATTTACCTTCTGAACTCAAACAAGTTCCACTCCAAAAAAATAGTGATGCTAGCCAACCAGCACCATCTTTTGAGCGTATTTCGCTACATCATTGGGATGAATTGCTAAACCAATGGGCGATTCAAAAGCTTAAGAATGGTGAAATGAAGATTTTGGATATTGCTACGCCGATGTTTGAGCGTACTTTAATTAACGCAGCACTACAGCAAACTCGTGGACGCAAACGTCATGCAGCCGAGCTATTAGGTTGGGGACGTAACACCCTAACCCGAAAGTTAAAAGAACTAGGAATGGATTCTGCTGATGACGATGATGAGGACGAACACAAAGCGACTTTGTCAGAAGCCTAACAGCAAAGCAATAATCAAAAAGCGGCTAATTTATTTTAGCCGCTTTTTCTTTATCTCGATTTATATCGAAAAGATATGGTTAAACTAAAATGTGAACATACAGTTACATCATTAGAAATCTCAAAAATCAAACATAACCATTTATATTTTAATATATTTTTTCATTCTTACATTTACTTTACTGTTTACCCGATGACCTAAAAATATAGCGATGACCATCGTTAAAGATAGTTTTGCTATACTAGATAAGCAGTCTTAATCGTCGTTATTAAATTTTATGCATGATCCAGTCCTCGAGTCACATCATCCTATATGTGATAAACCTCAAACACGCCGCGGTATCGAACGTCGTTTAGCACTATTGTTAAGCGCAACCGAGCTGTTTTTGGAAAAAGGATATGATGCTGTTTCTTTAGATGACATCGTCAACCATGCAGGCGGCTCCAAGGCCTCTATTTATAAATATTTTGGTAATAAAGAAGGACTTTTTACCGCTATTTGTGACTATAAACGTGAAATGTTCTTTAAAGATGTTTGTATTCCATTTCAGCCAGAGAAAAGCACTTTAAGAGAGTACCTAGTTCAAACACTTAATCGTGTTTATGTTCACATTATTCAACCTGAACATATTGCGTTTTTAAGACTTATTATCGAACAGACCGAATGTAATACGGTCCTCATACAGTACCTCTATGACAAATGGGTACATAATCTACAAAACACACTTACTCAAGCATTAGAATTTGCGGATAAATCAGGAGAAATTACATGTCCTTCTCCTTATCATTCTTCACTGATGTATTTTGGGATTTTACGCGATATTGAATGGCGTATGATTATGGGCATGCCAGCCCTACCAGATGAGAAAGAAGCTTTTGATTATATTGAATATTGTGTAGATATTTTTTTAAAAGGCCACCATAAAGTCTAATTCTTTTGCATTTTGAAATGCTTATAGTATAGTAGACTTCTTTTTTCCCACATCCACCCAGCCAACAACAGATAATTGTTGTATTTAAAAGACAATTATTATGGAGTAGCTACATGGCTTTAAGACATTTCCTGACTTTACGTGATCTATCTACATTAGAACTCAACCGCGTCTTACAGCGCGCAAGCGAACTAAAAAAAATGCAACAAAGCAATAAGGTATATCAACCTTTTGTTGGTAAAGTATTGGGAATGATTTTTGAAAAATCGAGTACACGTACTCGTATTTCTTTTGAAGCCGGTATTAATCAATTTGGTGGTAGTGCTATCTTTTTATCGCCTCGTGATACACAGCTAGGCCGTGGTGAACCAATTGAAGACTCAGCACGCGTTATTTCAAGTATGCTTGATATTGTGATGATTCGTACTTTTGGTCATGACATTGTTGAACGTTTTGCATCTTATTCAAAAGTTCCTGTCATTAACGGCCTGACCGATGATCATCACCCTTGTCAATTACTTGCAGATTTGCAAACTTATATTGAACATCGTGGCAGCATTGAAGGTAAAACCGTAGCCTGGATTGGTGATGGCAACAATATGTGTAATTCATATATTGAAGCTGCACATTTAATGGGTTTTAAATTAAAAATTGCTTCGCCAAAGGGTTTTGAGCCTAAACCTGAATTTTTAGCAGAGTTTGGACATTGTGTTGAGCTTTTTGATAATGCTGAAGATGCGGCTGTAAATGCTGACCTTATCGTTACAGACGTATGGGCAAGCATGGGACAAGAAGAAGAACAAAAATTACGTAAGAATGCATTTGCAGCTTTTCAAGTCAATGAAAAACTGATGAGTCTTGCACATCCAGATTGTTTGTTTATGCATTGTTTGCCAGCACATCGCGGTGAAGAAATTTCAGAAACCATGCTTGATCATAAAAACTCAGTTGTATGGGATGAAGCTGAAAACCGTCTCCATGCGCAAAAAGCTTTAATGGAATTTTTATTGAATGAAAATTTGAAAAAAGCTTAATTTCGATAAAAAAACAGCATCTTTAAGGTGCTGTTTTTTTATTTCTGTAAAACTCTTATTTTTCTTGTTTATTTTTTTAAAATTTTTCACGATGTTGCTGAATATATAAACAGTCTATATTTCAACTACACTCTAGAATCGTGTATAACATTCTACACAATAAGCCAAGCCTACTCTTGTAGAGTGCGATTATGACAACCCTTGAAGAATCACTATCTCAGATCCCTGCATTTTCAATTATTCATGAACATTTATTTAGTTCAGCACAACCTTCCGTTGAACAGCTCAAACTTATTAAAGAGTATGGCTGTAGCACCGTTATCAATTTAGCTTTGACAAACTCACCGCATTGTATTGAAAATGAAGATCAGGTTTGTCTTGAGCATGGTTTAAATTACATTCATATTCCAATTGACTGGGAAACACCCTCTTCTGACCAATGCTTATTGGTTTTAGATTTAATTGATCATTTGGTTCAAAATGAAATTGTTTGGGTACATTGTGCCAAAAACAAACGTGTAAGTTGTCTCATGTACGTATACAGACAATTTTATATGAATATGGACATGCCAACTTCTCAAGATTTACTACACGAAATTTGGGAACCAAATGAAACTTGGACTGGACTGATCCATAGTATTACCTTACAGCTACAAGGCCGTAAGGCTACCTTAGAACTTCAACAGTCTTTGCAACAAACTGATGATTTAGTTTAATTAGAGATTAATACCGTCGCTGTTGCTAAAATTCCTTCTTGGCGACCTGTAAATCCGAGCTTTTCGGTAGTGGTCGCTTTGATACTAATTTGATTTAAATCTACATTCAAAACATCCGCAATGCTTTGTCGCATCTCTAAATTATGTTTCGCTAGTTTAGGACGTTCACAAGCTACCGTAATATCGGCATTATTCAAACGATAACCACGATCTAAGATTAACTGATAAACGTGTTTTAGCAGTACACGGCTATCCGCTCCTTTAAACTCTGGATCGGTATCTGGAAAATGCTGACCAATATCACCAAGCGCCAGTGCACCGAGTAAAGCATCACATAGCGCATGTAACACGACATCGCCATCAGAATGTGCTTTCAAGCCATGCGTATGTGGAATCTGAACGCCAGCTAAAGTTACGAAGTTACCTTCTTCAAAGGCATGCACATCCATTCCTTGTCCAATACGAATTTGAGCAACCATATCAACTCCTCCCTTCTATAAAAACTTAAGAAATCTTGTATTCAGCTGTTGTGTTTCGCTATAGTACACTTAGCAAAGTAGACTGAAAGTATAAGCGATCATGCCGTCGAATACTGATATGAATCAATTGAAAAGATTAAGTTTTGTCGTGACATTGAGTTGTTTATGCTCATCGCTTGTTTTTGCGGAATCTATCGACTGCTCTAAATCCAAAACAGAGCTCAAAATCTGTTCAAAAACCTTTAGTGAAGCACGTAAGCAACTTAACAATAAATATCTGTCTGCATACCTAGTCACAGATGCACCATTAAAACTTTTACAAGATACACAGACTTTGTGGTTTAGACATACACAACAATGTAAAACCAATTCATGTTTTCAACAGCAGTTTGATGTACGTGGGGATGATTTAAATTTTTATGCATCACTTAAGCAGACCCTAACGCAGCATTATCTTAAATTTGAAAATGGACATATTGCAGCCCAACCTGTTCATTTACAAATACATCAACTTGCTAAAGATAAAATCAAAATTGAAGGCTTAGCATACCGCAATCCAAATAACCGAAAAGATGCTCAAACTATTTCATTAATGGCTTATAGCTCTCCTGAGCAGAAAAGTGAAATTTTAGATAATGAGCATCACTGTAAATACAAGTTTGATTTTCAAAAGGCGTTACTTATTGTAAAAACTCAACAAAAAGGCTGCGAACGATTTACGGGTGTTTATCGACTATATGATTAATTGATATAAAACGAAAAAGCCAGTGCATCTACACTGGCTTTTCTTTTTTAAGCTGGATATTTTTGTAGAATATCCTGACTCACCAAAACAGCTGTCGCTGCTGATAAAGTCCAGCCTAAATGGCCATGTCCAGTATTATAAAAAACTCGTGGCTGCTTAGACTGTTTTACGACTGGTAACATATTAGGCATCATTGGTCTTAAACCTGCCCAAGGCACAACATGCTCAGTTGAAATGTCAAAATTACGGTTCACCCAATTCACTAGAGGTTGAATACGATCCGCTCGAATGTCTCGATTATAGCCGTTAAACTCAGCTGTACCTGCAATACGTAAACGATCTTGGCCCAAACGAGACGTTACAATTTTGGCGCTTTCATCAAGTAAACTCACCCATGGTGCATTTTTAATACTTTTCTCGTCTTTCAATTGGACAGTAATTGAATAGCCTTTAACTGGATAAACATTTACACGTTCACCGACCATATCAGCCAACTGATAACTTCCGACACCACCACAAACAACCAGAACATCACCTTCTAATTGAAAACTATCCGATTGAGAAAGATGAGGATGTTCAGCACTTGGCTGACAATTCAGCACTACTTTATCTGTATGACACTTAATATCAGTAACTTCTAAACCAAACTTATACTGAACCCCATATTGTTTAGTCTTCTCAGCTAAAGAAGTCGAATACTTATGAATGTCTCCAGTTGCATCACTTGGGGTGTAATAACCACCAAAGTAATCACCAGTTAAAGATGGCTCGATTGACTTCATTTCTTCAGGTGAAACTGAATAACGCTCCAAAGTACCTTTATTTAAGACGTCATTCACTCGTTTAGCAATGTCATAATCAGCCTTGCTGTGGTACATATGAAGAATACCGCGTTTCTCCAAATCAAATTGAAGCTGCTCTTTTTCAGCGACATCAAACAAGCGCTTACGCGCGAGCAATGCTAAGCGAACAGTTTCTATAGTATTGGCCTCATAGTTTTTAATATGAGATAGAAACTCAACTAACCAGCTATATTTGTGCAAACTAAAAGAAGGGTTAAGTAATAGAGGAGCATCTTTTTGCCTCATCCATTTAAAACCTTTTATAACGGTCGCTTTCTGGTTCCAGACTTCTGCATTACAAGCAGATAACTGCCCTCCATTTGCAAATGATGTTTCCATAGCTGGATAAAGATGGCGATCAATCACTGTGACTTGGTAACCTAATTGAGATAATTCATAGGCTGAAGTAACCCCAGTGATTCCTGCACCAATCACAATAACATGTGGCATAACAGACTCCTCTGAAATGCAAAAACATTTCATCAGTACAGCCCATCTGTCATTTGTACCTGAGAGTTTCGACCTAAATACTACCTTTTAGTATTTCGATCTTCCCCTTCGGTGAGTTTATGACTTATAAGTTTTTATTCTTCATCTTATAAATCTTAAGCTTCTCTCCAGATTTTTTAATTATTACAGTCCCTTTTGCCTGAGAGTTTCCGGGCTTGTTGCTCCTTCGGCGGGTTCCTAAGAACCTCTCTCCCGCAATAATTTTGTATTTATATAAGCAATGTATCTGCCACTTTTAAAAAAACGCATTCTTTTCTTGTAAACTTTTGTACAGCAATCTAATTAAATAGAAATGTATTTGATTTAATTATAAAAAAGGTGAATTATTTAAATTCACCTTTTGTAATTTATTAGAGCTTTCCTTCGAGCACTTGGTCAGAAACTAGACCTTTCCATTGCTCTCGCAAGGTTGGTAAATAAAACTTCTCACCAATTGTGACCAACTCAGCATCAATCAATGCATGAATTTCGTGCATAAAAATATAATCCAACGCAACTAAAGAAAGCTGATGATTTTTTTGTGCTATTTTTTTACGTTTCACTTGAGCTTGTTTAATTAACTCATTTGCAAAATTTTTATCTTTATATGTAGTGATTGCATTTAAACGAAGCTCAATAACACCCCAACCTGACAACAATTTTTTGAAAATTTCAAAGTCTTTTGTCGTTGATTCCCAAGTTACGTTTTCCAAATCATTATCTTCAGGCAAAACAGGTAACAGTAAATCACCAGTACTTGGAAAAATCTTTTTAAGATTTAACAGAAATTTAACAGGCTGATCACTTGGGTAATCATTAAACTGCACATGTTGTTGAGTATCTGTTAAATAAATCGAGAGCATTCAAAAAATCCTTAGCTAAGCAACTGTTTATTATGTATTTAATCTCTATATCGCAAAATAAATGCAAATTAAAAACAATACAAAAACAGGATAAGGTGGGCATTTTAACAATTATGGCAGCTTATTCAACTCTAAGTTGGTTTGATTAAGATATATAAGAAAAATTAAATTCAAGTAACTTTGCAAAAACGCTTATATAAATCAGTCGCTCAAAAAGTGAGTGAGTGTTAAATATACTAAAACTCAGCCTCTTATTAAGATTTAATGTTACAATACAGTGATTTACTCAATTTCATCTGGCTCCCAAAGAAATGAATAGATCACAGTTAATTTTATTATTTTTAAGTATGAGTACTTTTTCTTCTTCTGTATTTTCTGAAACGATGACTTCGCCAATTAAGCAAGAATTTTATGAACAAGAATCGAATCGCCATAGAAGTATGCTTGAAGTAAATAATAATTCAAATCATAAGTTTAGCGAATCACAACACAATCCTTTTCACTCCGATTCACGCAAGCAAAAAGTAGATTTTTTTGAAATTGCCAAACAATACCAAGATGAGAAACCACAAAATACTTACTCCCACTCTCCTGATCCAACTGTGAATATGAGTGATCATGACCGAAGTCTCTACTATATTAGAAATCATGATGATATAGGTCTTAAAAGGGATATTCGTATTCAACAATATAGGTCATTAAAACAACAATACGATAAAGGGGTTATTTCCAATGATGAATACAAAGAGAAAGTTTACAAAATTTTAAAATAAGCTTTTATATATTTTGAAGCCTTCTTTTAGTCGAGGGCTTCTATAATAGTTTTGATATAGATTGTTAAAAAAACTTTAAATAACAAAGATTCATAGTAAATAAGCAATAAAAATTAAACAGTTTTAACTGTTAAAAGACGCCAGACTATCCAGATCTTCTCTACACATAAAGGAGAGATCAATGAAGATCCGCGCTTCACGTACCTATTCAACGTATTCAAATCATTACTTTATTTCGAAAGAATATGAATGCAGCGTTATTCCACTAAAAGGAATGTGCTTTACCGATCTTGGTTTGACCGAAAATGGTGTAATCGTACCTATAGAAATTACAGAGGTGACTATAGATCCAGTCTCTAATTCATATCATGTTCTTTTAGCAAAAGACGCGCACGAATATACGAAAGAAGAACTAAAAAGAAAATTTAAAGAAATGAAAGCAAATGGTTGGGAATATATAGAAGATCTACTAGTGTAGTTTTTATTTTCAACCTATACGTTAGAGCACATATGAAAAGCTCTAGATTTAATGTGTAAACATAATAGCCATCAGTAGTACTGTACATTCAATACAAAATGATACTGCTGATGGCTATATAGACCGCTTATTTACTATTTGGCGAAACCATTTTTTCAGGTTTAACGACTTCATCAAATTGTTCTGCTGTTACTAAACCAAGCTCAACAGCCACTTGTTTTAAAGTCTTATTCTCTTTATAAGCAGTTTTCGCTACTTTTGCAGAGTTTTCATAACCAATAACTGGATTCAATGCAGTAACTAACATGAGAGAGTTATGCAAGAAGTGATCAATTTTATCTCGATTAGGTTCAATTCCAACCGCACAATGATCATTAAAACTATTGCATGCATCGCCAAGAAGCTGAATTGATTGCAATAAATTATAAGCAATCACTGGCATAAATACGTTTAACTCGAAGTTACCAGAAGCACCAGCGACATTAATAGTGGTATCGTTGCCAAGCACTTGTGCAACCACCATGGTCATTGCTTCACTTTGAGTTGGGTTCACTTTACCCGGCATAATGCTTGAGCCTGGTTCATTTTCAGGAATGCGAATTTCACCAAAACCACAGCGTGGGCCACTTGCCAACCAACGAATATCATTGGCAATCTTATTTAAGCTTACTGCTAAAGTTTTTAATGCGCCTGATGCAAAAACAGCAGCATCACGCCCTGCAAGTGCTTCAAATTTATTAGGAGCGGTAACAAATGGCAGACCCGTTAAAGCTGCAAGCTGAGCTGCGGCCTTAACAGCATAGTCAGGATGAGCATTTAACCCAGTTCCTACTGCTGTACCACCCAATGGCAACTCATACAAACCAGTTAAGGCTTGTTGTAAGCGTACTAAACCATGCTCAAGCTGAGAAACATAACCGCTAAATTCTTGGCCTAAGGTTAATGGCGTGGCATCCTGCAAATGAGTACGGCCAATTTTAACAATATCTTGAAATTCATCGGACTTCTTCTGCAAAGTCGCTTTAAGCTGTTCTACAGCTGGAATCAGTAATTCATTGATTTGCAAACTTGCCGCAACGTGAATAGCCGTTGGAAATGAGTCATTGGTAGACTGTGCACGATTGACATGATCATTTGGATGTACTGGTTTTTGTGCACCCAGTGCTTCGCCTAATTTTTGGTTGGCAATATTGGCAATCACTTCATTACAGTTCATGTTGCTTTGCGTACCAGAACCTGTTTGCCAAACTACGAGTGGGAACTGTGAATCCCATTTTCCTGCAATCACTTCTTCGGCAGCTCCCACAATGTATTGACTTAAATCTTGTGGTAACTGTCCTAACTCGGCATTGGTCATTGCTGCTGCTTTTTTTACCAATCCCATCGCTCGAATGATGGCACGGGGTAAACGCTCCTGCCCGATTTTGAAGTTCTGTAAGCTACGTTGGGTTTGTGCTCCCCACAGTGCTTCATTTGGAACTTCAATTTCACCCATAGTGTCATGTTCAATTCGTGTTTGCATAGAAACCTCGGTTATCTGGTTAAAGAACTCACGGGCTGAAGCAATTTTTGCTTTGGCTAGTTAATTTTAGTATCGTACTCAAGCATTCCATTATTGTAAATAAGAATCATTATCTTATCTTCCATTTAATGTATTTTGATAGAATCTCCACTCATCTTCAATCATTTGCTTTAAAGTTCGTTTTGGATCCCACTGTAATAAAGTTTTTGCTTTTCCTATATTTGCACCAAGTTGAGCCAACTCTTCATGCTTATAAATTGCCGATTGTGTCGGAATTTCAGCTTGGGTCACTTGTGAAATTTCATCCAATAACTGACGAATTGAATGTACTTGGTCATGTGCAATATTAAATGCTTCACAGCAATGGGTTTGATCACGTAGCCATAGTAGAGTTGCACTTACCGCGTCACATACATCTAACACATGTAGAAAGCTACGTTCCACGGTATGGTCTTCGGTCGAAACCTGATCTTGTAATTCAATTAAATCACGCTGCATCGCTGCCACTTGCAGTGCAAGCGGTACAATATTTTTAGGGAGCTGCGCAACATACTCACCTAATACACCATGCTCAAAGGCACCTACAATATTTGATAGGCGTAAGATCGCAATTTTCCATTCATGATCAATTTTATGAGTATCTCTAATGATTTCTTCAATCATCTGTTGAGATTTGATATATGGATTAGGATAACCGTAGTTGAAATCTTCTGTTTCGCTTAACTGCAAACCAGATTTTCCATAGACGGCCAAGCTAGATAAATGAATGAAATGACGAACGCCTGTACGTTGCATCGCACGCAATAGGCTCATAATGCAACTGACATTATCGTTGTAATATTCGAGCGGTTTTAAATTAGACTCTTCAATAGATTTAAAACCAGCTGTGTGAATGACTGCATCGATTGAGTACTGTTCAAATACTTTGTTCAATGCAGGTGTATTACGTACATCAAGTTTAACAAACGGAACGTACATACCAGAGATGTATTCTAACCGCTCAAGCGTTTGCAAGGTCGAGTTAGCCAAATTATCGACAATAACCACTTCTTGGCCTTGAGCCAACAGACTCAAAGCAATGTGTGAACCGATAAAGCCTAAACCACCTGTCACTAAAATCATTGTATACTTACCTTTCTCTTAATGTATCTACGCCCATTTAGACGTATGACCATAGTGAATTCTCAATGAGTACATTACTACTAATAACCTCTGCTCCTACTTCAATCCATGCTTGGCATGCACTGGGCCTTGCTCAGGCACTCAAAAGTAAAAATGAAGACTTTCGTGTATTCTTTTACCAAGATGGCGTTCAAGTTGCGAATGACTTTCAGTGGGTTCCTGACGACCAGCGTAATTTAACGCATGAATGGCAAAAGCTCGCGATCCGACTTCCTGTGTGTGTCAGCGCTGCTCTTGCACGCGGGATTACCGATGCAGAAAATGCGAGTCGCCATCAACTTAGTCATCATAACCTAGCGAACAACTTTGAGTTGGTTGGACTAGGTGAACTTGCTGATGCAGTACAGTCAGCCTCTCGTCTTCTTCAATTCTAAGTTACTTTGTTAACTTAGATTGTTGCTTTTAAAAGGTATATTGTGTGAAAACTGTACTCGTTATTTTGACCCAAGCCAATCTAACCAGCCTACAAGTCAATGAAAGCCTCGCCGCTACTATGGTTTTAGCAACCTTTGGCTCACCAGTCAAAGTATTATTGAAAGATGCAGCTCTTAGCCTCTTACAAAATGAACATAACTTTGATCAGTTGCAGCATGCTTTTAAAATTGCTTCAAACATGGTGGATAGCTTTGAGTTTTATGACTTAAGTCCAATCCTTGTTGAGACCAAAAACAAACAGCATCCTTTTGTTCAAAACAGTGAGCAGGAGCTAGAGTTTGTTCAGTTAGATACTGAACTTATCCAATCTTTCGATCATGTCTTATATTGGTAGATAAAGGTGTAAATTTAATGACGCAATCAACACTTTATCTGGTGCAAGCTTCTTATCACCATACCCCTCGTATTATTGAAGAACTTGAAAAGCTTTTTCATCAAGATGATCAGATTGTTTTTATGGGCGATTCAACCGCACAGCTTTCTATAAGCATTTGTCAACAGTTTGGCTCAGTTTCTTGTTTAGCTCATGAAAAAGATTTAATTGATGCAGAAACCTTAGCTCACGTTAAGGTATTAAACTATGACCAGTTTGCGGATCTGGTTTTACAATTTAATCGATGCATTTCTTTGAAGTAATATTGTTAGGCTCATTTTTATGAATTTAGAATTAGATCAAGATGGTCATTTAGTCGACTATACGATTTGGAATCCCGAAGTTGCACAGGAACTCGCCAAATCTCTCGATCTTGAATTAACAGATTGGCATTTTGAAGTTTTAGCTGCGGTTCGCCAATTTTATCAACAATTTGGGCACTCTCCTGCAACACGCCCTCTAATTAAGTTTTTAATGAAAACCGTCAGTCCAGATATTAATAATGCTGTTTTACAGCAAAAATTTAATACCGGTTTAGTTGCTCGCCATCTCAGTCGCTTGGCAGGTATTCCTAAACCGGCAAATTGTTTATAAATTTTTATGCGAATTTTTTAGCGGCAGCGACACATAAAATTGTTACTGCCGTTACCATTAACATCGACCAACTTACATGTTCATGTAATAAAAGTGCGGCAATCGCGAGTCCCATTAATGGTTGTAAAAGCTGTAGCTGGCTAATTGCAGCAATACCGCCTTGTGCAAGTCCTTTGTACCAGAAAAAGAACCCGATGAGCATACTAAATAAAGATACATAAATCAGCCCTGCTACCGCCGATGTAGATACATCTTGAAAGGAAACGGGCATATAAAAAAGAGTGGCAAGCAGCATAATTGGTAAAGCTAAAATAAGCGCCCAACAAATCACTTGCCATCCACCTATTTTTTTCGAAAGTACTCCTCCTTCTGCATAGCCAAATCCGCACAAAATAATTGCAACAAGCATGTATAAATCGCCGATGCCAAAAGATGCTTCACCCGACAAAAAGAACATATAGATAAAAACAACCAGACTGCCTAAAATTGCAAATATCCAAAAAAATAAATTTGGTTTTTCTCCACCTCTCACTACTGCAAATATGGCAGTAGCGAGCGGTAGAAGGCTAACAAAGACAATCGAGTGGGCTGCGTTCATATACTGTAGAGCAAGCGCAGTAAATAAGGGAAACCCAACTACAACGCCTAAAGCTACAATAGCCAGTGGCCACCAATCTTGCTTCGCAGGTCTTTTTTCCTTAAGCAAAAAGATAAGAATTAAACCCAAAACTCCTGCAATGACAGCTCTTGCTGCTGTTAGAAAACCAGGCTCAAAACCTGTTACCGCAACACGGGTAGCCGGTAATGAACCTGCAAAAATTGCAACCCCAATAAAACCATTTACCCAACCGTTCATAAACTTTTGCATATTATTCTCCACAACTATACGAAGAATTTAAGCTGTGATATGGTGTCAAAACCAGATACAAAGCAGTACAATTTTAAAAAACTGTTATGTATAAATGAGCAGTACAGTCGAGATAATTAACGTGAACCAGACAAAAACAAAAATCGAACTTGTTATTTCACAGATTGAACAACAAATTAAGAATCGCTCTTTAACTCCGGGAACTCGACTCCCCTCTGTGCGCAAGTTGGCCAAAGATTTAGGTTTTTCTATTTCTACGGTTGTCGAAGCTTACGAGCGATTAATTGCCCTAGGTAAAATTGAATCACGTAGTGGTTCCGGCTTTTATGTAGTGGCACCACTTGCTCCTTTAGACTTAAGTGAATTAGGACCCAAACTAGATCGCTCAATAGATCCGTTATGGATTTCACGTCAGTCTTTAGAGGCAGAACCTGATGCGTTTAAGCCCGGTTGTGGTTGGTTACCTAATGACTGGATGCCACTTGAAAGTATCCGCAAAGCATTAAGATCTGTTACACGAAGTGAAGATGATAGTTTAATGGGTTATTCTTCACCGTTAGGGCTGCCCGTATTAAGAGATTTACTGGCTAGGCGAGCACAAAATAAAGGTATAGAGGCAAATCTCAATCAAGTTGTTCTAACCGATTCAGGCACTCAAGCTATTGATCTGGTTTGTCGTTTTTTACTTAAACCAGATGATGTAGTTCTAATTGATGACCCATGTTACTTTAATTTTCATGCTCTACTTAAAGTTCATCAAGTTAAAGTTATTGGTATTCCATACACTCCAAATGGCCCAGACTTAGAGGCATTTAAAGAAGCGATTGAGATCTATAATCCTCGGCTTTATATTACAAATTCAGGAATACATAACCCCACTGGCGCAACGCTTTCACTCTCGACAGCTCATCAATTACTGAAGTTGATTGATCAATCTAATTTAATTGTGATTGAAGACGATATATTCTCGGATTTTGAATATACTCCAGCTCCACGACTTGCAGCCCTAGACAACCTTTCACGCGTGATTTTTATTGGAAGTTTCTCTAAAACGCTCTCTGCCTCTATTCGCTGCGGCTACATTATTGCGAAACCAGAATGGATTGATCAGATTACCGATTTAAAAATTGCTACCAGTTTTTCTCACAATGGACTCTCAGCCAAGATTTTACACACAGCTTTAACCGATGGTTCATACCGTAAGCATTTAGATTTATTAAAAGTTCGTTTAGCTCAAGCCATGCAAGAAACTATCGCGAAACTTAAATCGATTGGGATAGAACCGTGGATTGAACCCAAGGCTGGAATTTTTGTGTGGTGTCGTTTACCCGAAGGAATAGATGCAGCGAAGATTGCTCAGTTTTGCCTGAATCGAGAAGTGATTCTCGCCCCGGGTAATGCCTTTAGTCAAGCACAATCGGCAGGTCAATTTATCCGTTTTAATATTACCCAATCAAACCATGATTATATTTATAAGACTCTTACAGAAGCACTTCAGCAAGAGTCTCTAAATAAAGAACTTTAAGCTTGTTTTTTCTTTTGTTCCATATAAGCAAAGTAGCCTGGTCCAGCCGAAACTTGAACTTGTTTTGCATGTAAAGGTTCGCGGCAGACCGAACAAACCATGACTGGTTCAAATTTATGACCGCAAGCTTTATGACGATATTCCAAAGGTTTACCTAAACCTTGATCCATCCATTTATCTGCCCAGTTCGCCATAGATAAGATAATTGGATAAAGCTCAAAGCCTTTATCAGTGAGACGATATTCAAAACGCTCCTGACGGTCAAAATAAGGAGCTTTGACTAAAATTTCGTATTCAACCAACCTTTTTAAGCGATCAGAAAGGACATGACGAGTGACACCTAATGATTTTTGAAAATCATCAAAACGGCGAATTCCCATAAAAGCATTACGTAATATTAGCATCGTCCATCGATCACCAATCACTGATAGCATGCGGGCAACTGAACAAGGCTGATCACCGATGTCATCCCATTTCATCTTTATGCTTTCCTCAATATAAAACTGGCCTATTTGCCATATTATTTATACCCTAAACCACTTAATATCTTATATGCAATATAGAGCTTAGAAATAAGTTTTCAGTATATTTATAAAGCTTATTTTTTAAAATAACAGTCACTAAAAATAGATATAAAATATAATTAATTCATCCGTATGGATTAATTATATTCAGCTTATTTATAAGTTAATTTGAAATAAAGATTCCCTTTAGCACAGTTCCTGATGCTAGTTTTGTACTCGCAGGAATACGGACTAGACAATTGGCTTGCATAAGATTACTCAGCATATGGGACTGCTGCTTGGCCAAACCTTTTACCCTAAGTTGTCCTGCATCAAAATAAGCATACATTCGTAAAAAACGCTCACGTGTATCTTCTTTTAAATCATGCTCTAAAATTGCGGTAAACCATTCTGGTCCGCGTCTATTGCCCTGCAATGCATCAAGCAAAGATTTTCCGTAAATTTGCATTGCGACATATACCGCAGCTGGATTGCCCGGTAAGCCTAACAAATAGCAAGAATGTTGGGTTTGTGAATTATGGTATTCGGCAAAGAATAAAGGTTTACCCGGTTTTTGTTTAACTTTCCAAAAGATTTGTTCAAACCCAACTTCGAAAGCACAGGGCCGTACAAAGTCGTAGTCTCCTACCGACACTCCGCCAGTCGTTATAACAACATCATGGCTGTCTTTTAGTTGATTAAAGTAATGGGTGACCTGCTCTGCTTCATCTGCTACGTGAATGAGTTCGATATCTAAACCATAATCTTCAAACCAAGCTTTTAGTAATGGGCCATTTGCATCAAAGACTTTACCTTCAGCTAGATCTTCTACTGTTTCGGCAACTTCATCACCCGTGATCAAAACAGCGACTTTCGGTGCACGATAGACTTCAACGGTTTGCACACCCGCCATACTTAAAGCAGCCAAACTTCCAATATTCAAAAGTTGTCCTACTTGAGCAAGCAACTGCCCTTGCTGGATTTCCTCTCCAGTAAAGCGGATATCGGCTTGAGGACGTATATGTTCCGTTAAACAAATTTCTTGGGCCGAAATAACCGATACGATTTCTTGTCGAGCTACATGCGTTGTCCCTTCAGGAATTTTGCCGCCCGTAAATATACGAATTGCCTGACCTTCACCGAGTATGTCGTGACTCTCACTTCCGGCACGAATCTCACCTGTGACTTGGAACTTTTGATTATTCAAATCTTCTGCATGGCTACAAAGTGCATAACCATCTACTGCACTTTGAGAAAAGCTAGGTAGATTAATTTCAGAGTAAATCTCTTTCGCAAGATAGCTACTTAGGCTATTTGTTAGAGTCTTTTGAATAGAGCTTAAGTTTTTAGGCTTATTAATAACTAAATCTAGCGCTTCATCTATACTGATTAATCCACGCTCAGCGCCACAACCTGACATTATTCATAGCCTCCCGGATGTGGTAAATCACGGCAAACATCAAAAATATGGACTAATGCGGGTAAAATAGCAGCCATTGACTCACTTGCTCCACCACGGCTTCCCGGTAATGTCACTACTAACGAACGGTCAATAAACCCTGCTACTCCGCGTGACATAGCAGCATATGGCGTGCGTTTTTGTCCAAATGAGCGAGCGGCTTCCATTAAGCCATCTAATTTACGTTCTAAAAGAGGCTCTAGCGTATCAACTGTAATGTCACGCTTACCAATTCCTGTCCCACCCACGGTCATAATACAAGCATACGATTTGGTGAGTTCTAAAACCAATTCTTTCAGATCATCTGCTTCATCGGGCAAAATTTGGTAATGGATCGGATCAAAGCCAGCTTCAGTTAAAGTTTCAACCACAGATTTTCCAGCAGTATCCGGCTTTCTACCCGCTGCTACGGTGTCTGACAAGACAATAACCGCAGCCGAAACAGGCTGACGCAATACCCGTTTAAAATGGGATTTTCCGCCTTTTTTCTTCAGTAGTTTACATTGATCCATCCAGAGTTCTTCTGGTTCACAATGAGGCTTTAACATGTCATAGATAGTTAAGCCTGCAAGGCTTGCCGCCGTTAAAGCTTCCATTTCTACGCCAGTTGGACCAATAGTTTCAACAACAGCAATAATTTTTACAAAGTCATTTTCCAATTCATATTCAACATCTGCCCTATAAATCGGTAGCGGATGACATAGTGGAATCAGCTCATCAGTTCGTTTGGCTGCCAAAATTCCTGCAACACGTGCTGTTTTTAGGGCATCACCTTTTTCCGTGTTTCCTTGTCTTAATAGTTCAATACAGTGCGGTGGTGCATATAAAATCGCTTGTGCTTCGGCAACACGATAACTTTCCGGCTTCATTCCTACGTTTTTCATTATTTATCCTAGTGTTACATATTTCAGTGTGAGTGCTCATGGCCGGCATGATGATGGTGATGTTTGTGTTTGTGTTCGTGCGGTGCATCCTTACGAATACAACAGCCCTCTACATAATGACTTGTGCCATCTGTAAAGAACTCTTCTTTAAAGACAGGCACTTCATGTTTTACCCGTTCGACTGCTTCCTCACATGCTTGAAAAGCTTCACGACGATGGGCTGCATACGCAATCGCAATAATGGCAGTTTCACCAACATCCAGATATCCAATTCGATGAACCACTCGCACATAAGATACCTGATACTTTTTCTCAATTTCCAGTTCAATTTCACGTATCATTTTTTCTGCAAGCGGTTTATAAGATGTATATTTCAGCGCCTTTACCGCTTTACCTTCGTGGTGATTACGAACCGTACCCATAAAAATATCAATACCGCCACATTCAGGAAAAGATTGAATCGGATCAAAAGTATCTAGACTTAAAGCCTGCTCTTGTATTCTTGCGAACTCTTTCATGATTCATCCTCCAGCAACGGGTGATAATAAAACCAAAGTGCATGGCTCACTTAAGACAGTTTGTCTAGTTATGACATTGTCACCAATTGCACATGCACATTTTTCCATGGCTTTTGTAGATTCCGGATGCAATAAAATAATTTCATCCAATACATCTTTAACCAAACTATGATTAGGACAAACTAACAAAAGATTTTCAGGAAGCAATTTTTCAATTGCACCAAATGCTTCGACTTTAATTTGGATAGATTGTTGCATTTATCCCCCAAGCATATGCATGCTGATTTTACGGGTTTGTTGATGTTGTAAGGCATGGAAACCTTTTGCTTTATGCCAGATATAAGGATGAACCAAATTCTTTAAATTTTGGATATATATACCGTATTCTGGGCTATGTTGTTTGCTTACCAGTACTTGAAGCTGAGGCTTAATATTTAAACCTTGCGGCGCAAATAAACAGTTATATAGTTCGCCTTTTGCGGTAAGTCGTATACGGTCACATTGATGACAAAATGAATGCGTAATTGTGGAAATAATTCCTAAATGGTAGCTATCGTTAATTAGATATTGACGCGCTGGCTCATGTTGCTGCTCGATCACTTGTACCGAATAATACGGTTGCAATACCTGTAAAATTTCAGCCTCGCTTACCACATCTTTATTTGACCAAAGTGCATCACCATCAAGCGGCATAAACTCGATAAAACGTAAAGGAATATGATGAGCAATTGACCACTTCACCATAGGTAAGATTTGATCATCATTTTTATCTTTCATTAATACGCAGTTAATTTTAAAAGGCAGTCCTGCATCTTTAGCAGCTTGAATACCCTCAAGAACTGGTTCTAACTTTTTCTTAGTGAGCTCTTTAAATTGAATTGAATCAAGACTATCTAAACTAATGTTTAAATCATCTAATCCAGCGTCTTTTAGTTGTTTAGCGTATTTAGCAAGGTAATGACCATTGGTAGTCATCGATATACGTTTTAAACCTAATGCTTTTAAGGCTTGCAAATCACGAACAAAATGAACAATGCCTTGACGCATTAATGGTTCACCACCCGTAATGCGAATACTCTCGATACCTTGCTGCACCATAAAATGACAAAACAGAAAGAGCGCTTCAAAACTAAGCAAGTCTTGTTTATTTAACCATTCTGGATGCTCAGGCATGCAATATACACACTTAAAATTACAGCGATCAGTTACAGAAATTCGTAACTTACGCTTGATACGCCCATATTGATCTTGCAGAAGGCTTGGCGCATTTTCAGAGTGATATTGTTTCATCATTTGCACTCATATCGAGAACATTTCAAATCTTGCGAGCACCGATTATGAACAATCAAATACAAAAAATTGCATCTTAATAGTGCTTTGATCTTTAATTGCAAAATTTATTCCAGCTCTACTTATTTTCCATAATATTTAAATTTTTTATAGACTTTTCACGGCACTACCTTAAGAACAATTAAAAAATAAATCTCGAGTTAGCACGGTAAAATCTATGTTTTACTTGATTCTATTTCTAACACTTTTCTAGACGGATGGGTACATATTTATGGTACGGCGTTTTCGACAATGGATCACAATGTTCAGCAGAAATAAGTAAATTTAATTGTGGTCCAATTGGTTCACCATTTTGAAATCGCATACCATAGCCATGTGGAAGTGATACAACACCTCTTCTCATCCCATCATCCAACTCAATAGCTACCTGAATTTCTCCATGCGCTGAGATACATTTAAGCTGCCCTCCTGCATCTACATTTAAGTGTCTTGCATCTTCAGGATGAATACGCAGTGCACCTTCTGCATCTACTTTTCGCCAAGCAGGGTCACGGTAAATTTGGTTGGCATTGTAACTACGGCGTTCACCTGACAAAAGGATGAAAGGAAACTCTTCAACATTAACGTTATGGCTTTTCAAGCTTGCGAGTTCACTTAACATCTCGGGAATTGCAAGACGTATTTTCTTATCTTTATAAGCTACCAGTTTCCAGACTTCGTCATATTCATGTTGCGATAAAACCATACCTGAACGTTGCTTTAATATCTGCTCAAATAGTTTGACACCTTGTGTTAACGGATTACCTTTATAACCTGCACGCCGTACTGCTTTGGTATGTAAAGCAGCATATTGAATAGATAGCGGCAATAAAAAAGCAACTGAATCTGCAGAATTGCCAAGTCGTTTGCCAAGAGTTCGATAAATGATAGAGGCAGCAAAAGGGATATATTTTTTATGGCGTGCCAAGGTAAGTCCTAGCGCCGACAAGTAGGGTAAGTAGGCTGTTTTTTTCGAGTCGACCGCAGCTATTTTTTCTAGAATTGGAAAATTCTTCGGAATAGCATTCATTGCTTCCAGTAATCGAGTATAAATTTCGGCTTCCGGTAAAGTGTTTGCTTGAGCAGCCAATACGGGATGACGCAGGTGAAAACCATTCTTAGGAAATTCCAAGTTAAAACCAGTAAATTCCCATTTTTCAAACTGAGTATGAGCAGGCAAAATATAGTCGGCGAGTCTCGCGGTTTCTGTAATCGCAACATCAACTACCACCAACAAATCTAAGGCTTTAAATGCTTCCTTAAAGGCAGGTGTGTCAGGGTAAGTTAATAGTGGATTACAACTATCTACAAACACAGCACGAATTCGCTTTTCCCCTGCTTTAAGGATTTCATCGGGTAAAATATTAGGTGGGAAAAACCCGGAAATCGGGAACATTTTATGATAAACGCTACGTCGATATTTTGGTTTTCTTTCATCCGTATCGGTCAAAATTGGAATAAACATGGTATGCAAATTATTGGTACCCTGTTTTCCAAAGTTCCCTGTCAGTAAGTATAAAAGCTTTTCTAAATAACCATTTAATGTTGTATTCAAAGTATGTTGAATACCTAAATCGATACGTACACAGCCTCTTTTTGCCTTTGAAAAATCTCGAACAACCTGATAAATCAAATCGACAGGTACATCAGCTTTAGCAATATAGTCTTCAATCGGGACATGATTAAATGCAGCTTTTACTTCTTCAAACCCATGTGTATGCTGCTCAATAAACGCTGCATCATAAAGCTTTTCTTTAATAATGATTGCAATCATGGCCGACATTAAAAAAGCATCTGTTCCCGGTTTTAGCTGCACGTGAATGTCTGCTTGTTTTGCTGTTTCGGTAACACGCGGGTCGAACACCACCATGGTTCGGTTGGGATCTTTCTTAATATGTTTTAGCGTGTCTCGTGCGTTGGGAATACCATGTGCCTGAAACGGGTTCGTTCCAATAAAAAGTACGTAATCTGCATGTTCAACATCTTCTGTAGTATGGCAAGCCTGACTACCGAACAGGCGGCCATTGAGCCAGAAATCACCTGTTTTTTCTTGGGCAAGTGAGTTATATGCATAATAACTTTTCATGGCCAACAAAAGCTGCCGACCATATGCTGCACCTAAATGATTGCCTTGACCACCGCCCCCAACCGAAGCAAAAGCAGTGCCGCCAAATTTATCTCTAATCTGAACCAATTGATTGGCAATTTCTTGTATCGCCACATCCCAACTAATTTCTTGAAACGAGCCATCTGGTTGGCGTTTTAAAGGTGCGGTTAAACGGTCTGCATGTTTCTGGTAATGCTGTAATCTTGCGGCTTTTTGGCAAATGTAACCTTGAGAAAATGGATGCTCAGGATTACCTTTAATTTTGACAAATTGGTTATCTTTAATTTCTACGCTCAAACCGCAGTTTCTTGAACATAAAATACATGCGGTCACATCTGTTTTACTTTGCTGAGCTGCATCCATCATTTTCTGGCTCCGTTTATTTTTATACATCTGGCTAGAATGAAAATAACAAGTTCCAAAATAGAACTTAGATTCTAAACAGTCAATAACTCAAAATTTAAAAAATGATTTCAGATTATCAATGTAAATTTTAAATCGATATGATTGAAGTTCTAATTTGTCGAAAAAATCTCTTTAAATGCTTTAATTTGTTTGTATTGTTGAAGTTCATCTAAAGAATTAATGCTATGAAAAAATAAGTTCTGCTTTTGAAAAATGGCTACTTGTGCATGTAAAAGTTTAAAGCAATTTTTTAAACTCAATTGTTGCTTATCAATTTGCTGCTCTAAAACCTCTAGACTTTCACGTTTTAACAAACAAAATGGGTATAAAGCATCTCCGTTAATTGAAACGTAAGCTGCCTGAGCCTGTTTATTTTTGCGAAGTGTGCTGTGTAATTTCGCAACGACTTGCGTAGGTATGTAGGTCACATCACAAGGAATAAACAAAACATAATCTGCTCGTACGTGAGACCACGCGCTTTTCATTCCCATCAGTGGACCGAAAAAGCCAGAAGCATCATCTTGAAAACATTTAATATCAGGCACAATACTTTGATAGATTGAATAATCGCGATGACTATTCACCCAAATTTCAGATACTGAAGATTTTAGCTTTTGATGAATCTTAAGAAGTTGCGTATCGCCATCAAATTGCTGCAACAGCTTATTTAAACCATTCATACGGCGGGCTTGTCCACCCGCCAGAATGACCAGATCAGTTATGGGATATCCCTTATTCACACTTCTACCTCTTGCTGGCAAGCTTTAATTAAGCCACGGATTTCAGGTAAACATGATCCACAATTGCCACCAGCTTTTAAACAAGCAGTGACCTGTTTTTCATGGGTAATGTTTTGTGTTTTTATTGCTTCGATAATTTTATTCTTACCTACTTTAAAACAACTACACACCAAAGGCCCATCATTATTGGCAGCCGACATTGGCATACCTGCTAGTAAAGCTTTACGGTGCAAGGCGCTCAAACGTTCTCGTTTAAACAGACTTGCTACCCAGTCACGGTCTGGCAATAAATCTGGCGGTGCAATATATAGACTTGCAATTACAATGCCATCTTTCAAAATAATACTATGGCTCAGTTGTGAAGAAATATCTTCTATGCTTAACCATTCAAAGGTTTCATCGGCAAATGGCAAAAAGCTTTTCAGATTCTTTTGAGTATCATGAAAAGTTTGGCGGTCTGCAAGTTCATAGCGATTGGTTTTCACCATTTTGACTTTAGTCCACCATGCACAGTGATGTAGCGATTCTTGAATATGCGAATCGTATCCTTCACGAATATAGAGCACACCTTGCCAAGTGGTATAGAACGGCTGAATAGTTACAGGCGTATGTTTGAACTCGGGCTCACCTGAAATTGCATCAACTTCTGGATTCACGACTTTACCAATACGCGCGTCGGATGCGACCTGTTCAGTCCAGTGAATCGGTGCAAAAATTTGCCCACGACGGACACCTGATGAGAATGTCACGCGCAGTACACAACTGCCCCATTTCGAACGAACTTCTACCAAGCCTTGATCACGCACGCCAAACTTCAATGCATCACTCGGATGAATCTCACAGAATGGTTCAGCACGATGACTGGTTAAATTTGGCGACAAACCAGTACGGGTCATGGTATGCCATTGATCACGAATACGCCCCGTGTTCAAAATGAGCGGATAATCTTCTGAAATTGCATGTACCGGATTAATTGCAACAGTCGGAATCAATTTTGCCTTGGTATTTTTATGACTAAACTGGCCATTGCCAAACAGTTGTTGAACAGCTTTAGCGTCTTGGTTTTTACTCCAGACTGGCCATTGCACTGGTTGTAGAGCGTCATACTCAGCAGCACTTAGGTTCATTAAACCTTTTAAGTTGAAATAACGAAACGTATCAGTTTGTTCACGTGTTTTAATGTCCGCATTATCTTGTGCTGACAAAGCCGCATGTTCATTGAAAATATCAACAGCACTATTAAAGTCAAAACCTTTAAAGCCTAATTTTTTCGCAATTTGGCTCACTGACCACCAATCTGCTTTTGCTTCACCCGGCGCAGGTAAAAAAGCACGTTGACGTGAAATACGGCGTTCGGAATTGGTTACTGTACCGTCCTTTTCACCCCAACCTAAAGCTGGAAGTAACACATCGGCGTAAGCTGTAGTATCGGTATCGGCAGAGATATCTGACACAACGACCAATTCGCATTTTTCTAAAGCACGTTTCACCTGATCGGCATCTGGCAGACTCACGACAGGATTTGTCGCCATAATCCAGATGGCTTTAATTTTTCCAGCTTCAACGGCACGGAATAAATCAACTGCTTTTAAGCCAGCTTGAGTTGCAATAAATGGGCTATCCCAAAAGGTCTGCACTACTTTTTGATGTAGTGGATTATCCAGATCCATATGCGCAGCCAGCATATTGGCTAAGCCACCCACTTCTCGACCACCCATCGCATTGGGCTGACCTGTCATCGAAAATGGTGCAGCACCAAGCTTACCAATTTTGCCTGTTAGTAAATGACAATTAATAATACTGTTGGCCTTATTTACGCCCTGACTTGATTGATTCACACCCATTGAAAATAGCGTGATTACCTTTTCAGTCTGCGCAAATTTCTCAAAGAACTGCTGTAATTTGTCTAAAGAAATACCACTGCGTTTGGCAACATAGGCAATATCCGTTTCTTGCTGACTACTTACCAAAACCTCTTGCAAACCTTCAGTATAGGCATCCACAAAGGCCTGATCGGCATGACCATTTTGATATAGATATTGGAATAGTCCGTTAAACAATGCGACATCTTGGCCCGGTAAAATCGGTAAATGTAAATCCGCTTGCTCACAAGTACTGGTAAAACGTGGGTCAATCACCACAACAAACATATCTGAATTGTGGCTTTTAGCCTGCATAATCCGCTGATACAGCACAGGATGGCACCATGCGGTATTGGAACCAACCAAAACCACCATATCTGCATGTTCAAAATCTTCATAACTTGCAGGCACAATATCTTCACCGAAACTACGTTTGTGACCTGCCACTGCAGATGACATGCAAAGGCGTGAGTTGGTATCGATATTTGCAGTGCCTAAATAGCCTTTTACAAACTTGTTCACCACATAATAGTCTTCAGTCAAAAGCTGACCTGAAACATAAAATGCAATGCTGTCACGACCATATTGATCGATACAAGACTGGAATTTATCGGCAATTTTATTGATTGCTGCATCCCATGTGGTTACAGTCCGATGTGGCTTACGACCAAACATCGGTTGAAGTAGACGTGTTTCTAACCCCAAAGTATCCGCAAGACGGCTACCTTTAATACATAAGCGTCCAAAGTTGGAAGGATGCTCAGCATCCCCCTCAACTTGCACCACAGGTCCTTGAGGTTTTTGTTGAACGTTTACACTAACACCACAACCTACACCGCAATATGGACATGTTGTTTTAGTTGTTTTTGCAACATGGTCGGAGCTATCGATTTCAACGCTTGGAATACTATTCATAACTGCTCCTTTCCCTATTTAGCCTGCATTTTTTAATGCAAAATCTCGACCAAATAGCAGCTTATTTCTAAATGAAGAAACAGGAGTTTGATCTGCAATTAACTCTGCATACCACATGCCATCTTCAGTATCACCGAACAGTACTGCACCGATTACTCGATCGCTTTGAATGATAATACGCTTATAAATCTGGCGTTTTTCATCGTTCAGAATAATGTCTTCATAATCATCTTTCGGTTCAAAATTGCCCGCAGAGAATACATCGACTCCACTCACCTTTAACTGAGTCGGTACGGTTGGCGCTTTAAAAGTTAAGCTGCCGTGTTCTGCTAAATGGGTCGCGCAAATAAAAGCTTGCCCCCATAGTGGCTCAACTAAACCAAAGGTCTGTCCACGATGTTCGATACACTCACCCACCGCATAAATACTTGGATCAAACGTTTGCATGGTGTCATTCACCAACACCCCTCGATTGCAACGTAGACCAGCACTTTGCGCCAAAGCAATATTCGGACGGATACCTACAGCAAACACCACAAGGTCAGCATCTAACACTGTGCCATCTTTCAAACGGATTTGTTTGACATGACCGTTTTCATCACCGATTAACGCTTCGGTATTAGCTTCGGTAATGATTTGAATGCCTTTTTGCTCAATGCTATGACGAAGTAATTGACTCGCACGCCCATCAAGTTGGCGTTCCATAATACGGTCCATTAAATGCAGCACAGTCACATTCATACCGCGTTGTTTTAAACCGTACGCTGCTTCTAAACCAAGTAAACCACCGCCAATCACCACGGCGTTGGTTTTTGAACCACAGTATTCAATCATGGTGTTAACGTCATAAATATCGCGGAAAGTTAACACCCCTTTTAGGTCAACACCTTGAACTGGTGGAATAAATGGTGCCGAGCCTGTTGCCAGAATCAAACGGTCATAATCAACTGTCTGGCCTTTTTCGGTGTAAACCACTTTACGGGGACGATCAATTTTTACGGCTTTATCGCCAGCAATAAATTTAATGCCTTTATCGTCGTACCACTTCGGTGGATGCAACATAATGTCTTCAATGGTTTTTTCACCCGATAAAACCGGAGACAACATAATACGGTTGTAGTTGCCCCACGGTTCTTCACCAATCACCGTAACTTCATAACGGTCTGGTGCCATATCAAGTAAATCTTCTAGACAACGCATCCCTGCCAAACCATTTCCGATCAGCACCAGTCTAAGTTTGTCTTGTGATACACCTGTATTGGTAATATAAGTTTTTTGCGGCACCGCGTTGACCCAAACACGGCCATCAACAATTTTGCTCGGATAAACCGCCAATTTTTGGTCTTTATCTTCTAAACAACGGCCCGTAGCTAAACTGAAATGTTGTTTATAAATTGGTGATGCAACGACTCGTTCGCCTTGTAAATCACCAATAATCCCGCGGCTCATCACATTCGCTTGGCTAAACGGATCTTTATTGCTCAGTACATAAACACGTTTTTCATGCCCCACACGGAAGATTGCAACCGCTTGACCACCCACTAGCGCTCCTGCACCCGTGTTTGGGGTTAAATCATCGAGGGCACAAACGTCAATCCATTGATCATCAGGAAGCATATTTTTGTCTTGTACAATATTCATATAAGTTCTCCTTTATGCTTCAACCATTGGAATGCGGTCTTCTGAACGTTCAGCTTCAGTTAATGGACGAATTTGACCACGCTCAGTTGTAAATTGAATGTGTGGATCGGCCTGTTCATCTGCATTGATATAAGTCTGGAAGCGCTTACGAACTTCTGGGTTCTCGACAGCTGTACGCCATTCGTCTTGGTATGTTCCAATGATGTGTTCCATACGGCGCTCAAGCTCGGCAGCCAACCCAAGAGAATCATCAACAACTACAGATTTAAGGTAATCTAGACCGCCTTCCATGTTGTCGCGCCATACACTGGTACGTTGTAAACGGTCTGCAGTTTGAATGTAGAACATATAGAAACGGTCGATATAACGAATGAGCGTTGCTTTATCAAGGTCAGATGCAAGTAACTCTGCATGGCGTGGTTTCATACCACCGTTACCACATACATAAAGGTTCCAACCTTTTTCGGTCGCGATAATACCCACGTCTTTGCTTTGTGCTTCCGCACACTCACGCGTACATCCAGACACTGCCATTTTTAATTTATGTGGTGAACGCAAACCTTTGTAGCGGTTTTCAAGCTCAATCGCTAAACCAACTGAATTGTCTACCCCGTAACGGCACCATGTGCTACCCACACAAGATTTCACTGTACGTAACGACTTACCATAGGCATGACCAGACTCGAAGCCCGCAGCATTTAACTCTTCCCAAATAAATGGAAGCTCATGAACTTGCGCGCCAAACATATCAACACGTTGACCACCAGTAATTTTGGTGTACAAGTTATATTTCTTCGCAATTTGGCCAATCGCAATTAAGCCATCCGGAGTGACTTCCCCACCTGCCATACGCGGTACAATTGAGTAAGAGCCATCTTTTTGAATGTTACCCAAATAGTAGTCATTACTGTCTTGTAAGCCTGCATGACTTGGCTCAAGTACGAAATCGTTCCAGCAAGATGCCAAAATATTTGCGGCAGCAGGTTTACAAATATCACACCCTAGACCATGACCATGTTGATGAATCAAATCATCGAATGTCTTAATTTCATTGACACGAACCAAGTGATACAACTCTTGACGCGAGTACGGGAAGTGTTCGCAAATGTGATTGTTAACAGTCACACCTTGACGTTGTAACTCTGACTTCAATACTTGAGTCACTAATGGTGCACAACCACCACATGCTGTTGCTGCTTTGGTGCATTTCTTTAATGCACCTAAAGAAGTCGAACCATCGCTAATTGCTTGGCAGATGTCTGCTTTTGATACATTGTTACATGAACAAATAGTCGCGCTGTCTGGCAGCAAATCGACTCCGCTGCCACCAGATTTTGCTCCTGATTGTTCAAAACCCGGCATGATTAAACTTTCAGGCACTTCCGGTAAAGCCAGACCATTTAACATCATTTGTAAAAGGTCGTTGTACTCTTTTGCATCGCCCACTAAAACCGCGCCAAGCAATTTGGTTTTGTCGGCATTTACAACAATCTTTTTATAAACCAGTGCATGTTCATCTGCATAGAAATAGCTTAATGCACCTGGGGTCATGGCATGTGCATCACCGACAGAAGCAACATCAACACCCATCAGTTTCAACTTGGTGCTCATGTCTGCGCCAGCAAAGCAATGACACTCTTCATCTAAAATGTGTTTTGCTGCAATCCGCGCCATGTCATAGCCCGGTGCAACCAAGCCATAAATTTTATTTTGCCAAAGCGCACATTCACCAATGGCATAAATGTTTTGATCTGAAGTTTGGCAGTAATCATTAATGACGATACCGCCACGCTCACCAATCGCGAGTCCACTATTACGTGCAAGCTCATCACGCGGACGAATCCCCGCAGAGAATAAAATCACATCAGTTTCGAGTTCACTACCGTCGGCGAACTTCATCACATGAGTGGTATTTACACCAGACTCAATAGACTGAGTCGCTTTTTGTGTATGGACTTTTACACCTAAATCTTCAATTTTACGGCGTAAAACCTTGCCCCCTAAGTCATCAATTTGAACTGCCATCAAACGTGGCGCAAACTCAACAACATGTGTTTCCAATTCTAGGTCGCGTAAAGCTTTTGCAGCTTCAAGTCCAAGTAAACCACCACCAATCACTACACCTGTTTTTGCATTAAGACTCGCTGCACGAATCGCGTCTAAGTCTTCAATCGTACGGTAAACAAAACAGTTTTCACGGTCATTACCCGGAATTGGCGGAACAAATGCATATGAACCAGTCGCCAGCACCAACTTGTCATAGCTAATCACATCACCATGATTGGTTGTTACGTTTTGTGCAGTCGTATCAATCGCCACTGCTTTAGTATTTAAACGCAGGTCAATGCCATACGCATCGGCAAAATCAAAACGTGCTAAGGATAAATCTTTTGCCGATTTCCCTGAGAAGTATTCAGTCAAATGTACGCGGTCATATGCGATACGAGGTTCTTCTGCAAGAATCGTGATTTCCAATTCATCATCTGCTTTTTCTAAAATGGCTTCGATGAATTTGTGGCCCACCATACCATGACCAATCATTACCAATTTCATAGTGTTTCTCCTCAAATCACGTTGCTTTTAAGCTGCGTTATTCCGTTCTCAAATAGACATTGTTCTTTTGCTTTGTGCTCTATTGAGAAATGAATCAATCTCACAAAGCATGTAGCTGCTTGGAATCCATTTTTCCTACTCGTTAATGACACCCAATGCACAGCAAAATCATAAAAAGAAATAAAAAAAGCGAGCCCCCTCATAGAGAAGGCTCGCATCGCTGGAACTGAAAAATTAGTTAATTCAGATGTAACTTTTTTATGCAATAAAAATAAAGACATGACCTTCACTCCGACTGAACGTAACTTCTTTGTGTGTACGGTTGCACTCACAAATTCGATCAGAACGGACATCGTTGGCCGTCTTTAAAATTTATGGTCGTCTTCGACCTGTAATTAACTAAGCATTTTGCATGCCAATTCTTTTTAAAATTAAAATTAATAATTTTTTATTTTTATTTTCAAATACTTAAAATAAAACCCATTTTTATCCAAAAAGAATATTTAATTTTCCCTGCACTATTGCTGCTCGTCTATATGGTTTAAATAAAAATAAGCTTTGCCACAAAATGAATCGCTTTTTTGCACCAATATTGATCAAAACAATGCTTTAGCATAGTAAAGGACCACTCATGCCTGATTTTTTGTTTAATTTTGGATGGCACTAATCTTGCTTAAAAATTGATAACAAAAAACGCGTCGAATTGGCGCATTTTCTTAGCCTGATTTTCTGAACTTATGCCAAAACTCAAAATAGCTCTTATCGATGATGATCATGCGCGGGCCGACTATATAAAAAATAGTCTGCTTGAAAATGACTTTGAAGTGGTTGCCTGCCTTACTTTGGACCACTTAAATATTTTTCGTCTTGAAGATTTACAAGCCGATGTCATCTTGCTCGATATGGATCATCCCCATCGTGACATTATTGAAAGTTGTGTGAGTAGCTATGACCTACCCACTGTCTTATTCACTAAAAATTCAGATAAAGACACCATCAAACAAGCTATAGATGCAGGCGTAACGGCTTATATTGTAGATGGCATAGACCCCGCCCGCTTACATACCATTTTAGAGATTTCAATTGAGCAATATAAAAAACATAAAAAGCTCGAAGGTGACTTAAAAGAAGCTCAAACCAAACTGGCAGATCGTAAAGATGTTGAAAAGGCCAAAGTGCTACTCATGCAACTGCATGGCTTACCTGAAGACACAGCTTTTCAATTACTCAGAAAAAATGCCATGAGTCACCGTATAACGATTGGAGAAATGGCACGGCGTTTACTTGACGCTCAAAAATTACTAAATGATCAACTAAAGGATGAATAAATGAGCAAATTAGAAAAGACTCAATTGCAACTCGGCTATATTCCTTTACTTGATTGTCTTGCATTGCTTTGGGCAAAACAGCAAGGTTTTTTCGAAGAAGTCGGTTTAGATGTTACTTTAGTTAAAGAAGCATCATGGGCAAGTCTACGCGACCGTTTGGCTTTTGGGCTATTAGATGCCGCACATTGTTTATCAGCCATGCTGCCTGCAGCAGCCGTGGGTGCAGACCAAATTGGTATTGCACTACAAACCCCTCTCATTTTAAGTAAAAACCGTGCCTTTATAAGCTTAAGCCAGAAATTAATTCATCAACTGGCCATTAATGAGAATGAGGATGCAAAAACAACAGCTCAAAAAGTGACGAGCTACATTAAAGAAGATAATGCTCTGTCATTAGCCCATGTATTTAAACATTCAATCCATCACTATTGTTTAAGAGAATGGCTTGCTTTGGCAGACTCAAAAATAGCTCAAACACTCAAACTCAAAGCCCTTCCACCACCGTATATGGTCGAAGCTTTAGATAACCATGTCATTGATGGTTTTTGCGTAGGAGAACCGTGGAATACTCAAGGTGAACTTTTAGGCTTAAGTAAAATCGTATGCTCAAGTCAGGACATTATTCCCAATGTGGCAGATAAAGTTCTCGCAGTAACTCAAGAGTGGGCTGAACAACATCCTCAAACTTTAATTGCACTCACCACGGCAATTATGAAAGCTCAAAGGGAATTAAGTGATTTGAAAGATTTTGTACCTGTCTTAAAGTTGTTGGTCGATTTTGGAATTGTCCGCTTTCAATGTTCTGAAGAAGTACATGTCGATAAATATTATATGATTCAAAATATTGTAAAGCACTTGGTTAAAGAAAATGCTGCCCCACAACCTGAAGATTTCCACTGGCTATTTGAACAAATGCAAAAATGGGAGAAACTTCATTTATCCCCTACTCAAATCATAGAACTAAGTGATCAGTGCATTAATCTCGATTGCTACAATCAAGCCAAGCTAAGAAATACTTAAATCATCATAAAAAAAAAGCTGTCTTTTATAACAAAGACAGCTTGAAAGACCCATAAGACAAATGCGTTATACGCATTACTATATTTAAAGGACTCAACCCATCCATTAAATATAGCTCTTATGGTTTCGATCATAACCAATTAAAACTTATCATTTTCAGACATTTCCATATCAATAACTGACAATTCATTCCTTTTACAGCCTTTTCATAATTTCGACGAACAACCAGAACTCCCCTAGATATCTGTCTATAATTTTGTTAACTTGATTATGTTACAAATTCAAAATATGTATTTTGAGTTGATGAATTTGGGGGATGAAATAATGAGAGAAATCTCACACCGCGAAGTTTATGCACTGGTTGATATCAATAATTGCTATGTCAGCTGTGAGCGACTTTTCAACCCCAAACTCATTGATAAACCTGTAGTTGTTTTATCTAACAACGATGGCTGTGTGGTCTCACGTAGCGAAGAAGCAAAACTTTTAGGTATTAAGATGGGAGTACCGTGGTTTCAAATTGAGAAAGATGCTTTAGAAGCTGGTGTTCAAGTTTATTCAAGCAACTACACTTTATATGCCGAGATGTCCCGTCGTTTTTTTGCTGTCCTCGGACAATTTTTCTCTCCAGATGATATAGAAGCATACTCTATAGATGAATGCTTTATTCATCTCACCCCTTACCTTCAATCTATCGATACCTCAGATTACTGCAGTGAGGTGAGAAAGACTATCCTCCAATGGTTAGGTTTACCTTGTTGTATTGGAATTGGATATTCAAAAACACAAGCAAAACTTGCCAATCACTATGCTAAGAAAATTAAAAGTTTTAAAGGAGTATGTAATTTCATCACCTTAGATCCATTAATTATGGAAGACCTCATGCAACAGACATCAGTCAAAGAGGTATGGGGAATCGGCTATCAATTAGTCAAACAGCTACAAAGTTATGAGGTGTACACATGCCTAGACTTAACTTTTGCCAATGAACACCATATGGCAAAGGCATTTTCTGTGGTCATGGCACGCACTATTCGTGAGCTAAAAGGCCAATCATGTATTGAACTTGATGATCCTGCCATTCCAACTAAACGGATTTTAGCATCACGAAGTTTTGCTCAAGCTTTATCCAGCATTGAGATTATTAAACAAGCACTTATTTTTCATCTTAATCGAGCGCATCGCCGTTTAATGAAACAAGAACAACTTTGTGCCTGCATTCAGGTCATGCTTTATGAGAAAACCGATAAGCCACCTTATAAAAAAGCCACGTCTCAAGCCATTGGTCTTCACTATGCAACAGATGATTTATGCATACTAACAAAAGCAGCAATGCAGCAAATTGATGTTTTATATAAAGAAAATAAAAGTTATATAAAAATTGGAGTATTATTTTGTGGTCTACACGCGCGTCAACAACACATTGATGATTTATGGCAACCTCTGGAACTTATTCATCAAAGACAACAATTGATGGAAACTTTGGGGACGGTCCGTAAGCGTTTTGGTAGTCATTATTTACAAGTGGGGTATCACTCGCGTAATCCATCTTGGCAAATGAAACAATGCCATCGCTCAAAAAACTATCTAACTCGCTGGAATGAAATGTTAACAATTGAAGATGCCCATACCGTCGTTACACAAAATACATGAACTGTTTTTGTCAATTCGGTTTAAAATAAGCTCCGTTAAATTACTTGAAATTTTGTCATTTTTTAACATTGCTAATTCGTCGCAAAATTTACAATATATAAGCCGAATTTGGTGTACCCTTTCTGCGACAATTAAAAGAAATTATAAAAAACTTGTAGAAACATATGCCATAATAAGCAAACTTTGCAGACATCTTGCAAAGATTATTTGCAACTTTAGAGCTGGAGCAATCTGAATGAGTTCGACCATTTTGGTAATTCATGGACCGAATTTGAATTTGCTGGGAAAACGCGAACCAGAAGTATATGGTCATCTTACCCTAGACAATATCAACCAACAACTTATTGCTCAAGCTAAACAAGCCTCTATTACACTAGATACTTTTCAAAGCAACTGGGAAGGTGCCATTGTTGACCGTATTCATCAGGCACAAACAGAAGGCGTAAAACTTATTATTATTAACCCTGCTGCTCTTACCCATACTTCAGTTGCTTTACGTGATGCCCTACTTGGCGTTGCCATTCCGTTTATTGAAGTACATTTATCAAATGTTCACGCACGTGAAGCGTTTAGACACCACTCTTATTTATCAGACAAAGCAATTGGCGTGATTTGTGGTTTAGGTGCAAAAGGTTATAGCTTTGCACTCGATTACGCTATTGAAAAAATTCAACCATCTAACCCAAACTAGTTCAGGAATAGTCGCCCATGGATATCCGCAAAATTAAAAAACTCATCGATTTAATGATTGAGTCTGACTTGCAAGCGATTGAAGTTAAAGAAGGTGATCAATCGATCGCTTTAACTCGTCGCAATCCTGTCGTTGCTGCGGCTGGTGTAGCACTTCCAGCAGCTCCTGTTGCTGAAGCACCTGCTGCAAAAACTCCACGTGGAGCAGTTGAAACTTCTCCTATGGTTGGTGTGTTCTATGCTGCTCCAAGCCCAGGCGAAGCACCATTTGTTAAAGTAGGTCAAACTGTATCTGCTGGTGAGACTTTGGGTATTATCGAAGCAATGAAAATCATGAACCCGATTGAAGCAACTCAAAGCGGCGTGATTGAAGAAATTTTAGTGAAAAACGGTGATGTGATCCAATTCGGTCAACCTTTATTCCGTTATCGCGCGTAATACCTCGGGGACAACTATGTTGCAAAAAGTTTTAATTGCAAACCGTGGTGAAATCGCTTTACGAATTACTCGGGCTTGCAAAACATTAGGAATCAAAACTGTCGGTATCTATTCAGATGCTGATAAAGATTTGATGCATTTACGTTTCGTTGATGAAGCAGTATGTATTGGTCCGGGTGCAAGTAGTGACAGCTATTTAAACATCCCAGCAATTATTACTGCTGCAGAAATTACTGGTGCTGATGCAATTCACCCAGGCTATGGCTTCCTTTCGGAAAATGCCGAGTTTGCTGAAATTGTAGAAAGCTCAGGCTTCACATTTATTGGCCCTCGCCCAGAACATATTCGTTTAATGGGTAACAAGGTTTCTGCAATTGTTGCAATGAAAAAAGCTGGTGTACCTACAGTACCTGGTTGTGACCATGCAGTAACCATCCACAACGCTTTAGCTGAAGCTAAAGAAATCGGCTTCCCACTTATTGTTAAAGCGGCAGCTGGTGGTGGTGGTCGTGGTATGCGTATTGTTGAACGCGTAGATACATTACTTGAGTCAGTTCAAGCAGCTCAACGTGATGCAGAAATGTGGTTCGGTGATGATACTGTATACATGGAACGCTTCTTACAAAAACCTCGCCATGTCGAAGTTCAAGTTTTAGGTGATGGTAATGGCCATGCGATTCATTTATATGATCGTGACTGTTCATTACAACGTCGTCACCAAAAAGTGTTAGAAGAAGCTCCTGCTCCAAATCTACCAGAACAAGCACGTGCTGATATTTTAGAAGCTTGTGTTCACGCATGTCAGCTCATGCAATATCGTGGTGCTGGTACATTTGAATTCTTGTTCGAAGATGGCGAGTTCTTCTTCATCGAAATGAATACTCGTGTTCAGGTTGAACATCCTGTAACTGAAATGGTGACTGGTGTTGACATCATTGAGCAGCAATTACGTATTGCAGCTGGTTTAGGCTTAGAACTTCAACAAGAAGATATTGAAGTGCGTGGCCATGCTATTGAATGTCGTATCAATGCTGAAGATCCAACAACATTCTTACCTTCACCAGGTAAAATTGAAAGTTTCTATGCACCAGGCGGTGCTGGTATTCGTTTAGATTCTCATATCTATCCTGGATACAGCATTCCACCTTATTACGATTCAATGATTGCAAAATTGATCTCTCATGGTAAAGATCGTGAAACTTCGCTTGCGCGTATGCGTCAAGCGTTAGATGAAATGATCCTTACAGGAATTAAAACTAATATTCCTTTACACAAAGATCTTATCTTGCAAGACAAAAACTTCTGTGAACAAGCAATGGACATCCATTACCTTGAAAAACACTTGTTGAAAAAAGTGGAAGAAGAAAAGAAAGCTGAAACTGCATAATATGCATAATAAAAAAGCCTCTTACATAAGAGGCTTTTTTATATCTATTTCAAATTATGGCAACATGCGACGTAGTGTTGCAAAACATTGCTCACCTTTAGCAGTTGAACAAAAATTGATGGTATGGTCATTTTTCCATTGCACAAAATATTGGGAAACATCACCAGTCTGATCTTGCTGCTGACCAGAACAATCGACTTTATTATTATCAAATTTAATTTGCATCACTAAGGCTGATAGCTGCTCTTTAGGGTCGTCCGATGGCTGGTATTCATAAATACCATATGACCATTCTTCACCGCTTTTAATCACCACATCATTACTACTACGGAAGTTATAGTACTCTACACATTTCTTATTATTTGGAATCTCCATTCCCCACAATCCCATAATTTCAGGACGAGTAACAATACGTATAGCGTTAGGATTACTTGCAGTGCGAACAGGTTGTTCTGTTGGCTGTTGAGTCACTGTCTCAGCCATAGCAAAACCAGAACAAGCCAATAATAATCCCATAATATAAATATTTTTCATAGATTTATTAATCATTAAACGCATGGGTTTAAGTTAGCACATTTTTTTAGAAAAACATTGTTTCATAACCATATAAAAACAATATTTTTCAACAGTAACGAACCGATACTTCTCTTCAAACAATTTTTATCTTTAACTACCTATGGCTAACAATTTTAGTAATGTTCTCAATTAAGAAGCAGGTTTTTCAATTTGTTTAGGGAGCCAAAATACAAAGCACAACCCTAAAAGCACGACTAAAGCAGCGATCATAAAAATATGTTCACCAGTAAGTATTTTCCAATAATGTCCAGCCAAAATACTTCCAGATGCCACTCCAAGCCCCCACATGGTACTGTAGAAAGCTTGACCACGCCCTTGTTGCCCGATTGAAAAGTTTTGGAAAATAAGCCGCATTGCAATAAGGTGAAACAAGCCAAAACTAAAAGCATGTAAGCACTGTGCAAATAGCTGTCCTATAAAATAATGAGAAAACACGGCAACCAATAACCAGCGTATACTTGTTAAAACTAAACATATGGCAACAAGACTTCGCCAAGAAAAATATTTAAAAAATGTGGTAGCAAATGCAAACATTACAATTTCGGCCATCACTCCCATTGCCCATAAAAAGCCAATCTCAGTCGTACTGTAATTTAAAGATTTTAAAAAATTGCTATAAAAACTATAAAAAGGCGCATGTGAAAAAAGAAGAATAAATTCAATTGCAAAAAAAGCAGCAACTTCTGGACGCTTCAACACAGGCAATAAAGGCTCTAAATGCTTTTGCGAAGTTGGAGCTCCCTCGGGTTCACGAATCGTAAAAGCCCAAATAAATGCAAGTGAAGCAATAACAAGTAATAAAATAGGCAACATAGAAATTGGAATAATTTCTAAAATTGCACCTATAGTAAATACACCTACAATAAATCCCACTGATCCCCATTTTCGAATTTTGCCATACAGTTTTGCTCTTTGGTCACCTAACCAAAATAAGGTTACCCCTTCAAACTGAGCTAAAATTGCATTTTGAAAAAAACTAAAAATAAGCATGAGCAAAGCGACAGATTGGAAGGTATTAGGAACTATAAAAATAGCCAACCATATGCAAGCTTCCATCCAAGTTGCGAGCCGCACCAGAAGCATTCTTTTACCAGATTTATCTGCGATCCAACCCCAGACTAAAGGCGCAAAAAATCGTGTCACAATCGCAATAGATGATAAAACACCTATCTGCTGATAATTAAATCCTTGGTCTTGAAGATATAAATTCCAGTACGGCATGAATGTGCCAACGATGGAATAGTAGAAAAAGTAGAATCCACCTAGTCTGGTTTGGATTGTAAGTGATGGGAGCAACTGATAAACCTTGTATCTTCAATGAGTTAAAATTTCAGATAGTTGTATATGTATATCTGCTTTAGCCTTTACTCGCAATTCAAAAATCTACACATACAACCTAAAAAGGATGCATCATCAATTGCATATTAAGTAAGAAATACACATCAATTTACTGACCATCGCAATTCTAACATTTAGATGAAAAACTAATAGCTTTATTACTTTCCAAAATACAAAGCATAAAGTTATAAAAAAACTACCTTTAATCAACTTTTATTAAATTTTGAATTAATTTACATAAGTAAGTGTTTGCCCATCTTCAGGGATCTGTACACGATAAACAGCATTCATTTCAATAGAAATTTGCTTTATCTCGTCCCGCTTTACTGGACAATGGTTTAATGCTTCAAGATGATTAGCAATAACATGTTTAGGTGAAAGCTTTATAAATTCACGTACTTCTTCTGTCGACATAAGAATTGGTTGCCCTGCATCCATTTGCGCTTGTCCTGCAGCAACTACCGCAATATCAGGTCGAAATTTAAGCAAGGCATTTTTAACATCATTGGTCAGTACGGTATCACCACTAATATATAAAGAAGGTTCATTTGGCAATTCTAAATAAAACCCACAACCATTAGCCATCAATTTACTAATCCAGCCATGACCATGGCGCGCTGGTATGGCAACTAATCTTCCACCTAAAAACTCGATTTCTTTCCAGTAATCAATACCACCCTGGACATTCATTCCATATTTAGATAAATACGACACATCATTTTGAAAGGAATAAACAGGAATTTGCTTTTGAACAAGAAAGTCCTCACCCTTTTGGTCTAAATGATCAGTATGTTGAAATGCTTTTATTCCAAAAGTTTGGCTATGTGTAATTAGACAATGGGTAACTTTGTTTAATAATTCTTGGGCATTCAAAGGTAGATCAACTAAAGGATTCTTTTTAGCCTTAAAGCGGAAGTATGAAAAAGCAGGAAGCGAACCTTTAGCACCCAACATTGGATCAATTAAAATAAAATAAGGACCAGTTTCAATAATAAAAGTTGCACTTCGCAAATGATGAATTTTCATAGCTATATAAATTATTTAATTATATAAAATTTAATTATAAACTATTAGTTTAGTAGAAATTTAATGGCTGATAAGTTATTTCTATTAGTCGTTTGAACAGCCTATTGCTTAAGCCGTCCACCATAAAGATATCTGAACATTTTTTGCGTTAACCGACTATAGTCAATCTTGTCCAATTTTCAGAAAAATCATGATAACAAAACCTTATATCAGTTATCCAATCTACTTAGTTAAAAAAACAGTTTTTACAATAACTTAGATATATAGAATAATCTCATGTTTTAATTATTTTAAAATTTAGGAATAAAGTAGATATACTTCACGCCAAAGTTTGTTTGATACTCCTCAAAATGCCTCATACCCCTAGCTTTTGGCGTAGTCTTTTCCGTCTTGTGCATATTTATGCTGGTATTTTTATTGCCCCATTTATATTTATTGCGGCGTTTACAGGTCTTCTATATGCAATTACTCCCCAGATAGAACAATCTATCTATAAAGATACGTTGTATGTTCAACCTTTAAATAAAGATACCTACCCACTAAGCCAACAGGTTGAAGCAGCAAAAAAAGTTATGCCTGCGTCTGCACAAATTACAGAAGTTAGGCCAGCACCAAGTTCTATACAAACAACACGAGTTATTTTTTCTGATAAGGCTCATCATTTAAATAATGAAGCTGTTTTTGTAGACCCTTATACACTCTCTATAAAAGGTCAACTTGCTGTATATGGAACCAGTGGTGTGCTACCGTTTCGTACCTTCTTAGATCAATTGCATAGTAATTTATTACTTGGAAAATGGGGACGTTTTTATAGTGAACTTGCTGCAAGCTGGCTGGGCATTTTAACTCTGACTGGACTATACAGTTGGTGGAAACGTCGTCAAAATTTCAAAATCAGACAAACAAATAAAAATAATTTATTAAAGTGGCATAGTTCTATTGGCTTAACCTTATTACCACTTTTATTGTTCATTGCGATTACGGGTCTTACATGGTCCCAATGGGCTGGTGATAATATTCGTATTGCTCGTCAATGGTTAAATTGGCAAACGCCAACATTAGCCATAACTTTAAATAATGGCCCATTACCAAAAATGTCTCGTGATGAGCATAAAGAACATCATGGCATGATCATGGAAACTTCGAATGTAGAAATCATGCCAACCGAATTCGACTCTGCATTAGCAATTGCTAGAGCAAATGGAATACATTCAGCACAAATACAAATCAAACCACCAGTTGATGCAAATCAGGCTTGGACTGTTACTGAACTACAGCGCAGATGGCCAACACAAGCAGATAGTGTGGCTATTGATATACATCAACACAAAGTCATCGATAAATTAGCTTTTAAAGATTATTCATTATTTGCAAAGCTTACACGCTGGGGAGTCGATGCTCATATTGGCGTGTTATTCGGTTGGGTCAATCAGCTTATACTGGCTTTATATGCACTTGGGCTATGCATCATGATTATTTATGCATATAAAGCTTGGTTTAAAACATCTAATTTAAAACTTACGACTAGCCATTTTGTTAGCCAAACTTTATTAGTATGGAAGCGTGCAAGCAACCAACAAAAAATAATCACGGCACTTACACTTATTATTTTAGGAATTAGTTTGCCCATTTTTGGATTTAGCTTATTAATCACACTGTTTATATTGCTAATACGAAAACAAAGCTCTCTAAAAACCAATTAAAACTTATGATAATTGCCAACTCAGCTCCTTATTAAGTAAATAGTGAGTTGGCAAATAATTAATAAGTCACTGTAACAACTATGCTATCTGAATAGTTACCAGGCGTACTTGAAATAGAAGTCCCTTGTGGAATTTTTCCATATACATTTGAAATTTGACTAGTGCCAGACCCTGTCTTTGCTACCCCTCCAGAACCACCCACCGTTGTTATTCCTCCTGTAGCATCCCACACTGTACTATAAGCAGAATCTTTGTATAACTGATAAGGAATGTATTGACTGCTTCCATTGGTCATACGTCTAAATCCACCGCTTATACGATTATTGCCGTCCCCCAAATAAATGCTATAAGGTGTTCCATTGTTGCAAGTTGCATTAATCGCACCTTGAGCGGTGTAGTCACGACTAGTCGTACTCACATCGTCAATATTGCCAAAATCAACATTTGATGTGGAATCTAACTGACAAAAACTCGGTACAACATAGTTAGCCGTGATAGACGTATTACCTGAGTCCCAACCACCACCACTATTACCTTCACATACAGTGCTTGAGCTTGCTTGCATATCCCAATAAAGCTGAACTGTACCCGTATATGTTCCTTTAGGATAGGCAACTAACGTTCCCGATCGGGCGGGTACTTTTATATTAACTGAGTAGCTAACAATATTGTTTGTAGCGACTGTTCTCACGGGTCCATACCAAACATTTGACGTTTGATTGGTGGTAGTCGAACCTGCCCCACCTACAGTTGCCGTAACCGTATAAGGTAACGTCACACTACTATTCGCGGTAGTAGCCCCCGTAAATACTGTTTTCATGCACAAATAGGGTGATATTTCTGGGGTAGTCTTCCCACCAATACAACTAATCGTTCCCGAGAAATTAATAGTTGCATCACTATTAATCGTTGCTGCTGTATAAGTATAAGTACTATTTGTGGTTCCAATTACCGTGCAGGCAGCATGTGCCGAACTAAAAAATGCATAAAATACAAATAAAGATAAGGCAACTAAACTATACTTTATTGCTGATGAAAACTTTTTAGTGACCATCCAGAAACTACGGCTTACAACACTTATTGACATACATAAGGCCCCAATTTTTTAGCACTGTATTGCTTACTTTCATAAGTGAAATTAATTTGACAGGTACCATGATCGAGAAGATCTACTTCAAGTTTGTTTTGTTGTAATAAGTTGGGAACGAATACTTCGCCATCGTAGCCCACCACAGCCTCTTGTTGCCCATTAATTCGAACACTATAACCCGGCAATAATGGCGAGTTATTTTTATCAACAACTTTGACTAATCCTGAAACAACCCGATGAGCACCAAAGTCAACAAGAGTACCTTGGCGATAGCCCACAAGTGCTGTTCGGTTGGTCGTTGTCACATCCCATTCCAATGGTAAATAAGATGGATCTAGATAGATATGATGGGATTGATACGGTCTTAAGTTCGCGATTAAGAATCTTCCAGACTTATCAGTCTCTCCTAAATTTACCCCACCATTGATAATCTGGCTTTGCGGTCCCGCATTGGTGACAACAGCATAACCATCTCCAATTTCATTGGCCGCAAAGACGCGTCCTGCTGCTGCAACTAATGATCCTGTCGCTGAAAGTGCAACTTGATCGTTATCTCCAATTCGGTTATAGCGACCTGTCAGGTACGCAGCTCGGGCGCGATAAGAGCCATAGACCGATGCATTGTTAGCATGTGCATCCTGATCTCGCTCTACATAACCACCCCATCCAAATGAACCAATTTGTGGATCGGTAAATCCATTTATTTCTTGTCGATAAGTCAATCTGCCACTATCGTTAGATACGCTAGAAATAGCATTCACTCTGGTAGATGGCGTATAGCGCAGCGCAAAGTAAATGCCATAGTCCTTATGGTTTTCATAATCTTTATAAGCTGAACTATAAAAACCCCAGTTCTTGTTCAGACTTCCGCTTAAGTTGGCAGATAGCAACTTATAGCAGTTATCACTATATTTAATTTGGTTGTAGCCGACATAAAAACCATAGCCTGTATAAAAGTTATAGTTAATCCCTGCCCTAATAATCTCATCTGCCAGCGCACTGTAGCTCAAATAATTTTGTGGCTCAGAAGTAATCTGGTTCTCTTTTAAATATCGAATTTGAGACACACGGGCTAAGTCAAAATAGTTATCGAATACTTTACGGTAACTGGTATTAAACGAAATATTCTTGCTAATTCGCCCTTCTAAACCGACCAGAGCCGAATAACCATTTTCATCCTTATACTGGCTTGCTGCAACGTCGGCATTAATCACTCCAACACCAAAAACATTCTTGGCAAAACCTGTTCCCACGTTGGAAAGACCATCTGTTGAAGCCTCTGCACCACCACTTAAGGTGAGTGAATTACTATAACCATATCGAATCGCACCCGACACAAAGGTGGCATCATCATAATCATTTGAGTACAGTCCGTAGTTATAACGCGGAACCCCAACATCCACTGAAAACTCATTTATACCTTTTGCCAAAATCTTCGATGAAAAGTAGTAAGGTTTTTTGGTAATGCTTTGCTGACCTGTCGCATCGGTGGTCACCAGTGTGACTTCATTTCCAGAAATAAACGGGAGCTGCTTAATGTCAAATGGGCCTGAAGGAACAAGGCCTGAATAAATTTTTTGCTGGTTAACATATAAGTCTAGTGTTGAAGGTAACGCCGCCGAACCAGAAAACTGCGGTAATGCCGAGGTAACAATATCACCACGTTGGGTATAAGCACTCGACCATTGCAAACCGGCAAGACGTACACTGCTGCCCCAGTCAGAGCTATTGGAAATAAAGTCACCTAGGGTATATATTCTGACTTTTTCAGGGTCTACATATTGCCATTTACTTTCCAGTCGTACCCACTTTTCATGGCTATAACTATTTTCATTACTACCGTTGTATAAAACACCTGATGAAAAATTACCGATGGCACTGTTAAAAATCCCTTCAGCCGAACCCGAGAAAATACTCTCATCATTGGTTATGGTGTGATACAGGCTGTAGTTCAGGAGTGCAGCATTTAAGGGTTTCATTTTTAGCAGACTGGAGTTAGTCGTCTGTTGACCAGTTAAGTCAACTGAGTAGTCCGTTAACATGCTTGACGGAACTTGTAAGTTTAGAGACTGCTCATTTTCCAGATACTTAAACTGAATTGCTTTAAGTTCGTTAATACACACCCATTGGCTATCAGGGACATTCTCACCCATTTTTAGCCTTAAAACTTTTAAGTCACGAGCGCGAACATATAACTTTTTATCTTGATTCTGACGTACCGAGATTAAGTCCGTAGAAGTATTTGAGTTAACAGAAATATTTAAAAATAGCTGCACATACCCTTTATCAGAACTAGAACCCTGATAAGAAGAATTTGCAACTTCCGGAATGCTTGGTAAAGCCACATTGGTGCCATCTTGCAATGATTCAGCAAAAGCATGAACTGGCAAGTACATAACACATAAAGCACTTACGAGATATTTCATATGTGCCTCTTTATAGAGATGCTTGCTTACCGTTAATATTCAGTGAAATATTATATTTATGACTAGCTTGGAATTTAAAATCTGGGCTAATGTTATAGTTTCTTGATTTTCCGGAAAGAATATAACCATTTACGGTATTTACTTTAATCGGATAACTTTTATTTGCAGTCGTATCGACAAGCATTAAATTATTTAAAAGTGCATGGCGATTGCCAACATTACTTATCGTAAGATAAGCATTATCTTGTTCTTGTTGTACTGACCAATTCAGTTTCGTAATTGCATCTTTATTGACAATAAACACAGGCAATGATGAGCGAAGTAATACATTTACACCTTGAGACGCTTTGCGGCTATCAACAGGCTTTGGTAATTCATCAATAATAATACGATAGGTTTTTTCACCAGAAATAGGCTCTGGCTTAATTCTAACTACCCGTAAATTATAAGAATCATTCGGTTGTAATTTTAAAAAAGGCGGGCTACTTGCAATATCATCTGTAGGTATTAATTGATCTTGCCCGGCATTTTGAGTCCATTCAAATATACGTACTTGTAAATCAGCACTTTCATTTGACTGATTATATAAACTAATTGAGGATGCTGTTTGATCACTCAATATTTCCACATTTACGGGAGAAAGACGTATCGAGGCAGCATTTAGCATACTAGGCAAAAATAATAATAAACTTGTAACAACAAAGATATTTTTTCTCATAACTTGCCCAGAACAACTTTTCTCAAATTAAGCTAGCTCTTTCAAACAAGAGCTAGCGACAACAGCGAATTGAACTTATTTTTAAATTAATAAGTTACAGTCACAGTTACTGTGTCAACATAACTACCCGCGCTCGGCAAAGTTGAGCCAGCAGGAATACGACCATAAACATTGACTGTTTGTACTGCACCAATACCTGTACCGCTGTATGCAGCTGTTGAAATACCGATTGCTGTTGCACGGTTAGTATCAGAGAAAAGGTTATAAGGAATATATTCGTTACTTGTTGCACCGCCAATCATACGGCGTTGAGTAGTTTGAGCATTTTTGCCTGCATCAAAAGCCAAAGTCCATGGCACAGTGTTGTTACATAGAACTTTAATTGCAGTACCACCTGTAGTTGTAGTGTCTGCATCTACGTTGCTAGCAAGAGAACTTAAAGTACCAAAGTCTAAAACTGCATTAGCAGTTGTACCTGTAGCTGAAGTATTCAATACACAACTATTTGTAATTGTAGCCTTAACAGTTAATGTACCAGTAGCCGTTGCAGCATTTGCGGCATTGATAGACATTAAACCCATAGCAATTGCTGATAAACCGATGAGAGATTTTTTCATGATTGAAAACCTTTTTACATTACGCCAATAAGAATTAATAGATGTAAAAACTAGCCTTCCCCAATCCAATCACTAGCTTTTTCGACTGTTTTTTCAAAGCGTCATTTTTTTACTCTACTGTCCGCGCATCATACAAAAAAACAACAAAAAAACTTACATTTGTTTCATTTTAAATATCTATTAATAATTCAAGTTTTGATTAATTTCTCAATTATAGTTTTTAATGTGGTCTATACCATTTTTTTAGAAAGATTTTCGGTACTTTTATTCATTTTTTAATTAAGTTTTAATAAAAAATGATAAAATTTCATTAGTTAAATTTTACCATCATTTTTTATATTTTATCATTTATTAAAATTTACCTTTGAGTCACCGAGTAAAAAGTAAGCTTTTGTTTGTTCTATATATTTTAAATGAATAATAAAACAATATTATATGAATAAGAATTCTAAGTGTTTAGCTTTAGATTGAACAGTTTTTCTTAAATTTTATATAGTAAGAGTGATTTACCTTCAGCAAAGAAGAAAAATATGTCTCTTAAGTATTTCTAAAGACTAAATGAAAAATGAAACCTAAAATTCCGCCTACCATTGCAAAGCCTAGTTGAACATATGCTTTGCCATACCAAGCAAGTCGATCTAATTGATAATTTCCGTCACTCACGTTAACCATCCACATATTCTTGATATCCCAACTATGGAACCCCTTAGGACGTTCTGCGAAAAAATCAAGAATAGGTGTAAAGCCTAAAATAAATAAAATGCCTAACAAGGGGTAAACGATACAACCTGGGAAAATAGGTTTCTTTTTCTGTTCCATTGCATCAAATAGGATGGCAGCCGCAACCAGTAAGGTTTCAACTAAAGCCACTTTCCTAAAAGTTTCAAAATCATAGCCAAGATAAAACATTAAAAACAACAAAAAAATATCAGTAAAAAAAACAGAAAATGTTAATAATTTCCAGCTCATTTCAAATCCTTACTTAATTTTTTTAAAATGATATATAGTTGTAATAAAATCTATTGAAAATACACTTTCAATTGACAAATACTATCAAAAACTGTTTAAAAAAGCACAAGATGATCAGTTTAAAAGCTAGCTTTTTGATCAAGTGATATGCAAATCTTTTTTTGAATTTGAGCAATACTATAAAATATAAAAATATACTTAAAATAAAGGATAAATTTATATGATGAAAAACTAGTTTTAATCAACTTTTCCAAATCATATTAAGGTTAGTCAACGCTATAAGTCTAACTAATAACTTTAGCTATGAAGTTTATAATCAACATTATCATTATAAAATTTAATCATTTCTATAAGCTACTCAATATTAAGTTTACTGAATATCAGGTCACCCCAAGCACAATATCATTGTCACTTTCTAAATATATTCACTCAATATCATTTTATACTTTTTTACAACTAACAATTCCCTACTTGTAGTTTGGGCTGCTTCTTGGCAAGGTATGTGCCAGTAAAACATTAGGAATTTGTTCACATATGGCGAGTCCGGCACAAATCATTCGACATAAATTTCTCAATACATTCTTTTCACGCCATTCTCTCTGGTTCTTGTGTATTTTTACTGCACTCAGTATCACGTGGTTTAGAACCGTATACACCCCTCATAGTATCTATTATTTTATTTCAGACACACTACTCAATGGTTTATGGGTAATCACTAGTGCATTGAGCTTATTGGGTTTATATGACGTCTTACAAAATAGACACTCTATCTTAAGAAATTACCCAATTATGGGCCATTTTCGTTTTTTATTTGAAGATATACGTCCTGAAATTCGCCAATACTTTATTGAAGCCGATCAAGATGCCCTACCTTTCTCGCGTATGCAAAGAAGCTTAGTTTATCAACGCGCTAAAAATGAAAATGCGGATAAACCTTTTGGCTCAATCATTGATGTATACCAACAAGATTATCGTTTTATTGTGCACTCAATTAGTCCATGCCCACCGGCAGATCCTAAGAGTTTTCGTATTCAAATTGGTAATGCACAATGCCTTCAACCCTATAGTGCTTCGATTATGAATATTTCTGCCATGAGCTTTGGTAGTTTGAGTGCGAATGCAATACGTGCATTGAATAAAGGAGCGCAATTAGGTGGTTTCTATCACGACACTGGTGAAGGTAGTCTCAGTCCTTATCATTTAGAAAATGGCGGTGATATTGTTTGGCAAATTGCCAGTGGTTATTTTGGTTGTCGTACTTTAGATGGAAAATTTGACGAACAAAAGTTTGCGAAGCAATCTCAATTACCACAGATCAAAATGATTGAGCTGAAGCTTTCACAAGGTGCTAAACCCGGTCATGGCGGCATTTTACCTAAACATAAAATTACCGCAGAAATTGCCGAAATTCGTGGCGTTTCACGTGACCATGACTGTATTTCACCAGCAAAACACTCTAGCTTTTCAACACCAATTGAAATGATGCATTTCTTACAGAAATTGCGCACACTATCTGGTGGTAAACCAGTTGGTTTTAAATTGTGTATTGGCCAACCATGGCAATTTATGAGCATTGTAAAAGCGATGCTTGAAACAAAAATTGTTCCGGATTTTATTGTGGTAGATGGCTCTGAAGGTGGTACTGGTGCAGCACCAATTGAGTTTAGTGACTATATTGGCACCCCATTACGTGAAGGCTTACGTTTTGTACATAACACGCTTGTAGGTGCAGGACTAAGAGACCAAGTTAAAATTGGTGCAAGTGGCAAAATTATTAGCGCATTTGATATTGCCAGTACTTTTGCATTAGGTGCAGATTGGGTTAACTCAGCACGTGGTTTTATGTTTGCGGTAGGTTGTATTCAAGCGCAAAGTTGTCATACCAACCAATGTCCTGTGGGTGTAGCAACTCAAGATAAAGATCGTCAAAAAGCACTACATGTACCTACTAAAGCAGAGCGCGTATTTAATTTCCATAAAAATACATTGCATGCTTTATCAGAAATGATTGCTGCTGCTGGTTTACGCCATCCTTCAGATATTAAAGCTCATCATTTGGCTCAGCGTGTAAATGACCGTGAAATCAAGAACTATGCTCAATTGCATTTCTTCTTGAAAGAAGGAGAACTTTTACAATCTGAACTAAAAAATGATGATGATAATTTCTATTACCGTATGTGGAATATGGCCGATGCCAATCATTTTTAATTTAAATTAGATTGATTATTTGGGCATCATCTTTATTGTGATGCCCTTTTATTTTCTAACTTATTATGTGATTTTTATTTAAATAAAATTCTGTTATTAATTTGTCTTTGCTATATTTTTCACCTACTATAAAAGTATAAATAATATACACACTTTAATTTTATCAAATAAATATCCTCAAATTGTTATAACAAGAAGGTGTTCACTCATGTTAAAAAAAACATTCATTCCCGCTTTTATTGCTCTTGCTGTTGGTTTAAGTAGCTATGCAGCCGCTTGTACACGTGCGGTATATTTAGGCAATGACCAACATGTTATTACAGCCCGCTCAATGGACTGGAAGGTTGATACAGGCACGAATTTATGGATTTTGCCGAGTGGTGTTGCTCGTGATGGGAGTGCAGGACCAAATTCAATAAAATGGACGTCTAAATATGGCAGCGTTATTGCTACAGGTTATGAAGTCGCTACAACCGATGGAATGAATGAGGTTGGTTTAGTCGCTAATGTCTTATGGTTAGTCGAATCTCAATATCCAGATGTAAAAAAATCTAATAAACCATTATTAAGCATCGCAGCTTGGGCGCAGTATGTACTCGATAACTTTGCAACTGTTGATGAAGCCGTTAAAGCTCTTGAAAAAGAACCCTATACAATCGTGACAGACAGCGTTCCTGGCGAATCAAGACTCACAACACTTCATTTGTCTATTTCCGATAAAACAGGCGATAGTGCAATCATTGAATATATTGGCGGAAAACAAGTGATTCATCACAGCCGAAGTTATCAAATTATGACTAACTCCCCTACATTTGATAAACAGCTCGCACTTGCGGAATATTGGAAACAAATCGGCGGCACCATTATGCTGCCAGGTACTAACCGTGCTTCTGACCGTTTTGCACGAGCATCATTTTATATTAATGCAATTCCAAAAACTGATGATATGAAACAAGCTCAGGCTTCTGTATTTAGTGTTATTCGGAATGCCTCTGTCCCATATGGATTGAATACACAAGAAGAGCCTAATATTTCATCGACTCGCTGGAGAACTGTTGCAGACCATAAACAGATGCTTTATTTTTTTGAATCAGCCTTATCACCAAATGTATTTTGGGTCGACTTGAAGAAAATAAATTTTAAAGATGGTAAAACGCGTAGACTGGATCTCGGTCCCGAGCAAAGCCATATCTATGCTGGAGATGCGACTTCTGACTTTAAAATTGCAAAACCATTTACTTTTTTAAGCCCCAAAACTCTTTAATGAAGGGTAAAATTTATCATCTCTAAGATAAATAATATTAAACGTGCTTTCTTGGAATTACATTATGAAAAAAGCCCTATTTTTATTAGGTACTTGTTTACTTACAGCAGCTTGTAGTACGACTTCGTATAAGTCTAATACCACGACAACAACATCTGAGGTAAAGACAGCGGGTCAGCTTAATTGCTTACCTACAGAACTTTGTCCAAGCTTACTCGTTAAATGGAATGAGCAACAGAAAAACCAAGTCCGTGTAGATGTACATTTAAGTAGTAGTTATAACTTCTATGATATTAATTCATTAGTATTTGATATTGATGGGAAACAATTCAGTTATAAACCAGCTCAAGCTACTGAGAAAACAAATGTCAGTCGCCTTGTTCCTAAGCACTCGACGACATACTTTATTATTCCAAGTCAATTCTTACAGGAATTTAAAAACGCGAAAAATATTAATGTATTAGTTAAAACAGATAAAGGTATTATTGAGCGAAATATGTATTCACCGCAAAAGCAATCTTCAGTATATAAAAATTTCGTAGAACTTTATCAAAGCTTAAAATAATCATCTGATTTAATTAACTGATGCACTCAATCTATTGACTAGAGTGAGTGCATTAATCTTTTAATAATAAAAATGTTTCGGCTTAGCATGTAAAAAGGCTGGAATCAAACCAGTTAAAGCCGCACGAATATCTGCACGTTCATTAATTAATTGGTGAGACCCCTCTTCAAGCATTAATAATGTTTGAAGTCTAAATTTACGGCGAATAAACTCAATGTTATAACGCCAGTCTACCGTTTGATCTAACGCTCCTTGAGCCAACCAGACAGGAATACGGCAAGCTGGTCGTTCTTCCATTTCCTGCATCCATTTTGACATTGCCAAAATCCAGTCCATACCCATCATGCGTGGCTGTAACGGATCTTTTAAACGGATAAATCTTAAAAATTCAGGGTTATGGTTATTGCGTCGAAAGTGTCTAGGAACCTGACGCTTTATGCGGCGAATAATGCCGAGTCCTACTGGATTATGCCACCATGCAGTTTTAGCAGGTCGGATTAATGGAGAAAGCAATAAAACTCTATCAACAATTGGGTCTTGTCTTTTTTCTGCATACTCAAGCAGGTGGTGCATCCAAATTGCCCCCCCCGTACTTTGACCTATACCAACCCAAGGTTTAGGTAATTGATCTGCATGTTTTACATACCGATAAACAGCCATTAGAACTTGCTGGTAATGATCAAAATTTTGAATACTTGCTGGTGAACCATTGCTCAAACCATGACCAGGTAAATCATAGGTAATGACACTAAAGCCTTGTTCAAGTATTTCACGAATGATGGGTTGATATATCCCGCTATGCTCAAGATAACCATGTAACAAACATACAGTTCCCTGTACTTTATCTACTTTAGGCTTAAAAACTTGAACATGTAGACGAAATAAAGGCATTTGAACATAGCCTTGCCAATGGTCACAGTCAAGCAAATGCAAACCATATAATTTTCGGTATGCTAAAAGTTCACGAGAAGGTTCTTCTAATGTATTTAAATTAAGTGGACTTAAAACTTGCGGAGTGAGATCACGGTTAGGTACCGGTAAATCTAATTGTTTTAATACGGCAGGATTGAGAAATGGAATCTCAGACATTAAGGCACCTCTCGACAATCACTTGAACCAAATAACATGTCACGAATTGTCGCAAGTAATTCATAATTTGCACGACGACTATGATCGTAGTTTTGTGTACTTGGTTGCCAACGTGTAAGTGCTGTTGGCATTGCGGCAATCACTGGAATCGTTTCGATGCCATTCAAAGCAAATAGACGGCGCGTACGCGGCATATGATATTCATCTGTGACTAACATCACCGTAGGTGCACCACCTTTCTTTTGAAGCAGCAATGAACTAAAGCGAGTATTCTCACAAGTATTCATACTTCTTTGTTCTAATAATTTTGCATCAACGCCACGTTCTTTCAACCAAGCCTGCATGTAAGGAGCTTCAACACCACTTAATACAATGGGTAAATGGTTTTGCTTTTCAACTTCTAGCGTTTTTTCCAGTCTTAATCGTGTATAGCTGTTAACTACAATATCTTTGCCATTTTTATCTAAAGTTAAACCACCACCTAGCACCACAATAGCGTAGGGTTCTGATAACTTTTTAGGTTGAGTCGGTAACGGATTTTTACGGACATATTCAACTTTCTGCTCAGGCTCACTTACCGCTTTCTGATGTTCTGGTACGACAGGTTTTCTGGCTAAAAACTCAGTATATTGTTCGGTAAGCGCTTTGTTTTCAGAACTATTAATAAAAAGTGCCTCATCAATAGGACTACTTGCTTCGTCAGCAGCATCAATTTCTGAGTTTTTAGCAACTAGAGGTACACTTACAGCTGAGGTGTCGTCCTTTTCTTCCTGCTCTTGTTCTTTTTCTTCTAAAAGAATAATTTGCTGCAAAGCTTTATAGTTCTCTTGGATGTAGCCCAAGTCTTCTGTCTTTTTTTCACGTATCGCATCTTCGGTCAGCTTTAAATAAGCTTGACGTGCAATCCATAAGTTTGAACCTGGCTCTAAGTTATCATGTTCACTTAATGCAGCTTGTCGCTGGCTTTCCGCTGCCACTTCATTCACATCTACCGGAACAAAATAGTTAAGTCCAGCTACAATAAGTTTTGAGTAAAATGGCGAATATAAAAAAACCACGAAACAGCCTAATAGTACAAATAGCACAGTAACTACTTGTACAAAACGTACCATCAAGTGTACTTTTGGCATAGACCTATTCCGTATGATTTTCAATTAAACCTAAACTGTTATAAAGCACAGGCTCTGGTTCTAACATAACATGGAATCGCTGATCAACATCATGTTGTACAGCTTGATAAGTTTTCTTTACATCAGCAAGAGATGCATTGGCATAATTCACCAAAACCAACGCTTGTTTGTGAAACATCCCTACTACACCAAGTTGTTTCCCTTTCCAACCTGCTTGATCAATTAACCAGCCCGCTGCGATTTTAACGTTGCCGTTGGCTTGAGGATAATGTGGAATTGTTGAAAATTGTGTGATTAAGCGTTCAAATTCTTGAGCACTTACAATCGGGTTTTTAAAGAAACTTCCTACATTTGGATATGCTTTAGGATCGGGTAATTTACTTTGGCGAATACGGATGACCTGATTTTGTAAATTCTCGGCAGTTAGACTGTCTCCAACCGCTTCCTTTAAATCACCATAATTCAGCTTTAAATGAGCTTGTTTAAGTAATTTAAAGGTAACATGCGTAATGATGTAGCGTGTCGGATCATCTTTAAAAATGCTATGTCTATAAGAAAAATGACAGTCGGCCGCCAAAATTGATTGGGTCTCTTTAAGTTTACGGTCATAGACTTGTACTGACTCAATAAACTCACCAACCTCAACACCATAAGCACCAATATTCTGTACTGGTGAAGCACCGACTAAGCCCGGAATAAGGGCTAAATTTTGCAAGCCAAACCAGTTCTGCTGTGTGCTATATAAAACAAAATCATGCCAAATCTGTCCTGCACCCACTTTGACACGAACAAAATCCTGATCTTCAGATAAAACTTCTATACCCTGAATATCAAGATGAATGACTAGCGCATTAATTTGCTGCGGTAACAACATATTACTACCGCCAGATAATACAAGTACATTTAGCTCATGCGCTTTAGCAAAATCTAAAGCTTCTTTAATGTCTTCAACAGACGTGATCTTAGTATAATGAGAAGCTGTTACATCTAAACTTAAAGTATTGAATGGCTTAAGCTGTACTTGATTTTGAATTTGCATTGTATTGATAAACCTATTCTTAAACATTCAATTGTTTTTTTAAGACATTAATCCATGCCAGAGTACTTGATTCACATTGGTCAAGTACGCGCTCGAAACCATCATCACCGCCATAGTAAGGATCAGGCAAAGCTTGTTTTGGATATTGAGGATCATGTTCACTCATTAATGCTACTTTTGCTCGAATTTGATGGCTACCAAATTGAAAAATAGTGCTTTGTAGCAAATCATGAATATCTTCAAAGTTCTGATGATCCATTGCCAAAATCAAATCAAAATCTAAAAAGTCTTGAGTTGAAAGTTGTCTGGCACGTAAAGATGATAAGTCATAGCCTCTTTTCTTCGCATGCAGTTGGCTACGCTGATCAGGTGCTTTATTCGGATGATAATTGCTCGTTCCAGCTGAATCGACAATCACATTAAGTTGATGTTTATCACAATAATGTCTGAAAACAACTTCGGCCGTGGGAGAACGGCAGATATTTCCTAAACAGACACATAACACCTTATACTGCGTTTCCATTAGAAATTTATTCCAACCACTTGAATTACATATGAATAAGTATTTTGCACGTAAAATCTTGCAAAATCCTGACTAAACTATCAATTGTTGTCAGGTTTGAGTTGACCATTGTGACAAGTTGCATTTTGTCAAAACTCAGATGGGTTGAAAAGGAAAATAATGTTTATCAATAGATTAAAAGTTGATAAATCAGGCGACAAAGTAGCTAAATTTGTATTTTTATTTTCATTAGATACGCTAAATATATTTTCAGCAAAAACATACTCAATTATAAAAGCCCTACTCATAGGGCTTTAAATAAATCACTTAGATGCAGTCATTAACTCAATCATTTCCTTTGTTGGCCTTAAGCTACCTAATTGCCACTGTTCAGGTGGATATTCATCAATTCTTATCCAAACATGCTCTCGAAAAGCCGGATTACCCTTACCCTCTATTTCTACAAATAAGTCTGTTATCCGTTTAAAAAGTTCAGCCTTACTGTCTTTATCGAGTAAACCTTCTATAGTTTGTATATTTATAAATGGCATAATACTACCTGAATTAATGTTAGGTCTAAATTATAGACCCATCCTAATTGGAGTTTCCTCTAATGTCAAATCAAATTATTCCAGACCATAAATTTCCCGTAGATGTATGTGGAATCTTTAAAATTACTGAAATATTGAATGACAGATGGACAATCCTCTTGTTAAGAGAAGCTTTCTATGGGGTAACAAAATTTAATGATTTTTTAGTAAATACAGGAATATCAAAACAAATTTTATCTAATCGCCTCAAACATCTTATTGAATTAGAAATATTTGAGTTATCAATTTATAAAGAAGTAGGTGTACGAGAACGCAAAGAATACTTACTTACCCAAAAAGGTAAAAGTCTAAATATTGTTTTGCTTGCTATGCTTGAGTCTGGTGGTAATTTTATTGAAGCAGATCGGGATGTTGTTAAAGTTTTTAAGAAAAATTCAGATGATGAACTCAAATTAAAACTTGTTGATTCATCTAATCAAGTCATAGATCTTAATAATCTGGAATTGAAACTAACTCATCGCGTCAATAAGAAATAAATTGTATATCTTGCTTTTTCTTATGTTAAAACTTCATCGAAAGACTTTTACAGATAAAATAAAAAAGCCTACTCTTTCAAGTAGGCTTCCCCTTATGACTTTGCGCTGATCATTAAGGTTTATTGTTGTTTAAGGCAACATCTCAATTTTACAGAAATACTTAATAATTTAAACCCACCTTTAGTCGAGTCAGGAGGTCTTTTACAGTGCAAATTCTCTTTTAGAAAATCACCTATCCAAAATATTCACATTCTATTTTCAATTAAAAAATCATTTATTTTTAAATAACTTATCAGTCATATTTCTATCAATTTTGCTACGATGACCATTCTCGAAATATCGGTCTACATGACATAGTTTTGTTTTGGTATCACAGAACACACCATTTGAAAGTGTAAATGCTGAAGTATCAAAATCGCCTTGAGAGAACGCTTTATTCGCTTTATAAGTGCCTAAGTATTTAGCTGTAAGTTTTTTAGAGATGCCCTTTTTGTCTGCGCAAATGTATTTGTCACAAATTACACCCTTTTGAGGTGAATATACACCAGAGTTGGTTTTTGCCATCGCTGCGGAGCTAAGCATGAAGCAAGTGCATCCAATAACACTAAGTAAAGTTTTAGAAATTTTCATTTTTTAGAACCGAATAAAATTATAAATTGTTAAGGCATTATATAAATTAGAAGCTTGCCAGAAAATCTATAGAGCCCTATAAATAACAAAAAGCCCACCGTTCAATGGCTTCTTAAATAACTTGTGCATCGCCTGAATATCCGATTTCGAGCACATAAAAACAATGCTCATCTTATACAACACTCAACATAATTGCCCCAGAACTACTTTATTTTAAAGTGTCTTATGCTAAGTTATTTAAAGATTGAATCTTATAGAACCGTTCAACAATAATTTTCAAGAATAAGGAAATAACGTATATGAGCCATTTTCAATTTCAAACCGTTCCAAACATCATCTCTGGCTTAGGCTCTATACAAGAATTACAAAATGTTTTGTCATCAAAAGCTTACCGTAAGTTATTACTGGTCACCGATGCTGGCATGATCAAAAATCAGTTACATCTACCCATTCTTCAAATTTTAGATACACTCAATATTGAATATGACATTTATGCAGATGTACAGGCTGACCCACCAGAACAAGTGGTCTTAGATGCAGCCAATTATGCAAAACAGCAAAATGTAGATGCCATTATTGGTTTTGGTGGTGGCAGTTCTTTAGATGTTGCAAAAGTAATCGCTTTACTCGCCCACCCCGACCAGACTCAAAGTTTGCAAGACATGTATGGCGTAAACCAAGTAACCACCACTCGCCTACCACTTATTTTAATTCCAACGACAGCCGGTACGGGTTCGGAAGTAACGCCTATTTCAATTGTGACCACTGGCGAGACAACAAAAATGGGGATTGTCTCTCCAGTACTATACGCCGACACTGCAATTCTTGATGCTACCTTTACTCAAAACTTGCCGGCACACATTACTGCTGCAACAGGTATCGATGCGATGGTGCATGCCATTGAGGCATATACTTCTAAACACAAGAAGAATATATACACCGATATTTTAGCTAAGAATGCTTTGAAGCTACTAAACCATAACTTACCGAAAGTTATTAAAGATGGTAATGATTTAGAAGCACGTCAAAACATGCTGTTCGGTTCAATGCTCGCAGGTCAAGCATTTGCAAACTCGCCTGTTGCCGCTGTACATGCTTTAGCTTACCCATTGGGTGGTCATTTTCATTTGTCGCATGGACATACCAATGCTTTAGTGCTGGTTGAAGTATTAAAATTTAATGCGCCCAATGCAAAAAAATACTATGCAGAGCTTATGCAATGGCTCGACCCATACAGCAATGGCAGCACTGATGGCTTGTGTGATTTATTTATTGACCATATGCAGAACCACTTAGACCGTAGTGGCTTGACCTTAAAACTTAGAGATTTGGGTATTGATGAGTCGAGCTTACCTCGGCTTGCTGAAGATGCCATGTTGCAAACCCGTTTACTACAAAATAATCCACGTGACATGACAGAAGCCGCTGCTTTGGCAATTTATCAGGCGATTCATTAATGACTAAACCAATTTTAAAAACCCGAGATCAATTTAAGTTCTTTTTAGACATTCAAACGCGTTGGGCAGATAATGACATCTATGGTCATGTGAATAATGTGACTTACTATAGCTACTTTGATACAGCAGCCAATGCTTTACTCATTCAAAAAACAGGTTTTGATATTCATGAAGCACAGTCAATTGGGTTAGTGGTTGATTCAGCTTGTAGCTTTTTACAAGAGTTATCATTTCCAGAAATTATTCAGGTAGGTGTGGCAATTGGTAAAATCGGTACGACTTCACTACGTTATGAATTGGCAATCTTTAAACAAGGTCAAGATCAAGCCTCAGCTCAAGGACATTTTGTACATGTGTTTGTTGATCGCGAAACGCGTAAGACTGTGCCAATTTCTGAGTCAGTTCGTGAAGCTTTAAAAAGTTATTTATTATAAAAAATGGGGCAAAAAGAAAATAAGTTGTTCTTTTTGCCCACCTAAAATTACATCATTGCGGGGTCACTAAAAGAGTCTTCACCCGTTTCGACTCGTCCAGCAAAACGTCGGAAATAATATGGATCACTCTGACTGGTGATTTCAAAATCATACCAATGTCCCACGTCAGCCAAAGCCCAGTGTTGCTTAACAATCTGTCCCGCTTTTACGGTAAGTTGTAACGGCGTATCTTGTCGATATGCACAAGGTTTTACCGTCAAAAGTGCATCTTTGGTTCCTTCATTCATGAGTTCTACGTATACATCACCATTGGCAATGTCATAGCACACTCGAATTTCAGGTTTAACACTACTATCGACAATACGTTGAGTATCGCCTTTAAAATGACGATGGTAGCCATTTGGACCAAGTACCCATAGGTCATAACGGCCCAAGTTATCTTTTAAAGCGTCCCATTCATCATCTAAAGTTTTATTCGGCTCGACAATATAACGCTTTGGAATAAGGTCTAGGTTAAGTTTGTCATATACATGAAAAACCGCTGCTTGCTGACCTGTATTAGAGAAAATCAATTGCACTTTACCATCGGCTTTACAGCGTGCGCTGGTGTGCAACTCGTAAGGTAGCGCACGCGACAGACGTATGCCACTTTGCTGAATCGGCAACTTAATATCGGTTGGTACAGGTACAGCAGGCAAAGCTTCTTGATTTTTCCTTAATGTATCTGCCTGCACACGTGTTTGTTTACCGTTGAGCTGCGGTAAAACATCTGCATTTGGTGTTTTAAAGTTAAATGCACTGGTTAAATCACCACATACTGCACGGCGATATGGACTGATATTCGGCTCTTTCACACCGAAACGTTTTTCTAAAAACATGAGCACAGAAGTATGGTCAAACACTTGCGAGTTTACCCAACCACCACGACTCCATGGAGAAATCACATATAATGGAACACGAGGACCTGGACCATAAACGCGTCCATCAGGTGTAGGCTGTGAATGGCTTCCCTCAGGTGCAGCATGATCAAAATATTCATCCTGCATATCGGCACTACTTAATGTCGATTTGCCAGCGTATTGACCATTTGCAAGTCGTGATGGCGCTGATGGTGACGGTATGTGGTCAAAGTAGCCGTCATTTTCATCAAAGTTAATAAGCAGTGCTGTTTTACTCCAGACCTCTGGTACAGCAGTTAATGCATCAATAATTTCTTGAATAAACCATGCCCCTTGAACTGGGCTTGAAGGGTCTGGATGTTCACAATAAATTGAGGGCGCATTAATCCAAGATACTTGTGGTAATTTACCCTCACGAATGTCTCGTTTAAAAGCGTCAAGGTACTCTTCGGGTTTATTACCCGGTAGCGTATTTGCAATGCCTTTATAAAGTGGATTTTTGGCATTATCAGTAGCAGCATCATAGGCTTTATACGGTAGTTTTTGACCCGTATCTGCATATGGTTTGTTTGGTTCACCACCGCTTGCAACAGGATAACCAGATGCAATGTTGGCCTTTCGAAATGAACGAAATGCCCCAAGCATGTTATCGCCCCATTCATCTGGCATATTTTGATAACAAATCCAGTTTACCCCTGCTTCTTCCAAACGTTCGGCATAAGTTTTCCATGTATAACCGCGATCTGCCGTCGCTGGGTTACCATCAATCCAGTCCCATTCATTATTTACAAATGAACGCTTGGTCGGTGTTGCACCATTTGTACCCGTTAAATGATAAGAACGGTTTGCATCTGTTCCAGTGTGCATAGAGCAATGGTAGGCATCACAAATCGTAAAGGCATTCGCAAGTGCAAACTGATATGGAATTTCTTTTTCTTTAAAATAACCCATGGATATATCAGTTTTATGGGCTGGCCAATTCGCCATACGCCCATTGTCCCAAGCCAGCTGACTGTCATTCCACGTATGTGGCGTACCATCTGCACGCTGCGCATTATTGGCTGTACCATCTAAATGAAAAGGCGTTAAAACTTGCCCATTACTTCTAAGCTGCTCCCAAACACGGCGGCCACTTGGCAGAGGAATTGTAAAACGATCAGCAAAACCTCGAACACCTTTTAACGTTCCAAAGTAATGATCAAAAGATCGATTTTCCTGCATTAAAATAATAACGTGTTCGACATCCTGAATGGTGCCAGTTTTATTGTTTGCAGGAATTGCTAAAGCTTTTTGAATACTAGATGGGAAAGCTGCCAATACCGCTGCACCAAAACCCATATTTAAAGAATAATTTAAAAATTTACGACGTGTAATCATGATCAGGTTCTTTTTATTATTTAAGTTTATGGTGCACAGCGTATTACAGGCTTTTTACCTGTATCTGGTGTATTTGAATTATCATTTGATGAGTCGTTACAACCACTCAGTAGAATGGCGCCGATTAATAAAAAATATGAATATTTAAAACAATTTATTCCAGTGCATTGCCTTTTCATTGCTATGTTCAATCCATTTAAAATCTAAAATGGCTAACATAGAAAAGTACAATGACAGTGACATGACCCAAATATTTCAATCCAGTGAAAAATATGAAAATTCTATTATTTTCATATTCTGCACCAGATCAAAACTCAGTTAAATTTAAGGCTTTAATTGAATATTTTGTAATTCGCCATCAAAAGTTTCTATGAGGCTCTTAATGACAGGTTGTTGCTGTAATAGCTCGGCTGCTCGGTGAAAGGCTTTTTCTTTACGCGCACTTTGAATGGTATATGGTGTAGATGTATTCAAAGCACCATATTCAACTGTAAATTGAGTATTCGGCCATTGCTCATTTAATGCATCAATAAGGCCTTGCTGCAATTGGGTCAGCATATTTTCATATTCTTGAGGAATATGGAAAATAGTATTGCCGCCAATTTCACCGGTCATTACACCATGTTGCGCAAGTTCTTGGACGGCTGGTGAAAGCTGGCTGTTTCTAAACCAGTATTCCCATTTTTCAAGTGTCCACTCACCTTCTAAAACTTGAGGAGCCAGCTTCAAGATATCTTGAGGCATCAACTGACCGTTATCAGTTGCACTAGGCTCTTTTACAACGGCAACTGTTTCTGTTTGAACCATTACTTCGGCTTGTACAAATGACTGTTGTTCAATAACAGGTTCAGAAGACAAATCAGGAGTTATAGGCGCATCTTGATCAAGGGAAAATTCAGCGCTAGATGTCTCAAACAAACCTTGAGGCTCAGCAGAAAAAGCTGGTTCTGGTTCAATTTGTTTTGCTTGGGTTTCTGCCTGAACTTGTACTAACTTTTGTTCTGGTACAGGAATGAAATCTTCTTCCAAAACACTAACAGTCTCTTGAACAACTGCTGACTCAAGCCCAATCAGCTCATGATGATTTGGGTCAAATACCATTAAATCCTGATTAGACTGAGGTTCAGGTTCAGGTTCAGGTTCAGGTTCAGGTTCAGGTTCAGGTTCAGGTTCAGGTTCAGGTTCAGGTTCAGGTTCAGGTTCAACCATAGCGGGTTGACTAATAACTTCAACAGGCTGAACAGCACTTACAGGAGCAATATCTTGAACTTGTTGCTGTACTTGGTGATTCACCACTGCTTGTCCATTTTGTTGAACAGGCTCTGATACTAAAATTTCATTAGGCGCTAAAGGACGGAATGCCAATAAGCGTAAAACGCACATTTCAAAACCTTGCTCTTGCGTCACGGCAAGTTGCAAGTCTGAACGACCTTTACAAGCGATTTGGTAATAAAGCTGCAAATCTTGAGCAGAAATCAGCTTAGACAGTTGCATGATTTTGCGATTGATTTCATCGCTATACTTCAAACTCAAATCAGGTAGATATTGTAAAATTGCCAATTCATGCAATGTCGAAATCAACTGATCAAGCACAAGTGAAACATCTAGCGCTTGATGTCTAAATTGCAATAAAAGCTGACTAACTTTCTCACGTTGGTTCTGATGAATCGCTAAAATCAAATCATAAATGATCGTACGGTCAATCAAGCCAAGCATTTCTTTAACATCTTGATGATGTACAGAACCTTGACCATAAGCAATCGCTTGGTCAGTTAAAGATAAAGCATCACGTAATGAACCTTGAGCAGATTCAGCAATTTGCCAAATTGCATCTTGATCGGCATTAATTTGCTCTTTTTCAAGAATAGCACCAAGGTGCTTGGTAATTTCATCGACGGCTAAAGGTCGTAGAGTAAATTGCAAACAACGTGAAATGACCGTAATCGGTAGCTTTTGTGGGTCAGTCGTAGCAAACAGAAACTTAACGTGTTCTGGTGGTTCTTCTAGTGTTTTTAATAACGCATTAAAAGAATGCGTAGAAAGCATATGCACTTCGTCAATCAGGTAAACTTTAAAACGACCTTGCGTTGGCGCATAAGGAACGTTGTCTAAAAGTTCACGTGTATCTTCTACTTTGGTTCTTGAAGCAGCATCGATTTCGATCAGGTCAATAAAGCGACCTTCATTTACTGCTTTACAGGTTGCACAAACTTCACATGGTGTAGAAGTCACACCCGTTTCGCAGTTCAAACACTTGGCTAAAATACGTGCAATTGTAGTTTTACCTACACCACGCGTTCCTGTAAATAAATAAGCATGGTGAAGACGACCGCGTTCCAATGCACTACTTAATGCACGAGAAACATGGTTTTGTCCCACTAACTCATTGAAATTACGTGGACGGTATTTTCTAGCAAGTACTTGATACATGTATGCTCCTTTTTACAGGCATAAGCATACTTTGTTTTTAAAAGAGTGTGAACGCATAAAGCTCATATCCGTACAGATAAACTGCGAACTGACTTCTTTTCTCTACCAGAACCATTTATTTGTCTAAGGATGATCATGATGTAGCTCTTGATCAGTTATACCTTCATCCATGGTTTGCACTAGCCCTACACCATCCTTAATTTCAGCAGAATAATTTCCTTTCTCGGTAAAAATCTGCATGATCGTGTAGTGGTCTTTTTGACTTTGAGCAATAGTAAAGAAATTCTGATTTGGATCGCCCTGATCAAATTTTCCAGTCCACCGAACAATATCTTGGTCAACAGGTTCGATCTCTACAATTTTACCTGTGCGATTAATGCCATATTCCAACATTTGGAACTTAACAGTGTCGCCCACTTTTTTAAGTTCAATCACATTTGGATCATATTTAATGATCATACCTTTCGCATTTTTAAGCAGCGGAAAATTAATATTAGAAGGAAGCTGATCTTTTTCTATTTCATTAAAAACAATTTGTTGCCTAGACAACTTTTCCTTTTCTGATGAACTCAAATTCAGCATATTTTGACGAGTAAATTCATCCTGGCTATCTGCCACTTTTGTCCCAGACTCTTGCCGACTTTCTAAAGGCGACGTTAAAGCAGAAGAGCTTTGCTGTGAAAAAGCAAACCAGATTAAAACTGCTAACGCCACACAAGCGATAGCAGTTCCTATTAACAATTTATTTTTCTTCATTATTTACAGCTAAAATAGAGATTAGTTATATAGAGAAATTTTCTGCGCATTCAGGTTAATGACACTGACAGCATCAATCTTCCCTTCTTCACCTAAACGTACACCATATTTAGGGTTATATAGATACGGGCTAGAGTAAAAATTAATATTATTACCGCCCATTACTGTACTTCCTAACGGATGAGCAAAGCCCGAGCCAATATTGGTTGAACCATTATGGTACAGACCAAGATTGTGCCCGACTTCATGACGCATGGCCGCAAAAGAACAACCTGCAATATCATTTGCGCCAATCATGTTATATGCAGAAGCATTAATCCAAGCCCAACCACAGCCACCGTCTCCCGGTTCATTACCTTGATAATAAACACCGTCTGCCAATACACGTTTTCGCTCATTTTGTACCGTCGTGTCATCTCGTCCAGTCGAGATTGCTTCTTTTAAAGTGGTAGCAGGGATTTTATAAGTTAAATAGCCCACATCTCTTAAGTAAAAACGTGCATTTGAATTTTCAGCGGTTAAATTTGTTAGATTTACGCCTTCAATCATTCTAAGTTTTGCAGCGCTCTCACCTAAAATTGCATTTACTTCGGGGCTAGAAACTAACAACATATCAATTGTATAACTATCTACTATCCAGCCTTGAGCGGTATATATAAAACGGCGATTTTCACCATTTTTAATTGCTGTCGACAAACCATTAGCAGCATTAATATTGGTGTCTGCCGATGCATTCGACACAATAACCACCTTATCCCCAACTTGAGCTTGAGCTGGTAGCTGCAAGGTCGGCTGCCAATTTGATGTAGACAGTTTTACTTTTAAAGTGGGCTGAGTCATATTCGGTAAAGTTGCAGGGATTGTTGCCGTTGAATCAATTACCTTTGTTGGTGAAGAGATCAGCTGCCAATATCCTTTGTCGCTTACATACATAAACTCATATTGATCGCCTGTTTTAAGTGTTAAGGTCGCTTGGCTATTAACATTGGTATTATTAATTTTTGCAGACCAAGTCGCTGTAGACTTAATAATAATTCTATCCCGATCACTTGCAGTGGTAGGCAAAGTAAAATTGGAAACCCAGTTCCCATCTCCAAATGCAATTTCGGTAAGCGGACTACTTACCGCGGCTAAAGATGTTCCGATTTGCTGAACATTTAGCTTCTGAGGTTTTATATATTCTGGAACCCATTTTCCTAAAGCAGAATAATATTTAAACCAATATTCAGAGCCATTTTTTAATGTGAAACTGCTTGGGAATAGTAAATTTGTTTTATCAATCTCTGAGCTTGCACTTGCTGTAGAAACAACTTGTACAGTTGTTCCGTCACGTACATCACTCGGTAATGCAATGGTTTGTGCCCATTTGTCATTTTGAATAAGTATTTTTTGCATAGATGCAGTGGTTAATGGAATGACTTCATAAGTCGCACCATTGGTAGGACTCACGGTTGCTAACTGAGCAATCCATTTATTTTGACTGCTATTAAAAATGAATTGATAAACATCACCGCTATTTATCTTCAACACTTCTAACGGAATATTCGTATTAGAAGTGTCTAAATAACTACTGTAAGCGGCACTAGAACGAATTGTAATTTTGTCCAAATTATTAGCATTTGTTGGTAAAGAGAGATTTTTGACCCAATTTCCATTAGCTAAAGAAAATTCTAAATCTGAATAACCCGACGGAATTGATCCACTATTATTATTCTGATTTGGTGAAAGTACAGTTGCGGCATATACAAGTGAAGATGCAACAATTGCTCCAATAATAAGTGATGTTTTTAATTTAAAATTCACAGTAGCCTCTTTTATTTGTTTTAGATTTTCGAATAGCAGGTTAACAAACCATTTTTTTCCAGTCAATTTTCAAGTTAATAATTTTTTATTAAATTTCAAATAGATGAACATTGAATCATTTTGAAATAAAAACATGAAATTTATTAAGCAATAGTTTATTTATGAGAATTAAATAACTAAATTTATTATAAAGAAAATATTAAACAGACATTTAAGGGTAAAAAGAAAGATTGTCTCTCTTTTTACCCTTTATTTTAGTTTACTTTCTTAGGAAAGCTAAACCAGACAAATACAGTTAAAAGGAAGAAACAAATAGCTGAAATTGTAAGCACCCAACTATGCGCATAGCTAAAAGCTTGCTGAGCAACTGCAATTAATTGCCCTCCCAAAGGGCTTTCAAGGTTAGAAGCTAATTGCATGGTTTCACCAATCGAGATACTCGCTTTTTCAATTAAGCTCGTCGGAAGCTCGGCTGGTAAAATAATTGAGCGGCTATAAAACCAAGATAACATTAACCCAAATATAGCAACGCCCAAACCAGCACCAAGCTCATAAGCCATACCTTCAATCGCACCTGCTGCACTTGCCTTTTGAGGCGGTACCGATGACATAATCGCAGCAGTTGAAGCCAGTAAGGCAATCTCAATGCTAAAGCCTAAAAACACCATACACGTCCATGCTAAAAAATGATCGGTCGAGAAGTTAAGCTGAGCTAGTCCCCATAGACTGAGTGCACTAATTAAAATCCCTAGACTCGATACAAGTCTAAGCCCCCACTTATTCAAGCAAATACCAGCTAATGGACCACCTAAACTAATTGCAATCATGAATGGAATAATAAACATGGCTGCCTGTAATGGAGAAAACCCATGTACAAACTGCAACTCTTGAGACAAGAGTAATTCAAAGCCAACCAAAGCAATCATAGAAACAACGGCCATAACAATACTGGTAGAAATCACTGGATGTTTAAACAATTCCAGATCAATCATTGGTGTCGTAGCTCTTTTTTGGCTTCGAATGAAGTGAATTAATGTACTTATACCAACCACAAACATCACGACTGTAAGTACCGAGAAGTTGTACATCGCCGATTTGATTGAATAGATGAGGCTTAAAATAGCTACAACCAAAATTAAAGCTTGTCCTAGGTTAATTGGCTGATCAGTTTTCTCTTGTTGTTTAGGAATGATCATCGCGATCATGACCAGAACGACTAAAATAATCGGGATATTGATGAGAAATACTGCTCCCCAATGGAAATGTTCTAGTACAAAACCACCAACCAATGGACCAAAAGCTGCTCCGCCACCACCCACTGTAGACCAAAGACCAAGTGCAAAATTTCTCTGCTTTTCTTCGGTAAAAGCATTACGAATACCTGATAAAGTGGCAGGAATAAGCATCGCTGCCCCTAGACCTAAAACAGCACGGGAAGCAATTAAGGCGTAAGCCGTTGGAGAAAAAGCCGCAGCTAAGGAACCGACTCCAAAAATTGCAGTTCCAATAAATAATAATTTTTTAAAGCCAATACGATCACCCAGTGCACCCATCGGCAAAATCAAACCCGCCATAATCAGTGAATAAATATCAATGACCCATAAAAGCTGATTGGCAGTTAAATTCAATGCTGCACTTAAAGATGGTGTAGCAACATGCATCACCGTTGCATCAATCGTAACTGGTAAATAAATAAGGACGATAATTGTCAGGATTAACCATTTTTTTTGCATAACGCTCTTCAATATCCAAAACTTGGACATGTGTTCAAATCATGGTTATTATATACACAATTGGACACTTGTCCAACTTTTGGTTTTAATGTAATTTGTGTCGAATTCAGTCAGGTGAAAGAAACATGGCCTATCTTAATCGCGATCAACGCAGAGAAATGATTCTGCAAGCTGCCATGCAAGTTGCTTTGGCTGAAGGTTTTACAGCCATGACGGTACGCCGAATCGCAACAGAAGCACAAACATCAACCGGACAAGTTCACCATCATTTTTCTTCGGCATCTCATTTAAAAGCTGAAGCTTTTTTAAAGCTCATGGAACAGCTTGATGAAATTGAACAAACCCTAAAAACGACTAGCCAATTTCAAAGGCTATTCATCTTATTAGGCGCAGAAAACATAGATAGACTTCAGCCCTACTTACGCTTATGGAATGAGGCTGAACTCTTAATTGAACAAGATGTTGAAATACGAAAGGCTTATAACCTTGCCATGCAGAATTGGCATCAAACAATTGTGCAAGCAATTGAATCTGGTAAAAAAGAAGGTGAATTTAAAAATATATCTAATTCAACAGACATAGCTTGGCGGCTCATTGCCTTTGTATGCGGATTAGAAGGGATTTATCAACTTGGTTTACAAGGTTTAGCTGAAGAAGACTTTAAGCGCCATACCGAAGCAATTATTCGCCTAGAATTATTATAAATATAGAAGCTGGCATTTATTAAAAACACCAGCATTTATTGATTATATAAAACTTAGAACCAGCCTTTACGCCCTTTTAAAACTTGGTCGGTGCAACGTAAGGCTTCTTGAGTCAGCCCCCACAAACGGTAATCACCCGTGATCGAACCAATTTGAAAGTTATGAGTATAGGCAAAACTCAGGTCACGCTCAGGATCGCACCACGCCCCTGAACCATTGTAACCAATATGTCCAAAGCCATTTTTAGCGCGTTTACCCATGGTAATAATGCGGTGATATCCTAAACGCCAATTCATCGGAATTGGCATGACACGATCACGTGCATAACTTTGAATGGTACTGAGTTCTTTAAATACTTCTGGGCGAATAAGTTGCTGTCCATCCCACTCACCGTGATTTGCCAGCATCGCATAAATTTTAGCAAGACTATTTGCAGTAAACGTACCGTTCGCCGCCGGAATGACTGCTTGCAATCCTTCATCACTAAAGAAACTAAAATTCTTCATTCCTTTTGGAATCATGGCATCCTGAAAATCTTGTGGGTCCTGTCCAGTCCACGTAATCATTTTTTCAGAGAGTGAACTCTTGCGTGCTTGAGGCTTTTTAGGTTTTTCAACTTGGGGAGCCGCTGTTTTTTCAGGTTTGGGTTGAATAATTAAACGTGCTACACGTTCCAGTTCGCTTGCAGGCGTACCAAAATAAGCGCCGTCCAACTGCAAAGGCTCAACGAGATATTTTTGCATGAGCTGATCTAAAGATTGACCAGTTGCTTTTTCAAGTACTCCACCGACAAGCCAGCCAAATGTTAAAGCTTGATAAGCATTGCCCTCTCCGGCAAGGAATCTAGGCTTAGTCGCTGCAATCACATTTAACATATGAGACCAGTCGAGCATTTCTCTTGCACTTTCGATAATATTTCGAACATCAAACATACCGCTTTGATGACTTAGCACATGACGTAAAGTCATTTGCTTTTTACCATTTTGAGCAAACTCAGGCCAATAAGTCGCAATCGGTTTGTCGTATTCTAAAAAACCTTCACTTACTAAAATATGCGCTAAAGTTGCGAGTACGCCTTTACCTGTAGAGTAGCAAACTGCCAAAGTTTCAGGTTGCCATGCTTCATTTTGTGATTTTAGACCGGTGTAGATATCTACAACTTTCTGGCCTCTAAAATAAACTGCTAATGCAGCTCCACCTTGTCCTGTTCTAGCATCTTGTAGACGGCTGAACTGGTGAGCTAAATCCATAAAACGTTCATCTAAAATACCGTGATAGTTATGGGTATCGGCCAGTAAAATTTCTTTAATCACATGAAGTTCCTTGCATTTTTTGTTATTTTGCTTAAAAACAGCCCAAACCTCTGTTCAGGCTGCTGATATTTTTATAATGCTTTTACAGTTCCTGCAACATGCGGTTTTTGTGATTTCGCATTCCGAATCAAGAAATCAGTCTTTTTATCTGCATTGGCAGTTAAGAACTCAACTTTTGACGGTAGGAACATTGGTAGCTTAAACCACACATCTGCTTCATAAGCATTTGGTAATTCGAGGTTCGCTAGCGCTTTAGCTTTGCTCCACATGCCATGCGCAATGGCTTGCTTAAAGCCAAATGCTTTTGCAGTAATGGCATGAATATGAATTAAGTTAAAATCACCAGACACTTTCGCATAACGGCGGCCTGTATTTTCTAAAATATCCCACTGGGCCTTTGGAACATAAACAGGTGCTTGTTCTTCTTTAGCTTTCTCACCCACTCTTTTCTCGACTTTTTGACGAGATAAATAAGTTGTTAAGCCTTCCATTACCACTTCATTGCCAACTTTCGCAGTCGTAATAAAGTCAAACTGAACACCTTTATCATGCGGTTTTAGTTCCCCAAATTTACATGACAGAGTGAGTTTTTCAGTTACACCAATTGGTCTGGTTTGTTTAATCTGGTTACGGATATGAACTAAGCCTAAAATCGGAAATGGAAAAGCTTCTGCCGTCATCATGTGCATTTGCAAACTTTGAGAAAGCACAGCCAAATAAATTGCCGGTACAAAGCCATTATTTTGAAAGCCACATACTTCGTTATAAGCTTTGAGATGGCTTTGATCAATTTCAAGACGGTCTACCACATATTCAACTTGTGGCAAGATTTTTGGCCCCTGAGGCTTTTTAAAAATTAACCCTTGTACTACTTTTGGATAAGCCAATGCCGCTTTTGGTAGTTGGCTAAAATGACGAGTATTCATACCTAACCTTTTATAATTTATAGATTCTTGAATAAAAAAGGGATGCACAAGCACCCCCTATTTAGCTAAAAGTGCTTAAGCGCCCAACAAGCTTTGACCACACACACGCACAACGTTGCCGTTTACACCTGTAGACGCAGTTGATGCAAACCATGCAATTGTTTCTGCTACATCAACAGGTAAACCGCCTTGTTGCATTGAGTTCATACGGCGACCAGCTTCACGAATTGCAAATGGAATCGCAGCAGTCATTTGAGTTTCGATGAAGCCAGGTGCTACTGCATTAATGGTAATACCATTTTTTAAGATAGGTGCAGTAAATTTAACTAAACCAATTACACCAGCTTTTGACGCAGCATAGTTTGTTTGACCAAGGTTACCCGCAATACCACTAATTGATGATACACAAACAATGCGGCCATTTGCATTTAGACCATCGTTTTCTAACAAGTAGTCATTTACACGTTCAGCAGCAGACAAGTTAATGTTAATTACTAAGTCCCAAAGCTCTGGCTTCATGTTTGCCAAAGTTTTGTCACGAGTAATACCTGCGTTATGAACGATAATATCTAAACCGCCTTGTTTTACAGCAGCAGTTTTAATTTTTTCGCCCGCATCAGCAGCAGTAATGTCAATTGCCAATGTAGAACCACCAATGTCAGCAGCCACACGGTCAAGGTCAGCTTGTTGTTGTGGTACATCTAAACAAATAACATGAGCGCCATCACGTGCAAGCACATGTGCAATTGCCTCACCAATACCACGGCTCGCACCAGTTACTAATGCAGTTTTACCAGCAAGCGGTTTTGCCCAATCAACATCAACCACATCTGCTTTAGACACACGAACAACTTGACCAGACACATAAGCTGAACGTGGAGAAAGCAAGAAACGTAAAGTTGATTCAAGGTTTGCAGCAGCGCCTTCATCAACATAGACAACTTGAGCAGTAATACCCTTTTTAAATTCTTTACCTACAGATTTGATAAAGCCTTCAAGTGCACGCTGAGCAATCGCCTGTTTTACAGTTTTTGCAGTTTCAGGAGTTGTACCAATCACAATCACTCGACCAGAAGTCGCAACTTGACGTGCAATCGGGTTAAAGAATTTATAAAGTTCGTTTAACTGTTCTGAGTTTTGAATACCAGAAGCATCAAATACTACTGCTTTGAATTTTGATTCTTTGTCGCCTGCATTGAATGGGCGTAAATTTAAACCAACTTTTGCAGCTTCTTGCTGTAATGCAACATTATTACCGACATAGCTGTCAGCATGAATATTGCTAAGTACTTGTGCAATCGCACCAGACAATACACTTGACGGCGCTGCGCCAACCAATACTGCACCATTCACTACTGGCTGAGCACTTTCAAAACGCTCTAATGCAACTGGCGATGGTAAACCCAGATTTTTAACAACGAATTTACCAATAGGAGATTGTGTAAATGCTTGGTATTGATCAGTCATGATTATTATCTCTCAAAGAAATGAATTTTCTACGACAGGCTTCATTATGTTATGAGATGAATAGCAACAATATGAAATCAGTCGTTCATTAGAGTTACTCCAAATCATACTTGAGTTCATCTTTGGATGTCTTGACCTGAATGCTATCTACAATGTCATTCTAGTCAATACAGGTCTATTTGAATTGTGTTAATGTAGCTAATAAGAATATCGTTAATATGCTTGGAAAAGCCTTATGAGCAAGACAACTCAAGAAAATCCAGCAGTCGAGAATTCTGCTGAGGAAAAAGTGTCAAATACATCAAAGCCGGCTTCTAACACGGCTAAGCGTAACAGCACAACTCCTAAAGCAGCAACTAATACTCCAAAAACGACACGTACTCGTTCAACGACTGCACCTGCACGTAGCCCTCGTAATAAGAGCGCTGCTACAGCAACCCCATCTACATCTTCTAATAATGTAGTTGCAGCACCAAAAGCAACAAAAACCAAAACTTCTGTTCAACAGGATAAAACCATGAGCCAAAACACTGTTCGCCGCGTTGCAATTATTGGTGGCAACCGTATTCCATTTGCACGTTCAAATACTGCTTATTTTAAAGCGTCTAATTCTGACATGCTGACAGCAGCATTGAATGGTTTGGTTGAGCGCTTTAACTTACAAGGTAAGCGTATTGGTGAAGTCGTTGCGGGTGCTGTTTTAAAACATAGCCGTGACTTCAACATGACTCGTGAAGTTGTATTGAGCACAGATCTTGCTCCTGAAACTCCTGCTTATGACATTCAAATTGCTTGTGGTACAGGTTTACAAGCAGCTTTTGTTGTTGCAAACAAAATTGCACTTGGTCAAATCGATGTAGGTATTGCAGGTGGTGTAGATACAACTTCTGACGCGCCGATTGCTGTAGGTGATGGTTTACGTAAAGTTTTACTTGAGCTCAATGTTGCTAAGACTGGTAAAGACCGTCTTAAAGCATTAACAAAAATTGATTTTAAAAAGCTTCTTGATGCACCAAGCAACGGTGAACCACGTACTGGCCTTTCAATGGGTGAGCACCAAGCAATTACTGCTTTAGAATGGGGTATTACTCGCGAAGCGCAAGACGAGTTAGCTGCAAGCAGCCATCAAAAACTTGCTGCTGCTTATGAACGTGGTTTCTTTGACGACTTAATCACTCCATTCTTAGGTCTTAACCGTGACAACAACTTACGTGCAGACAGTACAGTTGAAAAACTTGCTAAATTGAAACCAGTTTTCGGTAAAGGCGAAACTGCAACAATGACAGCAGGTAACTCAACTCCGTTGACTGACGGTGCTTCTGTTGTATTGCTTGCTTCTGAAGAATGGGCAAAAGAAAACGGTCATGAAGTTTTAGCTTACCTTTCTTTCTCTGAAACAGCAGCTGTTGACTTCATTGGTAAGAACGGTCCTAAAGAAGGCTTATTGATGGCTCCTGCTTATGCAGTACCTCGTATGCTTAAGCGCGCTAACCTTAAACTTCAAGATTTTGATTTCTACGAAATTCATGAAGCATTTGCATCTCAAGTATTGTCGACTTTAAAAGCTTGGGAAGACGAAAAATTCTGTAAAGAACGTCTTGGTCTAGATGCACCTTTAGGTTCAATTGACCGCTCTAAACTTAACGTAAATGGTTCATCTTTAGGTGCAGGTCACCCATTTGCTGCAACTGGTGGTCGTATCTTGGCTACTGCAGCTAAATTAATTAATGAAAAAGGTACAGGCCGCGCATTAATCTCGATCTGTACAGCAGGTGGTGAAGGCGTTGTAGCAATCGTAGAGAAATAATTTTACGATTCACCTAAAAAAGCACCCATCAGGGTGCTTTTTTACTTTAAGTACTTAATTTTAATGAAGTGATGCAGCTTTAGCATTTGGGAAAAACTTATCTTCGATATGGTCATAGCACCACTGGAAAATAAAGGTATAAACCAAAATACATAAGGTTAAGCCAATATCTAAAATAAATGCATCAATCACAGTCATCTGCATCATATATGCAATCATCGGTACGGTTGCAATCAACAAGCCACCTTCAAAACCAATCGCATGTAAAATCCGCACAGGGATCGTTCTTTCCCAATTATATTTATGCTCTACTTTTTCGAAATAGTGGTTAAAAATCATATTCCAGAAAACTGAAACTACTGCCATAAACACACCGAGTGTTCCGGTCACTTCCATCGGCATATCAAAAATAAAACTTAATGCAATCGCAATGATGACCAATAAAATTCCTTCATAACTGATTGCATGAATGAGTCTTCTCTTGGAAATCAACATTTTTAAATACTCAATAATTACTTGGATAATGTGCATTTTATTTTTATAATTTTGATTAATCCAATCAGGTTCTTTCAGTTTTTTTGACAGATGAATATTAATCAAGAACAATTGCTCATGTTTCAGGCCGTGATTGAAACTGGCTCCTTTTCAGCAGCAGCAAGGAAACTCGGTAAAGTTCCCTCTGCTGTAAGTATGTCTATTGCTAATTTAGAAATCGATCTGAACCTGACTTTATTTGAACGCAAAGGCCGTGAACCTACCCCAACAGCTGAAGCACGAGTGCTATATGAAAAAACGGCGCAACTATTGATTGAAATGAATCAATGGAAACAACACGCCCATGCCTTAAGTACTGGTCTAGAACCAAACCTCACTATTGTTGTGGTGTCTGAGCTGCTACATACCAATTGGACCGACTATGTTTGCCTGTTAGAAAGCCGCTTCCCTGACCTACAAATTAATATTGTGTCTGCCCCTCAAGAAGATGCGCTTCACATGTTACTAGATGGCTCTGCTCAACTGGCCCTTATGTTTGAACGTGAGCATTTAGACAATAGAGAGCAGTTTGTAGAACTCAAACGTGAAGCTTTAATTCCTGTTATTTCAAAAACCCATCCGCTCGCAAGCCAAGAGCATGTTTCGTATGAACAGATTTTGGGTACAAGACAAATTGTTGTAGCAAGTCGAGATGAAACGCTAAAACCTGAATTATTATTTTCAAAACATTACTGGCGTACAGACAACCACCACTCTGCTTGCTTAATGATTTTACGTAATTTGGGATGGGGTGTACTGCCACAAGAGATGTTTAAAGAAAACCCAGAATTAAACAATAAGCTTAAAGCATTAGATGTATTTGATTTTACGCCACGTTTTGAATACTACGTAGACTTAGTGTGGAGCCGTGAAAGTGAACTCGGTGCTGCTGCACGGTTTTTGATTGATTATATTCGCAATAAGCGAATGCAACTGGTTCCTTAAAATCATTTCAATTGAGATGCAGAACATAAACGTTTTTCTTTGAAACATAACAATTGATATATCGACAGTATGGATAGAGTTTGTGCTATAAAGAAAACATAAGATTTATTACTGAAGATGTTGAATATCAATGACTCATACAGCACTTGACCAATTAAAAACATTAACGACCGTTGTTGCTGACAGTAGCGACCTTGATGCTATTCGTAAATTTCGTCCGTTAGATGCTACAACGAATCCTTCATTGATTACTGCAGCGGCAGAACAACCGGAAAGTAAAGAGCTCATTGAAGATGCTTATTATCAAGCCAAAGAAGAAGGCTATAAAAATGATGAGCTGATCGAAAGAACCATTGATATTTTAACCGTAAAATTTGGTGTAGAAATTTTAAAACTGATTGAAGGCCGAGTTTCAACAGAGGTTGACGCTGCCCTTTCATACGATACTGAAGCAACCATTCAAAAAGCACATGAATTATGTGAACTTTACAAAGGTTATGGTATTGATCAGTCACGTATTCTTATTAAAATCGCGTCGACTTGGGAAGGTATTCAAGCTGCTAAGGTACTTGAAGCTGAAGGGATTGCCTGTAACCTCACTCTCCTTTTCGGTTTACATCAAGCTCAAGCATGTGCAGATGCAAAAGTTACTTTAATTTCACCGTTTGTCGGCCGTATTTTAGACTGGTACAAAAAAGCTGAAGGTGTAGACGCTTACCCAATCGAAAAAGACCCAGGTGTAGTTTCAGTTAAGAAAATCTACACTTACTACAAGCAGCAAAATATTCCAACTCAAGTGATGGGTGCGAGCTTCCGTAGCATTGATCAAGTGCTTGGCCTTGCAGGATGTGATTTGCTAACGATTTCGCCGGGACTACTTACTCAGCTTGAACAAGATACTCGTACAGTTGATGCAGCTCTTGATGCGACTAAATCAAAACAAGCAGAGGCTATTGTTAGACCTGCTCAAAACGAACAAAGTTTTAAAGACGAACTTAATCATGACTTAATGGCATTTCAACTTTTACAAGGTGGTGTTGATGGCTTTATTAAAGCTCGTGACCAATTAAGTCGTTTGTTACGTCAATCTTTTGGAATTGATGCAGAAATTAAATCTTAAAAAACTGCACTTTTCATACAAAATCACCGATTTTTGTTATCATGACAAAAATCGGTTTTTTATTGGGTTTCTCGTGTTCGGCATAACAGATATAACAACATATATTATTGGTACATTCCTAATTGTGTTATTACCCGGACCTAATTCCCTTTATGTGATGTCAATTGCTTCACGCTATGGTATTAAAACCGGATATATGGGTGCACTTGGTATTTTTACTGGTGATCTTATTTTAATGCTTTGTACCGTATTGGGCGCAGCTTCTTTATTAAAAGCATTTCCTTGGGTTTTTATTATTCTTAAACTCATCGGTGCACTTTATCTATCCTATTTAGGGTTTAAGCTTTTACAAGGCAGTATTCAACGCTGGAAATTACGTAATCAACCCCAAGTAGAAATGGCTGATTTACCTACTTTAGATAAAATTCACCCTTATAAAACCGCCTTAAGTATTAGTTTACTTAACCCTAAAGCGATTTTATTTTTCTTATCTTTCTTTGTTCAGTTTATTAACCCAGATTATGCCTATCCAGCTTTAAGTTTTTTAATCTTAGCGGTTATTTTACAAATTATTAGCTTTAGCTATTTAACAGCTCTTATTTTCTCTGGAATTAAACTCTCGGCATTTTTTAAACAAAATCATAAAATTGCGGCGAGTAGTATTTTTTTAGTCGGAATTTTATTTTTTGGATTTGGGTTGAAGTTGGCAACTTCAACAATGTAAGTTGCCTAGCCTATAAAGATGAACATATTGAACTTTTAAAATGCCAGCATGCCATCTGTTTTAACTTCATTGAGTACAAAGAATGTTCTAACCTGCCTTACTCCCGGTAAGGCAATAATTTTTTCACTATGGAATCGGTTAAAGGCGGCCAAATCTTTAACACGAATTTTTAGAAAGTAATCGACTTCTCCAGCAACCAGATAACATTCTAAAACATTCTCCAAACCACCTGCCGCTTGTTCAAATGCCTGAAAGCTATCAGGAGTTGAACGATCGAGTACCACACCAACCAAAACAATGGTTTCACGTTGTACCATAGACGGATTAATCCGAGCACGAACATCCAAGATTGCCCCAATTTTAAAAAGACGCTGAGTATGATTCCAGCAAGACGAGGTACTGATACCTACAAGTTTTGCCAGTTCAGCGTTACTTAAACGTCCGTTCTCTTGTAAACAGCGCATAATTTTCAGTTCAAGAGGGGTCAAATTTTCAGCCTGCTCATCCATAAAAATAATATCCAAAGTTAATTAATTTTTATGAAATAAATAATAGCATTTATAGCTTTTTAAAAAATATTATTTCGTTTTTAAACCAAAAATAGAAAGCACCTTCTTTAAAAAAATTGATAGATTTATCTAGCTGAAAATATAGGCAGAAACATATTAATTTTTCAGGGACTTAGAACATTTAGCCATGCAAAAGATTCTTCAAGATTTTTCTATTCCAGCCGTATTCGCGGGTTTCATTACCTTTCTAATTGGTATTAGTGTTTCGGCTATTTTAGTGATTCAGGCTGCCCAAGCTTTAGGTGCTTCTCCTGAACAAATCACCTCATGGTTTTGGGCTTTAGGTTTGGGTCTTGGTTTATCAGGACTTATTCTTTCGTGGAAATTTAAATACCCTGTAGCAACAGCTTGGTCTACTGCTGGTCTCGCTTTAATTATTGCAACTGGCGGTGGATATAGCATAAATGAAGCAATTGGTGCTTTTTTAGTTGTTGGTGTACTGACTGCGATTTTAGGTTTTTCTGGAATTTTTCAAAAAGCGCTTTCCTATATTCCGCAAAGCTTAACCAGTGCCATGCTTGCAGGCGTTTTACTTAAATTTGGTATTTCACTTTTCGCAAGTTTACAAAATGATTGGGCATTCGTTTTATCTTTGCTCGTCATTTATATCATTACAAAAAGATTATGGCCGCGTTATAGCATCGTGTTCACAGCACTTGCTGGTGTTGTGCTCTGCCCTGTGTTTTTAGACTTTCATATGCCTACACTTCACTGGTCTTTGGCTAAACCTGTTTGGATTAGTCCTGTCTTTAGCTGGTCGGCTCTTTTGGGCTTAGCTCTACCATTGTTTGTGATTAGTATGGCTTCGCAGTATTTACCCGGTATTGCCATGATTAAAAGTTATGGATATAAACCACATGTGAATCAACTCATTGGCTGGACCGGTTTAACCCAAGTTTTGCTTGCGCCTTTTGGTTGCTATAGCGTTAATATTGCTGCGATTAGTGCGGCTGTATGCCTTGACGATCAAGTTCATCCTGACCCAAGTAAACGCTATATTGCTGGCATAAGCTCTGGTTTTTTCTATGCATTGATGGGACTATTTGCAGCAACACTCACAAGCTTGCTCATGTCTTTTCCTCATATTTTTATTGTAGCTTTAGCAGGTATTGCATTACTTGGTACCATTAGCCATAACATTGCGCTTGCCTTTGGCCCTGTTGAAGACCGTGAAGCAGCACTGTTTACCTTTTTATGTAGCGCTTCGGGTATTCAATTTTTCGGTATAGGTTCGGCATTTTGGGGGCTAATTGTCGGTATTATCGTATTTGTAGTTCTTAAATTTAAGGTTAAAAAATAACACCTAAAATAAAGACTTTGCGCTTAACCTTTTAGAGAATTTCATAAACAGTTAAATGCAAAGTCTCATTAAATTAATTAATTGCGTTTTTATCCCAAAAAGCCTGTCGTATTTGTGGCATTGCATTTAAGTGGTTAATAATATGCTGCGCTTCTTCTGTCTCAATTGAAGTCGCAATTAACGTCACTTCTATTTCAACCTCTTTCTCTCCAAAAGGTGTCACATCAATATCTTTAGCAGGATAATTGTGATGCTTCAACGTTAGGTTTAATTCATCCATAACCACTTTACTCTGACTGCGGTCACATATGATGTAAATGACATGCAAGACTTCTGTGTCATCGTCTAATGGACGACGGTCAATGATATGAACAATCGGCCTTAATAAAGTATTGGCAGATAAAATAAAAGCTGTTGCCAGTATGGCTTCAATAATTAAATCGGAACCTGCCGCCGCTCCCACAGCCGCCGAACACCATAAAGTCGCTGCGGTATTTAAGCCATGGATATTGCCTTCTTGACGCATAATCACACCTGCACCCAAGAAACCAATACCCGAAACCACATAGGCAATGACTCGAACAGCTCCATCTGCTCCAGTAAGATTCGTTGCAACATCTACGAAAATTGCAGCACCTACAGCGACCAGAACATTGGTTCGAAGGCCAGCTGTACGTTGCCTATATTGACGTTCAAATCCAATTAATGCCCCTAAAACAAAAGCAACCGAGAGACTAATGAGAGTATCTGCAATATTAGATAAATCTGTATGTTGTAGAAATTGCAACTTCATCTTGCACCTATGATTTTATTGCCAGCCGTAACGGCGAATATAGATTTTTTTAACCAATTGAGTAATACACATATAAGCAATTAAAATTAAAGGCAAATATAGGAAATAACTTAATGGTAAAGCTTGCAGTTTTAAGTAACTTGCCAAAGGCCCCATTGGTAAGAAAATACCAATACACATAATCACCACTGTCATGACCAATAATGGTGTTGCAGCGCGACTCTGAATAAATGGAATCTTAGCCGTACGAATCATATGCACAATCAATGTTTGAGTGAGTAGCCCCACAACGAACCAACCAGACTGGAATAAAGTCTGATGTTCGGACGTATTTGCCGAAAACACAAACCACATCAAACAAAACGTGATAATGTCAAAAATTGAGCTAATCGGTCCAAATACCACCATAAAACGACCCACTTCTTCAGGTTGCCAACGCTGTGGTTTTGCAATTAACTCTTCATCAACGTTGTCAAAAGGAATGACAATTTGTGATACGTCATAAAGTAAGTTTTGGATGAGTAAGTGAATAGGCAGCATTGGTAAAAATGGAATAAAAGCACTCGCAATTAATACCGAAAAAACATTACCGAAATTTGAACTTGCCGTCATTTTGATATACTTCAGCATATTGGCAAAAGTTCTACGGCCTTCAATTACACCTTTTTCAAGCACCATCAAGCTTTTTTCAAGCAAGATTAAATCTGCTGATTCTTTAGCAATATCTACTGCCGTATCTACTGAAATACCAATATCGGCAGCACGTATAGCCGCGGCATCATTAATACCGTCTCCTAAGAAACCAACCACGTGACCGTTTGCTTTTAACTGCTCAACAATACGTTCTTTATGTACTGGACTTAGCTTCGCAAAAATATTGTATTGCTCTACTGCTCTTTTGAGTTGCTCATCAGTTAAGGTTTCAATTACACCACCTAATAGAACTTGATCATAATTTAGACCAATTTCACGGCACACTTTTTGAGTTACAAACTCATTATCACCTGTAAGTACTTTTACGGTTACACCATGAGCATGCAAGCTTTGTACTGCTTCTCGAGCAGACTCTTTAGGTGGATCAAGAAATGCAACATAACCAATTAAAATTAGATCACTTTCATCAACAACCGAATAATTTTCCTGTTTATTATCAAACTCACGATATGCTACAGCAACGACACGTAAGCCATCGCGGTTATAACGTTGAGTTAATGCTTCAATTGCAACTTCACGTTGTTCTGTTAAAGGTTCTACTTTGCCATTTACTTCAACATAACGGCAAACTTTTAACATTTCCTCAACCGCGCCTTTAGTAATCATGCGCACTTTTTCTTGAGGCGTTTGGACCACGACTGACATACGGCGGCGATCGAAATCAAATGGAACTTCATCTAACTTTTTATAACGTAACTTTTGAGTTTTGATCTGATCATCAACAGCTTCTAACACAGCTACATCAAGCAAATTTTTTAAACCAGTTTGATAGTAACTGTTTAAAAATGCCTGCATGAGTACAAAGTCTGATTTTTCACCATTTACATCAATATGTTGGGATAAAAAGATTTTGTCTTGAGTTAGTGTTCCAGTTTTATCGGTACACAGAACATCCATTGCACCAAAGTTTTGGATCGCATCTAGACGTTTAACAATCACTTTCTTTTTAGATAAGAAAACCGCGCCCTTGGCTAAAGTTGAAGTCACAATCATCGGTAGCATTTCTGGAGTAAGACCAACAGCAACCGATAATGCGAATAAAAATGCCTCTGTCCAATCACCTTTGGTAAAGCCATTAATGAAAAGGACAACAGGTGCCATGACCAACATAAAGCGAATGAGCAACCAACTTACTTTGTTGACCCCCATTTGAAATGCTGTCGTGCTGCGATCAGTAGCCGTAACTCGGTGAGCAAGCGCACCAAAATATGTTTGAATACCAGTACTTAAAACAATAGCTTGAGCCGAACCAGAAACAATATTGGTCCCCATAAATACAATGTTATCTAGCTCTAAAGCACTCGTTTCTTCAAGATTTTTCTGCAAAGGAAATTTCTCGACAGGCATTGATTCACCAGTCATTGCAGCTTGAGAAACAAACAAATCTTTAGCATTTAAAATGCTGCAATCAGCAGGAATCATGTCGCCTGCAGACAATAAAATCACATCACCTGGCACCAAATATTGAATTGGCATTTCAAATTGTTGATTGGTTTGATTTTTAATATCAATGCCATAACGTTCATGCATAAGCTCTAAATCTTCTGCACTGACTTGATGACGTAATACTGTAGCGGTATTACTCACCATTGCCTTTAAGGCATCCGCAGCTTGATTTGATTTTGCTTCTTGCCAATAACGAAGTAGTGTTGAAAGGATAACCATCACACTAATAATGGTTGAACCCGTTAAATCATCGGTAAAAAAAGCTATTAGTGCCAAAAGGCTAAGCAAAATATTGAACGGATTGCGGTAGCAATACCAAAGATGTTGCCACCAAGTTAATGGTTTCTCATGAGTAATCTCATTAAGCCCCACTGCCATTTGCTGGGTATGTGCTTGCTCTTCTGTAAGCCCTGTGAAGTGAGTATCGAATTGTTTTAATAAGTCACCTGTTTGGGCTCTTGACGCATCGAGCAAACGCATAGATAAGTTTTTGCTAATTTCTTGAGCATAGCTTGATTGATGTAGCTCTTTAAAAGAACGATTACGACCAAAAAAACGCATCAAATGAAATCTTTGTAAAAATGCTGTGAAGAGTCGTTGCCAGAATTTCATCACGAAATCCTCCATTTTTTAGGCGTACAAAGCTCTCGACCTTATTGAGAAATAAAGTCTATAAAAATTTAAAATTTAGAAAGGGATAGGAGATCGTAGACTTACGATGAAGAAGAGAAAATTAGTCCAAAGCCAAACCAACGCTGACGGAAAGTCACAGGTTTGAACATAGCTCGGATACTTTGAATCGTATGAGACGAATTATTTACCAAAATTGAAGTTTGGTAGGCATAGCTGTGTGTGGAAGCATATAAAAACATTGGCTTCTCCCCATTTCTAGCGAGAAACTAAACAGATAAGTGCTGGAAGTACTTGATTACAAATAAAGTAATTTGTATAGGTTTAATCTAATTTTTTACAAAGCTATCTCATTGCAAGATAGCCCTTCCTAAAGGTGATCTTGCTCAGTATTGGCTTTGGTTTAATCGATAATTAAACTCGAACCTCGAACAACTACCCATTTAGGATCTCCATTAAATAAACTCGCGGCAAGTATAGGTTTTACTCTGCAACACACAAGAATTTTTTTGTAATTTTTTATTAACAAAATATTGACTAAAATTACAGCTCTTTGACCACCACTGTTTTTGCCATTTTGTCATGCCAGCCTTGTTTTTTAGGATCAAATGCGACCCAAATAAGACCAATACAAAATACCAAAATAGATGGAATATATCCGATATAGCGGATTAGAGATTGCATTACAGTTAACTTATTCCCTGTTTTTTCATCGAGAACTTTTAAACGCATAAGACGTTTTCCAGGTGTACCTGCAAAGTAGAGCCAACATAAAACTGTATATAAAAATGGAAAAGCATAATTTACGATCAGATCAAACCAATAGTTTTGAGGTTTACTACTCATGCCTGTAGCAAATATCAAATCGTAATCTCCACGGTAAAAGATCCATGCGGCTGGAATAATGGCTAAAAAAAGAATAAGCGTATCAATAATCATTGCACCAAATCGTAACCAGAACCCTGCATATTCGTATTTATAGCTCATGCGTACACCTCACTTTTGTTATTGTTTGCCTTATACCAAAGAGACAACTTCATGTTACTTTCATCGTAAAGGAAATCTTTTTATTTTTAAATACTTGAAGTAATTTTTAATTTTCTATTTTATAGAGAATTGTAATAAAGATTATAAATAGCTATAAATACCTTTTATAAATTAAAACAATATAGATCATACTTAGATATTTTATTTACACCTCACTCTAGATGAGGTGGTTTAATTATTTTTATTCAGTGAGTGATATATAACAGCTGATTATTTCCAAAACAAAACATCTATTTTAAATTCTTTTTTCAATAATAATGCAGCACAGATTAGTCCTAAGCCAATAATAATTAAAAATAGACTGAGTGTTAATATGCCACCCACTATAGATAAAAAACCTAAAATAGTGATGAGATAAAATAAAACTATAATTAACTTAAACATTTAGTTTATTCAACCATTTACGATAAAATCAACTCATTCTAGCGTTTTTAGCAATAAATACTGTTCTCAAATGTTGAATACACACCTTATTTGTATTAACTCAAAAACAATATGTTAATAATTCTTACTAAATGTTAATAACACAATGTAAAGCGTGACAAGAATCACATTTATGCTTTATTTCACTTCAAAATAGTGTTTTTCAGTAACAAGTTTTATTTTAAGATTTTTATAGAGTCGATCTTTTGAGTTTTCCAGTGAAGGTACAACTTTTTCAGCGAACTTATCATCCGCCATAAGTCGTGCATAAGTTTTATATCCAATCACTAGCTTTTCTGGTTCTTTGCCTGTTTGGCGGAATTCTTCAATAAGTTTACTTACTTTCTTTGCTGTTAAATCTGCCATATTACCTCTCCCCCTCAATATACTATTTGGTTATACGAGTTCTGTATGACAAAAATATGAAAAGTAATTTATTGTAAAGTTCATCTTAAAAATAAAGTTTTCCATCCCCCACTTTTATCGTAATATTTCAATTTTAAAAACCAATAAAAATCAAATACATATTTAATTTTTATATAATTTAACTGCGACTTAATTGAATTGAGTTGTACCTTTAAACAAATGTGTTAATCTTTAAGTAAGAAAAGCTTCATACATATAACAACTTGTAAATAAGAGGAATAACATTATGAATTACCAACATATTATTGTACCTGTAGATGGTTCAGAGATTTCTTTGGCAGCAGCACGACAAGCTGCTCATATTGCTAAAGCTTTTGGTAGCAAACTTACAGCAATTAGTCTTGTTGCAGTGGATCCGTTTAGTGGTGTTGATTTTTATTACATCTCTCCTGTTGTAAAAGATTATTTTGTTGAAGCACGTGCTAATGCTGAAAAAACACTTGCGAAGGTAAAAGCCTTATGTGCTGAAGAAGGTGTTGATATTGAAACACAAATTATTCAAGGCGAAATCTCATCTGACGGCATTCTTAAAGCTGTAGAAGACTTAAAATCAGACTTAATTGTTATTGGTTCTCATGGTCGTAAAGGTTTCCAAAAACTTATTTTAGGTAGTTTTGCACAAGACGTTCTAAACAGTACCAAAATCCAAGTTTTAGTCGTCAAAGAATAATTTATTGATGTTAAGGAAAAGCCTAATCAGTTGATTAGGCTTTTCTACATATAAACTGCGCAAGTTTTACACAGACTAAAAATCGTTATAAAATGTCGTTGTTATATTTTCTATTTTTGTGAGTCACGCCAATGAAGTAAGTCTTTTTTCTCATCAATTTTCTCTTTTTTGATGTGCAAAATAGACTATTTTTTTAGTGACTTAACGTCTTTATTTAAAGTTTAACTTTCCTATTTTGTACATCCTGTATTTATGAGGTTTTTTATGACTCAGCAGGTATGTGTAATATCACAACTCACTTTAGAATTTCCTTCAAAAGTGATGTTTAAAGAATTGAATTTCTCACTTGAGTATCATCAAGTATCCGCTTTAATTGGTCGTAATGGCCAAGGTAAGTCCTTACTTATGCAATTGCTCCAAGAGATTTCACCCACTGAGGAAATGCATATCAGTGGTCAAATTACTTGGCAGACAAAACATGCTTATTTATCTCAATTAACGCGTCTTTCTTCATCCACCATTGCAGAAGCTTTAGACATTGACCATCTCTATAAAGCTTTGCAAAGAGTAGAACAAAGCGAAGCTGAATTCGATGATTATGATTTATTAGAAGGCAATTGGGACCTCCCTTATGTTTGGGAAGCATTATTGCGATCGGCCCACTTACCAACCGACTTAAACTTTCCTGTGAAACAGTTAAGTGAAGGACAAAAAACCAAGTTAGCGTTAGCAGCATTATTTTTAAAAACCGACCACTATTTATTGCTTGATGAACCAAGTAACCATCTCGACCAAGATGCTAGACACTGGTTGATACATCAACTCAAGAAGCATCCGGCAGGTGTTCTTATCATTAGCCATGATCTCACTTTACTAAATGAAGTCGACCATATTTATCATTTAAATGAACATGGCTTACAGCACACCACAGGAAACTATGAAAATTTTTATGAGCAATACCAAACACAGATTCAAGCTTTAGAGCAGTCGGTACATCAACATCAACGTGAAGTTAAGCATATGAAGCAGAAGCAACATGATGCTTTAATGAAAGCACAGAAACGTGAGCGTGCTGGTAACAAACTTCGTGATTCCAATTCACAAGCTAAAATTTTGCTCGACTTTAAAAAAGAACAGGCTGGGCAAAGCTTAGGAGCAATTCAGTCTCAACATCAGCGTCAAATTGATCAAAGCCAGCAAGACTTAAAGAATAAAAAAGTACTTTTGGAAACTGTTAAGCCTCAGCAGTTTGTATTCCCCTCTTTTCAAAAACGCTCAGGAGAAATTCTTAGAGTTCATGACTTAAAACTGAACTATGGAACCCAGCAGCCCATTAATTTTGCCCTCAAAGCATCTCAAAAAATTCATTTGATTGGTCGTAATGGTATTGGGAAATCAACTTTGCTGAAACAGATTGTTCAATCTGCTGTAGTGCCCACAGATGAAATTAGCCTATTTGTAAATTGCTTTTATCTTGATCAGAACTTTAGCTTTTTGTTAGACCATTTGTCTGCTGTTGAGAACTTAAGAAACATTAACCCTAATATTTCTGAGTTAGAGTGGAGAAATTTACTAGGTCAACTTAGGCTTCGTGGTGAAAAAGGGACTTATCCTTTAGCTCAACTGAGTGGTGGTGAGAAGTTAAAAGTCGCATTGTTAGGTTTGAGTCATGCAGAGACTATGCCTGAACTTTTATTACTCGATGAACCAGAAAATTATTTGGATATTGAATCAAGAGAACTATTTGCAAATGCTATTTCTAGCTATGAGGGTGCAGTATTATTAGTCTCTCATGATTTAGCTTTTGTTGAAAAATGCGGAATTCATGAGTCAATTTATTTAACTTAATATATTTTCAATCTTATATAAAAGCTCTAACTATGAGAGCTTTTATATAAATCTTTTAATTATCACTTTATATTTTTATTATTTAATATTTGAAGATCTAAATTAAAAGATACGGTTCTATTTTTTCGTGCACTATTTCTCATTTGATAAACTTGAATAATATAGTCACCATCGACTGGTAGTACTAGTTCTCCTGAAGAACCCATAGTCGAACCTACCAATAATGCCTTATCTTTGCCTGGCTTTTTACCTGGAGCAAAAACATTAACATAAGCTAAATTACCATAACTATTAATGTTAAATTTTAAAACCTGACTACTTTTTGCAAAAACTCGATACCTTACATCATCATAACCCTGAAATTTCCCTGTTAAAGTTGCTTGATCAGAACCTTTTAAAAAGCTTACTTTGTTTTCAACATTTTTAGCCGTCACAGTTAAGGGTAAGGTTGCAATTAATCCTGTTAATAATAAAATTTTAATAATTTTTTTCATTTTTAATCCTCGAAATTCTTTTAAATAATAATAAGAAAGATAGGTTTTATTAAATTTGACTTTATGTATAAGTTTGATGAATAACGTTTGATTTTGTATGTCTTTTAATAATTGATCAAAAAATATATGTCATGAAACTTTAACTTGTCAGCTCAGAAAAACCACCTTAGAATCCGCGCAACGAATTTTTAGGGGCTTCATTGTGAGTACTTGCTCGATTGATAAGAATAAATCATCGACTCATATCTAAGTATCCACTAAAGCCCACTGGCTCTCTTGTGGATTTAAGAGAGTCCCTCCTTCTTGCTTTATTTCTTATTTATCAGTTTTGTTGAAAGACGAGTAAATACTTGCATACGCTCCTTGTTGTATTGGAGTCATCAATGCTATTTCTTAATTTTAAAAAATCTGTCGTTTTTTTTAGCACTTGCTTGGCATTTATTTCTAGCTATGCTGGACGACCTATGGTGGTTGATGATGCTTCTTTAGTTCCTGCCCATTCTTGTCAACTTGATTCATGGATGCAGAATAATCCCACTAATAAAGAATATTGGGTTATTCCTTCTTGCAATATAGGTGGCAATTTTGAGTTTGGTGTAGGTATGGGGCGCCATTTTTCCGATGACACAGGTAATGCGACTTATACAACTGTTCAAGGGAAAACACTTATAAAACCACTTGAGACGAATAACTGGGGAATTGGCGTTTCATTTGCGACTCAAATTAATAACAACCACACTTCTGAAAAAGATTGGTCTATGAATGTTCCCTTAAGTATTTCTATGTTAGATGACCATTTCTTGGTGCATAGCAATGTGGGATGGCTTAGAGAACATACTACTCATCGCGAGCAAACCACATGGGGTGTGGGGACAGAAACATTCATTACGAAACCTTTAACGTTTACTGCTGAAGTTTATGGAAATGATCGAAATGATTCATTTTATCAAACCGGCATTAAGTATATGTTGTACAAAGAGAATGTTCAGTTCAATGCAAGCTATGGTAATCGTTTAAATCAGACCAAAGATGACTCGTTTTTCTCAGTCGGTTTAGTTCTTGTGACTAACCCATTTTTCTAAGTGAAAATGTGATTTAAAAGCCCATCAATAGATGGGCTTTTAAATTTTATGAATCTTTATCTAATGAGTGTGGTGTCGTGGTTTTGTCTTGCTGCTTGGTATCATTCTCGCCTTGGCAGGCTGCAACAGAGATTGAAACGATTGCTGCTAAACCTAGGGTAGCTATAATTTTAGTCATATCTTACCTCATACAGTTTCCATTGATTAGCTTATAAATACTGGCTATCAATATTACGATCAGCATAGGTTTATAGACTTTTTTGTACTTCTCGCTTAGAAATGTAAATTAGAAAAAATCACCTGTAACCAATTTTTTGATGGCAAAGAGGTGAGAAATTTTAGATGTGGTATGAATTAACGTTTTAGCTCATTTCGTTCATTACTTTAATTATCGCTCTCTGGTTAAGCTTTTTATTAATTGTAAGAAACACAAAAATCAAGCCGATCATGTTGTTGCTTAAAGCAGGTCCAAGAGTCTTTTTCAGGAGCTTCAATAATCTTTTTAGTTTTGAAATCACGATAATAAATAGTCGCATCTTTTAAATTCGATAAATTACTTCCCACAGACACACATGAATCTTCATGAGAACAAATATTTGATTCTTTTATAAATACTTTGCTATTTGGAAAAGTTAATCTTTCAAAGTTAGAACTTAAGTTATTTGTAGAAGAAAGTAAGCAAGACACCGTACTATTTTTACCATTCACTACAAAACAGCTTTTACTGACTTCGAAGGGCTCTTGAGCGAACGTACCCGTAGCATAAGGCAATAAAAATAATGTAATAAGGCGCTTCATGTTCTTTCTCTCTATTCAACATTTAGTCCAAAACTGCCTATAAATATTCAGACTACATTTAATTTAGCTGTCTATAATACCTGTATTAAGTTTAGTTAAATATTTACTATTTGATAAATTTTACAAAATATTCAAAAAATTAACTTATAGAATGGTTATGTACTCACTTTAAAGTTATTCGTCTAAAATCTTCCAATCCGTACCAATTTGCGCCAGTGCTGGCAATTCATCACTATTAAAAACATTCTGGTTATCATCAACAGCAAATCGATAAAGTGGTATTGAATCCGCTTGTGTTTTCTTAAAAAAACTAAAATCTTCGGTAATATGTATTAGGTCCGCTGAACGATTATCTCCGCCTATTTTGTTTACTCCAGTACCTGATGGTATATGTATATAACTTTCACAAGTTACTTCGATGCTATTTCCATTCAAATCTTGATATGAACATTTCATGACTAAGTCCTGCCATAAGTTTTATAGATGTGTAGAAAAACTTAACATGCTATACAGATAAGTTATGGAAGTTTTTATGATGTAATTGTTTTAAGTATGTATATCATGTTGAAAACTGAAAGATTTACTAGTATGTAAGACTGATAAGAAATTATCCTTTAAAAAAAGCACCGTTACCGGTGCTTATTGTTATTTACATTTCCCATGAGGGCTGTTTATTTCTTCTTTTAAAGAATCAATATCCATTTTAATTAATTCTTTATCATTCATTGCTTCTAGACCAGATTTCTTCATGAAGGCTTTATATTCCTTAAATCTAGTAATAATAAATTCATCATATTGCAGTTCAGATTGCATATAAGTACATTCTATTGAATCTAGCTTTTTCCTTTGCGAACTGGTTAGATTTTTATTCGCATTCTTTTTGATAAAAGTATCTCTTTGTGTTTGAGCTGTATGGAATTTTTCTAAAAGACTATGATATTCCTCTTCAAAACTTGTGTTTGATGCAGCCATAGTATTGGCACAAATAAGTATGGTCAAGATAAAAAGTCTTAATTTCATAATATGTAATATTCGCTTATCATAATTAAAAACTGCATATTATAAGACTGGCGCGACCAAATAAAGTAAATAAATTATATAAAGAAAACCGCCCCAGAAGGCGGTTGCTGAAATTTTCCAGCGATTATAAAAGTGCGGTGGACACACACTTTTATAGGGTTTTAAACCAGATTTATTTTTTTATTATTTTTCTTATACTCCTCAGAATTAAAATAGTTCACTATCATCTTGGCATTTTCTTCCGACACGGCTTTTTTATTTTCCAGTACTGTCTGAGCTTCTTTTTTTACGTTAAAGTCGGCTGGCACAATACTTGAAAGTGGTGGTAGTTTTGGCTGTCCACCAATCGTGATTCTTTCAATAAAGCTCGCTAGCCACATAATATATTCGCCCTTGTTTTTATATTTAGGCATTAAGCTCATGTCGAGTTTAATCGTACATTCATTTAAAGGTTTACTTAGACATTCTTCAAAATCTATAAAATTGTATTTGAGTTTACAGGGGGTACCCTTTATCTCTTTTCGAATAATGCTGACTAAATTATTCAATTGTTCAATCAGGTTGTCAGAGAACAATTTATCTTCTTCAAATTTTTTATAGACCTTCTCGGCAATTGTTAGAAATTTTGGCATGGGTCCTTCCCTCCTATTCTGACTTTGGTGGTTAATCAGATTTTTAGGGAAGTATGATGGATATATTATTGCAGTATGTAAGTCTTGAAATGCCAAATGTAATCAATAAGAGTGTTCTGAAACCGAGTTCCATAATACGCCACAACAATTGAATAAAATGATAAATTCATCGCATTTTTGGTGCGGAAAGATTTTATAGTTGGTAATAATTTTCTGAAAAAAATTAAGCTCATCAATAATATTATTTGACTTAGATTTTTTGTGATGTCTTAGCTAAAAATAGAATATAGAAATATTTGAATTATTTTTATTGACTGCCTTGCTGAATAACCAAGTTACCTAGTCAGGGGACTAGAAAGTTAACCGTGTCTTCAGCAAGGTCTTTTATGGTTATATTTTAGTTTGATGCTGCTTACGCACCGCTTAAAGCTGCTTCAAACATTTCAATAATTGCTTTGGCTCCTTCAGCCTTTTGCCTTGCGTCTTGATCGTCAAAAATAACCGTTTCATCATTGAGTTCACTTACATATCGCCGGGCTTCGTCTAGAGCTCTCCTTAGTTTTTGTACTTTGTGTTTGTTTACGTCTTTGGCAATGGTTGGCGCATATCCTCCACGTTTTGCGTTTTTAAGTTGTCTAGCTCTGTTCTCTATTGCTGTAGCCATTCAAACACTCCAACTCACCTAACAAATTTTAGTAAAGCAACTTTATTGTTTGTTATTCTTAAACATTTAGTATTTTCTTTGTTCAAAGTGTCAAATTTGTTACTTAAGCCTTACTCCTGAAAAGTTTTAGATCGAGTTTGCTCAAAAAATAATCTTTTCTAAGTTATGAAACGCTCATAACTTTATATAGTAAATTTATACCGCTATTTAATAATAATTTTCCAAAAATAATTATAAATTAATGTATAAAAATATTAAAAGAATGCTATCTATTTGAAATTTAAATAAAGATAGCATTCTACTATGTGGTTACTCTACAGTTAATTTTTGAAAATCATGACCTGAAGGTGCCTGATACACTCTTAAACCAAACTCAGGCAAGATCGCGATGAGATGATCAAAAATATCGGACTGAATTGCTTCATAAGAAACCCATGCAGTGGTATTGGTAAAGGCATAGATTTCTAACGGTAGACCTTCACTCGTCGGTTGTAGCTGACGAACAATAAGTGTTTGATTTTGAGCAATGCCCTTATGCTGACGTAAATAGAACTCAACATACGCTCTAAATGTTCCAATATTAGTTAAACGTCTTTTGTTATAGCGTGATTGACTACCTAAATGCTTGTTAAATTCGTCAATCTCAGATTGCTTGGCATTGAGGTATTGATCTAATAATAGAAAGTCTTTTAGCTTTTGTTGCTCTTCTTCAGTCATGAAGTGAACACTAGTTTGATCAATATAAAGCGAACGCTTCATACGGCGGCATCCAGCATTACTCATACCGCGCCAGTTTTTAAAAGTGTCTGTTACAAGTTTATTGGTTGGGATAGTGGTATAGGTTTTATCAAAGTTCTGAACTGTCACGGTATGCAATGAAATATCAATCACATCACCATCGGCATTCAGCGACGGCATTTCAATCCAATCCCCTATACGTACCATGTCATAAGAAGCAATTTGTACACTCGCGACCAATGACAAAATCGTATTTTGGAAAACTAACATTAATACGGCGGCCATTGCACCGAAGCCAGCCAACAAGGTAAATACATCCTTTTTAAGGAATGTACCTAAAATCATCAAACCGCAAACAACAAAAATAATAAGTTTAACGAGTTGTAAATAACCTTTAATCGGCTTGTTTCTAGATTTTGGATTACGCTGATAGATTAAATTAAATATATTTAATAATTCACTGATCGTGAGCGCAATAGTCAGGAAAATAAATGCCTGTGCACCCATCTGTATCAAAGCAATGGCTTTCTCAGATAAGTGCGGAACGGTGGTAATCCCATTCATAATGACAATGGCGGGCACAATATTGGCAAATCGCTTAATAACACTATGCTGAGCAAAGACTGACTGGTTAAGTGACTTGATTTTAGTCACTAAATGACGGATTCCCCGAACAATAATTCGCTTAGCAATAAAGTTTGCCAAAGCAGCAAATAAAATCAAAATTGTGAGTGAAACTATCATTTCTAGCCAAGGATAGTTGCTTAACTCAGCTTGAAGATCACGATAATAATTAAAAAAATCCAACCCTTTACACCTTAAAACTTTATTTTCAATAATTTTAAAGTGTTCGAGTGTTATAGATTAAGGCTTGTTTACATATGTCGTCATAAATACAACACGTCTATAATACTTAATCGCTAAATTAGATTAATTTATAGAAATATGATTCACACAGGCAATAAGTGAATCTTCTTTTTTAAATAAAACTGTTCCATTCAACAAGGCTTTTGCTTCTTAGCTCCTTCATAAGGAGTATTCGTTTTATTAAATTACAGCTTTTTTGTTTCAATAAACTTCCCTTTGAATAGAGAGTTTTGAGTAAAAAAACTTTCCCCATAAATTATTTACCTTTATTTTTTGTCAAATAACTCATTTTTTCACTGTGATCAATTTTTATAAAATAGTAAGTTTCTGCCTATCTACTTATATTTAAAAAAATTTATTAATTTAAGCTTTTGTAAAATATACATTTTATTATTCAAAGTATTAGAACAAAAATTTTAGTGAAAATTCCTATAACACCCCCTGTTTTTTCTTTACAAACCGCAACAATCTTGGAATAAATCGTAATAATAATTTAATTAATAATAATTATCATTTACAACACATAAAAACCTGAGAAGATCTGCCATGATCCATGAAAATATTCTCGAATGCATAGGTAAAACGCCACTATTACAACTATCAAGGCTATTCACGCATCAATCAGTCTCAGTGATTGCGAAAATGGAATTGTTAAACCCAGGAGGAAGTATTAAAGACCGTCCAGCATTATTCATGCTACAGGAAGGCCTAAAATCGGGAGTGATTAATAAAGATAGTCATATTGTTGAAAGTTCATCAGGGAACTTAGCGATTGCACTTGCAATGGCTTGCAAAATATATGGATTAAAATTTACTGCCGTTATTGACCCGAAAATTGCCTCAGCAAACCTACAAATGCTGAAGCTTTACAAAGCCAATATCGAAATGGTTTCTGAAAAAGACCCAAACGGTGGTTACTTAAAAACCCGAATTGACACCGTAAAACGACTCTGCCAACAACTACCAAATGCGGTTTGGATTAATCAATACGCCAATCCAAACAACTGGAAAAGCCACTATTTTGGTGAAGCAGAAGAAATCTTAAATCAAATTGATCGCAAGATTGATTACCTCGTGATTGGAGCAAGTACCTCTGGCACGATTATGGGCGTGTCTCGTCGCCTTAAAGAAAAGTTCCCCGAATTAAAAGTTATCGCTGTCGATATTGTCGGCTCTGTACTGTTCGGTGGCACATCTGGTCCACGCGAAATTCCCGGCATTGGGGCAAGTACAGTCCCACCGCTGCTCTCCCCCGATGAAATCGATGAAGTCATTTATGTAGATGACTATGAGTCGGCACTCGGTTGCCGAGAACTTCTTGAGCATGAAGGAATCTTTGCTGGCGGTTCGAGCGGCTCATCTATTTCAGCCATCAAAAAACTGATTCCAACCATTCCAGAAGGTTCATGCGTTTTAACGTTGTTGCCCGATCGCGGCGATCGTTATCTCGATCTGGTTTATGAAGATGAATGGTTCGAAATGATCAAGAAGCGTCACTTCAATCGAAACGTACGACGCCAAGAAAACCTTACTTTACAAAATGTTGTTTAACCCCCTCCTTAGGAAATATTCATGAGCAATTTGGCTACCCTTCGCTATTTAAGTCAATCAGATTTATTAAATCTTGGCGCAAATCATAGTAATTCATTTATTGAAGCGATTACTGAAGGTTTAACCCTGCATGCAAATAAACAGTTTGTACAGCCTTTAAAACCGTACCTTCGCTGGCAAGGTGCAGACCATATTGCTGACCGTATTATCGCAATGCCTTGTTATTTAGGCGGCAACGACCCGATTGCCGGCATCAAATGGATTGGTTCAAGACAACATAACCCTAAAAAATTCAATATTCCACGTGCCAGCGCACTGATTGTTTTAAATGACTCAGAAACAAATTATCCGGTTGCGGTGATGGAAGGTAGCCTCATCAGTGCTATGCGAACTGCTGCTATTACAGGCGTTTCGATTAAGTATTTAGCGAAAAAAGACTTTTCAGATATTACCGTGATTGGCTGTGGTCCAATTGCTCAAATGCAGATTAAGACTGTACTTGAACAATATGCTCAAGTGAAAAAAATCCATTTATTTGATGTGAACCCTGAAGCGGCCGAAAAACTCAAAGCTTTGTTCTTATCGGAATATCCACATCTAGAAATTGAAATTCATGACAGTGCTAAGTCTGCGATTCAGCAAGCTGATGTCCTCATTACCTGCACAGTCTCAGATAAACCTTACATTCCGTTTGAGTGGCTTAAAAAAGGTTGCTTTGTTTCAAACATTTCAATTATGGACATTGAACCTGAAGTCTTCTTAAAAGTGGACAAAGTGATTGTGGATGACTGGGACCAATCAAACCGCGAAAAGAAAGTCATCAACGTACTGGTTGAAGATGGCTTATTTAGCCGTGAAAAACTACATGCTGAACTTGGCGACATCATTATTGGTCATAAAAACGGCCGCGAACACGAAGATGAAATCATTTTGCTCAACCCAATGGGCATGGCGATTGATGACATTGTCTGCGCTAAATGGTTCTTCAATGCTGCCCAAGAACAAAACGTTGGCACGGTTCTACCGCTTTTATAAGAATAGGAATAACTAAAATGTTAGATCGGATTTACACAGCACAACTACAAAAAACGATAGATGCACTCTACATGGAGAATTATGGAGATTTTAAAAATCATATTTCCTATAAAAAGCCTTATTTGGCAGTTACTCTCAATGATGAGTTGGAACTCTATTTCAACTGTTTAAAAGTAGATGGTGTAAATCCTTTCTTTGTTACTCAACCCGAAGTTTTGCTTCATAACCTGTTGAGCAATACGACATCTAAAATTTCTATTTCTGAAGTTTTTAACTATTTAACCAAAGCATCTTGGTGGCCATCTCCACACCATCAAAAAGCGATTGATTATTGGCTAGACAACTTAGTAATGGCTGAAAAAATTCCTCAAATTTTACAGTCAGCACTTTCATTTTCTTCGCCTTTAATGACTAGTGAATTACTGTCGCTGGTAGCTGACCGCCCATTTCATCCGTTCGCTCATTCAAAAGGTGAACTTGCACCACTCACAACTCAAAAAGAAATTGAGGTGTACTGGTGGGCATTTAAGAAGGATGACGTGATCAATAATATGGCATCGATTCCTCATAAAGAGCTTCTATTATCAGAAGTTGAGGAACGTCTTATTGCTGACAAAATAGCTGATCTTTCAGATAACTACATAGCCCTGCCTTTATTAGAGACGCAACATCGCTATTTAAAATTTGATGAAAATAAGTACAGTGGTATTGACCTAAACCATGTCACCACAATTGGTTTACCGACTTCTTCTTTAAGAACGCTTATTCACAACGCAAACCCTACTCTGCATTTAAAACTCTCGACCAATGCCAAAACATTAGGTGCAATCCGCTCTATGCCAGGCCGTTATTTAATGAATGGTCATACGGCTTATGATTTTTTAAATGACGTCATTAATGAAACTGCTTTATTAAAAAATCGTCTCTTTTTGAGTAATGAAACACATTGGTGGGTACTCGGTAAACAAGAGCCGATTGTAAAAAATTTAGGTGTAATTGGTTGCCAAGTCCGACATTTACCGGATATTTGCCGAGACCAAAACGTCACGCCAATCACTATGTCAGCTTTAAGCTGTACCTATGTTGACCCTTGGGAAACGTTAGGCGTTGAAGGTGACAAATGGTCATTATTAAAAGACTTAAGTGTTCATTTTATTCAAATATTCTTAACGCTTTGGGCTAAAGGCATCATGCCTGAATGCCACGGGCAAAACACCATGGTGTGTTATGAAAATAATAAGTTTAAATGCTTTATTTTGCGTGACCACGATACCTTAAGAATATGTACCACAGCCATTGAAGAAAATGGTTTTACACCTCCAATTTATACCATTGATACCAGTACGCCGAACAATCTTATCTTTACTAAAAATGAAGACTTATTTAATTACTTCATTACTTTAGGGATTCAAATTAACCTCTACCCGATTGCTTTAGCTGCTTTGAAATATACGGATCGTACAGAAAGCGATTTTTGGGAGATGGTTCAAGACATTATTCAAGATTTTGTAGAAACCCAACCCATTTCAGAGCGAACAAAATCACAAATTCAAACCTATCTTTTTGACAATAAGACTTGGCCATTCAAACAGCTACTTACGCCTTTACTTTCGCAAGAAAGCGACTCAACAGGCATGCCAAGTAAAATCGGAACTACGCCAAACCCTTATCACAGCTTATCTGTTTCTAGCTATGAGACCATGGATATCTAAATCATGCGCTCATCTCGCCTAGATCATTTCATTATTTTGCTCTGTCAGTTTTTTTCCACTTTTGGGCTAATGGTGCTTATTCCGATCATGCCGCTTTATATGGAAAAACTGACGGCGCATATGAGTGCTCCCACTATCTGGGCAGGTTTGGCACTCGCGGCTCCAGCTATTGGCAGCTTATTTACAGCACCGATTGTTGGCCACCTATCCGACACATTCGGCCATAAAAAAGCCTTGTTACTTTCTCTGGCTGGTTTCTGTATTTCAATACTGCTCATGGCGAGCGCCCAGCATTTATACCTATTTATTTTCGCGCGAATTTTACTCGGTTTTTGCGGTCTTTCCGTAATTTTAAATGCCTATGTTTCATATCTTTCTAATGAACAACAACGTGGTGCCGCTTTTGGGCAACTACAAAGTAGTGTTGCGCTAGCGTGCCTATGTGGTCCCGTGCTCGGCGGGATATTTATGGATCAATGGCGAGTTGAAGTATTACTCAACGCGACAGCATTTGTTGTGATGACACTCATTGTGATCGCGTCATTTGTATTAACCAATCCCGTTAAAACCGAGGCGCCAAAAACCAAAGAAAAAACTAAGCTTCCAGCTTTCTTTGATAGAACGATTTTTTCATGGTTAAGCGCGGGCATTTTGGTTCAAGCGGGAGGCTTTGGTTTGGTGTCTTGCTTTGTTTTATACATTAGTGAAATAAGCCAAAGCACTCACTCATCGTTATCTGCTGCGAGTTTAACGGGAACCATTCATGCGCTTTCATGGGGAGCAGCCTTTATTTCTGCGACCTATTGGGGAAAACGAAATGATGATAAAGGAGATTCTTTTAATAACTTCATTTATGCATCTTTAATTTGCGGTATCACGATTTTCGCATTGATCTGGGTTTCGAATATTTGGCTCGTTCTTGTATTAAGACTCATACAAGGCTTTTGCTTTGCAGCCCTTATTCCTTCGATCTTACACACCATTTCTCTAAAAGCTGGCGCTCAAAGCCAAGGAAAAGTGATTGGCATTTCTAACAGTGCCTTTGTCTTAGGACAACTTATTGGCCCAATCACCATCACGCTCACCTACTCATTTTTCAATATCACCGCTGCATTAATCTGCACCTCACTATTTTTTATCGGTGCGGGATTAGTGGTGATTTTGAACAGATTCTTAATGGATACAATTTTAGAAGAGGCACAAGAATGAACTCAATTATTACAACAGATGCATGGTCTTATAAACTTTTCGAACAGTACCTGAATACTTTCTTTCGTGAGCTTAAAGTGAACCTTGAAGAGCACATTATTCCCTCTCAAGACTCGCCTTTATTCACACTGTATACAGATCAACCAGACACACTGTATTTTGCTTATACATTTAATGCATCTAACACGACTGTTTATGGCGCAGTTCAGCACTTATCAACTACGGGCTATCACAGATATCAACGTGGTTTTGTCCTGCAAAACTTAAACGACAATACATTTGACTCACTCACCGATCCTAAAAATTTAGTGAAGCTCATTACAGATGAGTTGAATAGTCTATTTAAAGACAAGAACCAAAATAAGAACCTGTACTCCGATATTGCCAATAGTATCGAGAACACAAAATTCTTTTTAGAAAATAAGCCTTCCCAAACAGCAACTAAAGCATTAAGCGGTTTTCAGGCAACCGAACAAGGCATGTTATATGGGCACCCTTTTCATGTGACCTCTAAAGCCAATTTAGGTTTTTCTAAAGAAGACATGAAAAAGTATAGCCCTGAGTTAGGTGCAAGTTTCCAACTCCACTACTTTGCAATTCATTCTTCTTTAATCCAAAAACTAGTCAGCGAGACCGAACCTTCTCACCGTATTGAAAATGAAGTTTTAGAAACTGCAAAAGAGCATTTGCAAGAAAACTTAGCAAATTATGAGCTCATGCCAACTCACCCTTGGCAAGCCAATTTCTTACTTCAACATCCGTCTTTAAAAAAACATTTAGATAGCCAAGATGTGATCTATCTAGGCGCATTAGGTCAAACCGTATGGCCAACCTCATCTGTTCGCACGGTGTGGTTACCTCAATCGAACCTGTTCTTAAAGCTTTCAATTGATGTACGAATTACCAGTTTCATTCGTAATAACCCAATGGATGAAATGGAACGCGCGATTGATGCGAGCAAAATTATTATTAATCACAAGATTAATGAGCAATATCCTGACCTTGTGATTCTGCCGGAGTTGGAGGCAAAAACAGTCAAAATTCCAGAGCTTGAAAGTTCATTTGGCATTATTTATAGAGCAGGACTTACACCTGAAGTATTAGAAAACACCCGAATGCTGGGCGGTTTGGTTGAAGAAAACGAAAATCATAAAATCCCGCTTTTAAGCTTTATTCAGCAAGCAGCACCGAATCAAGACCTACAATCGAACGATGCCAAAGACTTCATTACTTTCTGGTGGAAACAGTACGTTAAAGTTTCGCTTATTCCATTAATTGAGTTGTTTGCAAACAAAGGCATTAGTGTGGAAGCGCATATGCAAAACAGCTTAATGGAATTTAAAAATGGCTATCCACATCGCCTTATTCTTCGAGATATGGAAGGCATTAGCATTGTTCCAGAAATGATAGAAGACGACTCATCTATTTCTGAAGATAGTACTGTTTGGTTCTCTCAAAAAGATGCATGGACGTTTTTAAAATATTACCTCGTGATCAATCACATTGCTCACCTCATCAGTGCAATTGCACGCGTTACAGCAATTGAAGAATCTGAACTTTGGCAAGCCACCCGTCTTACGCTCATACAAGAAAACTTTAGCGGCAAAGGTCAGCAGTACCGCGACTTATTAATTCATTCACTCACATTACCAATCAAGGCAAATATGTTAAATACGCTCTACCACAGTGGTGGCAATCCAATCTGGATTGAAGTTGAAAACCCTATTTATAAATATCGCGGCGCAGAAGACCTTTGCCCTCTTCAACCAACACAACAAACCAATTATAAAACTCTTGCGGAAAATCGCGTGATGGGCCAATTATTAGAAGCGCTCATTTTTGAAAATACTTTTAAATACGAGTTTTCTAAAGGTCAAATCAAGTTCTATATTTCCGATACCGTTTTTTATACTTGCGCGGCCAAACGACACTTTAGTTTTAAACGAATTAAGTTAGATCCTTCAAGCTTAACCCGTTCTGATATTACTTTAGGCACTGAAACTCGCCCTAACTTAAAAACGCTACTTGCAGACCTAAAAAATATTATTGAAGCTGACCCAGTTAAATGGCAAAACTTTAATGATGAACTCAATTTAACGTACGTTAAACATGCGCAAACTTTGGGCCAAGCCCCTGCTCAACCTTTAAGAACTTTGCCTTACCTAGAACAAGAGGCACGTATCACCAACGCGCATTTATATCACCCAAGTTTTAAGTCTCGTATCGGCTTCGATTTAAAAGAAAACCAGAAATACGCACCAGAGCTTTCTGAAGGTTTTACGGTTCAATGGGTGGCAACTCATAACAGTTTATGCAAACTGGTTTTAAGTGAAACCATTAACTTAGAGCAGCTCTATAAACAGCATTTTTCAGAAAAAGATCTACAAGCCATTAATGATCAACTGAAAGAACAAAATGTAGAGTTTAAAGATTATATCCTTACCCCAATTCACCCGTGGCAGTGGGATAAAATTATTGAATTATATTATCAAGATGCGATTAGCAACCAACTGATCATCCCGTTAGATATTGAAGGTCCGACTTATTTACCGCAGCAGTCCATTCGGACCTTATCAAATATTAGTGATATCTCGGCGCTTTCTCTCAAATTGGCAATGAACTTGGTCAATACTTCGACCTCTCGTGTATTGGCACCGCATACCGTTCAAAATGCGGCAAAAATGAGTGATTGGCTTTATAACATTGTTGAACAAGACCATATTTTAGAAAAACAGCGCAAGCCTGTTATTTTAAGAGAGATTGGCGGTCTTTCGGTTAACCAGCAGATTGCTTTGCCTGTTCAATACGGCGCTCTCGCCTGCATTTGGCGCGAAAGTATTTACAGCTACTTAAAAGAAGGCGAATCGGCAACGCCTGTAACAGGTTTAATGCAAGTTGATACGGATCAAAAACCGCTAATCGATGAGTGGATTCAAGAGTACGGTATCGAGTTCTGGTTAGAAAAATTACTCACCAATGCTTATCTACCAATCATGCATATTTTATGGTGCCACGGTCTCGCTTTAGAGTCACATGCACAAAATATGGTACTGATTCATAAAAATGGCTTACCTGTTAAAGCTGCCTTGAAAGATTTCCACGATGGAATTCGCTTTAGCCGTCATCTTTTACGTGAGCCGGAGCTTTTACCTAACTTGCAAGATGCACCAAAAGAACACGCCAAGATTAACCCGAACTCGTTCTTGGAAACCCACTCTCCAAATGAGTTAAGAGACTTTACTCAAGATGCACTTTGGTTTGTAAATCTGGCTGAGTTAGCAATTTTCTTAAATGAACATTATAACTTCGATGAAATCAAATTCTGGACCATGTTAAGAACCATCATTAATCAGCATAAAGAAGCTCACCCAGAGTTTAGCGAACGATATGAACTGTTTAACTTTACAGATGACACCATCGATATTGAACAGCTCGCAAGCCGCCGTTTCCTTCCGGAAATTCGCTTAAGAGTACAAACCACACCGAACCCGCTCAGCCTTATTAAGGAAATTGAATATGAATAAGCATTCGATTTCTTTTAAGAAACGAATAGCAAATGGTGAGACGCTCTACGGAATATTTTGTTCCGTAGCTTCTCCAATTAATGTCGAGCAACTGGCACTTGCGGGCTATGATTTTATTATTATCGACTTGGAACATACTTTATTTAGTACGTCTCAAGTCGAAACCATGATTCTAGCCGCTAGAGCTATGACTCTTGATGTCTTTGTAAGAGTGCCTTTAAACGCCAACCACCTAGTACTACCTCTGCTCGATGCAGGGGTAACAGGTATTGTTTTCCCACGTATTGAAAATGCGAAGCAGGCACAAGAAGCCGTGAACTATTGTCACTATATGCCGCTTGGGCAAAGAGGTCTCAACTCGACAAGGTTAAATCGATATGGCATGGATGATTTAGCTAGTTTTGTTCAACAGGCAGCAAACGAAACGGTTGTCATTGCCATGATTGAAAGCTTAGAAGGACTAGAGCAGCTAGATGAAATTTTGAAAGTCGAAGGCATCGATATTATTCTTGAAGGTGCTGCCGACCTTTCTCAATCGATGGGAATACCGTGGCAAACCAGCCACCCAAAGGTCAAAGAAAAAGTTCAAGAGATGTATACAAAGACTAAAAATAGTCAAAAGCATTTCTGTGCCATTCCCCGACAGCCAGAAGATATTGCGGCTTGGAAACAGCTATCTGTTCAGCTTTTTGTGCTCGGGGATGACCGCAGCATTATTCGCCGTGCCCATCAAAACCATCTAAATACCTTTAAAGACATTTCATAACTGTTCAAATCTTTTAAGGGGAATAAATGCCCATTCCCCTAATTCATTGAATAAATTTCAAATATATTATTTTAATGCAATTAATAATATTGTTAATTACAATGATTCTCATTTATAATTCGCTCAATTTAAAATCACTCTCAGGGCGAGACAATGGGAAATAAGAAAAGTAATAAGCTTTTTACAAGAAAGTCTGAAGTTAAAAATATCATTCCACTTCTTTCACTTGGTGGAGCCATTTTCCTTTCAAACTCAGCATTTGCAGCTTCACCTGCTGATACCACAGAAACAGAAAAAAAGCCTGAAGCCCTTCCTACCATTACTATTACCGCTTCACGTGCAGATGAACTTTCTACCTCTGCCAAGCAAGTCACCAAGCTTGATGAAAAACAAATTGAACTTTTAAAAAATGGATCGTCTGGCAACATTGCGACTGTTTTAGCCAAAGCCGTACCGGGCCTATCGGACTCAAGCCGAACCATTACCGATTATGGTCAGACTTTACGTGGCCGTAATGCGCTTATTTTGGTGGATGGCGTTCCAATGAACCTCACTCGCGATACAGCGAGAGGACTTTCAGCCATTGACCCTGAAAGTATTGCCAACATTGAAGTGATTCGTGGTAGTAACGCAATTTATGGTGGCGGTGCTGCGGGCGGTATTATTTCAATTACTACGAAAGCGGCTGGCGGTGAGCCTACAGCTAAAACGGTCGTTGGCTTACAAACACCACTCACAAATTTCCGTTCTAATGCTTTAAGTGGCGATATTCACCAGTATTTTATGGGCAGTTTTAACGCCTTTGATTATGCGCTCGACTTTGGTTACCAACGTATTGGTAGCCCGTACGATGCAAGTGGCGACCGTGTTGCACCCGAACCAAGCCAAGGCGACCTTTACGACTCAAATGGTTATAGCATTGGCGGTAAGCTGGGTTATCATATTGATGACAACCAATACCTACAGTTTGCTGCAAACTACTATAATGCCGAGCAAGACTCAGACTATGCATCTGACCCAAGTGTGAAAAAAGCTCCTGCTGGAACTGTGCCAGCTAAAGCAATTAAAGGCTTAAAGCTCAAAGACCAAAATAAAAACGAAAACCAGATCTACAATTTGACCTATAACCATAAAGACTTTTTTGGTAATAAGGTTGATGCTCAAATTTATTACCGCGACTTCTTTACCCGTTTTTCACCGTTTGATGCCCGTGGAAATGCCAACCGTGGTAAACAAGTCGACCAGATTTATCAAGAAAATAATGTACTCGGTAGCCGCTTAACCGTGACCACTCCCCTTGAGTTTTTAGGTGATACATCATTGGTTTGGGGTGGTGACTTTAGCCGCGAAAAAAGTGAAATGCCTTTAGATATTTTTGATCAAAAAATTTATGATCAATCGGGCGGCTTAGAGTTTGTAAAAATCGGCAAACTGATTTACTTACCTGAACTCACCACGCAAAGTGTGGGTGGTTTTGTACAGCTAAAACACCGCTTTAATGACCAATGGTCAGCAGAAGCTGGCACACGCTATGAAGACAGCTACGCGCAAATTGATAGCTTTGTTCCATTATCACAATTAGGCAAGCCTAACCCTTACACGGTTCCGGGCGGAAAAGTGAAAGCTGATGCATGGTTGTACAATGCCAATGTAACTTTCTCACCAAACGACCAGCACTCAATTTATGCATCGTTTAACCAAGGTTTTCAGTTACCTGATGTTGGTTTAATTATTCGTAATGCTGGCGAAGGTTTTAACCTTGGCTCATCATTCTTAGAGCCTGTAAAAGTTGATAACTACGAACTTGGCTGGAAAGGTAACTTTAACAACTTCTCTTCAAGTTTAGCGGTGTTCCGTTCAACATCTGACTTGGGTGCTGTGCAATCATTCAATAATGGTTTAGTCCTAGCCCGAACCAAAGAGAAAGTTACTGGGGTTGAAGCAACGCTTGACTACCTTGACGATGCAAATATTTGGGGAACTGGTGGTAGCGTTACGTGGATGAAAGGCCGTGAAAAACCTCAAAACGGTGCTGAACAGGACATGACGGGCTTCCGTATTCCACCATTAAAACTCACAGCTTATGTTTCTTATAGCCCAACTGAAACTTGGACGAACCGTCTACAAGCCACTTACTTCGGTTCAGAAGATTACCGTTTAAATGGTATAAATAGTTTTGGTCGCTACGATGTAAAATCTTATACCACAGCAGATTTAATCAGTAGTTTTGCGCTTAACAAGAAAGACACCATGACTATTGGCCTAGAAAACATGTTTAACCGCAAGTACTACCCGCTTTATAGCCAATTATTAAGAACGAACGATAACACCAGCCACTTAGTTGCAAATGGTATAACGCTTAAAGTGACTTATAGCCATAAGTGGTAAGAACTTTGCTTAGTCCCTAATACAGTAAAAGCCCCAACCTCGGGGCTTTTATTTTTAGAGTATTTCTATGAAAACATCATTGTAAAATATTCGAATTGTTTGTCCCGCTCATCTACATCGTTATGACTGAGCCTTTGAATAATGGTTCCTTCAATTATATGCAGAAGTAGTTTGGCATCATGAAATGAAGCATCAGCTTTTAGTAATCTAAGCTGGCTATAGATTTCATTAATCAACCAAGTTCTATATTTAATGGCGACTTGATAAGCGTTTGAATAAGTATTTTTGGTTTCAAAAATGGCTTTAAATAACAAGTAGTACAGCCCTTCTAAATCAGTATGTAAGTCATAAAGTGTTTTGAGTTTACCCGTCACGCTTGAGTTATAGTCGTACTCGACCATTGCTGTGACTTTGTCTTGAAGCCGCTCTTTTTGTACGAGTAGGCAGATTTCGATAAACCGCGCTTTGGACTGAAAGTGATGATAAAAAGTCATTTTTGTAATTTCAGACTCTTTGATAATTCTATCAACGCCCACTAAGTGAAAGCCGTGATGATGAAATAAATGAATTGCATGATTCACAACTTTTAAAGCACGTGTAGAAAGTACTAAAGGTGGCATAGTTGTACCATTTAAAATAATTTTTTGTTGTATATAAAAGAGATAGACATGCCGTCACTCTTAAATTGAGCGCTAAAAACAGGCATGCAAAAGCAGCACAATAAAGGTGTGCTCGCCTATCTCAGGTTTATTGTTGCTATGATTTTTGAGTCGTAACGATTCTTAAGGTGCAAAAAACCTAGAGTCGATTAACCCGTTTTATAGACTGTTTAAATGGTATGGGCAGAGAGATTTTGGCGTAGGCCAATTTAGAAAAAGTAGGCATGAATGAAATCCTATATGCATAAAATTTCTGCCAATCACTGCTAAATGATTATGGTGGCAGAACGAAAGAGGGTTAGCAGACTGGGCATATAGAACCAGCACGCACAAGGCGTCCCCCTTCCGTCCTACCGCTACGAAGGAGGGACGAACGAGTTCGCCACCAAAAAATTGCTTTTTTGATGCGCTATACGCTCTCGGTCTGCTAAAACCGACTGGCAATGTAGGCCAGCAGGCAAAGAATAATCGTAGAGATTTGGAGTGTCAATGTGATATTGGCTAGAAAATGGATAAATAATTTTTTGTTTTTCATTAGATTAGATTCATTAATCTATTGAATAGAATATATTATATTTGCTTAACGCACATTAACTTATAAATATGAATACGATCTCAGCTACTCTTTTACGTGAACATCTGATTGAAGGATGTATAAAAGATGCAAATGGTAATTTTAAACCATTTCCTATTCTTGCAATTGATAATATTCCATTAAATATATGGGTGCACCAGAATACCCAAATTATTGATCGTACAGAAACTTTAGTTCCAGCTCAAGGTTGGTTATATGATTATGATAGTGAGTTGGTATTAAGTAATGCATGGAAACTTCTTAAACCTGAAGTTCATAAAAATGGAGCTATTTCAACAGTGGTTCCAATATTAATTTGCTCTGATGATTTAGATCTAGCATGCAGCGTAATTATGGTTGAACAAGTTGTTTCAACAGATCAAGTCGTATGGGCTCGTTTTGGTTACGCATTTAACCATATTCATGATGTTGTGACATCTGTAGTTTGGGAAACCTCACCTTCTGCTCCGCGGTTAAGTTTTTCATTGAGCGAATTTGAAAAAGCATATAATGATTTAAAAGAATTAGACAAAAAATGGAGTGAAGGTTTTATCTAGTTTTTTTAAATATGAAGAAAGAGTAAGAGATAAATGAAAGAGTTAGGTAAAAAAGAATTTTTCTTTTCAATAGAAAAATATGAACCGAAGAATGATCTCTTTTTATTAGTTGTTAATATTAATGGTACTTCTTTTAGCAATTATGAGACCCCTATAAATCTTCCAGTTTTAATTAATGACTTAAACTTACTGCTATATACTAACCAACGAGAAATAGACTATCTCCAAGTAGATACTGTCAATGAAAACATTGAGTTAATTAAAAAGTTAATAAATTTAGAGTATTTAGAATTAGAAAATAATATCTATGATTTTCAAAATAGTACTGTAAGGAACTTCCATGAAGTATTCTTCTTTTTTAAAGTACCGAATCATCCATTCTATGGATCTCATTCACTCATAAAAGCTGGTGAAGGTTATGTGGAAACTATTCCTATACAAACTGTTAAGTTTGCATTAAATGAGTTAATTAAATATCAAAATTCAATTTTATAAATCATGATGACAGAACAGAGGCAGGTTGACAGACCAATCATCTAGAACTGGCACGCACGAAGCGTCCCACCTCCATTCTATCGCAGAGAATAATAAGAGAGATTTTAAGTGTCAATGTAATATTGGATGAATTCTTAATAATTATTTTCTGATTTAACTGATAGTTATATGAAGTGATACACCGATAAAATGAATAATAAAATCCATTTTATCGGCTGGCCTACAGAGGCTTTTTAAGATTCCATTTTATTTTTTAATATAGTTTGGAAACTCTTTTAAAACCGTGCTACATAATTGGCCTTTCATATCTTCACGTTTGCGTGCTTCAAATTGGTCCATACCTAATCTCATAACTTCTCTACCATACTTTTCACCTAGTTCATGTTTGGTACATTTGTCAGATTCATGAACTAATTCTTGTGAAGTATAGTGATAATTACAATCAAGTTGAGCACGGCTTAAAAAACCATGTAGTTGTACTGTTCTCTCGCAAGTTGTTCGCTGTAGATAAGTTTTAGGCTCTTGAGCAGCATAAACTGATGAACCTACCAATAAAGTGAAAGCTGTTACTAAAAAATTACGCATTATTTCCCCGATAAAATTATTAAAAGTATAAGTGGCAATGTTGCGGGTGTATTAAATAATAATTGTTTATAAGTGTCTATTAATAATAAGAAAGTTAGATAAATCCTCTTATCTTTTGAATATTTCATCACCTTATTAAAATTATGGAATTAAGTTTAATAAATGGGATTGGCCTTTATCAAATAGATGATATTTGATTTGTTTTATGCCCATCTTTAAACATTAGTAAAGAATGTGCTCTTATTATTTTCAATAAAGCGGATTGATAGCAACTTTGAATTTTCCATGTTCTAGACTAAAGAAACAAACCTTTGAATATAAAAAAGCTCTTTAAGTAACAAGAGCTTTTTTATCATTTCGGCAATTTTACTGATTATCGATACTTTTTATTACCACTTGGTGTAATACAGTAAGTCCCTCCACGAGGCCCAACACAATTATTTGATCCACTACAAGGACACTCGGAAGAACTATTACTAGAAGAGCTACTAGAACTCCCATAGCTACTTCGTCCGTGGGATAATTTACTTTTTGAAGAGTAATGATGGCTACTAGATGAGTAACTATGGCTGCTAAATGATCTTCCTCCGCCACGACCTCCCCGTGCCTCGGCCTGAGTTAAAAATATTATCTGTAATAAAACTAATATAGATAAGAAAATAATTCTCATATTCACCCCTAAAAAATAAAAACTCATATTAATTTATGGCCAAATTTTAAACTATAGTTTAATAATTCAACTTTGGTAGATAATATAATATTTGGTTTTACGAATACAATTTAAACTAACAGATAACTAGAAATTCTATTAGTTCATTAATTATACAAATAATTTTTGTAATCTAATGCCACTTATAAGGGATTATTTTAAAATCCAAATATGATAATTAATGACAAATTATATTAAAATATACAATATTTTTAATATAATTTAGTATGACTAAAGAATAATAAAAATGGAAAAATCCTAATATTTTGATCATTTGTGCAATATACGGCTCTGTCCATATAGAGATTTATATGCCTTATAAAAATTCGACTTTAGTCTGATGTTTTTATAGCAGAATAAAAATAAGATGGCGGCTGGGTAGACAGTGAATAAATAATTACACCCAGAATATCTTTAATAAATCAGGAACATAACAATGACTTCGCCTTTAATGAATAATTATCTTAACTTTGCATCTGGAATTGCACATCAGCAGTATTTACCAGCCGAAGAAGGGATTGTTAAGGCATATAATGATGGTTGTACTCACTGGTATGTAGATGGAAGTCTACATGGAGAAATGGTTCCAGATTGGTCTTCTGAACGGATTGAAAATCTAAATAACTTAATAAAAAAATATAATGTTCAACCTATTTTCCACGGTAACTTTAAAGCCCCATTAGGTAGCGATGTAGATTATTTACGTGAAGCTGCTGTGGCATATGTTAAAAAAGAGATTGATATTGCCGCAAAGATTGGTGCCCCTTTAGTGATTCATGGCGGCGGTATTGTTGAACCTAAAAAAATTGTCCTCGCGAAACAAAAAGCTCTCGATAACTATATTCTGTCTATTAAAGAACTGGCTGAATATGCGGCTGAAAAATCAGTTGATATTTATTTAGAGAATTTATCAAACTATAAACACTATCGTCCGTTCCATTATGTCTTTACCCATATGGAAGAGTACGATTATGTTTTCAACAAAATTGATCATAAAAATGTCTATTTCTTTTTAGATGCAGGCCATGCAAATGTGGGTGAAGGTGACCCTATTGCTGTTGTAGAAAAATACCACCAAAAAATTAAGGGTATTTCTTTTAGCAATAACAATGGTGAGCAAGATCAACACTTTAGTATTGGCCGCGGTACTGTAAATTATTCTGATTTTATCGAGACTATTAATCGAAATAATTGGAAAGGTCTTGTTGCCTTTGAGGTAAGAGATAAAAGTACTTTAGATTCAGTTAAAGAATTGGCAAGCGCATAAAATTAAAAGCCTTCTGAGGAACACCAGAAGGCTTTTTAAATATAAATAATTCATTTTTAAAAGGATATATTAAGTGAGTGGTTTACTAGTTTTCATAACAATTGCCTTTCTTACATTATCAAGCCCAGGGCCTGGTGTCTTATTTACAGTGACAAATTCAATAAATTACGGTGTCCGTACCGCATTATTTGGCATTATTGGCTTAATTATTGGTATGTTTGTGATTGCAGTCATTTCGGCTAGTGGCGTTGGTTTAATTATTACTAGTAATCCCACTATTTTTACTGTTTTAAAATTTATAGGTGCATTCTATTTAATGTACCTAGGCTATAAGAACTTTGTAAAAATATCCCCTTCTCAAGACTTATTAGATACCGAAACAAGTGAAAAAACGGTTAGAAAGTCCAAATTATTTTATCAAGGTTTATTCGCGTCTCTTCTAAACCCTAAAACTATTGTTTTCTTTATTGCTCTTTTCCCACAATTTATTGATATAAAAGAAAAAATAATAAATCAATTTTTAGTATTATCTTTAACCTTTTGCCTGATCGGATTCTTAATCCATCTGGTCTATGCTAATTTTTCCTCAATCTTTAAAGAAAAAATGCTATCTGGAAATAACTTTGCCAGATTAAATAAAATCAGTGGTTGTATATTTTTCATTCTCGCTGTTTTATTAATTGTTCAATAAGTAAACTTACGTTTTTGTCTTAATATCAGTTCTTTATAAGATCCGCAAAGAGCACTGTTTAGTCACCCTTACTGAAACAGTGCTCTTTGCTTCATCACAACTCCTATCCAGTAGAGTTCGATGCATAGAAATAGTGTATGGCTGTCGACCCCAAAATGTTTACTGTATTTTCAGTTTTTTTAAATGATCTCAGCATAAAAATCACGTATATTAAAAATTAACAGAAGAATCTTCTTTGGTTTATATTTTGAACAGCACAGAATACACACTAGATCGCATAGATCGGAAAATATTATCTGCCCTTCGTGGAAATGGGCGCTTAACGGTTGCGCAGCTCGCCGAAGAAGTCGGGCTTTCATCTTCGCCCTGCTGGACTCGACTCAAGCGTTTAGAAAGCCTAAAAATTATTGAAGGTTATACGGTAAACGTAAACCCAAAAGCGATTGGCATTCACGAGTTATTCTTTATTGAAATTACGCTAGAACGTCACGACGACGAAATGCTAGAAAACTTTAGTGAAGCTTTGGCAGACATTCCCGAAGTAGTCGAGGCGCATTTAGTTACGGGTGACTATGATTACTTGGTGAAAGTGGCCGTAAAAGATGCCGAACATTACGAACGCTTTTTACGTAAAAAGCTCTATTCGATTAAAGGTATTCGGCATACGCGTTCAACCTTTGCCCTACGACCACTTAAATCTGCCAACACTGCCGACTTAATGTTGATTGAATAATTGAGTTATATAAGCCGCTTTAGGTGCTTCATTGTTTTAATTTGATTTTATTCAATGTTACACATAAAGCCTTTTTGTCAGCTTCTTTAAGTTGAGGGTGCTGAACTGGCCACATATAGCTACAACCGTGCGGCGCCTTGTTATTATTTTTCTTGAGTTCATAGGCAATATTTTTTAGAAGCTCCGTATTTAAAGAACTAATTTTTAAACGCACTTCGCTTAAGTCCTGAGGCTTCCAATTGGTTTCAGGGCTAGACAACCAGTCCGCTCTATATCGGTATTGAATAGCTTTCGCTACATTCATTTGTGTCACTATAAACGGCTTTACTGTTTCACTGTTCAGTCCAAAAGATTCGGCCTCAGAAAGTGATTGGTCAAGTACTTTCTTTTCTTGAGTTAAGTCTTCAATCGGTAAATGCTGCTCTGCTTTATAGCCTGCGACATCTTTCATATAAGATAAGCGCTCGTTAACTAAACGCGCTGTTTGATCATATTGATATGCTTGTGCTAGTGAAGAAAAACACATCAAAGCTGCTACTGTAGTCGCTACCTTAACCGTTTGTTGAGCATTCTTAATATTTAACATTTGAGTACCTATCGAAATTATTGTTGTGCTGTCATTCCAAAGCAGTACTCTATTTTAAGAACACTCGAAAGTAAAATCTCACGATACGCTGAGCTCTTGGCTCCATGCAGAATCAGATTGGTGATAGATGTGCTGACACACTTGTTTAACAGATGAAATAAAGTGCGGGTTTTGTCCATCCCATTTTTCCACCATGCAATACGTGACATGTATACCTTTGGGCTGAAACTCTCTTGCCAACGACTGCGATAACGCTCGAATACTCGCAAACATACTTTGGCTTAATACATCGTGGTGAGCAGAATGATGAGATGGCGCTCCAAGAAAAATAACTGTACCCCGCTGCTGCTTTAACATAGGTTTAAGTACGAACTGCGACACGCTCACAGCACTTAAACCTGTGGTCTGCCAACTGTGCTCAATTTCTTCTAAAGATAAAGCTTCAATATTTGGTGCAGATGAAAAATTTGGCTGAAATACGCATAGTTCAATGATATGACCATGCGCTGTTATATAGTTCAGTAGTTTTTTTAAATGCTTGGGATTTACCAGATCTAAACGGACAGTCGTCATGCCATCATTTACGTAACTTACTTGTATGTTCTGAACAGTAGAATCGTGTACGACTTGATATACATGTAATGGAGCTTGATGGTTTTTATCTAAAATTACAAAGTCATGGCCCAGTAGGTCTATATCATGACCAGCAACCACTACACAGCCCTGCTTTTTTTGAAACTTCTGAAATATTGTTTTTAGCATAAGAGTCCCTCAAAATTTTTCTTGGTATGGGCGTAAATCTAACTCATGTGTCCAGAGCTCAGGGCTTTGCAGGTAAAGCATCCAATAGTTTTCTGCTATTGCATCAAGATTAAGCCCGCCCGTTCCCCGTGTCAGACGTGCTAAACGACCTAGACCAAATAAAGCTTTATTAATTCTGTCACCATTCACCATTCCATCAATAATGACATGAGCAATATGAATGCCTTGTGTTTTATAAATTTGAGCTAGATTTAATGCATAAGCTCGTAAGGCAGATTTGCCCATCGTAAAAGCAGCAAAAAAGGGTTTTCCACGTAAAGAGGCACTCGCTCCCGTAAAAATAAGCGTACCGTGATTTTGTTCTTTAAAAATTTTTAGGCAGCTTTGAGAAACCAAATAAGCCGATAAAAACGTGGATTGCCACATATCATTAAAAAACGATAGCGGACTGCGTAAAAAAATTGAGGGAATATTTCCCCCAACATTATGAATAACAGCAGTAATACGTTCGTTTTGACTAGTAACGGTGTCAAATAGGGCCTGTACTTGATGTATATCTTCGGCATCTAAACGAAACGCAACAGCTTCACCACCCTTTGCATGGATTTCGGCAGCGACTGCTTCAATTTTCTGGAAAGTTCGCCCAGCAACGTAAACTTTTAATCCTTCCCTTGCAAAACGATGACAAACGGCGGCTCCGATCCCCTGTGAAGCCCCGACACCAATAACAACTGCACAATCTCGTGTTTTATCCGGTGTTGCTAATGACATAGTCGTTTCACCCTGTTTGTTTTTTATACCATAAAGCAATAAACGGACGATTCAAAATTTCTTTACTAAACTTTTTACTTGTACGAACGACTTCACCAAGTTGAGCAACCACGGCAATGTCTGCAATCGTCTGGTTATTTCCCACCAACCATTCACTTTGTGATAAGACCTGCTCAATACGGTTTAAGTGTTTAATAAACTCTGCTTCAACATCCTCGGCTTTCATTCGGCCCAAGCCCTGAAAGAAAAGCTGTGTTTTTAATTCGGCTAGAATAAAAGCTTTCACCATCGGCTTTTCATACGCTGGGCGACCAATGCTACTAATACGGATGGCTTCCTCTAAAGCTTCTGAATCATTTACCCTTAAATACACTTCATAAAAATAAAGAGACTCATCTGCCCAGTCTTCCCATAGTTCGGCAAGTGCTTTTTGATTTGGATCTGCGGGATAAAGTCGCGGTGTATCTGGATAGGCTTCGTCTAAATAGCGAGCAATACGAGTACTGTCTTGTATACGTTGTCCTTTATGGTCAATGACAGGAACCTTACCTACTTTACTCAGCAAAGGAACTTTGGCACCAAGAATGCCGTTATAATTTACTGTATCAAATGAGATACCCTTAAATTTCAAAGCCCTTGCAACTTTTTGACAAAACGGAGAAATTTCCCACTGGTGCAAAATAATATCCGACATTGGTTTACCTTTATTTTTAATTGCCTGTTTTACTTACTAGTTCTTTTTTAGAACCAATCAATAAATATACAGAATACCTTTTTAAGTCAAACCATTTTTAATGACGGTCAAGTTTCTAAAACTAAGAATTATTTGATTTTTATTATGATTAAAAAGAGCTTTGAGTGTTTACGTTATCTTTTAATTTATAGTCTTTCGCAAAGCTATGTACTCTAAAAAACTAAGATACATAGCTTTGAGTGATGTTTTGTTATAAAGCGACACCACAAATATCTTTTGCCCCAGTTGGGTAAGTAAACTGCATTTTTGATTTATCTGTAATCAACTGAAGTCCTACCGTTTTTCCAGTTAAGGCAGAGTTGGCAAAATGGTTTTGATTAATTACCCCTGTGAAGCTCATATAGCTTAATTTATTTTCCATAGTAATATTGAGATAACCATAGTTAGTACCATTAACTATATAACCCACCTGTTTAGTATTTTGATTCACATAAATACCTACTCTAACTTTTCCATCAGCTGGAACTTCTACTGGATTAGTATTTCTAGCAGCACTTAAAGGTGCTAGATACCCAGTACCATCTGATTTATTAGTCACACCAAGCACATTAATCGAATCACCATTCATAACACCAGAATAATTATTACCTTTAGTAAAAGCTATATTTAAGGCTAACTCAATTTTGTTCTGTGAAGAACCCGTAATTAAAAAGCCATACTCGTACATTTGAGAGGCAGTCCCAAGATTGACCTGTAAGTTGCTAACATCAAAAATAAATTCCTGTACAAAGATATCTGAACTAGCAATAGGTTTATCTACTAAAATAACGTTATCGGGTGTTTTTGTATGATATTGAGTTTTAAATTGGGTATATTTTTTAGATGTTAAATATATGTCGACGTTTTTATCTGAGTAATAGCGTATAAGATCATAACCTGATTGGTTTGCATTATTTATATTAGAGACTTGCTCTATATAACGTTGCAACCCTGTAGGTGAATTCAATGATGCTTCTAAAGTTTTTAAATCTTGTACACTAGCATCAAAGTTATAGGTACATTCAGCAAAAGAGTTACTCATACCCGACATACCTATTATTGTTGCTAAAATTATCTTTTTCACGTCATTATCCTTTTTATATTTGAACGTTTAGTATATATAAACACATAAATAATTTAACTAAATCCGATAAATGGCATACTTATTACTCCCTAATAATTAAAAGAACTAAATCTCATAATTAAAAAAGCACTATCTCTTTTAAAGAAATAGTGCGTGAAGCAATTAATAAGTCACTGTAACAACAACACTATCAGAGTAGCTACCAGGTCTACTTGCAATCGTAGTACCTTGCGGAATTTTTCCATAAACTGTAGTGGTTTGAGCATTACCTGTTCCAGTGCCAGATACTCCTCCCGTTCCCCCAACGCTATTCACTCCACCCGTAGCATCCCACACCGAACTATAAGCAGCATCTTTGTATAACTGATAGGGAATAAACTCATTATTACTATTGGCCATACGCCTGAACCCTCCGCTTATACGGTTATTGCCATCCCCTAAATAAATCGAATATGGCGTTCCAGAGTTACATGTCGTATTTACAGCACCTTGAGTCGTGTAGTCACGCTTAGTAATACCAATATCATTAATATTGCCAAAATCGACATTTGAGGTTGAGTTTAATTGACAAAGCGTCGGTACCACAAAGTTCGCTGTTAGCGTTACATTTCCAGAGTCCCAGCTGAGTAAATCACCTAAACATAACACCGCTAGAAGATCCATATCCCAAAAGAGTTGAACCGTAGCGGTATAGGTTCCTTGAGGATAGGCAATTAATGATCCTGTTCGCGCTGGTACTTTCACATTTACCGAGTAACTAAGAATATTATTTGAAGCGACAGTTACCACTGGACCATACCAAACATTAGAGGTTTGGTTGGTGGTAGAAGAACCGGCTCCACCAACAGTTGCAGTGACTGTATACGGTAACGATACGCTATTATTTGTAGTGGTTGCTCCTGTAAATACTGTCTTCATACACATAAACGGAGAGATTTGAGGTATTAGTCCTCCATTCGTGCAAGTAATTGTTCCTGAAAAGTTTACAGTTGCATCACTATTAATATTTGCTGCCGTGTAAGTAAATGTATTATTAGTCGTTCCAGCTACCGTACAGGCAGCATGCGTTGGACTCAAAAACGCATAAACGAGATAAAGTAAGCAAATGCCTATAAAGTATTTTAAAGATAAGGAAATTTTTTTATAGCTCTCTATTTGAGCCTTATTCATAATATTTAATGACATATATAAGGTCCCAATTTCTTAGTTGAGTACTGATTACTGTTATAAGTGAAGTCAACTTGGCATGAACCATGATCGAGAAGATCTACTTCAAGTTTGTTTTGTTTTAATAAGTTGGGAACGAATACTTCACCATCGTAGCCCACTATTGCATCTTGTTGCCCATTAATTCGAACGCTATAACCCGGCTTTAACGGTGAGTTGTTTTTATCAACGACTTTTACTAAGCCTGAAACGACCTGATGTGCACCAAAGTCAACTAAGGTTCCTTGGCGGTAACCTACTACTGTTTTTTGATCTGTAGATTTAACATTCCAATTTAAAGGTAAATAAGATGGATCTAAATAAATATGGTTCTCCCTATAAGGCATGAGGCTTGGAATAAGAAACCTTCCGGACTTATCAGTTGTTCCTAGATTTATCCCACCATTGATAATCTGGCTTTGCGGTCCGGCATTGGTGACAACAGCATAACCATCGCCTATTTCATTGGCCGCAAAGACGCGTCCTGCTGCTGCAACTAATGATCCAGTCGCTGAAAGTGCAACTTGGTCATTGTCTCCAATTCGGTTATAGCGACCTGTCAGGTACGCAGCTCGGGCGCGATAAGAGCCATAGATCGATGCATTGTTAGTATGTGCATCTTGATCCCGCTCAACATATCCGCCCCATCCAAATGAATCAATTTGTGGTTCCGATAGAACAAATACTTCTTGTCGATAAGTCAATCTGCCACTATCACTAGATACGCTAGAAATAGCATTCACTCTGGTAGATGGTGTATAGCGCAGGGCAAAGTAAATGCCATAGTCCTTATGGTTTTCATAGTCTTTATAAGCTGAACTATAAAAGCCCCAATTCTTGTTTAAACTTCCACTTAAGTTAGCAGATAGCAACTTATAGGAGTTATCACTGTATTTGATCTGGTTATAGCCGACATAAATGCTATAGCCCGGATAAAAGTTATAGTTAATCCCTGCCCTAATAATCTCATCTGCCAGTGCACTGTAGCTCAAATAATTTTGCGGCTCAGAAGTAATCTGGTTTTCTTTTAAATATCGAATTTGAGACACACGGGCTAAGTCAAAATAGTTATCGAATACTTTGCGGTAACTGGTATTAAACGAAATATTCTTGCTAATACGCCCTTCTAAACCAAGTAAGGCAGAATAACCGTTCTCATCCTTATACTGGCTTGCTGCAATGTCGGCATTAATCACTCCAACACCAAAAACATTCTTGGCAAAACCTGTGCCTAGATTCGACAGGCCATCTGTTGAAGCCTCCGCACCACCACTTAAAGTGAGTGAGTTACTGTAGCCATAGCGAATCGCGCCCGAAGCAAAGGTAGCATCATCATAATCGTTTGAGTACAGCCCATAGTTGTAGCGTGGAACCCCAACATCCACTGAAAACTCATTTATACCTTTTGCCAGAATCTTCGATGAAAAATAGTAAGGTTTTTTAGTAATAGTTTGCTGACCTGTCGCATCGGTAGTCACCAGTGTGACTTCATTTCCAGAAATAAACGGCAGCTGTTTAACATCAAATGGGCCTGAAGGAACAAGGCCTGAATAAATCTTTTGCTGGTTAACGTATAAGTCTAGTGTTGAAGGTAACGCTGCCGAACCAGAAAACTGCGGCAGCGCCGAGGTAACAATATCACCACGTTGGGTATAAGCACTCGACCATTGCAAACCGGCAAGACGCACACTACTGCCCCAGTCAGAGCTATTAGAAATAAAGTCACCTAGGGTATATATTCTAACTTTTTCAGGGTCTACATATTGCCATTTACTTTCCAGACGTACCCATTTTTCATGGCTATAGCTCGTTTCATTACTACCGTTGTATAAAACGCCTGATGAAAAATTACCGATGCCGCTATTAAAGATACCTTCAGCCGAACCAGAGAAAATACTCTCATCATTGGTTATGGTGTGATACAGGCTGTAATTCAGGAGTGCAGCATTTAAGGGTTTCATTTTTAGCAGACTGGAGCTAGTGGTCTGTTGCCCAGTTAAATCAACTAAGTAACCCATTAACATGTTTGACGGAACTTGTAAGTTCAGAGACTGCTCATTTTCTAAGTACTTAAACTGGATTCCTTTAAGTTCGTTAAGACATACCCATTGGCTATCAGGGATATGTTCATCCATTTTCACTCTTAGCGTTTTTAAGTCACCAGAACGAATATATAACTTTCCATCTTTAGATTGTTTTACGGAAAACAAATCTTCAGAAGTATTTGAATTAATAGAAATATTTAAAAATAGCTGAGTGAAATCATGTTCTTGCTGCTGTCCATTCGTCTTTTCATGCATATATTTATTATTACTTCCTATAGACTTAGGAACACTAGGAACTGCAGTATTTGTATGATCTAGTAACTGTTCAGCAAAAGAATACGTTGGAAAATACGCAACACATAAGACACCTATAATATATTTCATATAAGCCTCTTAAAGTGTGGTTTTCTTACCATTAACTGTCAGAGAAATGCTGTATTTATGATTGGGCTGATATGTAAAATTATTAACTGAATAGCTTCGTGCTTGGTTTGCAAGAATGTAGCCATTCACGGTATTCACTTTAATCGGATAACTTTTATTTTCGGTGTTATCTATAAGTGTTAAGTCATTTAAAAGTGCATGTCGGTTTCCAATATTTCTAATATTTAAAAAAGCTTCCTTTTGATGAGTATCAATTTTCCAATTTAGTTGAGTAATCGCATCTTTATTGACTACAAATACAGGCAATGATGAGCGAAGTAATACATTTACACCTTGAGAAGCTTTACGGCTATCAACTGGTTTTGGTAATTCGTCAATAATAATACGATAGGTTTTTTCACTAGAAATCGGCTCCGGGTTAATTCTGACTACCCGTAAATTATAAGACTCGCTAGGCTTTAACTTTAAAAAAGGTGGGCTAATAGTGATTTCATCTGTAGGTGTTAATTGATCTTGTCCATTATTTTGAGTCCATTCAAATATACGTGCCTGTAAATCAGCACTTTCATTTGACTGGTTATATAAACTAATTGAAGATGCTTTTTGATGACTTAAAATTTCTATACTTACTGGTGAAAGACGGATTGTAGCGGCGTGAATAGTGCTAGATAAAGATAAGAATAATCCCGTAATAATAAAAATATTTTTTTTCATGTTTTACTCAAATATATATCTTTTTAATATATTAGCCCTTTCAAAAGGGCTAACAGCTTTTCTAATTTATACAACTTAATAAGTTACCGTTATTGTTACCGTATCAACATAACTACCCGCACTCGGCAGTGCTGAGCCAGCAGGAAGACGACCATATACATTCACTGTTTGTACTGCACCACTACCTGTTCCACTATAAGCGGTTGTTGCTATACCAATCGCGGTGGCACGTCCTGTATCCGAATACAGGTTATAAGGAATATATTCATTACTTGCTGCCCCGCCAATCATGCGTCGTTGGGTTGATAAAACATTTTGACCCCCATCAAACGACAAAGTCCATGGCACAGTATTGTTACAAAGAACTTTAATTGAAGTACCACCTGTAGTTGAGGTATCCGCATCAACATTACTAGCGAGAGAACTCAAAGTACCAAAGTCCAAAACCGCATTTGTTGTAGTACCTGTTGCAGAGGTATTCAGGACACAACTATTTGTTACTGTCGCCTTAACAGTTAATGTCCCCGTCGCTGTAGCGGCATTTGCTGCGTTCAGGGAAAATAACCCTACAGCTATTGCCGATAAATAAAAAAAAGTCTTTTTCATGGCCAAAACCTTTTAAATTAAATTTTCGAATTAATAGATATAAAAAAATTAACCCTTATTCTTACAATCATTTTTTATTTGACTGCTCTTTTAAAGCTTATTTTTTATCCTATTTTAAATATCATACATAAAAATAATTAAAATGCATAAACTTGTTATTATTTTTATTTCTATTTAATAAAATATAGTTACTTAAAGTTACTCCATAAATATAAAAATCAACATTAACAAATCATAAGCATTTGATTTAAATTAATTTAACCATTCTATCAAAAAATTTATTGATAAAAATTTAAGTAAATGTGTCATTTTTTAATTTTCGGCAATTAATCACAAAAAATAGCATTTTTATGCAATGCTTCAACTTAAAATTAAATTGATTTATTTTTTAATATATTTAAAAAATACATTTAATATAAATTAATAAACGACATAATTTAAAGAAATATAAAATAATGGTAAAAATAAAGGCCTCTTTAGAGACCTTTATTAAGTATATTTAAATAATTAAACGCTTAACATACTATTTAAAGTTTCAGAAACGTTTTTAGATTTCACTTTAGGCTGCAATGTCTGTAAAGCTTGCTGTACTTGGGTACGCTGAGGCTCTGCAAGTGTGTACCAACGTGACAATACCTGTAATAGGCGTGAACCTAAAATCGGGTTCTTCTCATCAAGATATTGTGCAAGATTAATAAAGTGCGCTACACCAAAGCCCCAAGTATTTTCAGGGTTATTTGACAAGCCCCCACTTACGGCGCGAATACGGTTTGGCGTCGTGAGGTCATAATCAGGATGCTGAGTAAGATATTCAATCGTCTCAACAGTGGCATTTGGATTTGCTGCCTGAATCATAAACCATTGGTCTAAAGACAATGCTTCATCTTTAAAGCGGTCATAGAAATCAGCTAGGGCATCTTGAGCCTGAGGTGCATTTTGCCAAACCAATACACGTAAGGCACCTAAACGTTCAGACATATTGCCTGTGTTTTGATATTGCACATGTGCTAATTCAAATGCAGTTTGGTCGCCCTGACGAGCCATCATCATAAGCATAATGTTCTTTAATGCACGTACACCCATCGCTAAAGAAAATTCTTTTTGTTGGTCTGGGTCAAGGGTAAGGTAAGTATCTTTCCAGAAAGAACCTAAATCTTGTGCTAATCGATTCAGCAAGGCCTCACGTTTTACATGAACATCGGCTGGTGCATAGTTCTGATCGATACGACTACCCAAATAACCTTCACTTGGTACATCAAACAAACGAGATGCTAAAAGTGGGTCGCGGCCAACCAACTCAGGCAAAGTGCTCTGAATAGCTTGAATGTACGCATCGGCAGAATGGTCTTCTAACAAAATACGTTCAAGCAAGGTTTGAGTTGCTTGCCACTGGTTAAAACCATTTGTTTCGTGTTGAATTAAGAAAGCTAATTCTGCATCGGTATAGTCAAATACAAGATTTACAGGCGCAGAGAAATTACGGAGTAACGAAACAACTGGCTGTTCAGTCACACCTGTAAACTCAATGGTTGCCTCGTCTTGATCAAACAAGTACACGCCATCTTTAACATCATTTACGAATAAGCTGTCACTGTGCAATGTATATTGCTCGCCTGTTTTAGCATTAAATAGCGCTAAAGCCACAGGAATCGGAACAGCTTTTAAATTTGGATATTTAGGATGTGCTTTTAGGCTTTGTTTAAAGCTCAAACGGTAAGTTTGTGCTGCTGCATCGTACTCACCTTTTGCTTCAAGCTTTGGTGTACCCGGTTGGTTATACCAAGTTAAAAATGCAGATAAATCGACACCCGAACCTGCTGATAATGCAGCAACCCAGTCTTCTACAGTCACGGCTTGTCCGTCATGACGGCGGAAGTATTCGTCTGTTCCCTTACGGTATTTTTCTTTACCCAGTAAGGTCGACATCATGCGGTTAATTTCCGCACCTTTTTCATAGACTGTAGCTGTATAGAAGTTATTAATTTCTACAAAGTGGTCTGGACGTGGTGGGTGCGACAATGGGCCTGCATCTTCAGGGAATTGGTGTGATTTAAGTACAGCAACGTCATCAATACGTTGAACCGCAGCAGATTGTAAATCTTCCGAGAAAGACTGATCACGGAATACCGTTAAGCCTTCTTTTAAACACAGTTGGAACCAGTCACGGCAAGTAATACGGTTTCCTGTCCAGTTATGGAAATACTCATGGGCAATCACCGACTGCACACGCATAATCGCAGCGTCAGTTGTGTATTCTTCATCAGCAAGCACGCATGAAGTGTTAAAGATATTTAAACCTTTATTTTCCATTGCCCCCATGTTGAACTGGCTTACCGCAACAATCATATAGTTGTCGAGGTCATACGCACGGCTGTAGTGTTCTTCATCCCAACGCATTGAATGCTTTAAAGCTTCCATTGCGATATGACATTTTGGAATGTCTTTTTCAATTGCATAGATTTCTAATGCAACATCACGCCCTTCAGAGGTCGTGTAACGATCTTTAAGTACAGCTAAATCACCAATAACACAAGCGAACAAATAGCTTGGCTTTTTAGTTGGGTCTTGCCAGATTGCAAAGTGGCGGTTTTCACCCGCTTCGCCTGTTTCAAGCAAGTTACCATTGGCAAGTAATACTGGGTATTTTTTGTCTGCTTCTACGCGAGTCGTAAAGACTGAAAGTACGTCTGGGCGGTCTGGATAGAAGGTAATTTTACGGAAGCCTTCAGGCTCGTTTTGCGTAACAAACAAATCGCCTGCTTTATATAAACCTTCAAGCTGAGTGTTGGTTTCAGGATGAATAATCACTTGAGTCTGTAAAATGACTTCATCTGGTGCGTTAGTGATCACCAATTGTTCACTATCGAGTAAATATTGTGCAGGAGTAAGCTCTTGACCATTGAGCTGAATAGATTGCAACTCAAGATCACGACCTAACAGCACCAAGTCTCCAGCAGTTTGACGCTTCATGACTAAAGTTGAATCAACAATTGTTTTATCGTCATAGACTTGAATATCAAGATTAATGGATTCAACCAAGAACGAAGGTTTTTGATAATCTTTTAAATAAACTGTTTGATCTGCCTGAACTGGAGGCTGTGCCGCAATATTCATCTTTATTCCTTATATACTTTTCGGAAACCGTTGTACGAATTTTATGAACTTGATCATACACATTCATACATACTGTTGTTTGTTTACCTTTATAAAATTAATGGGACTTCATTTATACATTTCAAATTAGAATTTGGTTTTATTAGCACAGATTAGACCAAAATTACGATAATCGTTGTTTATATAATCAATCTATACAATAAAAATAAAACTCCTTTCGCTTTTAACATTTTTTAGGAGCTACTTACATTTTGGGCATGGTTCTTGCCTTAACTAATATACCAGTATAAGTATTTCAATTAGAACAAGAGGTAGCCACTATGGAATTAAAAACTTATTTACATCGCTTAGAAAATATTAAAGCTATTCATGATCTAGACGCAGCAGGACTCGACCATCATGTGATCGCCGTGTTTTTAACTGCCGAAGGTATTTCAATGACTGCTCAGGAGGTAACCACTATCGTTAATACTTATGACGCATTAGGTAAAGTGAAATTACCAAGCAAAAAAGTACAAGCGCTTATTAATGCTAAAAAACTTGGGCAACATGATGAGAGCTTGCCGTGCCCTGTTTAATCTTAACTTTTAATCTCTTATGAAAACCTAAAATCAAAATAAAGATTTTAGGTTTTCTATTTTTGCACCAAACAAAAATACAATCTCAGCTATCGGCAATGCGGCTGTGTATAATAGGTCAATCATGATTGATTTAAGTGTTCGGAGCGAAATGGCCTTACAAATTCTACAGAAACAGCTAGATGAAAGTAGCCATTGTCCACTCTGCCAAGCTTCAATGTATTGGGTAGATGCCGAACAATTTGAACAAGACATTCAATTTCATGAATGCAGTCATTGCCAGCACCGTGTATTTAAAGACACAAAAATGACGTGCCATTGTGACCAATGCACTAAACAAAGAAAAAAGCTTTTACAGCAAACCCGCCTACAAGAACAACGCCAGTTTAAGTCAAAAGACCAACCTCAGCGCAGTCTTGAACAACTGAGTTTTTTAAATAAACTTTTTCTGCTTAGCTTGCTTGATGACTATGCACGTGACGATGTTGCGCATGACGAATACATTCACTGGGATCAAATAAAATATCAACCTATTACACCCAACTGGATGTTCCAAAACCATCTCATTAAACAGCTTCATAAAGATGGAATTTTAAATGCACAGGATCAATCTGACGAACCACAGTGCTTTTATTTAAACATTCGTTTAGATGGTTATAGTGACCCAAGCTTATTTAGTGTAGCCCAGCAACTACGTCATTGGTTTTATGAAAACTTAAGTCTTGGTATTCCATTTCGTAGTGCCGATGAAGTGAAAGATGTACTGTTTCAGGTGCTCTATCAAGAAATTATCCAGTTTATGCAGTTCTACTGCCGAACATGGGGTATTCAAATTGCGGGGAGTTCTAACTTTCAAACTTTTTGCTATCGTTTAATGGACTCATTGGCCATTGGTCAAATTTATTATTTGATTCAAACCGCGCTTGAATATCTTTATAAGCAAAAAGCTCTACAGCCACGTAATGAAAAGTTTATTAATACTAATTTATTAAAGAAAACTTTAGAACAATATCGGGAAAGAGCTTTAGCTGAAAAGTGGGAAACTTCGATGTTGCCACGTCCGTACAATATTCCTTACAGTAAAATGAGCCACATTTTGTTTAACCGCTTTTTAGGTTATGACGAGCAAATTTTTGTACAACCTGTATGGAAAGCATGGCGAAAAATTGAACCTCGGTTAAACTTTTACTCAGTTAAACGCTGTATGCATTGTGGTTCAAATGATTTAAGTGTTGATTATGATGCAGCAGATTATGTTTCTTTGATTTGCGAAAGATGTAAGCATCAAGATCACTATTTTACGCGTTAAATGTTATCTCTGGCTTATAAGGATAATCAGATGACTTCAACATCAAACCTCATTGAACAGGTGATTGAAGCTTGGCAAAACATGCAGGCAAAAGCGCCTCTTGTACAATGCATCACCAATAGTGTTGCAGCCAACTATACAGCCAATGTATTACTGGCTTCCGGTGCCTCACCTGCCATGATTGATAATCCTTATGAAGCAGAAAGCTTTACCAAGATCTCATCAGCTTTAAGCATTAATTTGGGGACACCTACTTCAGAACAAATGCGAGCCATGCAAATCTCTGCCAAAACAGCACAGCTTAGCAATGTTCCTTGGGTACTTGATCCAGTCGGTTATGGACCCATTTTAGCTTGGCGCAGTCAAATGACAGACGAGCTTTTGCAGTTCAAGCCAAGCGTTATTCGTGGTAATGCTTCAGAAATCAGTACACTTGCAGGCAAACAAGTTCAATCTAAAGGTGTAGATAGCACTTTAAGTAGTGATCAAGCCTATCAGCAAGCTGTTTCTCTCTTAACACATGCAAGCTGTATCGCTATTTCGGGCGAATCAGATTATATATTGTCTAATGAAATAGATGCTGTGATTCAAGTGAACGGCGGAAGTCCTTTACAACCTAAAATTACCGCAACTGGCTGTGCTTTGGGTGCATTAATTGCCGCATATAGTGCTGTGACAACACCAACCATTGCTGCTCTTTCAGCTCATGTTCATTTTGCAATTGCGGGTAAACTTGCAGCAAATCAGGCACAAACTATGGGAAGCTTTAGTAGCATCTTTATGGATTATATCCATATGTTAGATGACAACCTGATTGAACAGTATGCAGATATCAAACTTTTAAACATACAGGCATAACCTAAGTTATACCTGTATCATCCTAGCCTCATTTTAAAAGTAAGTAGATGTCTGTAACAAGATCGCACTCGTTCACTTCATGCACAAAGTTGTGATAGTGAAAGAAAACCGGATAATCCCCTGCTTCTTCTGGTTGCTCAGGTAACCAGTTTCTAAAGATGTAATAGACACTATCTTTAATCTGGTCATGGCTACCTAAATGTCTTACGGTTGCATAACGCCCAGCAGGAATTTCACCTGTCTGTACGCCGTAATGATTTTCAGGTACATCCTTTTCAATTGAACCTGCTATATCAAACCGAAATTCGTCTGCTGGTGTCTGATCGGGGTCAGCAAACGGAATACCATAAGTTCTAGACTTAGTTACAGGCGATAAGCCAGTTTCTTTACGCCAAGCAATAAACTGCGCAGCAGTTTCCAAAACTTTATCGGGACTTCCTAAATGCGATAGATACGCAATCTTTTCAGCAGGCCGTTCAACAATATTTACATTCATTTTTAGCTCACTTTTTGGAAGTGTAAAAACAAACCTCTGGTGCCAAGATTCCCAGTCTGGTTTATCTCTAAAAGCCCGAGGAGTTTGATCGAATGAACGCTTAAATGCACGAGTAAATGCCTCGGGACTATCAAACCCTGCTTGCAAGGCAATCTCAATAATCTTGAGATCGGGTTCAAAAGCCAATTGAAAAGAGGCCCGTTTTAAACGAGAAAGTTGAATAAACTTCATCACATTTAGGCCAATATGAATGGCAAAAATACGATGAAAATGAAACTTAGATAAGGCTGCAATCTGGCTTAATATGTCAACATCTAAATCTTCATCTAAATGTCTTTGAATATAGTCGCAAACCAGTTGCAGCTTTTGTGTATATACAGCCATACATTTATGTCTGTTCATTCGATAGCACTACTTTTACATAGTGCTCATCGCTATTCTTGATCGAAATTGCGCTTTTTATAGTTATACAACTTGCTTGAAATAATCTTCTCTTGGCATGTCGACAAGCTCAACGCACAATTGAATTTCTTTATTAAACCCTTGTTGTAAATATTTTTTGTTGCTAAGCGCCGCTAATAACTGCTCACCCATAAGCTGTTTTTGTTCAGCCGTTCTTCCCGACAAAATATAGACCTTTGCATGAATATAAGCTTGATCAGCCCCTAAGCCAATAAGGAAAACATCATCTTTACGCGCACGGCTTTTAATGTCTTCTGGACTAAATAACTCTGTCTCAATCAGTGTACTATTAATTTCTTCAAGTAATTGTTTTGCGTTCAATCCAGTTAAATTTTCTGAATAATCCACTACTACGTGCGGCATAGCCACCTCAATTTATGTAATAAGTAATTAAGCCAATCAGACTTTATTCAATAAATAATAAAGCTAATCGAACCTGATCATATCCCATTCGAGGACTGGTTGCTTCAACAATTGGTCTTAGTTTGATCGAACCATCATCAGAAAAATGATCTGGATTCTGACGTTTTTTCAATTTTTTATAAATTTTACGGACTTCTTCGACTACTTCTTCACCCGGATGGGCAACCGAAATATCCAGCTTTTGTTCTTTATGAAGTCGAGCTAAATGGTTAATAATCGTTGCTGGTGTCAAGCCACGTTCATGCGCGATGTCTTCAATCTCGTAGCCTTCTTCAAACAAGGCACGTGTTTCATCTAGCGTTGCCGTAGCGTAATTTTGCTTGCCACCTTTTGCGAGTTTTTTCTCATTACGAGAAATCTCGGTTTCATTTAAGGTGCCGCCACAGTGACGAATAAAGGCTTTATGCTGAGCCGTTAAATCTACATCTGCAAAGTTGTCTTCGGCCTCTTTTGAAAGTTCTTGGAAACGACGATCCGCTTTTACAGCTAAACTATCTAACTCTAAAGCTTGCTCGTTAATCCCTAATAGCTTTAACCCAGTTAAAGATTTTAAGCGCGACAATGCAACATAACCCTGACCTTTTTCAAAGGTATTCATCAGGTTAATTTCAGCGGCTTCTAAAGTCATCCCTTGGCTTTTATGAATAGTAATCGCCCAAGCCAAACGAAGCGGAATTTGCTGAAAACTTGCAATGACTTTACCGGCTTCATTTTCAACTGACCACGTCTCAGGCGCAACCAACAATGTCGTGCCATCGGTTAGTTTTACTTTCGGCAATAAGCCATTTTCGTCATCTTCTTCAAAGCCGATGACTTCACCTAGACTTCCGTTGATATAACCCATATCAAAGTTGTTTTTGACAAACATAACTTTGGCATGCTTTTTAAGAGTTAGCTCTTCTGGTGCACGAACTGAAGATTTTAAAGTTTCTAGTAGTTTTTCATTACCATCTAAAACAGCATTGAATTGATGCCCTTCGTTATCAATTTCATTTAAATGCTGATAATTGATATTGTCGACATCCATATTATGCGTATAAAGACGAGTAAAGGTCTCACCAATATCATGCGAACGCGATTGACGTAATGCGTGTAAATGATCTGATTGAATATTTTGCGCACGAATGGCATTTAAAATTTGGTTCAGAATTTCATCGTCTTGACGGTGTTGTTCTGTTAAATAACATACCCGAAATTTGGCTTCGACCCATGCATCAGACATAAAACAGAATTTGTCGCGATTGGCTTCACCATTACGTCCTACAGGGGGTAACTGGAAGAAATCTCCAGCCACAATGACTTGAATACCGCCAAAAGCTTCATCACTTTCTTTAAAATATTTTAAAACCTGATTGACCAGATTAAGCTGCTTCGCATGCAACATTGAGATTTCATCAATAACGAGAACTTGCGCATTTTCAAGGTGTTCCTTGAGGTATTTACGCTCTTTCATACGTTTTAGGTCATCTTCAGTTAACTGATCTTTAATACCGATGCCCGCCCACGTATGAATGGTCATGCCGTTCATATGCGTTGCCGCAATACCTGTAGACGCCGTAATAGCTACAGGCACTTTACGTGCTTTTAGGTATTGGATGTACTGATTAAGTGTATAGGTTTTCCCTGCACCAGCCGAACCGGTTAAAAAAACATTTTCACCTGCTTTGAGCAGTTTAAGCGCAGTTTCCTGTTTCATAATCTCATATGTACATCTTCAACAGCCCATAGCTTAACGATTTTCCCGAAAAAATTAAATGAATGTGCCAAATTTTATATAAAGTCATTAAAAATCAATAATTAAATCCTAAGTAATATTTGGTAGGTTTTTGGTAGGTAGGAAAATAATCTTCACATCACAATACTAAGCCCATGGTGAGGCTCACCTGTAATAACAAACAATGGATTTATGGAAGAAGGAATCACTCCATGGCTTTTAAAAATATTGCAGATCAAACAAACGGTTTTTACATTCCTTGCGTATCACTCTTTGGACCAGGATGTGCCAAAGAAATTGGTACGAAGGCGCAAAACCTCGGCGCAAAAAAAGCATTAATTGTGACCGATGAAGGCTTATTTAAATTTGGCGTTGCAGACCTTATCGCAAACTACTTAACTGAAGCAGGCGTTTCGAGCCATATTTTCCCAGGTGCAGAACCTAACCCAACCGATATTAATGTTCACAATGGCGTGAAAGCCTATAACGACAATGGCTGTGACTTTATTGTGTCTTTAGGTGGTGGTTCATCTCACGACTGTGCGAAAGGTATTGGCCTAGTTACTGCTGGCGGTGGTCATATTCGTGACTATGAAGGCATCGATAAAAGTAAAGTACCAATGACGCCACTGATTGCTGTGAATACAACTGCTGGTACTGCATCTGAAATGACTCGTTTCTGCATTATTACCAATACAGACACTCACGTAAAAATGGCAATTGTTGACTGGCGTTGTACCCCACTGATTGCCATTGACGACCCGAAACTCATGATTGCAAAACCGGCTGGTTTAACTGCTGCGACGGGTATGGATGCGTTAACCCATGCAGTTGAAGCATATGTTTCTACGGCAGCAAACCCAATTACCGATGCGTGTGCAGAAAAAGCCATCACCATGATTAGCCAATGGCTACAACCTGCTGTCGCAAATGGTGAAAACATCGAAGCACGTGATGCAATGAGCTACGCACAATACTTGGCTGGTATGGCATTTAACAACGCGTCATTAGGCTATGTTCATGCCATGGCGCATCAGTTGGGTGGTTTTTATAACCTACCTCACGGTGTATGTAATGCAATCTTATTACCACACGTATGTGAATTTAACTTAATTGCTTGCCCAGATCGTTACGCAAAAATCGCGGAATTAATGGGTGTAAGAACTCACGGGTTAACAGTGATGGAAGCTGCATATGCTGCTATTGATGCCATTCGTAAACTGTCTTCATCAATTGGTATTCCATCTGGTTTAACAGAGCTAGGTGTGAAAAATGAAGACCTTACGGTCATGGCAGATAATGCTCAGAAAGATGCATGTATGCTGACCAACCCTCGTAAAGCTAATCATGCTCAAGTTGTGGAGATTTTCAAAGCAGCTCTTTAATCCTGATGTAATGGCATGTCCCTCTAGTAAGTCAAATCCCTCCGACCGTTGACTTACTTTTTTGGGGAATACTTAGCTCCAGCGGTATTCCCTTTTTTTAGAACCTATACTCCAACCATCTATAAACCTGATTGACAATTTGCCCATTTCATTGAAGGATACTCAGCATGTCTTAATTACAATAGCTCGATAAAAATGAATACATCTTCAGCTAATCAAACTTATGTCCCAGATATTTTAGGTGCTGGCTACGAACAGCTCACACTTAGTTTTCCTGATGATTATGAAGGGAAAGTTGTAGCTACCTTAGTCCGTAAAAAAGCCGCTCAATCTACTCAAAAAGCCGTACTATATATTCATGGTTTTTTAGATTATTTCTTTCAAACTGAAATGGCTGAGCAATTCAATGCTCATGGTTACGACTTCTATGCACTTGATTTAAGAAAATATGGCCGCTCAAAGCTGCCTCATCAAATTTTCTATAATGTGCTTGATTTAAATGAATACGATGCTGAAATTACTCAAGCATTAGAGATTATTGGCAAAGAACAGCACACCCAAGTATTACTTGCAGGACATTCGACTGGCGGTTTGACAGCAACACTTTATGCTGCCCATAACCCAAACCACCCTCTGATTAAAGGACTTTGGGCAAACAGCCCGTTTTACGATTTTAATTTAAGCTTGGTCGAGAAAAAATTTGGTATTCCAGTACTCAGTCGAGTAGGAAAATATCTGCCAAAAGTTAAATTCCCAAGTCAATTAAACAAGTGGTACACCGCGAGCCTTCACAAACAGCTCAAGGGCGAATGGGACTTTAATCTGGACTGGAAACCGACTTCTGCCCCTACGGTTCAACTCAGCTTTTTACATGCGATTCATACGGCACAAAAAGAAATACATCGCGGGGTTAAACTCAATATTCCCGCGCTGATTATGCATTCTCATCAGACTAAAAACCCTAAAAAATGGGGAGCAGATGCGACTCAAAGCGATGTAATTTTAGATGTTAAAGACATTGAAAAATTTGGTAAAAAAATCAAAGGCGATGTCTCTGTTGTCTCTATTCACAACGGGTTGCATGATTTAGTCCTTTCGGCCCAGCCAGTACGAGAACAAGTCTATCAACAATTGTTTCAGTGGCTGGATCAAAAAATCACTTAACTCAGCTTAGGTGAGTCAAGGTATTTCATCAGCAATTGATGCGCGGGATGTTCGCTCGGTACTAACTCCATAAGACGTTCTACCGCATCGATTGCTTCAGGGAAATGAGCTAAATGCTTAAGTAATAAATCCGTTTCTTGGGTTTTAAAAATCGCATCGCTCAAGCGTGATTCGAGGCAGTCACGCCATGCACATAAAAATGGACTTTCCGTTTTTGCCAGAAATACACCTGTGTAAAGCTGCAAAGCAGATGCGGCATATCCTGCATCGAGCGCTTGTTCAGCTTGTAAAAAATCGGCTTCAACATGCACTAGCAAACGATATGGACGAGAACCAAGTAAACCACCCAAAATATCTCGTAGTTGAGACATTTCAGCTTTAAGCGTACCCATACTGACTTTACGTTCGCCATAAAGCGCCTGATAAAGATGCTCTAAAGTTAAACCATGTGGACATAACGCCAATATGGTTAAAATTTCAATTTGACGCGGCGTTAATAACAGACTTTTGCCATTAAATTTAACTTGTGGCGTTGAAAATGCACGGATATGTAATTGCTGGCGCTGCTGCTCTAGCAAAGCAGATTGAATAATTGATGCACAACGTTCAGCTGCCAATATTCCTAAACTATTATGATTCTTCCATGTAGTTGATAAATCAACGACACCAAGAGTTTGTTTCGAGTATGGATCGATAATCGGCGCGGCATAACACACCCAATCATGAATCGATTCCATATAATGTTCATTTGAAAAAACACAGCTTGATTGTTGAGTTTTTAAGGATAAAGCCAAGGCATTTGTGCCTACAAATTCTTCACGCCACTGCCCACCTTGTACAAAATGTACACGTTCAGCAGCACTTTGCATTTGAGCACTTGGTGCCGTCCAGATAATCGTACTGCCGATATCACCGACAGCAATCACCATTGAAGACTGTTCTGCAATATGTCGTAAGTCATCGGCACATTGGCTTAAAGCCATATCTAAGGCATTTTGTGAAGCAGTTTTTTTCTCGACTAATGGAGCCGCAAAACGTTCTTTAGGAATCGCAGCAGAAGCTGATCGTTCCCACGAGCTTGCAATACTTTGGCCGAGTTTGGCAGCGTTTTGAGGAGAGAGACTATTTTGCGTGCGCAGTTGATCAATCAACGTCCGTTGCTGCAATAAATCCTTTTTTGTGAACATTTGTAAATTCCTTATATATCCACATTTCTATTCCAACCTTTCTCCAACCTTCTTCTTTATATCCTAATTATACAAAGTACGAAAGTACCTACTGACAGGGTTCTTGTTAGTCTTTAGTCCTAAAAAGCAAAGGAATATTTATATGCGCTATATCGATCCAAATCAACCAGGCTCAAAAGTTCAATTTAAATCACAATACGAAAATTTTATTGGCGGTGAATGGGTAGCACCTGTAAAGGGTGCGTATTTTGACAACGTATCTCCTGTTGACGGAAAAGCTTTCACACGTATTCCACGCTCTAGTGCCGAAGATATTGAGCTCGCTCTAGATGCAGCACACAAAGCGAAAACAACATGGAATAAAGCATCACCAACAGTACGCTCGAATATCCTTTTAAAAATTGCTGATCGTTTAGAAGCAAATCTTGAAATGCTTGCTGTTGCAGAAACTTGGGATAACGGTAAAGCAGTCCGTGAAACTTTAGCAGCTGACCTTCCACTTGCGATTGACCATTTCCGTTATTTCGCTGGATGTATTCGTGCTCAAGAAGGTGGCATCTCTGAAATTGATGAAGATACCATTGCGTATCATTTCCACGAACCACTCGGTGTAGTTGGTCAAATCATTCCATGGAACTTCCCAATTTTAATGGCAGCATGGAAACTGGCACCTGCTTTAGCTGCTGGTAACTGTGTGGTGATTAAGCCAGCTGAACAAACGCCGGTGGGTATTTTATTAGTAGCTGAACTGATCCAAGATATTTTACCGCCGGGTGTCCTTAATATTGTCAATGGTTTCGGTTCAGAAGTCGGCCGCCCGTTAGCGACAAACCCACGTATTGCAAAAATCGCGTTCACAGGTTCAACTCAAACTGGACAAATGGTGATGCAATATGCGACTGAAAATATTATTCCAGTTACCTTAGAACTTGGCGGTAAGTCACCGAACCTTTTCTTTGAAGATATCATGGATAAAGAAGATGACTTCTTAGAAAAAACGCTTGAAGGTTTCGCCATGTTTGCCTTAAACCAAGGTGAAGTATGTACTTGCCCTTCTCGTGCTTTAGTACAAGAAAGCATTGCTGATAAGTTCTTAGAGATGGCTGTTGAACGCGTAAAACGTATTAAAACTGGTCATCCACTTGATACTGAAACGATGATTGGTGCTCAAGCATCTCTACAACAACAAGAGAAAATCTTACGTTGTATTAACACTGGTCGTGAAGAAGGTGCAGAACTCTTACTTGGTGGTAGCGGCCGTAAAGAAGTAGGCGATGGTTACTATGTTGATCCGACTATTTTTAAAGGTCACAACAGCATGCAAGTTTTCCAAGAAGAAATTTTTGGACCTGTACTTGCTGTAACAACGTTCAAAGACTTTGACGATGCAATTAAAATTGCCAATGACACCATGTATGGTTTAGGTGCAGGTGTATGGTCACGTTCAGCTCACATTTCTTACCGTGCGGGTCGTGCTATTGAAGCTGGTCGTGTTTGGACAAACTGCTACAACATCTACCCTGCACATGCTGCATTTGGTGGCTACAAAAAGTCTGGTATTGGCCGTGAAAATCACAAGATGATGCTAGATCATTATCAACAAACTAAAAACTTGTTGGTGAGTTATTCAACTAAACCAATGGGCTTCTTCTAAGTTTCGCACCAAGTTGATACCAAACTATCAACACTAGAAAGAAGTAAGATGACTAATTATATAAGAAGCCAGTAATTTAGATTGCTGGCTTCTTTGTATGGTGACAATAAGCTTGCATTTTTATCATTTAGAATAAAAAAACCATCTACTCTCTTAAAGTGCTTCATTTAGGCATTGCTTTTGCATTGATTCATACAAATCCACTCGCAGGAGTATTGTATGAATCAACCAGAAACAGCTTCCGTCATTTCTTCAAGTACAGAAGTCTCATCAGCAGAATATTTTGCTCAGCGTCAACTCAAACAAGGCACGGTTGGTTGGTTACTCCTGATTGGTTTAGGCGTAGCTTATGTGATATCGGGTGATTTTGCTGGCTGGAACTTCGGTATTGCTCAAGGTGGTTGGGGTGGCATGTTTATTGCCACTGCACTCGCTGCGCTTATGTACTTATGTCTGTGTCTTTCTATGTCGGAAATGTCCACCATGATGCCTACAGCAGGTGGCGGTTATAGTTTTGCACGTGCTGCCTTTGGCCCTTTTGGTGGCTATTTAACAGGAACAGCCATTTTAATTGAATACGCAATTGCCCCTGCGGCGATTGCCGTATTTATTGGTGGTTATTGCGAATCTCTATTTGGCATTAATGGCTGGATGATTTACCTCGCCTGCTACGCTATTTTTATGGGCATACATCTCAAAGGTGCTGGCGAAGCCTTAAAAATTATGTTCGCAATTACCCTTGTCGCAGCTGTTGCTCTGATTGTATTTATTGTGGCAATGGTTCCACATTTTAATACACAAAACCTGTTAGATATTCCTGTTGGCACAGCAGCTGGTGCAAGTCATTTTCTACCTCATGGCTATTTAGGCATCTGGGCCGCAGTTCCCTTTGCGATCTGGTTTTTCCTTGCAGTTGAAGGTGTGCCATTAGCAGCCGAAGAAGCGAAAGATCCAGCTAAATCTCTCCCACGCGGTCTAATCGGTGCAATGCTCATATTAACGGCGTTTGCCATGCTCATTTTATTCTTGGGTGCGGGCGCAGCTGGTGCAAGTACTTTGCAAAACTCCGGCGCTCCCCTCGTCGATGCTCTGGTTAAAGTTTATGGCACCAACACTTGGCTTGCGACTTTCGTAAACTTTGTAGGTTTAGCAGGTTTAATCGCAAGTTTTTTTTCAATTATCTATGCCTATTCGCGTCAAATCTTTGCACTCTCTCGTGCTGGCTACTTACCTACTTCACTCTCGTTAACCAATAAAAATAAAGCCCCTTATCTCGCAATTATTATTCCGGGCATTATTGGGTTCTTGCTTTCACTGACCAAAGAAGGCGATTCACTGATTTTAATCGCGGTTTTTGGTGCCACCATTTCCTATGTGTTGATTCTTTTATCCCACATCAAACTACGCCTATCTAAACCAGATATGCCTCGTCCTTATAAAACTCCTGGAGGAATCGTTACTTCAAGTATTGCCTTAGTTCTAGCAGTCGCTGCTGTCGTTGCGGGCTTTGTTGTTAATCCGAAAGTTTGGTTTATTGCTGCCGCTATTTATGTCGTATTTATTGCTTACTTTTTATTCTATAGCCGTTATCATTTAGTGAAAGGTACACCAGAAGAAGAGTTTGCAAATATTAAAGCCGCAGAACAAGAACTATAAAAAAGGATGCAACTATGAGTTATCGCAATATTGTCGCCAATCAACAGTATCACTTTGCTGACTTGAAGACCTTGATGGCAAAAGCAACGCCGTTACGTTCTGGCGATGAATTAGCAGGTGTAGCGGCCAGAGATGCAACCGAACATGTTGCAGCACAAATGACTTTGGCCGATGTACCACTTAAAACCTTTTTAAATGAAGTTGTGGTCGATTATGAAACTGATGAGATTACCCGTTTAATTATTGATGAACATGATCTAGCAGCCTTTGCCCCTATTTCCCACTTTACAGTAGGTGATTTTCGAAATTGGTTACTTGGAGAAGAAGCCACTGCCCAAAGCTTAAAAGCATTAGCATCGGGTTTAACTCCAGAAATGGTGGCTGCTGTCAGCAAAATTATGCGCAATCAAGATTTGATTTATGTCGCTAGCAAATGTGAGGTAATAACCCAATTTCGCAATACGATTGGCTTAAAAGGTCATCTTTCTACCCGTTTACAACCGAACCACCCGACCGATGATGTGCTTGGTATTTCTGCCAGTATTTTAGATGGTTTAATGTATGGCAATGGTGATGCTGTGATTGGCATTAACCCTGCAACAGATAACCTGCATAATTTGTCGGAGCTACTGAAACTACTTGATCATGTCATTCAGGAATATCAAATTCCAACGCAATCTTGTGTACTTACGCATATCAGCTCAGGCATTCAACTTGCTGAAAAAAATGTGCCGATTGATTTAATGTTTCAATCAATCGCTGGTACCCAACTGGCAAACGAAGGATTTGGAATTTCACTCGATTTACTACAAGAGGGATATGAAGCCACACTCGCACTCAAGCGTGGAACCATTGGACAAAATGTTATGTACTTTGAAACGGGTCAAGGCAGTGCCTTATCCAGCAATGCACATCACGGCGTTGATCAGCAAACATTAGAAACGCGTGCTTATGCAGTGGCCCGTAAATACAATCCGCTTTTAGTGAATACAGTCGTTGGCTTTATTGGTCCTGAATATCTTTTTAACGGCAAACAAATTATACGTGCAGGTCTAGAAGATCATTTCTGCGGTAAGTTACTTGGTGTACCAATGGGTTGCGATATTTGCTATACCAACCATGCAGATGCTGACCAAAATGATATGGATGTTCTCCTTACTCTATTTGGTGCCGCGGGCATTAACTTTATTATGGGAATTCCGGGTTCAGATGATGTCATGCTCAACTATCAAACCACTTCATTCCATGATGCCCTTTATTTAAGACAACTCCTCGGTTTAAAACCCGCTCCTGAGTTTTCAGCATGGCTTGAACAGCAAGGTATTTTTAAACAACAAAACTCCCAAATATGTTGGGCAGACCACATGCCCGACCAATTCTCTCGTCTGCTCATGAACTAGGGAGAACACCATGAAACTGAACCATGATATTCAATATCCATCCTCTACCCATCAAGATCAGTGGGAAAAACTTAAACAATTTACTGATGCCCGCATTGCATTAGGACGCGCTGGTTGTAGCATCCCAACACGTGCCTTACTTGAGTTCCAGTTGTCTCATGCGCAAGCAAAAGATGCGGTTTATCAAGAGATGGATGTTTCCTACCTCTCGGAGCAATTAGCACAACGGCAGCTGCAAAGTCTTCATGTACAAAGTAATGCACCTAATAAAGAAATTTATCTTAAACGTCCAGATTTAGGTCGTCAGCTTTCAAACTCATCAAAAGAAGCCTTAATTAAGAAGTATGCAGAAAACACGCAACAGTATGATGTTTGTATTGTGGTCGGTGACGGTCTCTCCGCAAGAGCGATTGAAGCGAATGCTTTCTCATTCATTACAATACTGAATGAACAAATTCAGCAAGAAAACTGGACTCTTGCGCCCATTGCACTGGCAACAGGTAGCCGAGTTGCTTTAGATGATGAAGTCGCAGAAATCTTTAAAGCATCCATGCTTGTGATGCTCATCGGTGAGCGCCCTGGTTTAAGCTCTCCTGACAGTATGGGAATTTATTACACATGGAATGCATATTCAGATTGTCTCGATGCCAAACGTAATTGTATTTCTAATGTCCGTTCAGCAGGCTTAAGTATTCCAGTTGCCGTACAACGGTTAATGGCACTCATGAAAAAATCAAAACAACTTGGCTTTTCAGGAGTGAATTTAAAAGATGAGCATCAACTCTCAAATATAGACTGTGCAAAGGTACCTAAACTTTTATTTTAACAGGCACGTTATGCATAGCTATGGTCATAAATAGAAGATAATTATGCATAACAATATTATCTTAACGAAAAATATCAATTTTCAGGTATTGACGATTTATATGGATATTTTCTTCTTTATATTTATCGCTATACTCCACCTATTGATCTTCTATGAATCATTTGTATGAACACAACAAACGCCTTCCCTAAAACTATTTATGCCATTCAGCATCTTGCTTTCGAAGACTTAGGTTCATTAGAAGATGTCTTTTATCAGCTTGGCTTTCGCGTCCGTTATTTTGAAGCGGGTGTTGATGATTTAACAGCTGCTTTTGCACATGATGGATTAACTATTATTTTAGGTGGTCCAATCGGGGTTTATGAAACTGAAGATTATCCATTTTTAAAAGATGAAATTGCTTTACTTAAACAACGTTTAGCAGCGGATAAACCTACACTTGGTATTTGTTTGGGTGCACAGTTAATTGCTCATGCACTGGGTGCCAAAGTATATGCTGGTCATCAAAAAGAAATCGGTTGGAGTCCACTCAGCTTAAGTTTACGCCCTAATCAGGTATTATCTCCTTTGCTTAATAATGTTCATGTTTTACATTGGCATGGCGATACTTTCGATCTTCCTGAAAATGCTGCCCTTTTGGCTAGCTCAGATATTTATACTAATCAAGCCTTTGAAGTCGGTAATAATATTCTTGCTTTACAGTTTCACATTGAAACGACTCAAGAAAATTTTGAAAAATGGCTCGTTGGTCATACATGTGAACTTCGCCATGCTGGAATTTCAATTCCTAAATTGCGCGAGCAAAATATCGAATATGCACCTGCACTTGAACAAGCTGCATTTGAAGTAATTCAAAAATTCTTGAAAAGAATTGGTTATAGTGCATAAATGAACAGTTTCTAATCTGCATCGAATATAGCTTTTTATCTCCTCGCATTGTTTGATTATTTTTTAAACAAAAAAGCTTTATATTTTATTTTTAGAAACATTTCAGAAAAATTTCAGTGTATTATTAATTTGTAACATAAAATATACGCTGATTTACTATGGATATCTGGAAGTTTATTAAAAGCTTTAATACGGTCAATACTTATTTAATGCTTTCAAGTATGCTTCTCATACTATTAGTTCTTTATTTTTATGTGATTAATCCTACCTAAGCTCTTTTGCCAAGGAAGTGGAATCATAAAGAAAAAGAATATTATGAGAAGACCTCCGAATAAAAAGCCCAACCTTACAGTTGGGCTTTTTTGATATCTGCTGTTTACTTACAACATGTTGTTCGTCTTGCGAAAAAGTAAGAGATAATCAATCTCGACTATCTACTCACAACATGTTGTTCGTCTTGCGAAAAAGTAAGAGATAATCAATCTCTGCTCTCTACTCACAACATGTTGTTCGTCTTGCGAAAAAGTAAGAGATAATCAATCTCTGCTCTCTACTCACAACATGTTGTTCGTCTTGCGAAAAAGTAAGAGATAATCAATCTCTTACTTTTTCTCAGGTTTGAAGCTGTCTTTTAAATCAAGAACACGGTTAAACACTGGTTTTTCAGGAGTGTGATCGTGTTGATCTGCAACAAAATAACCTTCACGTTCAAATTGGAAACGGTCTTCAGGACTCGCTTGAGCTAAAGCAGGTTCAATCACAGCCTGAACAACTTTTAAAGAATCCGGATTTAAGTTTGCCAAGAAATCATCATCTGCATCAGGTGCAGCTTCAGTAAACAAACGATCATAAATACGTACTTCAGCAGGAATACCTTTAGTAGCAGACACCCAGTGAATCACGCCTTTTACTTTACGACCTTCCGGATTTTTACCTAAAGTTTCAGGATCGATTGAACATTTCAGCTCAATCACTTCACCATTAGCATCCTTAATGACTTCATCACATTTAATCACATAGGCATGGCGTAAACGCACTTCACCATCAGGAATTAAACGTTTAAAGCCTTTTGGTGGCACTTCTTCAAAATCTTTACGGTCAATATAGATTTCTTTAGTCAATGGAATAACACGTTCACCCATATCAACATTTGGATGACGAGCATGCGTAAGATCTAAATCTTCTGGTAAATTTGTAAGGGTTACTTTTAAAGGATCCAACACCGCCATACCACGTGCTGCAGTATTCTCCAAAGATTGACGAATACAGAACTCAAGCATTGCAACATCCACAATACCGTCAGTTTTAGATACACCTACACGTTTACAGAAATCACGTAAGCCTTCCGGTGTAAAACCACGACGGCGCATACCAACAACAGTTGGCATACGTGGGTCATCCCAACCATTTACATAACCACCTTCAACCAACTTACGTAATTTACGTTTAGAGGTAATAGTGTAGTCTACGTTCAAACGAGAAGATTCATATTGGTGTGGAACAGCTTTAGATTTAACCTTTTCAACAATCCAGTCATAAAACGGACGGTGATCTTGGAATTCTAATGTGCAAAGTGAGTGAGTGATTCCTTCAATTGCATCAGACAATGGATGAGCATAGTCATACATTGGGTAGATTTTCCATTTATCACCAGTTTGGTGATGCTCTGAATGCAAGACACGATACAAAATTGGATCACGCATATGCACGTTCGGGCTTGCCATATCAATTTTGGCACGTAGAACTGCTTCACCTTCTTTCAGTTCGCCATTACGCATTTGTTCAAAGCGAGCAAGGTTCTCTTCTACAGAAGCATCGCGATATGGCGAGTTTTTCCCTGGTTCAACAAAACTACCGCGGTTTAACTTGATTTCTTCTGGAGATTGTAAATCAACATAAGCATCGCCTTGCTCAATGAGTTGAACAGCCCATGCATATAATTGATCAAAATAACCAGAAGCATAGCGTGGCTCACCATTCCAGTTAAAACCAAGCCATTTCACGTCATTAGCAATACCATCAACATATTCTTGTTCTTCTGCATCTGGGTTCGTATCATCAAAACGTAAATTACAGAGACCATCAAACTCTTCAGCAACACCAAAGTTTAGACAGATTGCTTTTACGTGACCAATATGTAAATAACCATTTGGTTCTGGCGGAAAACGCGTTACGATTTGTTTTGCACGTCCGGCAGCCAAATCATCAGTAATGACTTGGCGAACAAAATCTAATCCAGCCTGTTGTTCTTGCTGCGCAGAATCGACAGAGGCATGAGTATTCGGTGTCGGGTTGTTTGGCAGGTTCGAGACAACATCATTAGGCTTCATAGTGTATCAATCACTTCTTTGTAGGTAAAATTTCGAAAAAATAAACGCTATCTTCATTTTTCACAAAGATTTTAACGTTTTTTACTTGCCTTGTAGTTTACAGTTTGCTTATGCTTCTCTCAACCAAAAAACCCATGGTCATAAGCCCATGTTTAGGAGATTAATGTAATGAGTTTTCCTCAAGTCGAATTAAACACCAATAAAGGTCGTATTGTTCTTGAACTAAATACTGAAAAAGCACCAAAAACAGTAGCAAACTTTTTAGAATACGTACGTGACGGTTTTTATGACGGCGTTATTTTCCACCGTGTCATTGATGGTTTCATGATCCAAGGCGGCGGGATGGATGAAAACTTCAAAGAAAAAGCAACTCGCGATGCGATTGAAAACGAAGCTGACAACGGTTTAAGCAACGATGTTGGTACGATTGCTATGGCACGTACTCAAGCGCCTCACTCTGCTTCTGCACAATTCTTCATCAATGTAAAAAACAACTCTTTCTTGAACCATACTTCAAAAACTGCTCAAGGTTGGGGTTATGCTGTATTTGGTAAAGTTGTTGAAGGTATGGACGTTGTAGAAGCAATCAAAGGCGTACGTACAGGTAACCGTGGTTATCACGCTGACGTTCCTTTAGAAAACGTTGTTATCGAATCTGCTAAAATTATTTCTGAATAATTTCAGGATAAAGCTGTGACCTATCTGTTTATTTCAGATTTACATTTGTCACCTGAACACCCTCGACTCGTTCGAGGGTTTTTAGATTTGTTGGTACATTATCAACATAAACAAACACAGCTTTATATTTTAGGTGACTGGTTTAATGCTTGGGTTGGTGACGATTATTCAGCCCCTTGGCTCGACGAAATTGTTGAAGCCTTAAAGGCGTTTAATCAAAAAGGGAATCGAGTTTACTTCCAAGTGGGTAACCGCGACTTTGCTTTAAATCAGGTTTTCCTCAATAAGTTTAATGGTGTATTACTTCCTGATATCTATGATCTTAATATCGCAGGTCACCAATATCGCCTAGAACATGGCGATGCGTTATGCACAGATGATATTTCCTACCAAAGATTTAGAAAAATTATTCGAAACCCGCTTTTAGTCGCTTTTTTACGACGAACACCTCTAAGTTTCCGTACGAAACTTGTCAATGGTTTCCGCAAAAGAAGTCATTCAGACAAACAACACAAAAGTTATGAGATTATGGATGTCAATAAGCAGGCTGTTCTCTCTGCCATAAAAGATGTCGACGTACTTATTCATGGCCATACTCACCGTCCAGCTATTCATGAAGTACAGAACAAACAACGGATTGTACTAGGTGACTGGAAAGAAGATCATGCACAAATTTTAGAAATTAATCCCTCTTCAAATACGCAACAGCTCGAATTGATTGTCTGGAATTATTAGCTAGAAATTAGTCACTTTTTATTTGAACTTTCAATTCTTTAATTTTTTTATTTAAATCAAAATCCCAGATCACACATAGACAGGTAAGGAGTACAAATTTCCAGTTTATATGTGCATACTTTTGATATTCGATGTATAAAATTAAAAGACACAATACAAATGCAAAAATTAGAAAGGCTTTAACAATTCTAATTTCTCCCAGCTTACTCTTTGCATCTTTTGGCATTAAATCAAACATTTTCAATAAATTATTAAAAAATTTATATAAGTATTATATTTCTTTATCACATTAAAATGCAGATGTTTTTCTCTAAAATCGCGTATGATGCCAAAGATTAGAACCCTTCCATGGTAATAAGATTGATATGGAGTAAAGTATGGATTTATTAAGTACGGTTAAAAGTCGCTACACCACAAAAGCGTATGATCCTGAGAAAAAAATTCCTCAAGAAAAATTCAATAAGTTATTAGAAATTTTACGCTTTACCCCTTCTTCAGTGAATATTCAACCTTGGCATTTCTTGGTTGCTGATAATCCTGCGGCTAAAGAACGTATTGCTAAGGCTTTAACAGGGCGATATGCCTATAATGCACCAAAAGTTCTTGAGTCATCACACACACTCGTATTTTGCACAAGAACAGATATTTCACCTGAATTTTTAAACCAGTTACTTGAACAAGATGATTTAAGTGGCCGATTCAAAGATGAAAAAGCAAAACTCGGCCAAAAAGATACTCGCCATGGCTACGTCGAGTTCTATCGTAATGAGCAAAAAAACTTATTTGGTTGGATGGAAAATCAAACTTTTATTGCTTTAGGACAACTACTTTTTGCAGCTGGTCTAGAAGGAATAGATGCAACACCTATGGGTGGCTTTGACGAAGATATTTTAAACGAAGAATTTGGCTTAAAAGAAAAAGGCTTACGCAGTTCAGTCATTGTTTCACTTGGCTACAGAAGTGAAAATGATTTCAATGCCAAGTTGCCAAAATCTCGCCTGCCGGATGAAGTTATTTTTACACATTTATAAGAACTTAGTGGAGTTCAAAAGAACTTTCTCTTGAACTCCTATTTCATGGTAAATGCTAAACACACTAGACCACTTATTCCTAAAATTGTTCCTAACATTGTTGGCAGTTTTAATTTTTCTTTATATAAAACTACACCACAAGCCATCCCAAGCAATACGACCAAAATATTCATGCTGGCAAAGACAATTGCTGGAGAGTCTTTAAGTAAAATATGCGCTTTAACATACAGAGCTATATTTGAAAAATTCAAAACGCCAAGCATTAATCCAGCCAATATATTTTTAAAATGCCATGTTGGCTTTTTTTGAATTAAAAAATAAATAATTGATAAAACAAAGGCCGTTATAAAAATTAGATTCAAAGCCAATGTAAACTGCAAACCTAAACTACTCGTATATTTTAATAAGATATCTACTGCTGCATAACCAAACCAGACACTCATCAATGCGAAAATTGCTTTTTTTGATTGATGCCCAGAAGATGCCTTGAATTGCCCAAATACAATTAAAAGAACAGCAAAAATTCCTAAACCTATGCCTAATAATTTAAGAGAATTAAACTGCTCTTGGAAAAAGAAATAAGCTGCTAACAAAGAAAGCACCACGGATAGTCGCTGCGCAATTTCTGTTTTTACAATACCGGCATATTCTAATGATTTAGCAAGGCACAAAAAAATACTCGGTAAAATGATTCCTAAAGCGACAATGAGCCACCAAGGCGTGTGTTGTATAGAAATATGCTGAATATCTGGCTTAAACCACCAATAACATAACAAGCTAGCACTTGCATAATTCCATGCAATCATCTGCATGGGTTGATATCCTTTTTTCTTTAAATTTTTTAGTAGTACAGAAACCAGAACACTGCACAGTGCTGCAGCAAATATTAATATCATTTGCAAAGAACCTATTAACCTAAATTATAAGAAAGAGAGATCAACCACAGATAGCTTTAATATACTTTTTATATTTTTAAAGCCATAAAAAAACCAGTCATCACTGACTGGTTTTTCTAAGCTAATCAATTAACGATTATTTTCGTCGTCTTGACCATCTTCAAATTTAGAATCGTTGTCGAAACCGCCTTGATGACCACCAAAGCCGCCTTGACCACCGAAGCCACCTTGACCGCCGAAGCCACCTTGACCGCCGAAGCCACCTTGACCGCCGAAGCCGCCTTGACCGCCGAAGCCACCTTGACCGCCGAAGCCGCCTTGACCGCCGAAGCCAGCGCCTTGAGCACCACCAAAGCCAGCGCCTTGACCACCGAAGCCACCTTGACTACCACCCTGAGCTGGGAAACCTGCACCTTGTGCACCTGCTGGACGTGGGTTACGAGCTGGAACAACCGTAGAAATAGCGTGTTTGTAAACCATTTGACTTACAGTATTTTTTAATAAAACAACATATTGGTCAAAAGATTCAATATGACCTTGTAATTTAATACCGTTAACAAGGAAAATAGAAACTGGGATACGTTCTTTACGGAGAGAATTTAAGAACGGATCTTGTAAAGTTTGACCTTTAGACATTTTTAACTCCAAAAAAAAATTTTTAAATCAGCGCAAAAAAACTATCTTTATTTTTCAACTAAAAATTATAAAAAGACAGTGTGCAAATTTTGCTTTATCCATAAGAGTTTCGCAAGTCTTCTTTCGCCTGCTTTATCGTCAAGTAAGTTTTAAAATCGTGTATTTCTTGCAAAGAACGTAACCACGTATATTGACGTTTGGCAAGTTGTCGTGTTGCAAATAAGGCTTTATCCTCCATTTCCTGCTTTTTTTTGAGACTCATATCACTTTTTAATAGAAATTCGAGAGCTTGTCGATAACCAACAGAACGCATAGAGGGTAAATTTTCATCTAAATCGTATTTTTCAATTAGAGATTCAACTTCACTCAAAAAACCGATATCCCACATTTTGCTTAATCTTTGCTCAATGCGTTGATGTAATTCTAACCGATCTGGAAGTAAAGCGTAGTTATGAAATATGTATCGATATGGTACGTTTTTTGGTTGTTCTGCCTGCAATTTGGTAATAGGTTCACCGGTAATACGGTAAACTTCCAGCGCCCGAATAATTCGTTGTTTATCAGAAACCTTAAACTTCACTCCAGCGGCTGGATCTACAGCAACCAGTTCATCGTAAACAGCCTGCCATCCTTCATTTGCTGCTTTTTCTTCAATTGCTGCACGGACATTTGCATCCGCACTTGGCAAGTTGCTTGATAAGCCTTCTAACAGCGCCTTGAAATACAACATGGTTCCTCCTACCAAAATAGGAGTTTTGCCACGTGAATGCATCTCGTCAATTAGAACACAAGCATCTTCAACAAACTGGGCAGCCGAATAGACCTCAAGTGGAGTAATAATATCTATTAAATGATGTGGATATAATTCCTGCTCTTCGCGAGTTGGCTTAGCAGTACCTATATCCATATCTTTATAAACAAGTGCAGAATCAACCGAAATTAACTCAAAATTTCCACGCTCGTAAAGTTCACATGCCAAAGCGGTTTTTCCGCTTGCAGTTGGTCCCATTAAATTGATGACGGGCAATTGATTTGACATGTAAAACTACTCTCCTCGAGCAAATAATTTATCTAATTGAGATAATGGAAATGCACGCCAAGTTGGACGACCATGGTTACATTGGCTCGCAAATTCGGTTTGTTCCATTTGACGCAATAAAGCATTCATCTCTGAAAGGCTGAGTTGTCTATGCGCTCGCACTGCTCCATGACATGCCATACCAGCCAATAGCTCATCACGCTTTTGTAGTAAACCTTGAGCTTCATCATTTGGGTCTAAATCATTTAGAAGCTCGGGAATAAGATTTTCAAAATCTGCTTTTTGCAAAATAGCTGGTACACCACGCACAATGACTTGCTCATCGCCATACAAATCAATTTCCAACCCTAAACGCTCAAGTTGAGGTTTTAAGTCTTCAACCCGTACAGCTTGCATACGGCTAATTGAGATCACTTTAGGTATAAGCAACTGTTGAGATGTCCAAAACTCAGGTTTATCCCAAGCATTTTTCATTTGTTGCAGCAAGATACGTTCATGCGCTGCATGCATATCAACAATAATCAGACCTTCAGTATTTTGCGCCAGAATATAAATTCCATGAAGCTGAGCAATGGCGATACCTAATGGAAATTCATCGACTTTGGCGACAGGCTCAATATTTTCATCAACTGAAAAATTGGCAGCAGGTTGATCACGTAATGGGGCCAAGTAAGTCTTTAATGCATTATTTAACTGCGCAGAACCATTATATTTTGGGGTTTGTTCTGCATAGTGAACAGCTTGTGGACGACTGTTATTAAAATCAGTTAAAAGTTCAGTAGAGGGCTGATAACTACTAGGTTTGTCTAGTGTTGTATCAACAGCTTGCTCTGTGCGATGCAATGTGAATTGTTCTTGATATTTAGGCTGAGGTTGTACAAATGAAGCCTGAGTATTATCGTCCACTTTCATAGCTTGGGCTAAATCAGCACTCGCTGTCTGAAATTGTGCTAGTGTTTCTTTAGCGTAATGTCTTACAAACTCATGTACTTCGCGTTGATTTAGGAAACGAATCTCATGTTTCGTTGGGTGAACGTTAACATCAATATTTTCAGGATCAACTTCTAGGAAAAGTAAATAAGATGAATGCTGATGACCATGTAAAATTCCGTCATAAGCCATTCTTAAAGCATGCGAAATCGTTTTATCTTTAACAATTCGGCCATTTACATACACATATTGCAAGTCTGCTTGAGCACGTGCATCTGAAGGATGCCCTAGCCAACCTGACAACCGCATGCTAATGCTTTCGGCGTCAATCCAGTAAGCATTTTGAACAAATTGTTGACCTAATAATTGCTGGACACGCTGAAATCTTAATTCACCGCTATCTGCTATTGGTAAATTAATTCGAATATTATCGTTATGCTCAAGTACAAAACGTATATCAAAATGCGTTAAAGCCAAACGGCGTACGATTTCTTCAATATGACCAAATTCAGTGGTTGGCTTTTTTAAAAATTTACGGCGAGCAGGAACATTGAAAAATAAATCCTGAACTCGAATATGAGTACCCTTTTGAGCAGCAACAGCCTGGACTTGCTGATGGTCAAAGGCCGTACCATTCACTTCAACCTGATGACCAATTCCGCTTTCATCTTGGCTACTGGTTAAAGTCAAACGTGAAACTGCAGCAATAGAAGCCAATGCTTCACCACGGAAACCCAAACTCACAATTGCGTGTAAATCTTCAGCTGTTTTAATTTTACTGGTTGCATGACGCATGACCGCTAGTGACAAATCATCAGGATGAATCCCATGTCCATTGTCAATAATCTCGATTAGTGTTGAACCACCTTGTGCAATCCGCACAATGAGTTCCGTTGCACCTGCATCAATTGAGTTTTCTAATAATTCTTTTACAACCGATGAAGGGCGTTCAATCACCTCACCGGCAGCAATCTGGTTGGCTAACGCGGCGTCTAATGTATGAATACGACGTTGTGTTAGCTTTTCATCAGTCATGAAGCTGTTCCTGCAAAGTCTGGTACAAATGCTCTGTTGGTAAAGTTAAGGTGACGAAACGATCGAGTTCATCATCTGATTTTTGAATATCAATAACGATATCTGCCTCAGGAATTTCATCTCCACCTTTCGATGGCCACTCAAATAAAAATAGAGCATCCTGAATATCTAGATAATCACGGATTCCCATTAATTCAAGTTCATAAGGATCATTAAGACGGTATAAGTCAAAATGAAAAATTTCTTTATTATTGATTTTATAGGGTTCAACCAATGTATAAGTTGGACTTTTAACCGAACCTTTATGCCCTAGAGCCTGCAAAAAATAACGGGTCAATGTCGTTTTACCGGCACCCAAATCGCCAATCAGATAAATCACACCAGCTTGAACATGCTGCGCCAATGCCTGAGCTAAACGCTGGGTATCTTCTTCATGATTTAAGACCATTTTCATTGAATACGACATAACACACATAACATGATTCAAAATAATCGATATGATACCATTGCCCTGCTTTAAAGCCTACTTAAGTCCTTAAAGTTGGCTTTTTTTACACCACATTTATTAAATATTGACACAGTTTTATGTCTAGTCTGATTGAATTTTTCCCACCTATGATTGATGGCGTAAGCGCAAGCCAAGTCTATCTACCACCGCAAACAAATGCTTACACCATCTATCAATTTCTTTGCGAAAACTTTCCTCATATAAAAACAGTAGAGTGGCAGCAACGTTTTCAAGATGGGCTTATTTACGCAGCAAATGGCGAAAAATTAACATTAGACAGCCCTTATATAGCAAACACTCATATTTTTTATTATCGCTTTCTTGCTTATGAAGCCCACGTTCCGTTTGAACATCAAATTTTATTTGAAAATGATGACTTGCTTGTTGTAGATAAACCTCATTTTTTAACCATTAGTCCAACTGGGCAATATGTACAAGAAACGCTATTAGTCAGATTAAAAAAACAAACGGGTAACGAGTTTTTAACCCCAATCCATCGATTAGACCGTGAAACTGCGGGAGTCGTTTTATTTTGCAAACGACCACAGTCACGCGGGGTTTACCAACAGTTATTTGCAGATCGTCAAGTTCATAAGATTTATCACGCAATCGCTCAATATAAAGCTGAATTAAAATTTCCTCAGACTTTAAAACTATATTTAGATAAAGGTACCCCCTTTTATACAATGTGCGTTATCTCCCATACTAAAACCAATACAGAAACAAAAATTGAGTTGCTTGAGCATAACCAATCTTGGGCTAAATACTGTTTAACACCCACTACAGGAAAACAACATCAACTCCGTGTGCATTTAAGCTATTTGGGAATTCCGATTAAAAATGATCCTTTTTATCCAGTAGTTCAACATAAAGCTGATGATGATTTTTCCCAGCCGCTACAGCTTTTAGCTAAACAAATTTCTTTCATAGATCCACTGACAAAACAGGAAATGGTTTTCAATTCTCAGCTTGAATTGACACTGTAATCACACCGTAATGACAAAAAGATTATTTTTTATGCTGAAAGACATTGAAATTACATTGCGATGGTTTAAAATAAATCCCTAAAAATTAAAAATCATTTGGTTTTGTTATTCATGCGAAAAACAGAAGTTTATCAGGTTCGACTTGACTCCCAAGAGAAAAAACAGGCTTTTGCTGTTTTTAAACAATTGGGGATTACCCCTGCCCAAGCAGTGCGACTGTTCTTTAAACAAGTCGTCTTAACTAAATCTATTCCTTTTGCTATCGAAAATCAGAACATTAATATGGAACAATTATTAAAACTGAGAAAAGCGAAAGCATCTTCCTTAAATCAGAACTCTTCAACTTTAAATGAAGATGATGACCATGAAGATTTATTTGAAGAGCTAAATGCTCTATTAGGTGAAAGTGACAAAACTTAACGGTGTTGCATTTTTAAACAACTTTTAACGTCAGTTGGTTGATTTTTTAGTTATGCTCTCTTTGTAAAAATATAAACATAAATACAAGGAGCGCCTAATGATTGTAAGACGAGCGACCTATGAAGATCTAAGTCAACTTGCTGTTCTATTTGATGAATACCGTCAATTTTATGGTGCATCTTCTAATCTTGATGAATCACATCATTTTTTAAAACAACGGTTTGAAAATAAAGAAAGTGTGTTTTTTATCCACATCAAGGATGAAAAAATCACAGGTTTCGTTTTACTTTATTTAGGTTTTTCTTCAGTTGCTTGCTCAACTTACTATATCTTAGATGATGTCTATGTTACCCCTATGTTCCGTCGTCAGGGTTCAGCAAAACAACTCATCGATACAGCGATTTTATTTGCAAAACAAGAAAATGCTTTACGTATTAGCCTAGAGACTCAAACGAATAATCATGAATCTCACCGTCTCTATGAAAAAATGGGATTTATTCGAGACAGTGAATTTCAGACTTTCCACTGTTTTCTTAAATAATATTTTGAGCGAGTTGTTTTTCTTGCTCCGACAAATACACCCAACCCCCGTCCTCAATTTCAGGTAAAACCAATTGACCGATTTGATGTCGATGTAATTTTTCGACTCTATTGCCCACAGCTGCAATCATTCTTTTGACTTGATGATATACACCTTGATGAATGGTCATTGTTAACTGATGAGTTCCTAATAACGCCACATCTGTCGCAGCAAATGTACCCTTTTCTTGGTGTAAATTAACACCTTGAGTAAGCATTTTAATTTGCTCAGGTGTCACTGGATCTATAGTCGTAACATGATAAACCTTTGGAACATGTTTACGAGGATGAGTTAAAGCTTGAAGATATTTACCGTCATCTGTGAGTAAGAGTAAGCCTGTTGTATCTTGATCTAAACGGCCAATGGCTTGCACGCCACGTTGAAGCATGATTTCAGGGAGTAGACTAAAAACACTTTGATGATGCTGAGGATTGTGTGAACATTCAAAACCTTGCGGCTTATTTAGAGCAATATAAACTTTTTCTCGATATTGATAGGTTTTCCCAAACAGAGAAAACTCTAAATTTTCAGGGGAAAACTGTTTTTTAAGATCGCTCACTACCTCCCCATCAATACTTACTGATCCATTTTTTATTAACTGCTGGCAATATTTACGTGAACCAAACCCTTGTGATTGCAAAATTTTTTCCAGCAGCATAAAGCTTTCTCTTTAAAACGAAAGCATTATTTTAACGCAGTTTCAGAGTATTATTACTTTTTGCTTGTTCATCTTTGTACTTAACGTCTATTAATTTTGAATTATTCTTCAATGACGCGATAAATATTTTCGTTTTGTTCACTTTCAAATAATAATTCAGTTGTAGGTAAGATCACTTCATTATCCACAATAATATGTTCAATACGCTGACTTAGCTTTAAAGGCTCATTTTCATGTTCAACTAAATTTTTCTTTAATTGAGCTTTTGCATCATGAATTTTGTCGAACTGATCTTTAATTTTGATATCTATAATATCCATACGACTAACTCCGCAATCATGAGTAGTGATTATTTTTATATCATACTCTCTCAAAAGAAGGGTTTTTAAGTTGTTAATTTATATAACATTGTGTCCAAGCGTAACTAAAAATAAAACTTCTTATCATTGAGGCATATACATTAAAATTCTTATTAAAAAGGCCATCTTTATACTTTATCGCTTTTGAAAAGCTCTCACATTTTGCCTCTCAATTATTATACAATTCAAATTATTTGCTTTTCTTGCCGCCTCTCATGCTTGCCCAATTCGATGTTAATTTAGTTGTTTTATTAGTTCTACTTATCTGCGGTTTACTAAGTCAAAATGCAGCTGTAACTATCGCCGCAGGCATCCTAATCGTCATTAAAATCACACCGTTAAATCAATTTTTTCCTTATATTCAAGCTCATGGTCTCAACCTAGGAATTCTCATTTTAACCATTGGCGTACTGACTCCCATTGCCAGTGGTAAGCTTAGTGGAGAAAGTATTTTAAAGTCCTTTATAAGCTTTAAATCTTTGCTGGCTATTGCTATTGGTCTACTTGTCGCTTGGCTAGGTGGCCGTGGTGTGAAACTCATGTCAAGCCAACCTGATGTAGTTGCAGGCTTGCTTATTGGGACAGTTGCAGGTGTTGCCTTACTCCGTGGTGTACCTGTTGGTCCTCTGATTGCTGCTGGCCTGCTGTCTTTATTCATTGGTAAATAAAATTATGGATATTAAAAAGGTGCTTAATCGCACCTTTTTACATTTACACTTAGGCTAAATTATTTGTTTTATCCAGAATAATAGGCGTTTCGTTTTAACGAGAACTTTTCTAGCTGCTTTAAAAATCCTTCAAAATAGCTCTTTTCTTTTTCTTCAGTTCGGTAGCCTGCATATAATGTACGTCTTAAACCAGCTGAAGAAACACAGTCTAAACGGCGGCTAGTCACCCAACCTTTTTGTTCATATTCATTCACGACCCAATCTGGTAAAGCAGCAATACCGCGGCCACTTGCTACAAGTTGAATCAGCATTTGAGTTAAATCTGTTGTTCGAATCTGTTTTGGTTGAATATTTGCAGGTATAAAAAGCTTCGACATAATATCTAAACGGTGCTTATCAACTGGATAAGTAATGAGAACCTCTTCTGCAAGATCTTGAACTGTAATATTTTCAGCACGAACCAATCGATGAGTATTTGATAAAACCAAACGTGACTCATATTCAAAAATTGGAAAATACTCGATTCCTTTTAATGCAATAGGATCGGCTGTAATAAGTAAATCAAACTCACCATTTTGTAAAAGCTCATGTGGATTCGCTTCAAAGCCCGAAGCAAAATCTAAATCTACATCTGGGTACTGTTGTCGATATTGATTTAATAAAGGCATTAACCAGTCAAAACAACTATGACATTCTGAGGAAAAAATAATTCTGCCTGTTTGTCCATGAACAATTCGCGTAATGTCACTCTGTGTGATCTGAATTTGCGGTAATACATCATCAGCTAATTTGAGTAAACGCTGTCCAACATTCGAAAAGCTAACAGGTCTACTTCGACGATTCACTACTTCCACACCATACCAATGATCTAATTCTTTTAATTGGTGAGAAATAGCAGACGGTGTTAAACACAGATCATTAGCAGCCGCAACAAGTGAACCATGTTCACGTAAAGCAACCAAAGTTTTAAGATGACGAATTTCTAACATGGGCAAAAGCCTGAACAAATTGATTTATCTATTAATTTTTAAACTCATCTGTTGTTTGGTAGCAAATAGAGTCAATTTAGATAAATCACTATTAATGAACAGCATTCATGTTATCACAATATTAATTAATTTACCTCAACATGAACTTTACTTAATTATTTTTATAAGAAGTGAATTTTCATAATTTTAAAATTAAGTATTTTCTCTAAATAGAAACTAGTAAACCTTTAACATAGACAAAGAAAAAGGCCTCATGGCCCTTTTCATTTCATGATTGTGCTTTTTCTTTGGGAAATGCTTGCTCAAAATCGATAAGCTTAAAGCTTTTCACCAAGTCATCTTGCCCATACGTTACTTCGTAAGAAGTTTCTTTCCCACTAAAATATGTTTCAGTTGGTGTTCCAAATACTTCCCATAGCCCAAATGAGGCAACATCGGCTATGCCATGGCCAAATGCACGGCTGACTTTCGCCCATTTTGGATAACCTTGCTGGAAAGTATAAATTTCGACTCTTGTACCATCACGATATTCAGAAAGTACAGGTGCTCCAAACTCAGCAATAACATAATTGCGAGAACTACCCGGATTTAAAACATTTAAATTTTTTTTACTTGGTTGATTACCCGCCATAAAGACTGAGCAACCAGACATAGATAAAATGACCAACCCCATAAGGCAGGCAATACTTAATTTTCTCATGATTTAGATTCTCTATTTTTTAAATATTTATACAACTTGTTGTAATACTTAAAGTATTATTCAATCATCATATATAATTTATTAAAAAATTTCGATAAATTATTCAAAATGAAGATAAAATGCTTTTGCTTAAGATGTGCAAACATACTCTCAATATTTTAGTTTTTTATTATTTTGATCTCTTTTCTCTTATACTTTCATTTTTGAGTCTCTTTTTTAATTTATTATGGCGTCACCCCAATCTTCTTCATCCACACATCGGCATTATTCACTCTTTTTAGCAATTTTTTCACTCGCAGTAGGCGGTTTTTGTATCGGAACTACAGAATTTGTCGCAATGGGACTTATTCAAGAAATTGCTCATAACTTAAACATTACAGTACCTGAAGCTGGGCATTTTATTAGTGCTTATGCATTAGGTGTGGTTATTGGTGCCCCTATTATTGCTATTTTAGGTGCCAAAGTTCCTAGAAAAACGTTATTACTCGGTTTAATGCTGTTTTATGGTATTGCTAATGCTTGTACCGCTTTAGCGCACACACCAGAGACCGTTTTAGTTTCTCGTTTTATTGCAGGTTTACCTCATGGCGCATATTTTGGGGTCGGTGCCCTCGTAGCTGCCGAACTTGCAGGCCCATCACGCAGAGCTTCAGCGGTTGCACAAATGATGATGGGCTTAACCGTTGCTACTGTTATTGGCGTACCTTTAGCCACATGGTTAGGTCAACATTTTGGTTGGAGAGCAGGTTTTGAATTTTCAGCAACGATTGCATTTTTTACTTTAATTGCCGTAGCTTGCTTTGTACCCAATATCCCAGTTCAAGCTACTGCTAGCATAAAAACAGAATTAGCTGGGCTTAAAAATATAAATATGTGGTTAACTCTTGCAGTTGGTGCAATTGGCTTTGGAGGTATGTTCTCGGTATATAGCTATGTCTCACCCATTCTCACAGAATACACAAAAGTTAATATCCAAATTGTTCCTATTGCGCTAGCGTTATGGGGAATCGGAATGGTGATTGGAGGTTTAGCCGCGGGTTGGCTAGCAGATAAAAATCTCAATAAAACCATTGTCGGCGTACTCATTAGCTCAGCAATTGCCTTTGTTGTTGCAAGTTTCCTAATGAGTAATATCTATACTGCGATTGCTTCTTTATTCTTAATCGGACTAACTGTAATGGGTTTAGGTGGGGCTTTACAGACACGCCTGATGGACGTTGCAGGCGACGCGCAAACGCTAGCAGCTTCACTTAATCACTCTGCCTTTAATATGGCAAATGCATTAGGAGCATTTTTAGGTGGTTGGGTACTGAGTCATCAAATGGGTTGGATTGCACCGATTTGGGTAGGTTTCGTACTGAGCCTTGGTGGTCTTATTATCTTACTCATTGCATTTGCTGTAGAAAAAGCAACTCAAAAAGCCTGATTCTCGTCAGGCTTTTTTGCTGAAATACTAGTCTATTAATTTTTCGCCACAGTGCGGACAATAGCATTTCTTCTCTCTCGCAGATTCTTTTTCTTCTAATACCTTTTCTCGCATAATTTGGATAATCAAATTATGCGCTTGTTCTTTTGGTAGCCCTACTTTTTGCCGAATACGTTCTATTTCAACTTCATCATGCAAGATATCAATACCACGCACTTGAAGTAACTCACGGAACTCTTGTTCAAGGCGCTGATTACGCTGGTTAAGTTCATTGGCTAAACCAGAAGCTAGAATACCAGCTGGCAAAGCAGCAATCCCTACCCCTAAAATTGTAATTAAAGCCCCTAGTAGTTTTCCTAAGCTGGTCACAGGTGTGACATCACCATATCCGACTGTGGTTAAGGTAACGACAGCCCACCACATTGCTTTAGGAATAGAGCTAAAAGCTTCTGGTTGCGCTTTATTCTCAACCACATAAATACCAGAAGCAGTCATAATAATCATAATGATTAAAATAAAAATCACTGCCTGAAACGAACCTTTTTCTCTTTTAATGACACATAGCAATATTTGCAAAGAGATAAAATAGCGAGTTAATTTTAATAGTCGAAGTAATCGTAAAATTCTGAGCATACGAAGGTCTATTCGTACGAAGAAATTTAAATACGCCGGCAAAATTGCCATGAGGTCAATCAGCGCCTCTCCGCTTTTCATCCACGCTAAACGCTGCTTCCATGCAGCTTGTGTAGGATCACGCTCTACTACACTCCAGAGGCGTAACAGGTATTCAACACTAAAAATCGTGATTGAAATATTTTCAAAGTAGTCAAACCATATACGATAGCTGTAATACAGATCGTTTACTGTTTCTAGCAATACCGCAATGACATTCCCAATAATTAAGAAAACCAAGAAGTAGTTAATACACCTACTCACTGTTGTTTCGTAATCATGGTCATGAAGGTTGTTATAGAAGAACTTACGTAATGTCTTCCAAGCTAAAATTCGCATACGGTTCTGAGCCACATTATATTGAACATATATTAAGCTCACATACGTAAATTCACCACTACAGTGACCAATAAAATATTTTATTAATTGTATTAACTAAACAATCATAAATAATATTTCATATTTTCTAATTATATTTTAATGAGCAGCGACATATCTAAACTCATTTTCTTCCCACCATTGCACATCATAAATACCTGCATGTGACTTCAAAATGACATTAATATAATTTTGAAGCAGCATAATATGATGAGTAATATCTAACTTTCTAAAAAGAAATCTTCTCAAAATTGGTGTATTTGGTGAAATGAATATTGCAAAGCCATTACTGTATTCTTCATACACACTAATACCGATATACATGGTGATCTCAGGTAATGGTACTTCTATTTCCCAGCCCCAACGTTCAGCAGTTAATTCAATACTTAAGTGATATCTATTTTTCAATATACTATAAATATACTGTGCAATATCTTCAGTTTTCTGTACTAACGTATTTCCGTCTTCTGCTGATAAATTTTGATCATATAGATGGTAATCATCAAATTTAAATTCAACAATTGTCTTTAGCATTTTTAAGTTCCATATATAAAATACCCATGTTCTTTTTAATTATTTTTAAGTTCGTTCAATTATTTTAAAGCAAAATCTTCTTTAATATCTAGCCTTATATTTATTTTTACATTTTAAATAAACAAAACATGATCTATTTAATATTTTATTTGAGAACTAGGTATTAATTCTCTTTTAAATAAAAAAGGAGCTGAATAATCAGCTCCTTTTTTGTACTAAATCGACAAATTAAGTCAATTGAGCAGCAACAATTTTCTTAGTATCTACTTTATCAGCAGCATTTGTATATTCGCCCATTTGGTCGAAATTCAAATATTTGTAGATGTCAGCAGACATACTGTCAATTTGAGCTGCATATTGTTGGTATTCTTCTGGAGTTGGTAATTTACCAAGTACAGCAGCAACAGATGCAAGCTCAGCAGATGCTAAGTAAACGTTAGAACCTTGACCTAAACGGTTAGGGAAGTTACGTGTAGAAGTCGATACAACAGTTGTGTTCGGCGCAACACGTGCTTGGTTACCCATACATAATGAACAACCAGGCATTTCTGTACGTGCACCAGCACGGCCATAAGTGTTATAGAAGCCTTCTTCCATTAACTGATGTTCGTCCATACGTGTTGGTGGAGCCAACCATAAACGAGTTGTTAATGAACCGCTTGGTACTTTTTCAAGTAACTGACCAGCAGCACGGAAGTGACCAATGTTAGTCATACAAGAACCGATAAATACTTCATCAATTTTGTCGCCTTGAACGTCAGAAAGAAGTTTTGCATCATCTGGATCGTTCGGGCAGCAAAGGATAGGTTCTTTGATGTCTGACAAATCAATTTCATAAACTTTAGTGTATTCAGCATCAGCATCAGCTTTAAGTAAGCTTGGGTTTGCTAACCATTTTTCCATGTTTTCAACACGGCGAGCCATAGTACGAGCATCACCATAGCCTTGTGAAATCATCCACTTAAGCATTGTGATGTTAGAACGTAAGTACTCAGCAACTTTCTCTTCAGAAAGTGTGATCGCACAACCAGCAGCTGAACGTTCAGCAGAAGCATCAGAAAGTTCGAATGCTTGCTCAACTGTTAAGTCAGTTTCCATTTCTGTTAAGTCGATTTCTAAGATACGACCAGAGAAGATGTTTTTCTTACCTTTTTTCTCAACAGTAAGATCGCCTTCTTTGATTGCATAGTAAGGAATCGCATGTACAAGGTCACGTAAAGTGATACCAGGCTGCATTTTACCTTTGAACTTAACAAGAACTGATTCAGGCATATCAAGCGGCATTACACCAGTTGCAGCAGCGAAAGCTACAAGGCCAGAACCTGCTGGGAACGAAATACCAATTGGGAAACGAGTATGCGAGTCACCACCAGTACCTACAGTATCTGGAAGAAGCATACGGTTTAACCAAGAATGGATAATACCGTCGCCTGGACGTAAAGATACACCACCACGATTCATGATGAAGTCTGGAAGTGTATGTTGCATTTGTACGTCAACTGGCTTTGGATAAGCAGCAGTGTGACAGAAAGATTGCATTACTAAATCAGCAGAGAAGCCCAAGCAAGCTAAGTCTTTTAACTCGTCACGAGTCATAGGACCAGTTGTATCTTGAGAACCAACTGTAGTCATCTTAGGTTCACAGTAAGTACCTGGACGGATACCTTGACCTTCTGCAAGACCACATGCACGACCAACCATCTTCTGAGCTAAAGTGAAACCTTTGCCAGTGTCAGCTGGTTGTACTGGAGTACGGAACAATGTAGATGGAGCTAGACCTAAAGCTTCACGTGCTTTAGCAGTTAAGCCACGACCAATGATCAAGTTAATACGACCACCAGCACGTACTTCGTCTAAAAGTACTGGAGTTTTAAGTTCAGACTCAGCGATTTGTTCGCCATTTTTGAACGCAGTAACTTTTGCAGCAGCATGATCGATTTTAAGAGTAACTTCGTCACCCATGTTCATGTTAGAAACATCGATCTCTACTGGTAATGCACCAGCATCTTCCATTGTGTTAAAGAAGATCGGAGCAATTTTACCGCCTAAGCACACACCACCGTCTTTTTTGTTTGGAATGTGAGCAATTTCATCACCAAAGAACCAAAGCACAGAGTTTGTTGCAGATTTACGAGATGAACCTGTACCAACAACGTCACCTACATAAGCAACTTGGTTGCCTTTAGCAATAAGTTCTTTAATTTGGTTTAATGGACCAACTTCACCTGGTTTTTCAGGGTTGATACCGTCACGCTCGTTTTTCAACATTGCGTTTGCGTGTAATGGGATGTCTGGACGGCTCCACGCATCTTGAGCTGGAGACAAGTCATCAGTGTTTGTTTCACCTGTTACTTTGAACACAGTGATTTTGATTTCTTCTGGTACGTCTTTACGGCTAGTGAACCATTCAGCATCAGCCCAAGACTGTAAAACAGCTTTTGCATTAACATTGCCAGCTTTAGCTTTATCAGCTACGTCATGGAACGCATCAAATACAAGTAAAGTTTTTTTCAATGCTTCAGCAGCTAAGCTCGCTAATTCAGCATCATCTAGAAGCTCAACTAAAGGTGCTACGTTATAGCCACCAAGCATAGTACCTAGTAAATAAACTGCACGTTCTTTAGAAACTAGCGGAGATGTCGCTTCGCCTTTTGCAATCGCTGCCAAGAAAGCTGCTTTTACGTAAGCTGCTTGGTCAACACCTGCAGGAACACGGTTTTCAAGCAAATCAACCAAGAATGCTTCTTCACCTGCCGGTGGGTTTTTTAATAACTCAACAAGTTGAGCAGTTTGAGCATCATCAAGTGGCTTCGGTGGGACTCCGAGTGCGGCACGTTCAGCAACGTGTTGGCGGTAAGCTTCTAGCACGGTGTTCATTCCTCTTTTTTTAAAAAATTACTTGTAAATTCCAGCTTTCACAAAGCTTCACAAGTAATATGGACTACAAAATTTTACTAGAGTTCAAGCTAAAAGTTAATGCGCGCGGGGTGTTTCTCCGTGATGCCCATTATTTTGTAACTAAATACCCCTGTGTAAATAATGATCTTAATGACTGACTTATCATGCGATATTTTGATTTGAAAGAACACTCCACCTTAGTGGAGTGTTGACGATGTCTTGTACACTTAGAACTTTTTGTAGTTTGGCATTTTGTCGTGTGGTGTAACTAAGCACTCACCTGCCATTTGTTTTCTAATTTTTTCTTGTAGGGCTTCTGGGTTAGTTTTTAGTTCATCTTGTGGAATAGCATAAACTTTTTCAATAATATTCAAGATGAATTTTTTGGTGATCTCATCTTCAATTTTATTTGCATGTTCAACCGCTTGAGTCTTTTCAATTGCTTGCTGACGATCAAACACAATACTTCTAGCTGCATTTCCAACACTTGTACAAAAGCCATGCCATTGTTCTTCAGGTGTTAAAGGTTTTTTCTCTGTACAGCCGACTAACAACATACCCATCAAAACAAATAAAACTTTTTTCATCATTACTCTACACAGACTAAGCTGCCCACATCATACTGAATCTGACAAACTTTGCAAAAACTGCCATAAAAAACCGAGATAGAAATTCTCGGTCTTTTATAGGAAGTGTTAGAAATACTGATTTATCAATTCAGATTAATTAAAAAATTTAATATCAGTAGGCGTAGATATTTTTGCAGCATCGCCAGCAGGTTTTAAGCTACCGCTTTTTGCATCAAAGCGGAACAAACTAATATTATTACTGTATACATTCGTCACATACAGATATTTACCAGTCGCATCGAATGAGAAAGCTCGTGGTTCAATACCATTAGCGTTATAAACGACTGGTTGATCTAGCAAGCCATTTTGTTGAATTTTAAATACCAAAAGTTTGTTGTCTGCACCACGATTGGCAGCAATTACATATTTGCCATCTGGACTAAGGATAATTCCACTCGCACTTTTAAATTCGGGGGTTTTATCTTCATGTACCAGCTTTAGCTCAGCAATTTTTTTCAAATGTCCATCTTGTACATTAAACGCCACAATTTCACTTCGCATTTCTGCGGTAATGTATGCATGCTTGCCATTTGGTGAAAAGACCATATGACGTGGACCAGACCCATGAATAAACGTCACATCTCGGCTACTATCCGCTTCAAGTGGTTGCGTTTTACTTGGGTTATAACGAAAGGTATAGATTTTGTCATTTCCAAGATCGCTCGCATATAAATACTTACCATCTGGGCTGAAAGTTGTCGAATGTGCATGACCACTTTCCTGACGACCTTTGACATGACCAGAACCTTCTGCGAACACAATATTTTGTACCATTTCACCTAAATGTCCATTTGGCAAAATTGGCAAAACGGCTACGCCACCACGACCTTTATCGAATGCGGAATAGTTCGATACAAACAGGAACTTACCATCTAAACTAATTGAGGCATGTGTTGGATGTCCACCATGGCTATCCACTGTGTTCAGTACCTCTACCTTTCCGTTTTGAACTGATAAAGCAGTGACTTCCCCTGAGTTTTCTTCATTTGTTGTATATGCAAAACGGCCATCTTTCGATTTTACAATCCATGAAGGACTTTTCATTTTTAATACTTTAACAGGAGTTAAAGTCCCATCGGTATTCACTTGAAGCTGGTACAAACCTTCACTGGCCTGTTTTGGTTTTTGCACAAGTGGTGCATTAGGAATTGATGTCCAGGTTCCCACTAAAGCGATTTGTCGATCTGCAGCATTCACAGCGTTACCCCAACCAAGTGATAAAAACATCACTGATAAGGTTGTTGTTAATTTTTGAATTAGCCCATGATATTTAACATTTGGCTCGTTATCCCTATTCTCTTTAATTTCAACACAAGTATCTTTTTTCACTGGCATTTCCTTGGAAAACTCACCTTATTTGCAATGATCAACAAGGCATTATCAATCTAATTTCATTTAATGATTCTGAAAATTAATTTATAAAACTGCAGTTTTCAAGTGAATTTTCTTTAATAAAAAAACCTATTTAAAGCGTGACTCCTGCTCAAAAATTGATGATCTATATGATTAATAGCCAACTTTTTAAAAACCCTATAAAGATTTAATAAAATAAAAGCCCACTGAAAGTGAGCTCTTAATTCATACATTTAGAAACGCCAGTTGTAGAATAAGTCGATTGCTCTTTCTAAAGACTGACTTGCTTCTAAATATAAACGGCGGTTCATTTGATAACGCAAAGTAAGCTTGTTGACTGGGGTAAATACACCAACACCATAACGAATGAATAAGTCAGGGGTAATATATCCAGTTAAACTTACCTGAGTATCATCCCCTGTACCTTGAGCATCTAGTGCAAGTCCACTTAAACCAAAAGTACGACCAATTTGATTCGTTAAAGCACGAGTACCACCTAAGCCCATACTAATACCAGCCGCAGCGATTGTATTGTTTACATCAGATTTAAAACCTTCTGAATTACTTAAACCGCTAGAACCCTCATTAATACGCCCTGTTACCAATGCATTTAATGCTTCTTGTTCAGATAAGCCTGCATCGTTATAAACTTGAATGTTTGGTGATGATGCAGTACCTGTGACACGAACACCCACCATACTGCCCTGAACATTCTTATTCGCATCAATATCTAAAGTCGGGTTTGCCAATGGACCATTGAAACGGGCAATTGCACGGTTTAAATCTAAGCTTTGACCATAAGCTTCAATTTTCACTTTTTGGCTCACACCAATAGCACCCATTGCGCGCATTGCAGTTTCATAACCACGCTGAGTTAAGTTCAAACGACCTACTAAAGGAATATTACTGTTAAAGCCTTGGAAGATAACCTGATTACCAATATTTACCGAAATATCGGCACGAATATCCCAAGGTTTAGCTGCGCGTAAAATTGCAAGTGGATCTTGGCCTTGACGGACAATACGAACATCTGAAGATGTATTAATGACAGGTGCCGTTGTTTCAGGCATTGAAATACGTGCACGAGGGACATCTACCGATCCTTTCAAACTTAAACGTTTATCGAAAGGATACATATCGAGTGACAAATTCGGATTTGCAATTGCGGTAATTAAAGGTGCTTGGCGTACCAGTAGGTTATCACCTTTTAAGTTCAACTGTAGACGTGGTGAATCTTTCCAGTCGAAACTACCTTTAAGTAAACCTACCCCTTGTCCACTGTTAAATGCACCATCAATTGTTGCCATATCCTGACGAATAGACGAGTACACTTGTACATTGGTTAGGTTCACTGGCAGGGAAATCATACTGATCGCCCCGTTTTTCAAACGCATTTCACCCGTAAATTGCGGTTGGGTTAATGTACCATTCACTTTACCTGCTAAGGCTAAGGTACCACTCATTGAACGCACATCTTGAATGAATGGTTTTAAAACTTTTAACTGTACATCGTTAAAGGCCACCTCACCACGCATTGGCATAGAGGGTTGGTATGGATTAATAATGACATTTGCATAGCCAGTACCAATATCAGGTGTTTTTACATCAACACGTAACAATAGGCCATCTGAAATACTCTTCGCGATTACGCTCAGTTCATCATAAGTTAACGTGGTTGGTGGGTCTTGAGGGTCTTCTGCTGCTAGACCTAGCTCACCTTTTCGTGTCACTAAACGTGCATCAAGTTTAGGATGTCCACCATTTACCCAAGAAGCTTTTGCATAGCCATTGAGTTGACCCGTCATTGCCAAACCTTCTGGCATAAACGCAGCAAAATCGCCTAAATCCAGATTTTGGGTAACAAATGAAATATTACCCTGTGCTTTACTTACACGTACAGGTTGGTCAAGACATAATTGACTGTTTCTACTTTGCCAACAATGTTGTCCCACATATAGCTCAGAACGTGCTGATGAGAAAACAACAGGTGCATTTTGATTTTGTGCTAAACGAATTCGACGCGAATCAAAACTACCTTTTTGAATTTGACCTAACCAATCATTATTCTGGTTTAAACCGCCTGCTAACTGCACATAGAACTTAGAAACATTATTATTCGCCTGCACTTTTAATAAGTGCGCTTTTCGTGTTCCAGCCAAATTCAGCTCAGCAGACTGGATTAGACGGCTACCACTACGTAAATTGTCTAGCTTTGCTGTGAGTTGAGTTGGTGTTGTTTCAGAAGTTGGAAGTTCACCCTGTACACGCAGTTTTTTAATACTCACTAAATTAGTATAGGCAAAGTTATCAACTGCAATATTAGCTGTAGCCTTCAAACGTGGTTGAGATTGGACACTCAAATCTCCATACGCACGGCCACTTAAACCAGGATACAACTCATAAAGTGCAGGTGCATTGAGCTTAATTTTTAAATTCTGCGCATTACCAGTCGCTTGTAACTGGTTCTGTGCATACACTAAAAATAGATTATTCGCTTCAAATTGTTGAGGTAAAAAGCCCTTTTGGTTCGAATCCATAAGGACAGATAAGTTACCTTTACCTCTCACTGGCTTGTTATTCAAAAATCCTGCAAGATTCAATTGTTGAATATCAATACGCTTTAACTTATCAGACCAAACACCTTGTGTTTTTACATTTCCTGAAATTTCGCCTTTTACACTAGAAACAAAATATTGAGGTTTAAAACGCACAAGCGAACTATTGATATCCCAAGCAATACGGTCTTTTAAATTTAATGATCCAGTCGCATAGATTTTTCCAGCAACACCATCATGTTGTAACTGGTTAATTCGAATAAATTCTGGAGTACCTGCAATAGAGAACTTTAATAATCCATTAGCCTGATTAAGTGCTTTTAAAGATCCATCATAATTAACGGCAAAACCTCTAAAACCGCCACCAGCTTTAACATCATTAAATAATAAAGCTGCTGTACTTTTTCCAGCTAGCGCAACACTTTCTTGGTTTGCTTGAGCCAATTGACCTTTTAAATCAATTTTTTCAAGTTGAATAATTTGTTGATTTGGCTTCGCAAAGCCATTTGCTTTGATTGACCCATTGAGTAGGTTAACCGGTGCAGCTGCATGAATACTTTGTGGATTAAAGTCTTTTGCATTTAATAAGGCATTCCATGCCAGCTGACGTTTTTCAGTAGGCAAGAAAACTTTGGCCTGACCTGAGAGGCTACCTTTTTGAGCCACAAAATTAAAACTAGGAACATTAAGAATATTATCTTTAACATTCAACGTTGCCAGATATTGCCCTGCTGGTAATAAAGTCTGTTCATGCTGATATACTTTTGTCGAGACTTTAATATCTTGCTGACCATCTCGCAAAGTCAGATCAACTTGACCACTATCACTGCTTAACCAACCTATATATGGCATAGCACGGTCTATTTTTGACCAAGCCACATTCATAAACATTGGCTGAGGTTTTTTATTCTTTTCAGGAGCTTGGTTTAATTTAAGTTTCCAAGACTCGTAGCGGTCAAAGTCTACATTCGCTAATACTTCAGTGCCTTTTTCTAAAGAACCCGTTGAAGAAACGGCTGCATCCAAACTTGGTGGCAAGAAATCCTGAACGACTTGAGGAATCGCTTTATCTTTAGGATTAACATGATCTAAACGACCTTTTACATCCCAAGTGACATGATCTTTCCAGTTCACTAACCCTTTAAGGTTAATTACACCTTTCATGACCTGACCATTAAAGTCAGTAATATTCAGCTGGTGAACCAAATCGGTATTCATTAAGGCGTTGTATTGGCCTTCAGGTAAATTCTCACCTTTTAAATCTGTATCAAGTGCTAAGTTTAGTTGTTTCACATCACCCTGAAACTTGATCACACCATTTTTAGCAAATAATTTTTGTTCGGCCAGTAAAGGCAAGTGATAGTTTTTAAATAACAATGCACCTTGCATAGGTACTTCATGACGAACAGGATGTAGAACGACCCAACCTGTTAATAAATCTGGTGTTGTAGTTGCTACACCAGCTTGCAAGGTGTCTAAACTTCCTCGGGCTGCCACTTTAATATTTTGGATATTTAAACTTTTTAAAGAAGGAATTCTTAAATCTGCAGTCGCATTAAGTGGATATTTACCGCTAAAGTCCATATTTCCTGTTGCGTTATGAACAGAAAGATACCCCATGTCCATACTTGAGTTTTCAAACTTCAGCTTTGTCTCTGACCACAACGCATCATTTAGATGAACATCATGAAAATTTACAACAGAACCTGAATTTTTAATTTCTAAATGATCGACATCTGCCTGATCTACCCGCAGCACAAATGGCAATTTAATGGGTTTAAATCCAAATGGTTTATCTGATGGCGGAGCTTTATTAATAATGATTAAGTTACGTACATCTGCATTACTCAAATGCACTTCTTTTTCTAATATTAAAGAACGCCACCCTAAGCGAACATCAGCTCTATCTAAAGTAACATCGACTTCTGCTAACTGAACAATAATATTTTTAAGGATAATTCCTTTAAGTAAATTACCCCCTTCATATTCATATTTAATAACTTGCTGCGCCTGTAAAACACGATCTAATAAGAAACGGCTTCCACGGTCAGTCGACATCATAATAATGATAGAAGCAACAAGTAATAAAAGTATGATTAATATCGTCAGCAAGAAGCTACGCAAAATGCGTCGCTTCTTAGGAGAGTCAGGTGCCGAAGTGGGCTGCTGTTCTACTTCCGCCATAAAATAAACCTAATAAAATTTTATTTTTAAAGTTGTGGACCAATAAAGAAATGCAAACGAATCGGATGATTATCATCAGAAATACCTGAAGCCACATCTAAACGAATTGGTCCAATTGGTGACTTCCAACGAATACCGACACCAACACTATAAGCACTCGGATTACTAAAATTCTTATCGTAAGCATTACCAAAATCAGAAAAAACAGCTGCGCGCCAACCCTCTTTGAATTGATAGTTATATTCCAAAGAGCCTATAGCTAAAGCTTGTCCACCAATCTTATATCCATTTTCTTCTGGTGAAAGACTTTTATAATCGAAACCACGAATTGTCTGATCACCACCAGTAAAGAATCTTAAATTATAGGGAACTTTATCAAATTCATCGGTAAAAATATAACTAAGATCAGATCGCCCCACAAACTGATGGTTATCGTTTTCACCCAAAGAATAAATAAATCTCCAACCCGCTGTTGCAATCGCCATATTAGCATCGGAAAGTAGACTACTACTTCCCAGTTCTATCTTATAGCTTTGTTTAAATGCTTTAGTTGGGTTTAAACGTGTATTACTCGAAGTTTTAGATGTTTCATAACCGAATAACAAGGCTTCTTGTTCTGATGCAGCAGCTTTAAAAGCATCTGGTAACTCAGAAATATCAACATCCCCTTTTTGAGTTAAACGGTCCAGACGATAACGTACGCCAATCGTATGTTGCCAATTTCCTAATGGCTTTTTAATAACTCGCTCACCACCCAATACGGCAGATTCAGTTAATAAACTCACATCAGGACCGATATTATCTCTAGTCTCGCGCTCATAACCACCTACAATGTTAAAGTAATCATTTAATGGGTGCTTATAAGGAATACTATAGCGGCCGTCTATAGACTGACGAATTTGTGAAAGTTCAAAGTTGGCGTCAAATGAATGACCATATTCATTGACAATCGAGCGGCGATATTGACTACGTAAACGAGCTCCCGTGTCAGTACCATAACCAACACCTGTTTCCAGACTATTTAATTTGTCAGCATTTAAAGTCACAATCACAGGAATTCGTTTTTCTTCACGTGCTTGGGCTTGTAAACGGTCTTGTTCCGATTCTTGTTCTGCGTGTTGTACTGCAGCAGTTTTTAAAGCAGCGGGGGCCGCAGCTAATTGTGGATTTTCAGTTCCAGCAAATTGTTTTTCGTCCACGACATTTTGAGTGACTTCTTTACTAGATGAAGCTAACTGTCGAGCTTTAGCAAGCTGTTGTTGCTCAGGAGAAAGCAATTTCGATTCATCAATAGTGACATTTTGCTGATCGACCAATGCTTGCAAATCTGGCGGTAATTCAAGTGGTTTTTCAATTGGGTCAGGTTTAATTGAATCGACCAAAGTGTAGTTAAAATAACGCGAGTTAGTCAGGTTATTGGCTAAAGCATTTACACGCCAGAATGTGTAGTCATCACCCTCTTGCCAAGGTGCCATACTTTCCAGAATTTTTAACTTGATTGGCAATGGTTTTGAAGGATCGCTCATACGAAACTCAACCTTACCCAGCTTATAACGCTCACCTGTTTCATACTTGAGATTAATATCTGCTTTGTTCTCAGGTTGGCTTACTTTCACATCATGTAAACGCCAGTATGCATCAAAATAACCGTTATTCGATGCAGCATCGACAATTCGGCTTTTAGTTGTTTCATACAGACCATGATTAAAAATATCACCTACATCTTGGTCTGGCACTAAACGAATAACCTGAAACTGTGGCTGTTTTGCACCAGCTCCACTAAATTCAATGTTTTGTTCATTAATTCGTACAGGCTCATTTGGAGTAACGTTAACACGAACGCGGCTTGCACTTAATTTTTCAAAACGAAACTCAGCATTGTAATAACCCACAGCTTGGGCAGCTTGGTTACTTAAACTTCTAAGCTGAGGTAACGCGGAATTAAAATCTTCAAATGATTCTTGGGTAAATGTAGATAATTTGCCTTTAATATTTTTAGCAAGATCATCCGGAGCTCCACTGACCTCAGCAGTAATACGAGGAATTTGTTCCATCGGTATCACACGTGGTGGACGGATTTTATTTATTATTCGCTTAAAGAAACCTTTTTCTTCGGGTGGTTCTTCAGTCGCAGCTGTAAGCTCGGGTAAAGTTTTTCCTGTTTCATTTGCTTCAACTACAATCTTACTATCCGATTGAATCTCACTCATGAGTTGGTCAATATTTACAGGTGCTTGAGTAATTTCATGTAATTCTGCTTGAGATGCATCATTGACCACCATTTCTGGATGTTTTTGCGTTCCATTTTGGAAGTTTTGCGCTTCAGTTTTTGCCTCTTCTGCTACCCGATAAATTTCATTTGCCATGTTCTGGTCAACAGGCATAACAGGTAAGTCATCAAGGTTATCAAGCGTGATTGGCTTAAATTCTTCAATCTGATTTGGAAATTGTTCTTGTTGTTGCAATATAGCCAAGCTATCTTGTTGTTGCTGCGCTTGAGTTACAAGAGTCGCAATATCAGTAATCGGAACATCGTTTGGGTGATTTGTATTTGTTTGTTGTAATGATGAATCAGCTACCGTCTGGTTTGCGACTGGTGTTACAGTATCAGCCGAACTTTGAGCATAACAAGGATTAACACATAAACTTAACAATAGGCTGCTACAAATAAGTTTAGGTATACTCTGCATTTTCAAGATTAAATGCATAGAGTGAGAAAGAGTTGACTGTTTAAACTTAATTTTAGAAGGCATGGAAAACTCTAAACTTATTTTTTAATAAACGCACCAATATGAGGATAAAACTCACTCGAAACCATTGATTTTTCATTTAATCAAGCGTTAAAAATATCATACATGGTTTTCGATGCAAATTAACACTCCGTCACATTTTTTAATAAAACTCAATGAAGCTTGCACATGATGAAACAAGATGAATCCCTGATGACATCACGTCGGTTTGTACCGATGTTTTTTACACAGTTTTTTGGCGCATTAAATGACAATGTTTTTAAGCAAGCTTTATTGTTAGTCATTACGTATGGTTGGATTCAACAACAATCTGCCCCAGTAAGCACACTCAATAATTTAGCAGCATTATTATTTATATTGCCATATTTCTTTTTCTCGGCAACAGCTGGGCAAATTGCAGACAAATATGAGCGCTCACAACTTGTGCGTGGCATAAAAATATTAGAAATCATCATTATGCTCATTGGTTCTGCTGGTTTCTTATTGGGGCATTTATGGTTGCTTCTTCTCGCTTTATTCTTAATGGGAACACATTCCACATTTTTTGGACCTATTAAATATGCCATTTTGCCTGAAATTTTAAAACCGAATGAACTCATGTCGGGCAATGCCTTATTTCAATCCGGTACATCGATGGCAATCTTGTTCGGAATGATCTTAGGTGGTGCCGTAATTGCATCATCAGAAGGTAATTTACTGTGGATTAGTCTGACTGTAGTCACTATTGCTTGTATAGGCTATGTGTTTAGTCGTTTTATTCTGCCTCAAAAAGTTGCTGCGCCAGATTTAGATATTGACTGGAACTTTATTCGTACAAGCTTCCAAACCATTACATATGCCAAAAGCTTACCGTTAGTGTTCACAATTTTATTAGGTAACTCATGGTACTGGTTTTATGGGGCGACTTATTTAACGCAAATTCCACAGCTGACTCAGCAAAATCTCCATGCATCAGAAAATGTGGTTAGTCTATTACTCACGTTCTTCTCAGTCGGAATTGGTGTCGGTTCATTACTTTGCCGCAAAATTGGTGGTTCAGAAATTAATATTAAAATGGTGCCAATCGGTGCAATTGGCCTTACTGTTTTTGCACTTTACCTTGCAGCCAGTCTAGCTTTTGTACCCGAAAGAACTGGTGCATTACTGACGTTAAAAGATATTTTCACTCAAGGCTGGGTTTACTACCACGTCATGATTGCTGTGACTTTATTGGGTATTAGTGGTGGTTTTTATATTGTTCCTTTATATGCCATGATGCAGGCTTATTCGCCTCGCTCCCATCGTGCCCGAGTGGTTGCAGCAAATAACATTTTAAATGCTGTATTCATGGTTTCTTCTGCAATTTTCTCAATCTTAATCTTAAGTGTTTTAAAAATTGATATTAAAATACTATTTATTATTACAGCTGTACTTAGTGCAATCTTTAGTATCTGGCTTCTTGCCCGACTAAAACCAATGCTTGCCACAGCACATCTTTCTTTGGAGGACTAATTTATGCGCCACTACACGGGAATTGATCAACTTATTAACTCCTTTGATCAGGCATTGCGTAGTCTTGTTCCAGGTGCAACATCAGCACAGCGCCAAAACCCAGCTGAAACGGCTGAAACACAACTTGGTGTAGAAGATGCTCGCCATGTTGCAGGCCTCATGCGTGTTAACCATAGTGGTGAAGTATGTGCTCAAGCGCTTTATCATGGACAAGCATTAACGGCGAAATTACCGAATGTACGCCGTGAAATGCAACAAGCAGCAATTGAAGAACAAGACCATTTAGCTTGGTGCGAAGACCGTTTAAAAGAGTTGAATAGCCATACAAGTTTATTGAACCCAATCTGGTACGGCCTTTCATATGGTATGGGCGCTCTTGCAGGTATTGCTGGTGATAAATATAGCTTAGGTTTTGTTGCTGAAACTGAACGTCAAGTCAGCCTTCATTTGCAAGATCACTTAAATCAGTTACCAGCTCAAGATGAACGCTCTCGTAAAATTTTAGAGCAAATGAATGAAGATGAATTACATCATCGCCATACAGCGCTTGAAGCAGGTGGTGTTGAATTACCTTATGCAGTAAAAATCAGTATGACCGCCATTTCAAAGTTAATGACTAAAACGAGTTATTATCTTTAAAAAACAAAGGATTGATCTCATTTAGATCAATCCTTTTCAAATATTATTTTAAGCCGTGATCATATTTGAAACGTTCGATATCTCGAATTGAGTTCCAATAGTTGCGATTAATACGGTCACGATCAATTTGTAGTTCTCTTAAAAGCTTGCGATAACGTTCACGCTCTTCTGGCTTTAATTTTTCGTTATAAGCACTGTCCGAATACTGCTTAAACTTTTCGTCATAACGGTCGTATTCATTTTTTGCATTGTAGTAATCTGAGGCAGCTCGATAATAAGGTCTTAAACGATTACGCTGCTCGATTGGACATACATTAATATTCCCATTCCCTTCTAAAGCATTATAAAAAATGTTTGCTGGCTGGCAATAATACCCTAGACCTTCTTTATATCCACGTTCATATGACTTTTGATCTGGAACAATATTGGCTTTTCCACATGCTTTGTAATATTGATCTAAACGCGGTGAAGACCCCTTTGAACCATCTTTCTCACCCACTAATGACCAATTCGCAGTCTTACATTCTTCTACGCTCATTGCAGCACAACCTGAAAGGCTGATTGCTAAAATGGCTAAACCGATATTTTTCATATTAAGAAAACTCAAAAATAAAATTTAAAAACGCAAAAAATAAAATTCCAGTACATGTGCTATATAAGCCTTGCTCAATTCAAGATTTATAAATAAATGTTTAACTGGATAAGCATTTAAGTTTAAAGCAGTTTGACCATCTCACCAAATGAGAAGCTTAAATTTTTAGCTTTGTTTAATTTTAAAAAGAGAAATCAGTAGAATTTTATAATGCGCTGACTGCTCTTATACGCTAATTTTACTTTAAAAATTGATTATAAACATGAGACTCAATATATTGATTATAAATATAAAAAATCAAATTACTCATAAAATATTGTTCAACCATCTTTACTCTTTTTTTACGCGATTTCCTTCAAAGGCTAAGGTAGGATTTTAGCTAATTAACCACCAAGGTTTTTTATAATGAGTACACTTATTTACCCAAATTTAAACTTAAAAGATCCTCACTTTAAGGCATTTAAAATATCAGATAATTTTATTCCACCAACACAAGATCACACTTTCAACGCAGAACTTTTTTTAAAAGAAGTCGATGAATATTTAAGTTTATATCCGCAGACTCAGCACATTGATATTTGTTTACATGACTTAAACGGGCATATTCGTGGTAAACGAATTGACATTAAAAGCCTCAAAAACCTCTCTCATGGATGTTATTTTCCACTTTCTGTTTACGCCATGAGCCTTGATGGAAAAGTAATTGAAGAAACAGGCCTAGGAAAATATATTGGTGAACCAGATAGACTTTGCCTGCCCATTTTAGGCAGCTTGCAACCAAGTGCCTTATCCCCAGAATTAAATGCCCAGCTTTACCTATCCATGCAAGAAGAAGATGGTACAGACTGTCGCTATGAACCACGCAATATATTAAAAAAAATATTAAATCAGTTACACGATCATAATTATTTTCCGGTCATGGCTGCCGAGCTAGAGTTTTATCTTTTCTCACCTCAGTATCAGGCTGAAACATGTATAGAAAACCAATGCTTTGATATAGATGCACCAAATAACTATCAACAAGTCCTAGATGAGGTTGAAAAAGCCGCTCTACTACAATCTATTGAAATTACCGCGATTGTTGCAGAGTCATCTCCTGGACAATATGAACTAAATCTTCAACACAGCCATGACATTTTGAAGCTATGCGATCAAATTAATGCTTTAAAAAGAATTGTAAAGCAAGTCGCAAGAAAGCATGATTTAACTGCTTGTTTCATGGCGAAACCGAACTTAGCAAAAGCTGGAAGCGGCATGCATTTTCATATGAGTATGCTGAATCAATACCATGAAAATATATTTAGCTCAGAAGAAGAAAAAGATGAGCTTTCTACCAAATTACTCAGCGCGATTAGCGGACTCATTGAGTTAATGCCTGCATCTATGGCGATTTTAGCGCCTAATATTAATTCTTATAGACGTTTTAAAATTGGTCATCATGTGCCATTAGAAGCCAATTGGGATACCAATAATCGTAATGTCGCAATTCGCATTCCATGCTCGGATGTACAAAATCAACGTTTAGAATATCGAGTTGCTGGAGCTGACTGTAACCCCTATCTTGTTACAGCCACTATTCTAGCAGGTGTATCTTACGGCTTATCTCATAGATTACCGCTGCCAAAACCTGCTCATCTTTTGAAGTTTCAAGATGAACACATTTTATTAGCTAATAATCAGCCAGAAGCCTTAAAAATATTTAAAGGAAGTCTTATTTTAAAAGGATATTTAGGAGCAGACTTTGTCGAACATTGGTACACAGTTAAGCAGGCTGAATATCAAAATATTTACAGCCAAATGACTGAAGCAGAACAACATTGGGATATTTAAATAAAAAAAGCAAAAAACTATAAACCACTTTGCAAACCCTTAGGGAGAAATACCCTAAGGTTTTTTTATATCTAGTTAATGATTTTTCTGCTTGGCTAAAAAACGTAACCCAACACCAGGCTCAGTAGCAATATAACGTGGCTGAATCGCGTTATCTCCCAGTTTACTCCGCAACTTACCCACCAAAATACGCAAATAATGCGTATCTTCCTGATGAGTTGGCCCCCATAGTTCTTTTAAGAGCTGTGGCTGTGTTAAAAGCTGTCCTTGATAGCGCATTAATAGCGTTAAAAGTTGAAACTCTTTTCGAGTTAAAGTAATTGGCTGCTGCTCGACCCAAACCAAACGTTGTGTGACATCGACTTTAAGATAACCATCGTCATATACATGTGCTTCTTGCTGGATTGGTTGATTTCTTAAGATGACACGTATGCGTGCCAAAAGCTCTTGAACACTAAAAGGCTTGGTCATGTAGTCATTTGCGCCAGCATCTAGCAAAGCAACTTTTTCGTATTCATCAGCACGTACAGATAGCACAATAACCGGCACATTCGACCAGCTACGTAACTCTTGAAGGACTTCTTTCCCGTCTAAATCGGGTAAACCCAGATCTAGAACAACCAAGTCGGCACCTTGGGTTGCTAAAGCTTCTAGACCTTTGTAACCCGTTTCGCAGAGCGTGGTTTTATATTTTTGAGTTCTTAAAGCAATGTCTAAAAATTTACGGATTTGAGGCTCATCATCAATAATCACAATGCGTGTTTCTACAGGTGATGTTTCGGAACTTATCATGAATTTACAACTTATTCTTTTACTGGGTGAATGGGTAATCTGATTTGAATTAAAGTACCTTTATTTTGGCGCCCTGAAAATGCCTCTATTGTACCCATATGAGCACCAATAATCGCCTTTACGATTGTAAGCCCTAAACCAGTACCAAACTTTCCACGGTCTCCTCGTTCCATCGTATAAAACATATCAAAAATACGATGTCTTTCGTCTTCAGGAATTCCCGCTCCTCTATCTTCAATTTCAATTTTTACTTCATCTTCTGATGAAAGTTGAGCATGAATCATGACTGGTTCATCTGGAGGTGAAAAGTTTGCGGCATTTTCTAAAACATTAAAAATAGCTTGCTCTACCAGTGCGGGGTGGACATATAAACTAATCGGTTGCTCAGGTAACTGAACGACCACTTGCGTATCTGGTTTATAACGCTTTAAACGGCGGGTTGCTGAACCAATTAATTCATCTACCCCTATCCAGTCTCTTTTTAAAGTTAGACCTTCGTGGCCTAAGCGCGTCATATCAAGCAAGTTTTGAATATAACGATCTAAACGCTCACCTTCTAAATGAATTGTTTCAAGCAGATCTTGCTGGTCTTGTTCTGACATATCAGCTTTAAAATTGGCAAGCGTGTCTGCTGCTCCAATAATAGAAGCAAGTGGTGAACGTAAATCATGTGATACCGAAGATAATAAAGCAGAACGTAATCGCTCTGTTTCACTAGTGACTTTTGCTTGTTCTAGCTCATTGACCAATTGGGTTCGAAGTGCTGCCTGTGCAATATATTCAATTACACTTTCAGTCAGTTTCTTTTGCTCAAAATTTAGAGAAACCACGTCATCCTTAAAGTAAATCCCCACAATACCCAGGCTATTTTTCTGTTCTAAAAGTGGTAAAAACCACCAGTTCGATTGACTAAGAGTATCGGTAAAACGTCCGCACGGTTGTTGATGTTTTAAGCACCATTCTGCGGCTACTTTTTCTTTATCGTTTAGCTCTATGTCGGATGAAATGACTCTATCTTGAATAGAAATCCACACCTTAGTTTGAAGTTGCGTTTCTAAAGTCATACGACCTGTTTGCATGACTTCTTCAAGGTTTACCGCACTAGAAAGTTTACGTGCCAAGTCTTGCATCACTGTGGTGTAGGCATTCGCAGCTTTTAAAGACAAAACCTGATGACGTAACTGAGAAGCCAACCGCCCAGCGATTAAAGCTGCCGCAAAAAAAGCAACAACGGTAACCACCCCTTGGTGTGCTGAAATTTGAAATGTAAAACGTGGCGCTATAAAGAAAAAATTATAGGCCAAGAAACAAATAAGAGCAGCTACTACTGCAGCAAGCATTCGGGTTTTCGTTGCTACAATTAAAACTGAAATAATAAAAATGACAGAAAAGTCTTCAATACCCAATAGAACTTCGGCAAAGTGAGCTATAAAAATACTGACACAAGTAACCGCTAAAACAAAAACACTTTCTTTTAATGATAAAAATGATGGCTTTTCAAGTTGAGTTGTCTTTTTAGTGCCCTGTTCTGGATGCAAAATCGTTAAAGCAATCGAGTTTTCTTGATTTAATAATTGCTGAGCTAAATTTTTCTTAAATAACTTTAACCACCACGGCGAAATACTTTTGCCAATGACCAGATTGGAAATACCTCGATCAACGGCAGCATCCATTAACACTGACGCAGCTCGATGCCCATATAAGACTTCTGTTCGACCACCGAGTTGTCGAGCCAGCTCAAATGCGCGGTCGATCTCGATATATTCTTTTTTATATGAGTTTCCTGAACTCTGTCCAAAGTCCAAACTTTTAGCAACATTCACTACAGTCCATGTTGCTCCATAGCGTTCAGCTAATCGACAACCTGCCCGTACTAAATATTCAGAAGAACCTTGTCCATCTATCGCAATCATCAGTTCATTTTGCAACGAGATAGACTTCAATCCCTTAGAGGTGTAACTCTGTTTTAAATCTAAATCGACATGCTCAGCAACGCATTGCATTGCCAGTTCACGTAAGGCAGTTAAGTTTGAAATGCTAAAAAAGCCTTGCAATGCCAGATTCGCTTGCTCTGGCACATAGACTTTCCCTTGATGGAGCCTTTCAATGAGTTCACTAACAGGTAAATCAATTAAACGAATGTCTCGAATACGATCAAATACACGATCTGGCACAGTTTCATTTACTCGAATGCCCGTAATCTGATGTACCACATCGTTTAAGCTTTCTAAATGCTGAATATTAATGGTCGTAAATACATCAATACCAGCGTCTAGCAATTCATTGACATCTTGCCACCGTCGTTCATGGCGACTATTGGGTATATTACGATGAGCCAACTCATCAACCAAAACAATTTCTGGATGCCTGAGTAAAATAGCATCCAAGTCCATTTCTTCTAAAGTATGCCCCTGATATTGCATTTCCTTTCTAGCAATTTGAGGCAACCCTTCCAAAATTTTTAGAGTTTCTATTCTTCCGTGGGTTTCAACAATACCCACAACAACATCTGTGCCCTGTTGATATAACTCTTTAGCACGGGCAAGCATGGCATAGGTTTTGCCGACACCGGGCGCTGCACCTAAAAAGACCGTTAGTCGACCGGCTTGATATCTGTTGACATGATTTAATAAGGCTTCAGCCTGATTTTCGCGATTGCTTTGCACTTGATATCATCCGGTAAACTAACAATTTTATTTTTAAGTTAATGTATAGATTGTAATTGATCTAAAGCGATATTTAGCTCTAATACATTAACACGAGCTTGCCCTAGTACACCAAACTGAACTGGTTCAATATGCTTTTGGAGTAACTCTTCTACAACTTTAGGGTCTAAATGACGCGCTGGAGCCACTCTGGCAACCTGTAACTGAGCTGCCTCAGGGCTAATATGCGGATCAATACCACTACCTGATTTCGTCACTAAATCACTTGGAATAGGGGCATTACCTGTGTGGTCTTGTTTTTTCACGTCAAGAATCTGAGCATCAATTTGTTTTTGAAGCTCTGGATTGGTAAGAGCTAAGTTTGTGGCCCCCATAGACATTGGGTCATAAGCAACTGCTGAAGGACGTGGATGAAAATAAGCCTCTCCCACAAATGGCTGAGCGACTAATTTTGACCCTAAAACTTTATGATCTATTTCAATCAAACTACCATTCGCTTGATTGTTAAATAAAACCTGTCCCGCACCTGTAGCAATCGCACTATAAACAGCACCACAGCCAACTAAGGTAAAAATTAATAATCCCAAAGATGCTCTTAAGGTCTGACCCAAATTTGCTTCTGAATTTTGTGCATAAGTTTTCATTTCAAACTCCAGATTACAAACCAAATAATTGAACAATCACAACATCAATCGCTTTAATGGCAATGAATGGTAGAACCACGCCACCCACACCATAAATCAACATATTTCGACGTAGTAACTGAGTTGCCGTTGACGGTTTAAATTTCACGCCTCGAAGTGCGATTGGAATTAATAACGGAATAATAATCGCGTTAAAAATTAATGCCGATAAAATCGCGCTGCTTGGACTTGCTAAGTGCATTACATTCAATACTTGCATTTGTGGAATCACAGCAGCGAACAATGCAGGCAAGATGGCAAAGTATTTAGAGACGTCATTTGCTAACGAAAAGGTTGTTAAAGCACCACGGGTAATTAGCTGCTGTTTCCCAATCTCAACTACAGCAAGCAGTTTGGTCGGATCAGAGTCTAAATCAACCATATTGCCAGCTTCTTTAGCAGCTTGTGTACCTGAGTTCATAGCCAAACCAATATCGGCTTGTGCCAATGCTGGCGCATCGTTGGTTCCATCACCAACCATTGCAACTAAACGACCTTGTTGTTGTTCAGTACGAATACAAGCCAATTTATCTTCTGGTTTTGCTTCGGCAATATAGTCATCTACACCAGCTTCAGCAGCAATTGCGGCAGCAGTTAATGGGTTATCACCTGTAACCATGACAGTTTTAATACCCATTTCTCTTAAACGTGCAAAACGTTCTTTAATGCCGTGTTTAATCACATCTGAAAGCTCAATCACACCCAATACATGATGTTGATTTGCGACAACCAATGGTGTTGCCCCTTTTTTGGCAACTTGTTCAACACGTGCTTTTAACTCTAAATCTTGAGAATAATCTTCATCTACAAATTTCAAGATTGCATCTAAAGCACCTTTACGAATTTGGTCACCATTCGGTAAATTCACACCAGAAATTCGAGTCGAAGCACTAAAAGAGATAAATTCGGCTTGCTCAGGTTCTTGCTGTTTTAAACCCCGTTCTTTTGCTAACTTAACAATCGACTTGCCTTCTGGTGTCGGGTCAGCAAGTGAGCTTACCCAAGCAGCAGCTCTTAATTCAGATTCAGTCACAGAAGTTAAAGGATAAAATGAGGTTGCTTGACGGTCACCATAAGTAATGGTTCCTGTTTTATCCAGTAAAAGCACATCAATGTCACCTGCAACTTCGACAGCTTTACCTGATTTCGCCAAAACATTGGCTTTGAGCGCGCGGTTCATACCTGCAATACCAATCGCAGGTAACAAGCCGCCAATGGTTGTTGGAATTAAGCAGACTAACAATGCTACGAGTACAACTGGATCAAGTTCAATATGCAAATAATGAGCAATAAACGGCAAGCTAATCACAACAATTAAAAACGTGATTGTCATCACCATTAACAAGAAGCCAAGTGCAATCTCATTCGGTGTTTTTTGGCGATTTGAACCTTCAACTAAAGCAATCATACGGTCTAAGAAACTTTGACCAGATTCAGCAGTCACTTGCACAACAATACGATCTGTAAGAACTTTGGTTCCGCCAATAACACCTGAACGGTCAGTTCCAGCTTCACGTAGCACAGGTGCAGACTCACCTGTAACCGCCGATTCATTAATGGTGGCAAAGCCTTCTACAATCTCACCGTCGGCTGGAACAAGCTCACCTGCATGTACTTCAATAAAATCATTTAAATGAAGTTCAGTGGCTGCAATTTGAGTGGTTTGGCGATCTGTCAAAGAATTAAGTCTTCGAGCAGTCAAATTTTCTCTTGCTGCACGTAATGAAGATGCCTGTCCACGACCTCTAGCCTCTGCAACCGCTTCAGCATAGTTAGCAAATAAAATAGTAATAAACAGAATTGCTGTAACCGCGAAACCAAATAACAGCGTGGTGTAATCCAAGATTGTACTAATGCCTGTAAGCACTGTTCCAAGCCATACAATTGCCATCACAGGGTTTTTAATTGCATGCTGCGGTAGCAGTTTCACAAATGCATTTTTCCAAACTTCAAAATTTGGCACTGCCATGGTTTGTTTATGGCTATTTACATGAGTTTGTGTATTCATTTTCACTCGCCTCCTTAGCCTTTAACCAACAAAAGTTGATCGGCAATAGGCCCAAGGACAAGAACTGGCATAAATTGTAATAAGGTAAGCAACACAACAATCGTAATCAGCGTTAAAGCAAAGGTTGGAGTTTCAACTTGAAGACTACCTGCTGTTTCAGGTGCTTTTCTTTTTGCTGCTAAACGTGTCGCAATCATTAATGGCAAAATTAAAGTTGGAAAACGTCCTAACAGTAGAGCGATACTACAAGTGACATTCCACCATACCGTGTTGTCTCCAAGGCCTTCAAAACCTGAACCATTGTTTGCAAAAGCAGAAACATATTCATAGAACACCTGGCTAATACCGTGTGGTCCAGGGTTTGTGATACCTGATAATCCCGGAATACTAAGACTCAAGGCTGTAAAAGCCAGAATAATAAGAGGCTGAATTAAGATAATAATCGCAAGTAACTTGATCTCTGATGCTTCAATTTTGCGCCCAAACAATTCAGGAGTACGACCTGTCATTAAACCTGCAATAAATACGGCAAGTAACAGATAAATCATAAACTGTTGCAGACCACAGCCCACACCACCCCAAATCGCATTAATCAACATGTTGATGAGTTCGACTAAACCAGTAAGTGGCGCAGAAGAATCATGCATCATATTGACCGAACCATTATTCACCTGTGTAGTGATTGCTGCCCAAACTGCTGATGCGGCTGGTCCAAAACGTTGTTCTTTACCTTCCATTACGGCAAGTTGAGATGCTGTCGATGACATACTCTCAGACCAGACAGCTGCTGCACCTGAAATAATCGACATGAAAAGCATGCTGCCAAACACAAAGTAAGCAAACTTTTTACGCTGGGTAAAATGCCCAACCATAAAAATCACGGTAAGTGGAATAAGTAATATCGCAATCATTTCTAGTAAATTAGAAAATGGTGTCGGATTTTCTAAAGGCACACTACTATTTGGACCATACCAACCACCACCATTACTACCCAATTGCTTAATCGCTACCATTGGTGCAACTGGCCCTAAAGGAATTTTTTGGGTTTGTACGGTATTCGCTTTATCAATAAGCTGTACTTCTGGCCCACCCTGAAAAGTTGCAGGCACGCCTTGGCTATTGAGCAACAATGACCAAACAAAACAAAGAGGAAGCAAGAAACGTACGGTGGGACGTATTACATCTGCCCAATAGTTACCAATTAAAATTTGATCTGGCTGTTCAGCAACGTCAGCTGCAATATGGCTTGGACGTTGATAAAAGAAAGCTCTTAAAGTCGCAACAACTAAAGCTAGTCCCATCATTGGTGTGATGACTTGCAAACCTACAATACCTGTCATTTGCGACAAATAAGATAATTGAGCTTGACCAGAATAATGCTGTTGGTTGGTGTTTGTTAAAAATGAAATAACCGTGTGTAATGCTAAATCCCAACTCATATTTGGTGCATGATTTGGGTTTAATGGTAGCCATGCTTGCGTCATAAAAATAGCAAGAATAGCCACTGCAAGAAAAATACAGCTCACAACAAATGCTAAAGAATATTGTTTCCAGTTCATTTGTTGTTGTGGAGATATACCTAACAAGCGATATACAGGATTTTCAATCCAACGAAATAATCCATCGCCAACCATCGGCTGATTTGTCATCACTTTGGATAGATATTTGCTGAGGCACCATGCTAAAAAAATAGCAATAAATAAAACAAGGATAAGTTCTAACATGGCTATTCTCCTCTATACCCCTTGGCTTGATTTGCCAAAATGAAAATAAGGAGAGATGGGGAAATATCATTTGTTTTTAGTCCGCATAAGGCTATGCCAGACTGATGCAAGATGCGCATTTGAGAATTTATAAGCATCTTTATTGTCCTGAAGTAACACTAATTTAGTGGATTTCAGTATGGATAAAATGCTCGTAAATTCTCTATTGAGGAACTCAAAGGCCGCGTAAATTTTGCGTAAATTTTAGTTTGAAAGACCTTAAAATTTAAAATTGACGACCGGATAAAGCGGACTATTAGCCTTTAAACTTTCACAATGCCAAAGCTCATATAAAGGGATTTTGACATCAAGTGCTAAAGGTAGTTTTTTAGAATTAAATTGCATATGGTCCAGATCACTTCCCCATGCAATCAAATCTACATCTAAAGAAATATGATGCGATGGACGAACACGTCCAGAATCTGACTCAAGTTTCTTGAGAAAAGATTCAATTTGTTCACAGGCTAAAGTGCTTCTTAATAGACATGCTGAATTCCAGTAATCATCTCCAATACCATCTCGGCATGGAATTTGATAAACAGATGAAAACTGCACTTTCCCCAAAGTTGCTAATTGCGTATAAGCAAAAGTAAAGTGCTGATCTGCGTCTAAATTACTCGCTAGGGCGAGCGCAAAAATTGTTTCTGGTGCGTTCAAGACGAATTCCTACAGCGTTTGCTTCTGCAATGATGGCTGGCTTACGGATGGTTATGGTAATTTTTTCAATTGTTGGAAAGGTTTCAAATAAACATTGCAAAACCAGATGAGCTGCGTGCTCAATTAACTCAGGTTTAGCTTGCTGAATGGTTTGAGCCGATAACTCACAAATCTGCGCATAGTTGAGTGTATCCTCAAGCTTGTCAGACTCCGCAGCTCGGCTCAAATCATTATGGATGGTTAAATCCAACATTAAAGGTTGAATGATTTGTCTTTCCCAGTTGAAACAGCCAATCACTGTCTCAACCTTCAAGCCTTCAATAATAATGGCATCCATAAATTTAAACTGACCTTAGTGCTTTAACAACGAAGCAGGTTCCATATTTTGAACCATTTTCAAACGTTGGTCTGCATAAATATCAGTATATGGTGCGAGTACGCGCATAAAACGATCGAAATAAAGCATTTGCTTAAATAACAAGGCAAAATCTCGAGGGAATTTAATACCGTGGCGCTCGCCTACACCTACCATATCCATCATGATGTCATTTAAATCGGCAGGATTAGTAGACAAAATCTGCTGTGGATCGGCCATTAATACGCCGTTAAACAAACGCTCTAAATCTTGGGCTAAAACCTGAACATCGACCTTGTTATGGGTCATGCCCATTTTCAACATATTTTCAGCCATTGCCTGATAATCAGTTTTTTGTAAGGCATCCATAAATGCAATACACGCTGTCCAGACTTCTGGCTTTAACTGCCCCACAATACCGAAATCGATAAAACCAATTCGGCCATCTTCAAGCAACATTAGATTTCCAGCATGTAAGTCAGCGTGGAAACTCTTACAGAGCATAAGACTACCAAACCATGTATTCATGGCAGTAATCAGCACTTGTGATGGGTCTTTAGCATATTGTTTTACCACACTAAAATCTGTCAAAGAGACACCATATAAACGCTGCATGGTCAACACACGACGCGTAGAAAACTGATGATAAACTTTAGGGGCTGTCGCAGCGTGGTTTTGAGAAATATTTAAATATTCTATAAAGTCATCTAAGTTTTGGGCTTCTTCAATAAAGTCGACTTCACGCACCATACGAGTTTTGATTTCATCAACAATGTCAGAAAGAGCAGCAAACTTGATTTTAGGGACTGCACGTTCAAGCAGCTTTGCAGCCCAGTGCACCACGTTTAAGTCAGTGTATAAAATAGTTTCTACGCCAGGTTTTTGTACTTTTATAACGACATCTTCACCTGTGGTCAGTTTAGCTGCGTGAACCTGAGCAATTGAAGCAGAAGCTAAAGGTTTTTCATCGATATAACTAAAAATCTGGTTTAAATCACGCCCTTCAAATTCAGAGGCAAGCACGCCTTGAATATAACTAAATGGCAGAGTTGGTGTCTGATCTAAACAACCTTGAAATTCTTCTACATATTCACGCGGAAATAGCGATGGTGTACTCGCGATAAACTGACCAAGCTTAATATATGTTGAGCCAAGCGACTCAAAAGTCTCACGCATGAGTTTGGCATTACTTGGCTTATCAGTTGCGTACTTAATACCAGCTTTAGCAGCAACCACTGCGGTTTCACCGATACGGGCAACTGAGCGCAATCCATCAAATAAAATATTTTTTTTCATATTTCTTTAGAACCAGAATATTCGTCTCAAGTGTAGCAAATTTTGATTTATTTGCTGATTAGCTTGCCTGACAAAGTGAACAATTTATATCTTTATCAAAATTAACAATACGTTGTGTCATATTTAATCCATCCCAAAGTAACAGTTTCTGTTTCAGAGGAGTACGATTAAGCCCTAAATATAACAAAGTGTGATGTGCTTGTAATGACGCTATCATTACAGGAGTCGTTGCAAGCACTCCTGACTCTGCACAGCGCAGACCTTCATTGTCATGCTGTTCTTTTGGAAACAAACATTCATAACAAGCTGAATCACCTTCTACCATAAACATTTGCGCCTGAAAGCCAATTGCGGAGGCACTAATTAATGCGACCTGATGCTTCTTACAAGCACTATTTACTAAATAGCGAGTTGTAAAGTTATCACAGCCATCCAGTACCACATCTTGATGTTCAACAAGTCTATCAATGTTATGTTCGTCTAAACGTTCGTTATAGTATTCAACACAGATATAAGGGTTAATTTTCTGTAACCGTTTTGCCAGAATTTCAGCTTTATAACGACCAATATCTTCATGACCAAATGCAATTTGACGCTGTAAATTACTTATCTCAATGGTATCTGCATCAATGAGTGTAATTTTTCCAACCCCTGCTCGCGCAAGTAGCTCTGCACTGCTACAGCCTATTCCACCCGCGCCTACAATCAGTACATTAGCAAGTTTGAGTTTTTCCTGAGCTTCAATATCCCATCCATCAAGTAAAATCTGACGGCTATAGAGATGCATTTCTTCATCACTTAACTCTACAAAATCGATATTTTGAAGCTCGGTCACACGTTAATCCTTTCACTTAGAAGCCAAGTGATTTTATGACTAAGTTAATCATTATGAAAGCTATAAAATGGAAACAACTTTTTTATTCGGTTAATACCCTATCACATTACTTCTCTCACACTTTCTGCAACAATAGAATGAACTAGTTTCTTTGTTACTTAGGCTAAATATGTCTCAATCATATATTGCACCAGTAGAGTTAGAAAAAGCTTATCGTTTATTAAATCATGGTCCAACTGTGCTGGTTTCTGCACAACATGGTGATGACTGCAATGTAATGGCTGCCGCATGGGCATGTGCATTAGAGTTTAAACCTGCCAAAGTGTCTGTAGTTTTAGATAAAAGTACGAAAACTCGACAGCTTGTTGAGCAAAGCGGTTACTTCACCCTACAAGTTCCTTGCTATGCACAGCTTAATATGACCAAGCAACTTGGCACCATTAGTAAATTAGATGACCCACAAAAACTTGAACACTGCGGTGTTGAACTGTTTTATCAAGAAGGTCTTACTAGCCCACTTGTATCAGGTTGTATCGCATGGCTGGTTTGTAAACTTATTCCTGAACCGCACAATCAGTCAGCTCATGATTTATTTATTGGTTCTGTTGTAAGTGCATGGGCAGATAGCCGCGTTTTTAGAGATGGGCACTGGCATTTTCAGGATGCACCAAAAGAACTTCGTAGCCTGCACTATATTGCTGGTGGAACGTTTTACTTGATTGGTGAAGAAGTGAAAGCCGACCTCTAATATAAAAAATAAAGGGAAATTCTAAATATTTCCCTTTGTTCAACTTAGCTTGCGTAGGCTTGCTGCATTTTTGCAATTTCTTGCTGCTTCAATAATCCTCTTTGAATTTTTCCGCTCGTGGTTTTCGGTAGACTATCCACAAACTCGATTTCTTTTGGGTACGCATGCCGAGATAAACGGTTACGAACATATTGCTGTAATTTATCTTTTAATGTTTCACACGCTTGATAAGCAGGTTTAAGCACCACAAAAGCTTTTACTATCTCGGTTCGTTCCGGATCTGGCTTACCAATTACTGCTGACTCTAATACCGCTTCGCACTCTAACAAAGTACTTTCAACATCGAATGGTCCAACTCGGTAGCCCGATGTTGTAATGACATCGTCAGCACGTCCAACAAAATCAATGCCGCCATGTTCGTTTAAAGTGACCGTGTCACCAGTTAAATAATACTTACCAACAAATGATTTGCGATTATTGCCACCATAGCCTTTAAACCACATTAATGGCGACTGCTCCGAGTCCATCGCCAAAATACCAACACCATCAGTTGGTAATTCTTGATAATTTTGGTCTAACACCGCAAAACGATGCCCAGGAATTGCAAAACCAGCTGAACCTACTTTTAATGGGTGCTCAAGCGCATGGTGGTTCGCAATCACCATGCCGAGTTCAGTTTGGCCATACTGATCAAAAATATTGACCTCTAAATCCTGCTTAAACCAGTTCACAACCTCAGGAGTTAATGGCTCACCTGCACTACTCACTACGCGTAAATGTTGTTTAATTGAAGGGTCAAATTTTTCCTTAAACCCAAAGAACATTCGAAATGCTGTTGGCGATCCTGTTAAATTATTTATTTTGTATTTTTTGATCAGCTCAATGGCTTGGTCAACATTAAATGAGCGCTCATCCATAATAATGCTATGCCCCAAGCTTAAAGGCCCAGTAATGCCATAATACAAGCCATACGCCCAGCCCGGATCTGCCAAATTCCAGAATATATCCTCTTCACGCAAATCGACAGCATGAGTCATATAACCTTTAAATGCCAAAATTGCTTTTAGTGGAACGGGTACAGACTTCGCAAGTCCAGTCGTACCAGAGGTAAACATCATTAAAAAGTCATCATCAAAGCTACGATTTACTGGCTCACATTGCTCAGAATAGCGTTGTAAAGATTGCCAAAAATCAAAGTCATGCTCAGATAAAAGACCAGTCTGATGAACAGTGACAATAACCGGAATATTTAAAGTATTCAGTTTAGGGCGCTGTTCATCATTGGTCACAATCAATTTAGTTTGAGCAGTCGTAATACGGTGATCAATCGATTTTGCTTCAAAAGCAGTAAATAAAGGTTGATAAATAGCCCCAATGCGCCATGCTGCCAAAATTGTAATTAATAACTCAGGCGTTCTTGGTAGAAGTCCTGCAATACAATCTCCAGCTTGAATTCCTTGTGCTTTAAAGAAGTTAGCAAGTTTTCCAGAAAGCTCAGCAAGTTGTTCGAAGGTATAGTGCTCTGCCTGCCCGTTTTTTCCTTCCCAAATAAGCGCTGTTTTATTTTTTCCTACATAACGCTCACAGCACTCAACATAAGCATTTATTGCTTGGGGATGCCCAACAAGTTGCTCTTCAATGAGTTTTGCAAGATCAAATTGCTGATAAGCTTCTGCCAAAGTTTTCATGATGCTCACCTTCATTCCGTTTGATGATTGATTTTGTGTAAGGCCACAAAATCTGTCCTGACTGTTATTGTTTTAGCTAAAGCTCGAAGAATATTTCTTCAACTTTTCCATCTATTTCAAAACAAAACTAATAGCAAAAATGCATCATTTCAATTGCAAGAAACCGCACATGGTGTGCGGCTTCTTGCAGTTTTAAGTTTAAAAACTCAATACCTTATGATCTAAACTTGAGCCACTTCACGAGCAATCACCAAGCGCTGAATATCAGAAGCACCTTCATAAATCTGGCTTACACGGACATCACGATAAATTCTCTCAACGGGGAAATCACTGACGTATCCATAACCGCCATGAATCTGGATTGCATCCGAACATACTCGCTCAGCCATAGTTGATGCAAAGAGTTTCGCCATTGAGGCCTCTTTTAAACAAGGTAGTCCCGCATCTTTTAAAGTTGCCGCATGCAAAACTAGCTGATGTGCTGCTTCAATCTGGGTTGCCATATCTGCTAAGCGAAAACCAACCGCCTGATGCTGAACCAGCTCTACACCAAAGGCCTTACGTTCATTTGCGTATTGCACGGCTGCATCAAAAGCAGCTCTTGCCATACCGACAGATTGAGCCGCAATACCAATACGACCAGCCGCTAAATTAGATAGTGCAATTTTATAACCTTCACCTTCTTGCCCCACCAAATTTTCTAAAGGAATCCGGCAGTCCTCTAACGTAATAGTTGCGGTGTCCGAAGCATGTTGACCCATTTTGTCTTCAATACGAGTCACCAAGTAGCCTTGTGTATTGGTCGGTACAAGAAAGCATGAAATGCCTTTTTTGCCAGCCTGTTTATCTGTAACCGCAAATACCAAAGCCACTTGAGCATTTTTACCACTGGTAATAAATTGCTTTACGCCATTGAGAACCCAATGGTCACCATCTCGCTCGGCTTTACATAAAATCGCGCTCGCATCGGAACCAACATGTGGCTCAGTTAAACAAAAGCATCCCAACCATTCGCCAGAGGCAAATTTTGGCAAATAGGTTTGTTTTTGCTGCTCTGAACCGTATGCCAATGTAATACCGCAAATCAAAGAGTTTTGTACGCTTACGATTGTCGAAATAGCACCATCGCCTGCGGCAATTTCCTCAATTGCGAGTACCAAAGATACATAATCCATTCCAGCACCGCCCCATTCATCGGGCACAGTCATTCCCATAGCACCTAGTGCACCTAAATCTTTGAGTTCCTGAGCCGGAAATTCATGGGTCTTATCGCGATGTGCAGCTGTTGGTTTTAACTGATTTTGCGCATAGTTACGCATCATCTCCTGAACCATACTTTGTTCAGCATTTAGAATCATTTCAACATCCTTATTTTTATTATTTTGCTGCCATACGAATCGCACCATCTAGACGGATGACTTCACCATTTAAATATGAATTTTCAGCAATGTGGGCAACCAAACGAGCAAACTCTTCGGGTTTTCCTAAACGAGATGGATATGGCACCATTTGTCCCAAAGCATCTTGCACATTTTGTGGCATGCCCTTAAGCATTGGAGTTTCCATAATTCCTGGCGCAATGGTCATAATGCGAATAGCATGGCGCGCAAGCTCACGAGCGATCGGCAAAGTCATCGCCACAATAGCGCCTTTAGACGCTGAATATGCTGCCTGTCCAATTTGACCGTCAAATGCCGCAACAGAAGCGGTGTTCACAATAACTCCACGGTCCTCTTCACCTGTTTCAACTGTATTTTTACTCATTGCATCTGCTGCAAAACGCAGCATATTAAATGTACCTGTGACATTAATATTTAAAGTCTTTGCAAATAACCCTAAGTCATGAACACCCTCACGGCCAACTACTTTCGCAGAAGGGCCAATACCTGCACAGTTCACCAAACCATGCAAATGTCCATGTTTAACCAACACATCTTTAAAGAACTGTTCTGCAGCAACTTCATCGGTTACATCAAGTTTTACAAAGTCAGTTTTTGATCCTAATTGTTTCGCCTGCTGCTCACCTGCTTCTACATTCATGTCTACTAATGTGACTGAGGCACCTTGTTGCACTAAATATTCAGCCGTTGCAGCTCCTAAACCAGAGCCGCCACCTGTAATCACGAAATGTTTTCCTTGAATTTTCATTATGTAATGTCCTATAGAAATGTTCTTTAACCTTAGTAGTGAGAGTAAAAGTTGTTTTTTTCCGATACAATTTCAAAAAACCTCAAAATGCTTGCAGCTTTTGATCAATCCAAATTTTGAATATGAAATATTTCACTTGAAATACGTAAAAAAATGAGTCTTTGACATGGTTGTCCAATCTTCTTTAAGCAAAGGAACAATTTCGATTGCACTGGTACATGAAGCATTAAGTGCGGCTTATGCCAAGGGGCTAAATACTCAAATTATTTTGAATAAAGCAGGTATTCCTGCTGAATTATTCATGACACCTAAAGCGCGTGTTCCGGTAGCAACGTATGCAAAATTATGGATTGAACTTGCCAATGCCATGAATGATGAATTTTTTGGTATGGATAGCCACCCTATGCGTCGTGGTAGCTATAAATTACTTACAAAACTCGTCAGTACGGCTGAAACTTTAGAAAAGGCTCTCTATGATATTTTGAAGTTTTTTAACTTTGTTTTAGATGATATGCGTGGAGAGTTAATTCGAGAACAAGAAAAAGCTTATTTGGTCATTCGTGATCGTGACCAACCCAAACGTATGTTTACCTACGCAACCTTTTTAATGTTGGTACATGGGCTTATGTGTTGGCTGGTAGATCAGCGAATTGGCTTAAACAATATTGCGGTACGCTGTCCAAAACCAAACGATATTCAAGATTACCTCGTACGTTTTTGTGAAGATATACAATTTAATGCCGAAATAAATCAGGTTGAGTTTGATGCCCACTACTTAGATATTAAAATTAAAAAAGATAAAAAATCGCTTTATGATTTTTTAGAACAAACTCCGCAAAATCTGTTAGTTCGCTTTAAAAATGAAAATGCCTTGAGCGTTCTTATTCGTCGTCATTTATTAAAGCTTCACCCAGCCCAATGGCCCGAACTTAAAGATGTCGCACAGCAACTCAATATTTCGGAAGCTACTGTTCAACGCCGCCTCAAACACGAAGGAGTAAGTTATCAACAAATTAAAAATGAAATTCGCTGTGATATTGCGATTGAACGCTTAAGCAAAAGTAATGATTCAATACAAGACATTAGTGAAGACTTAAACTTCCATGATCCAAGTGCTTTTCACCGTGCCTTTAAAAAATGGACAGGTGTTAGCCCAGGTGCGTATCGAGATAATTTAACTACGCACAAGCAATAGCATATGCATCCAACGAAGCTTTAAGTCTAAACACTTAAGCTTATGATATTTATGTCTTTTAAATTGAATATTTCATATAACGCATTATTTAAAAATTAATAATGCCTATAAAACATTAACTTATAATTTTATCTAAACTTTTATCTTTCAAACTGATTTACAAATCAAAATAACTAAGTTTGTAAGCCACTAAACACATGAAAGGATGATCAATTATTTCATTTTGGTTTTATTTTTATCATGTCTTTAAAATCAAAATTTTCTGTACCAAAGACTTTGTTGGCATCAACATTGGGGTTTGTATTTGCTTCATCTACTTTCGCTGCAATTCCGACTACTCTTAAACTCGACTATGCCTATTATGCTCCAACCAGTTTAGTCGTCAAAGATCAAAAACTTCTTGAGAAAGCATTCCCAAATACTCAAATTAAATGGGTTTTTAGTCAAGGCAGCAATCGTTCATTAGAATATCTCAATAGTAACAGCATCGATTTTGCTTCTACCGCTGGATTAGCAGCTGTATTAAGTCGAGCAAATGGTAGCCCAATTAAAACTGTATATGTACAAAGCCAACCGGAATGGACCGCCCTTGTTGTTGCAAAAGACTCACCAATTAAAAGTCTAAAAGACTTAAAAGGTAAGCAAATTGCAGCCACCAAAGGCACAGATCCATTCTTATTTACACTACAAGCACTAGACACAGTAGGCTTGAGTAAACGCGATGTACAGCTGGTTCATTTACAGCACCCCGATGGAAAAACTGCATTAGAACGCGGTCAAGTAGATGCTTGGGCTGGACTTGATCCTTTAATGGCTTCAGCTCAAATTCAATCGGGTGCGAAATTACTTTATCGTAATGTGGCATTTAATAGTTATAGCGTACTGAGTGTTAAAGAAGACTTTGCAAAGCAAAGCCCTGAAGCGGTAGAAGCCGTTATTAAAGCCTACGAACAAGCCCGAAAATGGGCAAAAGCCAATCCAGATAAAGTGGCAGCACTTTTAGCTCAAGAATCAAAACTCCCTCTACCTGTGGCTAAGCTACAATTGAGCCGAACCAACTTCGATCAAAGCATTCCATCGGCAACTCAAGCACAAGCACTAAAACGTTCTGGGAAAATTTTGACAGAAGAAGACTTGGTTAGAAAAGGCACCAATGTCAATCAAGTCGTTGATCAGTTGTTAGACCCACGTTTTGCTCAAAAAGTCGTGAAATAGTATATGAGTGATTCACTTAACAAAGCTGAGCTAAATCATTTCTTAGCTCAGCAGGCTTTAAAATCGCAGAAAAAGCATTTAAACCATAAATTTACACGTTGGTTTAAAGCGCTACTCATTCCACTCATCTTTTTGGGGGCTTGTGAGTTTTTAGTCAGAAATGGCTATATCGATGCTTATCTACTCCCTGCACCGACTAGTTTATGGCAATCTTTTTTAGATTTAGCTCATAGCGACCTATTTGCCCATATTTATATTAGTACATGGCGTGTTCTATTGGGTTTTATTATAGGAAGTGGTTTAGGTTTAATTTTTGCGATTTGGGTGGGATTAAGTAAAGAAGCAGAAGCTTATTTAGAACCGACCTTTTCAGCAATTAAGTCGATCCCGAGTCTTGCGTGGATTCCATTGTTATTACTTTGGTTAGGAATTGACGAAGGCTCGAAAATTACGCTTATTGCAATCGGAGCATTTTTTCCAACCTATACCAATACAGTTGCAGCAATCCATAATGTAGATAGAAAGCTCATTGAAGTTGGGAAAGTTTATCGGCTTAATGCTTTTCAGCGAATTATATCTATTATTTTACCAGCAGCCTCTCCAGGCATTTTAACGGGTTTACGTAACAGCTTAAGCTTATCGTGGATGTTTATGATTGCAGCTGAACTGATTGCGGCCACACAAGGGATTGGCTATTTACTCAGTGATGGCCGAGAAACGTCTCGACCAGATATTGTTATCATTGCAATTATTTTAGTGGCGTTGCTAGGTAAAGTAACCGATACCTTAATGAAACTTATAGAAAACTGGTTGTTACGTTGGCGTGATACGCTACAAAAATAACTTTAAATCCAACATGCCAAAGTGACTCGATCATTTTGGCCATAGTCTTGAATAGTTTTTATCTCACTAAAACCATGCTCAGCAAATACATTTCGCACAGCTTGTCCCTGATCGTACCCATGCTCTAGTGCAATCCAGCCTTGCGGTTTTAACCAGTTTTTGCCTTGAGCAATAATAATTTCAATATCGGCTAACCCATGATGATCTGCAACCAATGCACGGCGCGGCTCTGTTGCCAAAGCTTGCATGTGTTCATCTTCAGGGTCAATGTAAGGCGGATTAGAAACAATTAAATCAAATTGTTGGGGTTCTAGTGCTTCAAACCAAGCGCCGCAAGCGAATTTCACACGTTGTAAATTATGAGCTTGTGCATTTTCTTTTGCGACATCTAAAGTACGCGCATAAATATCAGTTGCTGTTACCTGCCAATCTGGACGTTCACTCGCTAATGCAAGCGCAATAGCACCTGTCCCCGTTCCTAAATCAACAATATTTGCATTATTTGGCAAATTTAGATTTAAAACAGTTTCAACCAAAACCTCAGTATCCGGACGAGGTACTAAAGTATCAGATGTTACTTTTAAATCGAGCGTCCAAAATGGCTGTGAACCCGTTACATAGGCTAAAGGTTCACCATTTTGGATACGTTCAAGACCAGCCAAGTAGTCTTGCTCTTGCTGAGCCGTTAACTCTTGCTCAAGTCTAAACTTCAATTCAAGCGAATTGATTTTTAGAAAATGCTCAAGCAACCAAGCATTTTCTTGTCGTTCATAACTATCAGGCTCACCACGAATTGCAAGCGCTTGAGCAATATTCATTAGCCGCCATTTTCCTGTGCAAGCATTGCAAGCTGATCTGCCTGATATTCACGATGTAAGCTATCAAGCAATTCAGTTAAATCACCCTCCATAATCGCGTCTAACTTATATAAAGTTAGGTTAATACGGTGATCTGTCATACGACCTTGTGGGTAATTATACGTACGGATACGTTCAGAACGGTCACCAGAACCCACTAAATCACGGCGCATTTCAGAAGTTGCTGCATCAGCGGCTGCACGTTTTGCATTTTCTAAACGTGATACTAACAAGGCCATCGCTTTAGCTTTGTTTTTATGCTGTGAACGTTCTTCTTGACACTCAACGACTGTACCCGTTGGAATGTGAGTAATACGCACTGCCGAATCGGTTTTGTTAATGTGCTGACCACCCGCACCTGACGCACGGTAAGTATCAATACGTAAATCTGCCGGGTTAATTTCAACGTTAGTATCAACATCAATTTCAGGCAAGATCGCTACCGTACAAGCTGAGGTATGTACACGACCTTGTGATTCAGTGGCTGGCACACGTTGTACACGGTGAGCACCACTTTCAAACTTCAAGCGGCCATACACACCATCACCATCTACACGGCAAATAACTTCTTTAAAGCCACCATGCTCACCTTCATTTTCAGAAAGGACTTCAATACGCCAGCCTTGTGTCTCGGCATATTTGCTGTACATACGGAACAAATCGCCTGAGAAAATTGCAGCTTCATCACCGCCCGTTCCGGCACGAATTTCTAAATACGCAGCATTAGAGTCATTTGGATCTTTTGGAATCATCAAGATATTGAGCTGGCTTTCTAGTTCTTCAAGCAATGCTTTATTCGCTTGAATTTCTTCTTCTGCCATATCTTTAAAGTCAGGGTCTGACTTCATCATTTCAGCAGTTTCAATGTCTTCTTCTGCTTGACGGTATTTGCCCCAAACTTCTGTAATTTCAGTTAAATCACTATGTTCACGAGACAGTTTACGGAAACGTTTGTTATCGGAAATCACTTCTGCATCTGCAAGCAATGCGGTAAGTTCTTCATGACGATCACAGAGTTGATCAAGTCGTAAACGGAGTGACGCTTTCATAAGAGGAAATATCTCAAAAGTCCAAAAAACTTATCTAGATAAATATAAGAAGATAAGCCAAATCATAAAAATAGCGCATAGTTTACAGATTATGCTGATTAAATGACATATGTAATCCTTTAATTCCTGAACTTTAAAAAGACCTTCTTTTCATCTGTAAACCTATTAAATTATATATTGTCCTTCTCAAACACTTATGACTTACGTTCACTAATTTTTATTGTTCAGTTTTTAGATAAGATTGATGGTTTTCCATCCTTTTTTAATAGAAAGCATACAAAGAAGACACTAAACTCTAATAATCGAGTGATGGTTCTCCACATTTGAAGAGAAGTGTTTTGTTACATTTGCCGTAACGAAAGATATAAGGTCCTGCAACTTGGGACATGGAGTAAATGATGAAATTAAATACTTTGTTATGTAGTGCTGTTTTAGCTACTTCTATGATGACTGTAGCACATGCAGACAACACAACTCACGTAGCAGCTGCTTCTGCTTTAGGTAGTGTTGCTGGTACTGCAATTGGTAAAAGCATGGGTGGTACATCTGGCGCAACAATTGGTGCTGCTTTAGGTGGTGCTGGTGGTGCAGCAGTTGCAAGTGATCGTCGTCACCGTACAGAATCTGCAATTGGCGGTGGTTTAGGCGGTGGTGCTGGCTATACTGTTGGTAAAAGCATGGGTGGTACAAACGGTGGATACATCGGTGCTGCTTTAGGTGCGGCAGGTGGTGGTGCTTTAGGTAATAAAATTTCTAAAGACCGCGATTATGATCGATCTTCTAAACACTGGAAGAAAAAACACCGTCATCACCACTAATCACAGTGAAGACATAGATTTAAAAACACCTTCGGGTGTTTTTTTATAGTCAAAATTTTGCCATCCCCCGATATATCGTTCATGATTTATTCACATCTTAATATAAACCATACAAAGCAGACACAAAACTATCGTATCAGCATGGCCCTTCTCCATAATTTTCACGAAATTTTTAATTACATTTAGCTCAAGATATAAAGATTGCTCTTCAGCAAAATGAGCATGGAGTTCCAAAATGAAAATGAATATTTGGTTAGCAAGTGCATTAATCGCAACAACCTCTATGGTGTCAGTTGCACATGCAGATAATGGTACCCGTGTAGCGGCAACTTCTGCTCTAGGTAGTGTAGTAGGTACAGCAATTGGTAAAAGTATCGGTGGTACATCTGGCGCAACAATTGGTGCTGCTTTAGGTGGTGCTGGTGGTGCGGCTGCAGCAAGTGACCGTCGTAACCGTACAGAAGCTGCTATTGGTGGTGCCTTAGGCGGTGGTGCTGGTTATACCGTTGGTAAAAACATGGGTGGTACAAACGGTGGATACATCGGTGCAGCAGTAGGTGCAGCTGGTGGTTCTGCTTTAGGTCGTAAAGTTGGTCAAGACCGTAACTATGATGACCGTTATGACCGTCGTTATGATCGTGACGACCGCCGTTACGATCGTCGCTATGATCGTGATGATCGTGCTTATTATCGTCATGATAATGGCTTACACCGTGGTTGGTATAAACACCACTAATTGGTATACAGATATTAAAAAGCACCCTAGCGGTGCTTTTTAATTTGGGAGTAAAATTTATATCGAAAAAAACCGATATACATCACTCCATTTATATCGTATTATTTCGATATAACGTTTTTTGAGAATATCGCATGCGATCACTTCAAGACACCAAATTTTCAATTTTGGAGCTTGCTCCTATACGTGATGATAAAACAATCGAGTTTTCATTACGTCATGCATTAGAGCTCGCCCAACATGCAGAAAAATTAGGTTATGACCGTTTTTGGCTTGCAGAACATCATAATATGGATGGAATTGCGAGTTCAGCAACCGCTGTTTTACTTGGCTTTATCGCGGCTCATACCCAACGCATTCGTTTAGGTTCAGGTGGTATCATGCTACCAAACCATGCACCGTTAGTGGTTGCAGAACAATTCGGTACATTAGCAACCTTATATCCAAATCGTATTGAGCTAGGTTTAGGTCGTGCTCCGGGTACAGATCAGGTCACTATGCGTGCCTTACGTCGCGGGCATCAGGAAACGGAAGACCAGTTCCCAAGAGATGTTGTTGAGATTTTGCAATATTTTAAAGCGCCTCAACCCGGCCAAAGAATTATTGCCACTCCAGGACAAAATACTCATGTACCTGTCTGGTTATTGGGTTCAAGCTTATTTAGCGCGCAATTGGCTGCGAAACTAGGATTACCCTATTCATTTGCATCGCATTTTGCACCACGCATGCTTGGTCAAGCGATCGAACTTTATCGTGAAAATTTCGAACCTTCTGAATATTTGGACAAGCCTTATGTTTCAATGGGTGTTCCTGTTGTGGTTGCTAATACAGATGAAGAAGCTCAGTTCCTAGCAACAAGCGCATACCAACGTGTTTTAGGATTAATTCGTGGTGAAAGTTTGAAACTCAAACCGCCAGTTACATCAATGCAAGGACTATGGAACACAGCAGAACAGCTTTCTGTTGAAAATTTCTATACGATGGCTCAAATCGGTTCAGCTGAAACAGTACGTTCAGGTTTAGAAAAGCTTTTGGCTACATATGAAGTCGATGAGTTTATTTTTACTTGTGATGTCTATGATACAAATAAACGTTTAGACAGCTTCACTCAATTAATGCAATTAAAATCAAACAATTAATATATACACAAAGTCTCATGCTTGAATCAGTTTCAAGCATGAGATAACCACCTATCTGAAAATACTTTACCCAAACTACTTGCTTGGTTATTTATATTAAAACGATAAAAAATCATCATAAATGAAAACCAAAAGGACTTTTAGAAAATGAGTATTGAACTTAAAAATAATGTTGCCAAATCAGCTACTTTTCAAAATGCAGTTCAGGATTTTGACGCCTTTACTGGGCAAATTCTTTTATCAAATACAATCAAAGCATATGATTTTTCTAATTTAAATGTAGCGATTATTGGAACAGATCAGGAAACTGTCACGCACTTAGAAAAAATTTGCCAACAAGTAAAATTTGTAACTGTATTTCAAATTACACCACATTTTATTTTGCCCCATAGTCAAATCGGCATACATCGCCTCATTACCCACCCGCTTATTGCCAAAAACCGGAGGTTATTTAACAATCGTGTTAAAAGTATCTTAGCTCTGCGTTTTCTTGAAACTCAAGTAAATGAAACATGGCTGAGACGACTTTTAATGCCTAATACAGCACAAGCCAATAAAACATTTTTTAAATCTGATAGCTACTATTCGGCCTTGCAAAGATCAAATTGCAAATTGCAGACTTGGCCAATTATCAAAGTTACCCAAACCGCTATTTATAGTATGGATGGTACTCAACATCCTGTTGATATCATTATTAGAACAACATCTTAAAAATAAAAAAAGCATGGTTGATCGACCATGCTTTTTTCACTCATTTCAAATCATACTGTTTTAAATGGCCCTGATCATCGTAATGTAAGACCACACGTTGTGCATTTTGTAATTCTGATAAAGATTCTGTATTTACCATAAATTGTGAAGCCAATAACTCAACAGAACTATTCGGAGCTTTACTACGACGGTCATCGCCATGAAATCTAAGCCAGTTATAACTCGCCCACAAAATTAAAACTAAAGCACTTAGACCAATTAAAAGGAGTAAATGTAATAAGGTTTTCACTTCCGAAATATGATCTACCCACACATAGTCATAAATAAGATGTCCTTCAAAAAACCACAAAAATAAAGAAGCTAGCGGAAAAAGCAGCCACATTAAACAAAACCAACCTATTGTTTGCAAGGTATAGTTCGCTGTCTTATTTTTTACATAGTCAGGCTGATCAATATATTCAGGTATATCTAAAACTTCTACGTCAGTATTTTCTTCATTTTTCATGAATTATCTCCACGGAAGCCTCGATCGGGACTTACCCAGCGAGCACGTTTTTTCGTGTTAAATATAGTTTTAGGTACCGCAACCACGCTGGTAAATAACGTTAGTAGCCAGAAAAACAATGGATACCAAATTACCCAAAAGTAATTTCTAAAAAGACGCCCACGGTCATAACGATGATCGATCCATAAACTGACTAAAAATTGGATGAGACATGTTCCACCTAATATCACGCCATACCACTGTGGCATTAGAGAGTTGATCTGCCATTGTTGAGGCAAGTCAATAAACAGCCCAATCAAGAAAAGTAAGAAAATAAATATCATCACATATGACCAAACAATACTGACTAAAGCTTCAAGCATGACTGGCCACATACGGCGCAAGCGAACTTTGAACATTTTAGGAATATATTCTAATAAGACTTCTACCCCACCTTGTGCCCAGCGTAACCGCTGTTTCCAAAGTCCTTTAAAAGTTTCAGGCATATAGATATAACAAAGAGCTTGAGGAATATATTGAATATCCCAATGGTCCATTTGAAGTTTCCAAGAGATATCAATATCTTCAGTAATTTTGTCATCAGACCAAAAACCGACACGAACCAAAGCGGTTTTTCTAAACGCTACAATTACCCCAGATACTGTAAAAATACGGCCATATGTTCGCTGCGCACGTTTAATTAATCCAATAATTGAAGAGAACTCCCCAACCTGTAATTTTCCTAAAATACTTGAGCGATTTAAAATTCTAGGGTTACCAGTGACAGCCCCAATACGCGGAAATTTTAGAAATGGCTGCATGAGCCAAAGTACAGCATGAGGATGTAGTAAAGCATCCCCATCAATACAAACTAAATATTCGTATTTACTGACCAATACTCCCGATCTTAAAGCGACTGCCTTACCTTGGTTTTCTGCTAAGTGAACGACCCTCAGACGAGCATCTTGTGCTGCTAACTCATCAAGAATTTCTGCAGTTCTGTCACTACTACCATCATTTACAGCAATGACTTCAAAATTTGGATATTTTGTTTGCAAGGCATAACGAATGGTTTGCCGTACTTGGGCTTCTTCATTAAAGCAAGGAATAATAATACTGCACCCTTCACCTGACGGCTCAGGTAACTGTTGCTCATGATATTCCCGTTTAAAGAAAAACCAAAGGCCACCTACCATCCATGTCCAAGCCATAAGCAGAGGATATAAAAAGGCAAAAGCAAATAGAATATCGAGTAATACTCTCATTACTTTTTCCCCTCCGTTGCTAAACCTGCAAAGGGCTGATACATCACCGAACTCGAATTCAAGCTCATTGGGTTATATAAATACTCATGAACATTTTTTGCATTTTCAGTGTTATAGCCCTCAACACCAAATTTCTGAATACCTATGCGCTGAATATCGAAAAGACCTTGTTTTACTTCTTGCCAAGCATTTCTCTGGTCATTTTCTGGCAATGTTAATGTCAGCATAATTCGTTGTTTGTATTTGGCATCAAGAGTATTTAAAAGTTCTAAGGCTTGTTTAAATTGTTTTTGCTTACCCACCATATTAAATTTTAGGTTCACTAAATCATGTTGGGTTAAGAGTGATTTTAAAAGCACTGGTAACTGTTCAATGTGCTCTAACTCTGGTGTCAGCAACAAACTAAACTGGGCCTGATTACTCATATTCAAATAAGGCTTTGCAGCTTTTTGAGTCAGTTGACTCAGTTGTGATAATTGCTTTACTTGTTCAACACAGTTGCTTTCGTTCAGCGTTGTGTTTTGCATTGCACAATTTAAAGCAGTTCCGGCATTAAGCTGAATACCACTTAAATTGCTATTAAAACGCGCAATATCTTTAGCTAAATCTGCCACCAAAAATGGTTTATTTTTTTGAGGATAAATAGGTAGTTCTAAAATAACCGCCTGACCTGCACGAGTTTGTGCCTGCCATAAACTACGGTTCAAAATATCTTGCTTAACTGGCATTTGAGTTGTTGGGAAATAAGCAACCTCATATTGCCCATCTCCATCTTGGTCATCTAACGGCTTCAATATCAGCGTATTGTTTTTTAAGCTATAAAGTTTGGATAACAATAATCCTAATTTTTCATCTGACTGAGTATTGCTTGAAGCAGCTAATTGCTTTAAGTCCATACTTACAAAATGTTTTGGCTGCTTATATAGATCTTTCTCTGCCGAGTTCAAAATGTTAAGCAATGTCTCAGTCAACTGTTCAGCTGTAGAGTTGCCGACCATAAGACTACGCTTAAAGGTCAGATCATTAATCTGATTTATTCCATCACGTCCAAGACTAAAAGAAAAAATGAAACCTGCTTGTTGAGCTAGCTTTTCTAACTGCTGATTTACCGCACCATACGGCCATACAATCGCTTTCGGCTCTACACCTAATTCTTTTTTTAAGACATCATGAGATTTTTTTAAATCATTCAAAATACGTTGTTGATATTCCGCGTCCGTTTCATAACGCGCCTGCGATTTTAAATACATATAAGAAGTTGCTGCGGGTTGTTCATTCCCTTGAGGGTTAGCAAGCACACCATGATGTAAATCATCACTATGGCTTGCAAACTCAGCTAAGCCAGAAGCCTGCATTTCTCGTACTTGCTTCCAATTGACCAAGTTCCCTTGTCCATAGGCTTCATAGCCAGCTTTTGTATTACCATTTAGCCAACTGGTTGGGAGTGCAAAAACTGCCGGAATCTGATATTGCTTAAGCAGTGGAAATATACGACTGTAGCTACTTAATGCACCATCATCAAAGGTTAACAAAATGGCATTATGAGGTAGCTCTTTGCCTTGCTTACGAGCATCTTCAATATCTTTCAGACGTATTGGCTTCCAGTCAGATTGACTGAGCCAGTCAAAGAATTGTGCTAAATTTTTAGTTTGAATTGCATAAATATCCCGATCACCCTCTTTTAAAACATCATCTCTGACGTCATGAAAAGTTAAAGAAACCGTGCGATTTTTTGGTAAATCTTTTTCTATTTGGGCATATGCAAATTGCAGAGGTAACAATGTCGAAGCCAAAGCACAGCCCAACACTTTCGAAAATAAATTATTCATTAAAAACGCCCTTCAAATCCGAAAATACCATAGGTATGCTGTTCAGCATGTCCATCGTAAGGATGGTATTGCCAGCCAATTCCATAATTGAGTTGCCATGTACGTGATAGCTGCCATTGATGTTGATATTGCAAAGAATAGGTTGGCTTAGTGGAATAATCGGCTTGTTTATAAAGGCCCACCCCAGCCTCGAAATGCTGTTTAAATGAACGCTCATATTCACGCCAAGTGACCCAGTCATGGCTTAAATTCAACTCAGCACTGTAATGGTTGCTTGGGCTAAAGTAAGCGGTTTGATCTTGGCTATTACTGCCGTAAAAACCACGGACAGTGCCATAAGTAATGTAATGCGGCGCTGCAAATAGTCTTTCACGCCAAAAAGTTGAAAATTCTTGTTGTTTATTGCCATCACTAATATCAGTCAAACCGTAACTTGCGCCAATTTGACGTGATTCATCCTTTTGCCATGTCAATGCAGCTCGGTAAGATTGACCATCTTCTCCTGCATCAATCGCTTGTAGAGGAATGTCAGCCTGACTGTTATATTGCAATTGATACTGCCAGTGATCATTTAGCCACTGTGACCAATCAAGACGAACACCAGCTTGTCCGCCATCTGTACTTTGCGACAAGATCGCCGACAATGCCTTACGATTGGCTTGCCACTCGGCCCCAACACCATAGCGCTGGTTATGGACATCACCAAAATTGTATTCGCCATAACGATCTTGATGCCAAGCGAATAAACGATAATTATCTTTTATCCACGGACTATTAAGGCGAGTTTCCATCTCACGGTCTTTTAAACCGTTTTGTCCACTTACAGAATCGCTATTATTAGCTTTACTTTGGCCCCAAGTTGTTGAATGTGAAATCGTAGCTCTATTACGATCATCCAACTCTTTGCGGCTTTTAATAACGCCACTATCATCAGGATAAAACTGTACTAAGTTTTGCGTTGTTTTACGCCATGTCTGGATATCACCTAAAGCCTGAGCATTTTGCATTTCATTAATGCGAGTGTCTTTAGCAATCGGATCTATACCATTTAAACGAGAAATTGTTTTTTTTGCTTCTAGAGGCTTTTCCCTCCACCGCTCCACACGGGCAAGGTTATTAATTAAACTCTCATTTGCAGGTGCCTGCTCTACTGTTTTTTGAAAGTGTTTTTCAGCTTGATCTAAATGATTGGCATAAGCTAAATGCATCCCTTTTAAAGCAATATAATCGTCTCGGTCAGGATGGCTAGTTTTATCTACACCTTTTGCCTGACTATATTTATAAGTCGGAATAAGGAGATCAACTTTTGCTAAAAGCTGTTCAGCTTCCTTATATTTTTCTTGTTCAATATAAGAATAATACAAACCGCTATAGACGATCATATCCGGATAATTTTTTTCGGTTAAAAGCGTCTTATAAGCAAGTTCAGCTTGCTTCGGTTTTTGTTCAGCCAAATAACTATCGGCAATTGCATGACGTACATATGCAGGTAATTTTTCAAGCGAAATATTTAATTGAGTAAAATTCTCTAAAACTGCTTTCGCTCGTCCTCTGAAATCTAATGCATATAAATAATCATAATGAAACCTTAAATAGTTAGGGTCATCAGGTTTCATCTGCTGTTGTATCTTTTGCCCTTGTTCCAACACGCTATCTAACTCAGCAAAGCTTTCTGCATCTGATAAACCTTGACGATTTAAATATTTATAGCGAGCAATTGCATTATTGACATGCTGAGAAAATTCACTGACTTGTAAAGTTTGTTGTAATTGCTCAGTTTGCTGATTTTTTTCGCTTGCTTGGAGTAATTGCTGAGCTTTTTGATATGCTCCAATAGCAACCAAATCATAAACATACTCTTGCAAAACAGCTGACGACTTTGGTTGTTGCTGATAAGCACGCTCAACTGTAGCTAAAGCGTCTACGGGTAAATTTATCAAACGGTAAGCATATGCAATTCGCACCAGCTGATCAGCTTTTAAACCGTTAATATTGATATTCGATAACTGAGTTTTCGCGTTTGCCGTATCTTGAGCTTCAGCATATAAAACTGATAATAAAATACGTCCATCGACTGACTTTTGAATATTGAATTTATTTGACCAATCAATTGCAGTTTTAAAGTGTTTAAAATCACGAAAATTTTGAATTAAAGGTAACTGTGCATATTCTGGAAAATTCACATAATTCACATTTGCCAAAAACTCTGTAAAATTCGTCAGGTCTCTTTTTTCACTTGACATAATAACTAAATAATCAGCAAGCAGTTTTTGATCATATGGATAATGTTTTAACAATTGATCTAGTTGAGAAACAGCTTGTTGAGTTTGCCCTGCTCTATAATTTTGAATAGCTTGCTCACGCAATATGTCAACTTGAGCTGCGTATAAATGAATTGGCAAGAGATATACCAATGAAAAAACACATTTTTTTAGCATTTTGATAATCGGATAGTCCCATATCGAGATGGAAAATTATAGGACATATAAAAATTAAGTCACACAAACACAAAATAATGTGATCTATTTAACATTTTTTATTTTTTATGAATTAAGTTAATTTTTTTAATAAATATTTAGTAAAAATAAATAATTAGGATTTTTAACCAATATCAAATACATACATTTCTTTTCAAAAAGCTTATTTTAATTCACAAACCCCATGTAAAAAGTTTACGTGCTGATAACTAATTAGAAACCATTTATTAACTTAGCGTTTTATATTTAAAACTTTTATTTTTAATATGTTCATAAATTTTAAAACCATTCAATCCGATTACATTAATAGTATTCGAATTGAATGGTTAAAATAAATAATTGATTTAATTAACCGATACGACGTTTTAAACCAGTCATTTGTAAAATACGAGTAGAGATTTCCTCAATTGACATTTCAGTGACATTTAAATATTTAATACCTTCTGAAATATAAATACCTTCAATCGCTCTTAATTCCATTTGGCACTGGCTAAAACTCGCATATCGACTATTTGCCTTACGCTCGCTTCGAATAGCAACTAAACGTTCCGCATCAATCATTAAACCAAAAAGCTTACTACGATGTTCTCTTAATACCGCTGGTAGGCGGTTATCATCTAAATCTTCTTCGGTTAAAGGATAGTTAGCAACACGAATACCAAACTGTAAAGACAGATAAATGGAAGTTGGTGTTTTTCCAGAACGAGACACGCCAATTAAAATTAAATCGGCTTTGTCATAGTGGCGGGTGCGTGCACCATCATCGTTATCAAGCGCGAAATGAACGGCATCAATACGAGCTTTATAATATTCTGAATCGGTTACCGCATGTGTTTGCCCAACCAGCGTCGTTGGTGGTGTTCCAAGCTCCTGCTCTAGCTTACTAATTAATCCTTCAAACACATCCAAATTAACCGCTTTAGCCGTATTAATAATTTCTCGCACATGCGGATCAACTAAAGTATCAAATACTAATGGTAGGCATCCATCTCGGGTTTGGCATTTATTAATCTCAACCACAACCGCCATTGCTGCTTCTTCAGTTGTGATATAAGGCATGATGTGAATATCAAAATCCACATTAGGAAATTGGGCTAATAACGAATGTCCAAGAGTCTCGGCAGTAATTGCAGTTCCATCAGAAATAAAAAAAACGCTCCGTCTAAACTGTTTACTTTCTGACATTAAAATTCTCCTTAAACATTTGTCTTAGTGCTATATAATCTTTATAGTAAACTGATCTTACATGACTGTCGCTTAGTATAATTCTCAACTAAGCACTTTATTTTTATAATTTCATGCCAAGATAGACATTAATACTGCAAAAGTGGAGTGAAAACTTTGGAAGCGCGCGTAATCGGTCTAGAAAAATTAGGGAAACACGATGTCGAACTCGTAGGTGGGAAAAACTCATCTTTGGGTGAAATGATCAGCCATTTATCAAATGCTGGTGTATCGGTACCTGGTGGTTTTGCAACTACTGCTCAGGCCTATCGTGAGTTCTTAGACCAAAGCGGTCTTAACGCTCGAATTCAAGCAGAACTTGCACAGCTTAACGTTGATGACGTAAATGCACTTGCAGAAACAGGCGCTAAAATTCGTCAATGGATTGTAGAGACTCCACTCACTGCAACCTTAGAACAAGAAATTCGCGCCGCTTTTACAGAACTTTCTAACGGCAACCCTGATATCGCGGTTGCCGTTCGTTCATCTGCAACTGCTGAAGATTTACCAGATGCATCTTTCGCGGGTCAACAAGAAACTTTCTTGAATATTCGCGGTATTGATAACGTCCTTATCGCCATTAAAGAAGTATTTGCTTCTTTATATAATGACCGTGCTATTTCTTATCGTGTACACCAAGGCTTCGATCATGATGTTGTCGCATTGTCTGCGGGTGTTCAGCGTATGGTTCGCTCTGAAACTGGCGCTGCGGGTGTAATGTTTACCCTTGATACCGAGTCTGGTTTCCGTGATGTCGTATTTATTACTGCATCTTACGGTTTAGGTGAAATGGTTGTACAAGGTGCCGTTAACCCTGACGAATTCTACCTATCTAAACCATTATTAAATGCGGGCAAACATGCGGTATTACGCCGTAACCTCGGTTCTAAGCACCAGAAAATGATTTATGGTGAAGAAGGTTCAGCAGGTAAATCTGTTGTTGTTGTCGACGTTGAAAAACAAGAACGTCAACAGTTCGCATTAAATGACCACGAATTACAAGAGTTAGCTAAACAAGCGCTTATTATTGAGCAGCACTATGGCGCTCCAATGGATATCGAGTGGGCAAAAGATGGTGACGATGGTCAAATCTATATTGTTCAAGCTCGTCCTGAAACTGTAAAAAGCCGTCAAAATGTTGGCACAATGGAACGTTACCTTCTCAAGCAAAAAGGTACAGTACTTTGTGAAGGCCGTTCAATTGGTCAACGTATCGGTTCTGGTAAAGTCCGTATTGTTAACTCAATTAAAGAAATGGACAAAGTACAAGACGGTGATGTGCTTGTATCAGACATGACTGACCCAGATTGGGAACCAGTAATGAAACGTGCTGCTGCTATTATTACTAACCGTGGTGGCCGTACTTGTCACGCTGCAATTATTGCACGTGAACTTGGTGTACCGGCAATTGTGGGTTGTGGTAACGCAACAGAAGTATTGACTGATGGTCAAGAAGTTACTGTTTCTTGTGCTGAAGGCGACACCGGTTTCATCTACGAAGGTGCGTTAGACTTTGAAGTTCAACGTAACTCTGTTGAGTCTATGCCTAAACTTTCATTCAAAATTATGATGAACGTAGGTAACCCTGACCGCGCCTTTGACTTTGCTCAAATTCCAAACGAAGGTATTGGTCTTGCTCGTTTAGAGTTCATTATTAACCGCATGATCGGTGTTCACCCTAAAGCCCTTCTTAACATTGAAAGCTTACCTCGTGAAACTCGTGCTGCTGTAATGACACGTACAGCTGGCTATGCCTCACCTGTAGAATTCTATGTTGAAAAACTAGTTGAAGGTATTGCAACACTTGCAGCCGCTTTTGCTGACAAACCAGTCATTGTTCGTATGTCTGACTTTAAGTCAAACGAATATGCAAACCTTATTGGCGGTAAGTTATACGAGCCAGAAGAAGAAAACCCAATGCTTGGTTTCCGTGGTGCAAGCCGTTATGTTTCGGACAACTTCCGTGACTGTTTCGAACTCGAATGCCGTGCACTTAAGAAAGTTCGTGATGAAATGGGCCTCACTAACATCCAAATCATGATTCCTTTCGTACGTACTGTATCTGAAGCAAAACGCGTAATTGAGTTACTTGCTCAGAATGGCTTGAAACGTGGTGAGAATGGCTTAAAAGTTATCATGATGTGTGAATTACCAACTAACGCATTGTTAGCTGAACAATTCCTTGAACATTTCGATGGTTTCTCTATCGGCTCTAACGACTTAACTCAATTAACACTTGGTCTTGACCGTGACTCAGGTATTGTTTCTCACTTGTTTGACGAACGTGATGCAGCCGTAAAAGCTCTTCTTTCTATGGCAATTCATGCTTGTCGTAAAGCTGGTAAATATGTGGGTATCTGTGGTCAAGGACCATCTGACCACCCTGACCTTGCGAAATGGTTAATGGAACAAGGTATTGAATCAGTGTCTCTAAACCCTGACTCAGTTTTAGATACATGGTTCTTCCTTGCTGAAGAAAAAATCAAGCAAATCTAATTTGTTATAGAAAAAGACCCATCCGTGGGTCTTTTTTCATCTTTAGAATAGAGAATTTTTACTTATGCAAATTTACTTGGCACGTAATAATCAACAAGCTGGGCCTTATACCTTAGAACAACTAAATCAAATGTTGGCAAGCCAACAAGTTTTACTCACTGATTTAGCTTGGCATGAAGGCATGACAGAATGGAAAGCTTTAGGAGAATTAACCCAAGGTAAACTTGTATATCAACCTACGGGTTATTCTGCTTTTTCAGCAAATACAAATACGCCTTATAACGAGACAATTCAGCAAATTCGTGTTGAAGCTAAACCACATGAGCTTGCTTCAATTTCATCTCGTGCGCTTGCAAAAATTATTGATTTATTACTTTGGTTACCTATTGCAGCCATTCCATCTTTTTTCTTTAACGAAGCTCAATATAAACAACTTTTTGAGCTACAAAAACAAATGCAGTCTGCAGAAGTTGCATCAACTAAAGCAGCTGAACTTCAACAGCAGCTTTTTACACTTATTCCAATTGAAGCGTGGCATACAATGTTACTCTATGTAGTAATAATGCTCGCTATTCAAGCATTTTTGTTGACCAAATTTGGACAAAGCATTGGCAAAAAAATTGTCGGAATTAAAATTGTCGATGCTGAAACGAATGGCAAAGTTAATTTAACGCGTATCTTCTTACTCAGAAGTATCGTTTTCATTATATTAAACTTACTGTTTATGCCAATTAGTACAATTATTGACTATGCTTTTGCATTAGGTCAAAAGCGTCAAGCTCTACATGACAAAATTGCAAGAACAAAAGTGATCAAATGATAGTGAATGACTCATTCATTTAATGTCTAAAAAAAAGGAGGCACCCCGCCTCCTTTTTTTCTATAGAGAGTTGATATTTAAATAAAAGCTCTATCGCGATTCGATACCCTACAAAAAAAATCGGGTTTTAAAACAATTATTTCAAGCTGCTTTATGTGTAGCTTAGTTTGTCGATATGAGGCATAATGCCCTACAACGTAGCGGTGTCGCATCATTGAGAAGTCTAATTTTTTAAGACTAGCATTCTCAATCATGCGACACTTTAATCGCTATCCCATATTTAATTAGGGAATGGGACTCTTCACCGAGGTTGTAAAATGAGACAAACGATTTTAGCTGTATTGTCTTTATCAACGCTTGCCGCACTTTTGACTGGGTGTGGTGGTGATATGGTACTTCTAAACTCTAAAGGTCCAGTTGGTCAAGGTCAAAGTGACCTTATGATGACTGCGATCTATTTAATGTTACTTGTGGTGATTCCTTCAATCATCATGGCATTATGGTTTGGTTGGAAATATCGTGCGTCAAATAAAGATGCAGACTATAAACCTACATGGGCACACTCAACTGCAATTGAAGTTGTAGTATGGGGTATCCCTGTCATTATTATTGGTATTTTAGCTTGGTTAACTTGGTGGGGTTCCCACAAGTATGACCCATACCGTCCTTTAGAATCAGATAAAGCACCTTTAACTATTCAGGTTATTGCTGAACAGTTCAAGTGGATTTTTATTTATCCTGAACAAAACATTGCGACTGTTAACGAAGTACGTTTCCCAGAAAAAACTCCGTTAAGCTTCAAAATCACTTCTAACTTCACAATGAACTCATTCTTCATTCCACAGTTAGGCGGTCAGATTTACGCAATGGCAGGTATGCAAACTCACCTTCATTTGTTAGCAAATGAAACTGGTGTATATCGTGGTTTCTCTTCTAACTACTCAGGCTATGGTTTCTCTCAAATGCGTTTCAAAGCGCATAGCGTTACAGAGCAACAATTCAACGAATGGGTAGCAGCTGTTAAAGCAGGTAATGGTTCAACCATTAATCCAGAAGCAGTTCAAAAAGCTACGCTTGACCAAGCTGAATTGGCAACCTTACGTGATGGCGATCGCTCTAAGCACCAAATCGAGCATTTAGTAAATCGTGCTAAAGCTGCTGGTGATCAAGAAGCGCTTGCTAAAGCAGAAGCGATGAAACCGTTCCCGACTAAGCCGCACCCTGTGACTTATTACTCTGCAGTTGAACCAAAACTGTTTGAAACAGTTATCAACCATTATATGAGTAACTATCATGGTGTTGACCACTCTGCTGAACATGCAACAGCTGACACTCATGCTGCAGCTGAACACGCTGCTCAAGGGGAATAAGACATGGATATGATTTTTGGTAAACTGGGTTGGGACTCTATCCCGACAGAGCCAATCGTACTTGTCACCATGGTCCTTATGGCAATTGGTGCAATTGCAGTGCTTGGCGGTATCACCTATTTCAAAAAATGGGGATATTTGTGGAATGAGTGGTTTATTACAGTAGACCATAAGAAAATTGGTATCATGTATATCATCGTATCTGTTGTCATGCTTTTGCGTGGTTTCGCCGATGCGATCATGATGCGTTTACAACTTTTCCTCGCTAAAGGCGGCGGCGAAGGTTATTTACATCCTGACCACTATGACCAGATCTTCACCGCACACGGTGTAATCATGATCTTCTTCGTAGCAATGGGTCTCGTTGTAGGTATGATGAACATCTCTGTACCTTTACAGATTGGTGCTCGTGACGTTGCTTTCCCATTATTAAACTCTTTAAGCTTCTGGTTATTCGCTGGTGCTGCTGGTTTAATGATGCTTTCACTTGTATTAGGTGAATTTGCTGCGACTGGTTGGATGGCTTACCCTCCTCTATCTGGCATTCAATATTCTCCTGGTGTAGGTGTTGACTACTATATCTGGGCACTTCAGGTTTCTGGTCTAGGTACACTTTTATCTGGTGTTAACTTCTTCGTTACCATCATTAAAATGCGTGCACCTGGCATGAAATTAATGGACATGCCTATTTTCACGTGGACTTCACTTTGTACGGCTGTATTAATCATTGCATCATTCCCTGTATTAACAGGTACACTTGCAATGCTTACTCTCGACCGTTACTTCGGTTTCCATTTCTTCACAAATGAGCTTGGCGGTAGCCCAATGCTTTATGTGAACTTGATCTGGACATGGGGTCACCCTGAAGTATATATCTTGGTATTACCGGCATTTGGTCTATACTCAGAAATCGTTGCAACCTTCTCTCGTAAAGCGTTGTTCGGTTACAAGTCTATGGTGTATGCAACTATCGCGATTACTGTTCTTGCGTTCGTTGTATGGCTTCACCACTTCTTCACCATGGGTGCTGGTGCGAACGTTAACGCGTTCTTCGGTATCATGACCATGGTTATTGCGATTCCTACTGGTGTGAAAATCTTCTCTTGGTTATTCACCATGTATAAAGGTCGCATCACCTTTACTACTCCAATGTTATGGACGCTTGGCTTCCTTGTAACATTCGGTATCGGTGGTTTAACTGGTGTACTTATGGCTGTTCCACCTGCGGACTTCTTAGTACACAACTCATTATTCTTGATCGCTCACTTCCATAACGTAATTATCGGTGGTGTGGTGTTTGGTATGTTTGCCGGCATCATTTACTACTGGCCGAAAATGTTTGGTTGGAAGCTCAATGAAGCATGGGGTAAAGCTGCGTTCTGGTTCTGGTTCTTTGGTTTCTATTTTGCATTCATGCCACTTTATATCCTTGGTTTCATGGGTATGACTCGTCGTTTGAATACATATGACAACCCTGAATGGGACCCATACCTTGCGATTGCATTATTTGGTGCTGTTCTTGTTGCTATTGGTATTGCATGTTTCTTAATGCAAATCATCGTTGGTTTCTTACAACGCAAAGACAATATGGACCTTACAGGCGATCCATGGGATGCTCGTACGCTTGAGTGGGCAACTTCTTCCCCTGCTCCATTCTATAACTTTGCGCATGAACCAGATGCAAGCGGTGTTGACCGTTTCTGGACTGACAAAGAAAATGGTGTAGCATACGCACGTAACACTAAATATGAAGACATCCACATGCCGACTGATCGTGCTGCTGGTTTTGTCATTGCAATGTTCATTACTCTTCTTGGCTTTGCACTTATCTGGCATATTTGGTGGCTCGTTGTTGTTTCATTCGCTTCAGCTGTTATTAGCTTGATCGTAAGCTCATTCACTAAGAATGTTGATTACTATGTTCCAGCTGCTGAAGTTGAGCGTATTGAAAACGAACGCTATGCTTTACTTGAAAAACACTTGAAGAAGGACTAAGGAAATGGCTGAAGTACTTCATCACGACAACCATGGCCACGATGGTCATCATGAACATGATGATACAGATTTAACGGTCTTTGGTTTCTGGACATACTTGATGAGTGACTTGATTCTTTTCGGATCACTCTTCATTGCGTTCGCTGTATTAAGCAGTCATGTTCCAGCAGGGACTCCAAGTGCATATGACCTGTTCCATAACTCATTAGGCTATGTGTTAACTGAAACATTTGCCTTATTGATTTCATCGGTAACATTCGGTTTTGCTGTACTTGCATCTTACAAAAAGAATGTAAATCAAGTGATCACTTGGTTATTTATTACATTCCTTTTTGGTGCAACCTTCATCGGTATGGAGCTCTATGAATTCCATCACCTTGTAGAGGAAGGTCATGGTCCAACTCACAGTGCATTCTTGTCATCGTTCTTTACTTTGGTTGGTACGCACGGTATCCACGTAACTTCTGGTTTAGTGTGGATGTTAGTATTGATGTATCAAATCAAAACTAAAGGTTTGACTTTACCGAATACACGTCGTCTTGCTTGTTTAAGCTTGTTCTGGCACTTCCTTGACATCGTTTGGATCTGTGTATTCAGCGTCGTTTACTTACTGGGAGTTCTCTAATGAGTAGTCATGAGCATAATGCTGCTGGTGCGTCACACGGTAACTTTAAGCAATACACTGTAGGTTTTATTCTATCTGTTATTCTTACCATCATCCCATTCGGGATGGTGATGGCAGGTGGTTTTAGCCGCGGTCTTTTAGTTACAGTGATTGCAATTACTGCCGTTGCTCAGGTTCTTGTACAGCTTGTGTACTTCTTACACATGAATACATCATCTGAACAACGTTGGAATATGATTGCATTTATCTACACAATCCTATGTATCGCTGTACTTTTAATCGGTTCTGTGTGGATTATGAATTACCTTCACTACAATATGATGATCTAAACTGATTGTCATGTTGAGAAAGTATTTATTCCTGACTAAACCAGGAATTCTCTTCGGTAATTTCATTACCACCTTGGGCGGCTTCTTCTTAGCCGCCCAAGGCTCTATAGACATCTTATTATTATTGCTCACTCTGATTGGAACAACGTTAGTTGTTGCTTCCGGTTGTGTCGTCAATAATGTTATTGATCAAGATATTGATACAAAGATGCAGCGCACTCAAAACCGCGCACTTGTTAAAAAAACCATCTCTCCTACTGTTGCGCTTATATATGCATTCGTACTTGGATTAATTGGTTTTGGCATTTTGTGGTTTGGTGTAAATGGCTACGCATTTTTGTTTGCAGTAATTGGTTTTGTTGTCTATGTCGGTTTTTATAGCTTGTGGACCAAACGTACCTCAATCCATCAAACCGTTATTGGTAGTATCTCCGGAGCGAGTCCTCCTGTTATTGGTTATACAGCAGTAACTCATCAATTTGATGTGGCAGCCTTGCTTTTGTTTTTAGCATACGGTTTATGGCAAATGCCCCACTCTTGGGCAATTGCAATTTATCGTTTTGATGATTACAAAAATGCGGGAATTCCAATCTTGCCTGTAGCACGTTCTGTTTATCGTACAAAAATTGAATGTGTAATATATATCCTGTTATTTGCAGCTGTTTTGAATGGGTTATATTGTTTTGGTTATACCAATGTATTCTTTTTAATTACCTTTAATGCTTTGACTGCATACTGGTTCTATTTATCGATTATTGGGTTTAAAGCCGAAAACGACCAACTATGGGCTAAACGTTTTTTCCTCTACTCGGTCATATTAATTACCCTGTTAAGTTTGAGCTTTAGCTTTACCTATCAATCCCCTGCTCCAAATCTTCCTCTCTTTTAATTAAGGGAGGATTTCCTCCTCAAAAACAACTTTTTATATTTCTTATCAAAAGATTTGTTTTTAGTCTAATTTTTACCTATAATTCAGCCTTCGCATTTTTTGCGACGTAGCTATTATTATTTTTAGCTATGACTCCTTGCTTCTAATTTTTTAGGGGCTGTTTAAACCGTAAGGAGCTGACAATGCGTCATTACGAAATCGTACTTTTGGTACATCCAGACCAAAGCGATCAAGTTGTAGGTATGGTTGAACGCTATATCTCTCAGATCAAAGAAGCTGATGGTCAAATTCACCGTTTAGAAGATTGGGGCCGTCGTCAATTGGCTTACCCAATTAACAAAATTCACAAAGCGCACTACATTCTTATGAATGTTGAATGTGGTCAAACTACGCTTGATGAGTTAGAAGAATTATTCCGTTATAACGACGCGATCATTCGTAACCTTATCATCCGTCGTGAACACGCAATCACTGAAGAGTCATTGCTTGCTAAGAGTGCTGAAGAAAAGCGTGCGCGTAAAGCTCAACGTGAAGAAGCACAGCAAGTTGCTCAAGAAGCTGAATAAGGAGAACATCAATGGCACGTTTTTACCGTCGTCGCAAGTTCTGCCGCTTTACAGCTGAGAATGTTGCGTACATCGACTACAAAGATATCGACACTTTAAAACAGTACATCACTGAAAACGGCAAGATTGTTCCTAGCCGTATCACTGGTACTAAAGCTCGTTATCAACGTCAATTAGCACTTGCTATCAAACAAGCTCGCTATTTGTCTTTGATTCCGTACACTGACAACCATAAGTGAGGTGATCTGTGGACGTTATCTTATTACAACGCATTAAGAACCTTGGTAAATTAGGCGATAAAGTATCAGTTAAAGCTGGTTACGGCCGTAACTTCCTTATCCCTCAAGGTAAAGCAGTTGCAGCTACTGAAGCTAACACTGCTGCTTTCGAAGCTCGTCGTGCTGAACTTGAGAAGCAAGAAGCTGAAGTTTTAGCTGCTGCTCAAGCACGTGCTGAACAATTGAACGAAGTTAACATCGTTATCACTGCTAAAGCTGGTGACGAAGGTAAACTCTTCGGTTCTATCGGTACTCGTGACATCGCTGACGCGTTAACGAATGCTGGTCTTACAGTTGACCGTGCAGAAGTTCGTTTACCAAACGGTGCGCTTCGTCACACTGGTGAATTCAACATCGCAATCCAATTGCATCATGATGTTGTTGCAGAAGTTCTCGTTACTATCGTATCTGAGTAATTTCTCATCAAAAAAAGAGCATGCTCACGCATGCTCTTTTTTTATCTCTTAAATTTATGCAATAAAATTAGATATATTAATTCCTGATCAGTTCTTCAGTTTAATTGGTTTTTTAATTAGGTAGTTTATTTATTTTTGTTTTAAGATAGTTCTCGGCTTAAAACCCTTTTTGTGCACACATTTTATCATCAGGTCTAATTATGTCTCAGGCGAATGCCACTTCTTTAACGCTTTCATCTCCAACAGAAAATAAGACGAGTGAATCAGGCCAACTTAAAGAGTTTCGCACTCCCCCACACAATTTAGCCATCGAGCAAGCTGTGCTTGCTGCGCTGATGACCGTTGCTGAATCTTTTGAGCAAGTCAGTGATCTACTCAAAGAAAATGATTTTTATGCCACTCGTCATAAATATATTTATCGCGCGATTGAAAAATTAGCACAGGAAAATTCACCGTATGATGCGGTCTTAGTGAATGACTGGCTTTTAAAACAAAATTTACTTAGTGCAATCGGTGGCGAAGAATATTTGATGCAGCTTATGGCTGATTCACCATCGAGTTTCTATAATCTTGAAACTTATGCAACTAAAATTAAAGAATTTTCCACCCTGCGTAGCATGATTAAAGTCAGTACTGAAATTTTACAGAATGCTTATGACACAAAAGGTCGAGGTGTGAGTGAAATTTTAGATTTGGCTGAAACCAGTATTTTCTCTTTAGCAGAACAGCATAATAACAATAAGAAAGATTCTGGCCCTAAAGCAATTAGCTCTGTAACTGCTGACGTTATTAGCAAACTTGATGAGCTTTCAAAACTCGATGGAAATATTACGGGTTTAACTACAGGCTTCTTAGAACTTGATAATAAAACTTCCGGTATGCAACCTGGAGATTTAATTATTGTCGCTGCACGTCCATCTATGGGTAAAACTACCTTTGCAATGAACTTGGTTGAAAGTGTTTTACAATACAACCAACTCCCTGCTCTGGTATTTTCTATGGAGATGCCAGCAGACTCGATTGCAATGCGTCTAATTTCGGCAATGGGTAAAGTTCACCAAGGACATTTACGTTCTGGCAACTTAGATGCCGATGAATGGACTAAAGTTACAGGTACCATCCTGCAACTTCAGCAAATGCATTTGTATATTGATGACTCATCAGCCTTACCTCCAACCGAACTCCGTGCCCGTGCTCGCCGCGTTGCCAAAATGCATGATGGCAAAATCGGCTGTATCATGGTCGACTATTTACAGCTCATGAAAGTTCCGGGTATGGGTGACAACCGTGTTGGCGAGATCTCGGAAATTTCACGTAGCTTAAAAGCTTTAGCTAAAGAAATGAACTGCCCTGTGATTGCACTATCTCAGCTTAACCGAAGTCTGGAAAACCGACCAAACAAGCGCCCAGTAATGTCTGACTTACGTGAATCGGGTGCGATTGAGCAGGATGCCGACTTAATCATGTTCATTTACCGTGATGAAGTCTATAACAAAGAATCTAAAGAAGCAGGCACCGCAGAAATTATCATCGGTAAACAGCGTAACGGTCCTATTGGTACTGTCCGTCTTGCCTTTGAAGGTCAATATACCCGATTTAGTAATCTCTCTCCTGAGTATTACAGCCAATATGATGATGAAGAATAAACTCTATCTCTAGCCCAAAGGAGTAAATGAGGGTGCGTCAAGCAACAGTTTATATTGATCGCCAAGCGCTTCAATATAATTTAAACCGTGTCAAACAACTCGCAGCAAATTCAAAAATCGTAAGTATGGTAAAAGCTAATGCTTACGGACATGGAGTCAAAGACTGTTTAGCAGCCTTAAATGCCTCAGATGCCTTTGGTGTCGCCTGTCTACAAGAAGGCTTAGAAATCCGACAACTCGGATTCAAGCAACCTGTGACTTTAATTGAGGGAGTATTTTCTGAAGATGAAATGCCTATCGCAATTGAAGAAAAATTTGAATGTGTAATTCACCATCAACAACAGTTTGAGTGGTTAATTAAACACAAACAAGCCTATATCGCTCAAGGCTTAAAAGTTTGGGTTAAACTAAATAGCGGCATGAACCGTTTAGGTTTTAAGAATCCAGAAATTATTGAAGTGATTAAAACTTTAAAAGCTGAAGGTTTTACATGTGTACTCGCGATGCATTTTGCAAACGCAGATGTAGACCACCCATTAAATGAGCAACAAAAACAGCAATTTTTGCATGTTAAACAAGCTTGTGATCCAGTTTTAGCATCTTGCTGTAATTCAGCTGCTATTTTTAAATGGCCAGAACTGAATTTTGACTATGTACGGCCGGGTATTATGCTCTACGGTGCTTCACCTTTTGCAGATAAAACAGTACATGAGCTTGATTTAAAACCAGTCATGTCTTTCACAGCAGAAGTTATCGCGTTAAATCATATTCAAGCTGGTGAACATGTTGGTTATGGTTCTACTTTTTGCGCTCAAAAGGCTATGGATATCGCAATAGTTTCTATTGGATACGGCGATGGTTATCCACGAGCTTATATAAAGCAAAACTTTGTTGCTATTGATGGCAAACTTTGTCCAGTGGTTGGTCGTGTAAGTATGGACATGATTGCAATTGATGTCACAAATACTCAAGTAAAGCTTGGTACCCAAGTTGAACTTTGGGGCAATCAACGTTTGGTTGATGATGTCGCTGAAGCAAATGGCACAATTGGTTATGAACTACTTTGCCGCTTAAGTACTCGTCCAGTCCGTCAAAGCACTTAATAATTGAATAAATAAAAAAATCCAAGCTTGCTTGGATTTTTTTATTTGAAGTCACTTTTAACGCCAGTAATCATCTGTAGGTTTTGGCATTTCTTGTAAACCACGGCGCAAAGTATCCGACCATTGACGACTAATTTGTGAAAAATACGGATCGTCTTCACTAATTCGTTTACCCATAGGAATTACAAAACTGTCTTTACTATAGACCAGCGCATCTAATGGCAAACCTACCGAAACATTAGAACGCAAAGTTGAGTCAAACGAGATTAAACTACAGCGCAGTGCATCATCTAACGGCATCGCATAATATAAAGCACGATCTAAAATAGGCTTACCATATTTACTTTCACCAATTTGAAAATAGGGCGTGTCCGTTGTAGCACAAATAAAATTACCTTGCGGATAAACATTATAAAGCTGCATATCGCCGCCTTTGATTTGCCCACCCACCAAAATACTACAAGCATAATTCATTTGTTCTTGAGTATCTGAGCTAATATCTTCTAAAACATTTTTTAAAGTTTTACCGACTAAATCGGCCACTTCAAACATTGTATTAATACTATATAAATTAGGCTCTTGCTGCAAAGTAAGCGCATTTTGCAAATGCCCGATAACCGCTTGTGTCGTTGCTAAATTACCTGCTGTTTGCAAGGCAATAAACCGCTCTCCGGTCACACCAAAAGTATGCAATTTACGAAACACAGAAATATGATCGACCCCGGCATTAGTTCGAGTGTCACTTATAAACACCAAACCCTGTTCTAATCTCAGCGCACAACAATAGGTCATTTCGTTCTCTTTACATTCAACAAGCCAGCACTTGAACCACAGACATCATATTTTCAATACCACCTTGCTCTCGCACCCCTCGAATTGGGGCAACATCAAGATAGTCCCGTCCAACTGCCAGATAAATATGATGCTTTGGCGTAAACAATTGATTGCTTACATCAAAACAATACCACTGATTATCTAAAAATACCTCCGCCCAAGCGTGACTGGCAAGGTGCGGATAGTTTTGATCAAATAGATAACCAGAGACATAACGTGCTGGTAATTGTAACGCACGACACATAGCGATTAAAACATGCGCATGATCTTGGCATACCCCTTGAGCTGTGTGAAAAGCTTGTGTAGCAGTGGTATGAACAGATGTACTATCTGGTTGATATGGCATCTTTTGCAAAATATTTTCGCTAAGCAAGGCAATATGCTGTCGATCTTTAACAGTTACAATTTTCTGGGCAAAATCCAACATTTCAGAATCATATTTAGTCACTTCTGTACTTTGAAGAAATAGATTGGTTGGTATAGGTACATCTATCCCACCTATTTCTGTATTTAGAAGCTCTACAATACCCTGCGCCATGAAAGTGAGATGTTGATATTCATAACGCTGAGTAGCAGTTAACCAGACATTATTAAAAATATCTCTTTTCAGTGTTTTATCACCTGGAACACTGATTGCCCAATTTACAACATGTTGATGCAGCGATGTTTGAGGCATCATTTTAATATACTGAATGCTGTTTTTAGCAGTTTCCGTATAGTTATAATGCGTTTGATGATTAACCATCAATTTCATAATCATGCCTCGAACATATATTCCAGCTGCTGAGTAAAATTATAATAAGCATCCCAAGTCGGATGATCCTTTAATAATTGCCACGATTGATCAAGTCTATTCCATCCTAAATCATTCAACCGTTGAAGTAATTTCTCTAGCTCCTGTAAAAGACCTGTAAGGTCTTGCTGAAAACGTAGTTGTATATCGAATTGTTCTATCTTTTGTCCTAAATGTAAGAATAACGCTATATCTTCATGTTCAGCATCAAGTATTTGATTACATTTATTTAGAGCCTGTCTTAATGAATTAGGATGAGCTTGAATAGACTTAATCGTATGATTCAATTCCGCATAAGCGCTCGAAGATAATATTCCTCTTAATTCCTGAATATTATCTTTAGCAATAACGAATTGGTTCAGTAACGAATATGTTTGTTTCGTATCTAACATATAGCAATTCAGTAATTCTGCTTGATCAATGACCAGCCCAAATGCTGCTGCAAATTGAGTTGCTTTTTCATCATCTGTAAATGGCAAGTGTGATACAGCAAATTTAATCCGCATTAAATAACGGCCCAACCAATAAATGTGGTGCGCACTCGAATTGAGTAAAACCATAAATGTCCTCTTTAACCAGCCATTAGGAATGTAGCGTTTCAACGACCCATGTATCTTTAATACCTCCCCCTTGTGAGGAGTTTACGACTAAAGATCCTGCCTGCATGGCTACTCGGGTTAAGCCTCCGGGCACAATTTCTGTGCGATATGGGGAGCTCAATACAAACGGGCGTAGGTCGATGTGGCGCTCAGCCACTCCTGATGTGGTTAAAGTCGGTGCAACAGATAAAGCTAAAGTTGGCTGTGCAATATATTCGTGAGGTGTAGCAATCAGTTTTCGTCTAAATTCATCAATTTCACATGAGCTCGCCTTAGGACCAATTAACATGCCATACCCACCAGATCCTTGAGCTTCCTTAATCACTAATTGATCTAGATGAGCTAGCACATAGTCTAAATGTTCTTTTTCACGGCACTGATAAGTGGGTACATTTTTCAGAATTGGTGTTTCCCCCAAATAATATTGAATCATCTGGTCAACATATGGATAAATCGACTTATCGTCAGCTACTCCAGTACCGGGTGCATTGGCAATCACTACATTTTTCTGTAAATAAGCAGACATTAGGCCCGCTACACCTAAAGCACTATCAGGTCTAAACGCAAGCGGATCTAAAAAATCATCATCTAAACGGCGATAAATCACATCAACTTTTTGACGTCCCCGAATCGTTTTTACAAAAACTTGATCATTTTCTACGAATAAATCTCGATTAGTGACCAGTGGCACATCCATTTCACGTGCTAAAAAGGCATGTTCATAATAAGCACTGTTAAATCGCCCTGGGGTTAAAACCACAATAAAAGGGCGATCAACATCTGAATTTTCTTGAAGTATTTCTTTTAATAAGCTTGGGTAGTGTTCAATTCCTTGTAAATTATTAGCAGCACAAAGTTCTGGCATAAGTTGCTGGCTAATATTTCTACTTTCAATCATATACGATACGCCAGAAGGCGTTCTTAAATTATCTTCCAGTACAAAAAACTCACCTTCACCGTCACGAATAATGTCTATCCCACTAATTTGAGAATAAATTTTACCTTTGAGCGTATTCTTGAGCATATGCGGCTGAAAAGCTTCATGACAAATAATCTGACTTTCTGGAATTAACTGCTCCTTTAAAATATGTTGCCCATGATAAATATCATCTAAAAAGTAATTTAAAGCTTTCACTCGTTGTGCACAGCCAGCGGCTATTTTCTCCCATTGTTTTTTTTCGATTACTCTTGGAATTAAGTCAAAAGGAATTGTTCGCTCTGCTCCCTCTTTATCACCGTAAACATTAAATGTAATACCGTGATAGAGAAAATGTTGTTTGGCCTCCATATTTAACTGTTTAAGCTCATCTAAAGTGCGAATGCTCAACCATTGCTCAATTTTTTTAGAAGCGGCACCGTTAGATGTCACATCATCTAGCATTTCATTAAAAAACTGCGATTTTAGCTGTTCAAATAAGTTCGTCTGTACCGAAAGATTTTCTATAAACGAAGTTTGGTTAAGTAATGCGTTGGTCGCCTGCTCTTGTAAAAAATAATCAATATCGGCTTGTAGGTCTTTCTCTTGTTCTGACATAGCAACCTCGTCTTATCATTTATCTATATTTCATTTTTAAATAAGCAATTTCAGTGCCACTTATATATCTATAATGCTTATTGGCTTTCTTTGTTATAACTTTCTTCTAAATTTTAGCATTGATTGTAAAAGTAGCTATAAACCGAATCTGACAAACTTGCTAAATGTGTAAAGTTTTTTTATTGTGTTGACACCAAAGCAATTGGATATAGATGTATTACGCTTATGTCTGTAATAGAAAAAGAAACTTCAAATAGTTTATATCGCCAGTGGCAGATTCTATCTCGCCTTCCTACCGGTAAATGGATCGGGACTCGAGAATTGCAAGAAATGCTTGAGCGTGAAGGTATTGAAATCAGTTTAAGGACAATTCAGCGTGATTTAAATCAAATTGCTCAGCGTTTTCCAATTGAAAGTAACAAAGCTGTGCCTCAAGGCTGGCGTTGGCAATCAGATGCACCAATTCAAAGCTTACCGCATATGACAAGCTCTCAAGCAGTAACCTTTATGATGGTTGAAGAACATCTTAAACATTTGCTTCCACCAAGCCTACTTGATGAGATGGGACCTTGGTTTGATTTAGCAAAACGCAGTCTTTCTACACAAAATAATGTAAGGCAATGGATTAATCGTGTGCGGATTGTGCCAGCAAGCCAACCACTCATTCCACCTGTAGTCGACCGTGCTGCTCAACAGGCAATTTATGAAGGTTTACTTCAAGACAAACAAATTGAATGCGTTTATCAGGCACGCGTAAATCAAGGTGAAGATAAAACTTATATTTTAAATCCACTCGCGCTGGTCCAAAAAGGTGCTGTTATTTACTTAATTTGCACCCGACACGACAAAACTGAAGTGCAAACCTTTGCTCTACACCGCTTCAAATCCGCTAAGGTTTTAGAAAGTCGTGCGCTCCATCCCGTTAATTTTGATATTGACCATTATATTGACTCGGGTGCTTTAGGCTTTAGAGTAGATTACAACCAACCTACTGAGTCTATTCAGCTCACCTTAACCATGACTGAACAAACTGCTAAAACTTTTTATGAAAGTCAGTTAAGTAAGGACCAGACCATTACCCCGATTGAAGAAAACATTGTCGAAGTTACGGCAACTGTTCCATTTACCTCTCAACTCGTCTGGTGGTTACGAAGTTTCGGTAAAAAGCTGCTTCATATTGAACCAGTTCAAGTACACAATGCTGTACGAGAAATCGAAACTGAGAGCAAATAATCAGTAGATATAAAAAAGAGAACCATATGGTTCTCTTTAGATTTTGAATTGTAATTTTCTTAATTTTATATTGGCATTTATAATTTTATTTATTTTCAGATCAATATGTTCTCCCCCATCAAAACTGATCTGCTTCTTCTGCGCTATATTGAACATGAGCATTGGCATGCCAAATCATATCCATTGTAGCGAATTGATTTCATTGTCATGTTTAAAGCCCTCTTGTTTGAACGTGAATTCAATATAACCTTCGCTTTTAAACATGTGAAATAAGAAAAAAAGGTAGTGAAATCTATTTTCTTCCTTAGGAAGTTTTAATATATTTTTTGATCAGAAAATAAAAAAGCCCAGTCTTAACTGGGCTTTTTTATATACTTAAATGATTAAGCTGTTTTTTTCATCATGTTATTTTTACGAATCGTGATCATTACTAGCTGAACAGCAGCTGGAGTAACACCAGGAATACGGCTCGCTTGAGCTAATGTTTCCGGACGAACAGTTTTTAACTTCTGAGTAATTTCACGAGATAAACCAGAAACGACATCATAATTAAAATCGGCAGGGATTTTGGTTTCTTCAAGACGCTTTAATTGAGCTACATCTTCATGCTGACGGTTGATATAGCCTTCGTATTTAACAGCAATCTCGATTTGCTCACCAACTTGTTCTGAAACCTCTGAACCCGTAAGTTCTGCAATTTGAGCAAAATTAATATTAGGACGCTTGAGTAAATCAATCGCACTACATTCTTTACTCAAGTCAGCACCAGTCATTTCGACAAACTTTTTACCCATTGGGTTATTAGGTGCTGCCCACAAATGTTGTAAACGCGACGTTTCGCGCTCAACTGCTTCCATTTTTTCGCAATAAGCAGCCCAACGAACATCATCAACCAAACCAAGCTCACGGCCAATTGTTGTTAAACGTTGATCGGCATTATCCTCACGTAACATCAAACGATATTCCGCACGTGAAGTGAACATACGGTATGGCTCTTTCGTACCTAAAGTAATCAAGTCATCAACCAATACGCCCATATAAGCTTGGTCACGTTTAGGTGTCCATTCTTCTTGTTCCCATGCACGACGCGCAGCATTTAAACCTGCAAGCAAACCTTGAGCACCCGCTTCTTCATAACCGGTAGTACCATTAATTTGCCCAGCAAAATACAAACCGTTAATTGCTTTGGTTTCTAGGGTAAATTTCAATGCTTGTGGGTTAAAATAGTCATATTCGATTGCATAACCCGGACGCAAAATATGGGCATTTTCCATACCACGAATTGAACGTACAAGCTCAAACTGAACATCAAATGGTAATGAAGTCGAAATACCATTTGGATAAAGCTCATGTGTATCTAGGCCTTCAGGCTCTAAAAATACCTGATGTGAGTCTTTATCAGAGAAACGATGAATCTTGTCTTCAATTGAAGGACAGTAACGTGGACCTACACCTTCAATGACACCGGTATACATTGGTGAACGGTCTAAACCACCACGAATAATGTCATGCGTTTTTTCATTGGTATGAGTGATATAGCAGTTCACTTGTTCAGGGTGCATTGAAGCATCCCCCATAAATGACATCACCGGAGACGGAAAGTCACCTGGTTGTGGTGTCATAACAGAGAAATCAACTGAACGGGCATCAATACGCGGTGGAGTACCTGTTTTTAAACGACCTACCGGTAGTTTTAATTCACGCAGACGCTGAGCAAGAGCAATAGAAGGAGGATCTCCTGCACGACCACCACTTGATTTTTCTAAACCAACGTGAATAACACCACCCAAGAATGTACCTGTAGTCAACACAACAGTTTTTGCGTCAAAGCGAATACCCATTTGGGTAACAACACCCTTAACAGTATCACCTTCAACAATCAGGTCATCGGCCGCTTGTTGGAAAATATCAAGATTCGCTTGGTTTTCCAAAGTCTCACGTATCGCAGCTTTATAGCGAACACGGTCAGCCTGAGCACGCGTTGCACGTACTGCCGCACCCTTACGCGAGTTTAAAATTCGGAATTGAATACCACCTTTATCGGCAGCCAAAGCCATTGCGCCGCCAAGTGCATCAATTTCACGAACTAAGTGTGATTTACCAATACCACCAATTGCTGGGTTACAGCTCATCTGACCCAAAGTCTCAATGTTATGGGTCAAAAGCAAAGTCTGTCGTCCCATACGCGCCGCAGCAAGTGCCGCTTCCGTACCTGCGTGACCGCCACCGATAACGATAACATCATAAACTTTAGGATAGTGCATGAGTACAAAAACACCAGAAAAAAAAGACGGAACATTATAGCAAAATTATCTGCTTATTGATGTACATAATTACAAAATTGTCATCACATGATTTACGCTACACCACATGTTTTGACATTTTGTTGCATGAATTCAATACAAAGTGAATGTTTTTAAGAATTTTTCATCTTAGAATAAAAAATGTACAGCACTTCTATGACTTTAAAACTAACGCAACTAGAAGGAACACAAAATGAAAAGTACCATGTTAAAAATCTTAACCGCATCTCTCCTTTGCTTTTCAGGCGTAACGTTGACCCACGCTGCGACTAACCATACTGCTAAATCGACTCATACTGCTAAAACAACTAAGCATGCTGCAGAGTCAGGTACATCAGTAACGCAAAAAGAACTGAGAGCTTGTGCTAAAAAACGTCAGGGCGAATGGGTGTCTTACAGCCATAATGGGGTAACCTTTAATGGTACTTGCCAACCGAATGAAAATGGCAAATTACAATTTAAAGCCCCTGCTCCTTAATATAGTTTTGACTTAAGGTATAAAGAAATCACTTTATTTTCTTCTATACCAGATCATCATTTTCAAAAGCGGTCCATTAAAGATGGGCCGTTTTCTTTTTTAAAGCACTCTAGTCAGCTACAATATGCCTTTAAATAAAATTTTAGGTCCTTTTCGTGAAGTGGTTACAAATACACATTACCGTTGATCAAGAACAAGTTGAATTCACAGAAACACTATTAATGTCTCTAGGTGCGGTAAGCGTAACTCTGGATGATGCCGAAGATCAGGCTCTACTTGAACCATTACCAGGTGAAACACCTTTATGGAATAAAGTCATTGTTACAGGTATCTATCAACAAGACGAACAAGACCCAATTGATGTTGACACTTTAGAAGCTTTCTTAAAAGCTCAGCTTCCAAATGTACCTATGCGTCATGAAGAACTTGAAGACCAAGTTTGGGAACGCGCATGGATGGATTATTATGAACCGATTCAAATTGGGGAAAAATTCTGGATCGTGCCAGAATGGTTAGAACCACCAGAAGCAGATGCGACCAATATTAAACTTGATCCAGGCCTTGCTTTTGGTACAGGCAACCATGCAAGTACATTCTTATGCTTACAATGGTTAGGTAAAACCGATGTAAAAGATAAGATCGTCATTGATTATGGCTGTGGTTCAGGCATTTTAGGTGTTGCAGCTTTATTATTAGGCGCTAAAAAAGTATTTGCGACAGATATCGACCCACAAGCAGTTTTAGCAACAAAACAAAATGCTGAACTTAATGGGGTATTAGACCGTTTATATGTAGGTCTTCCTGAAGAGTTTGATCAAGAATTCAAACCTCAACAAGCAGATGTTTTGGTGGCAAATATTTTAGCGGGACCATTAATGGCACTTGCGCCAGAGTTTGCAAAACTACTTAAATCTGATGGTGAGTTTGCACTTGCTGGTGTAATTAAAGAGCAAGTAGCTGATGTTTCAGGTGTTTATTCTGAATTTTTTGATATATTAGACGTCGAAAAACGCGAAGAAAACTGGTGTCGCATATCAGGAAAACGCAAAACAATAAATTGAGACTATTCAAATCATGAATGAAAAACAAACCCGCTGCCCTAAGTGTTTAACAGTTTATAAAGTTTCTCTGACCCAGTTAACTGTCGCTCAGGGCATGGTTTGTTGTCCTAAATGTAATTTAAATTTTAATGCTCTAACTAACTTAGTTAATGTTGAACTTCCAGAAGCAACAAATTCCTCTGTTTTAGCTGACGGCTCGATTCAAACACGATATATGACTCATTCACATGTGTTAGATATCTTTGATCAAAAAGTTGAAAACTCTAATATTGATCTTTTGACGTATTTAAATAATTTAAATTACTTCCATAACGAGCCAATCAATGCGCTCCCCAACCTCAACTTAGCTGAACAAGCAACTTCACCTGAACAAGATAACGGTAAAAAGCATAGCTGGTTGTACTATACGCTTTGGAGTTCTGCGAATCTGATACTGATTTTGGTTTTTACTTTTCAGATTCTCTGGTTCAACCCGAAACTCATGCAGCAGAGTCCTGCTATTAGCCATGCATTTAATTATGTCTGTCAAATATTGCACTGCAGTAAGTCAGCTGAACAATATCAACTTCTTTATATAGAAAAGGTAAAACTACGTAGAGTTGATACAGAACATACGCAATTTTCTGGTGTTCTAATCAATCAAAATAATAAAAGTATTGAGTTGCCTAATCTAAAACTAAGTTTTGGCAAAGAAGATGAGCAAGAAGAAATCATTTTTCAACCGCAGGAATATTTGGTTGAAAATTTACGTGGCATTCAACGCATCCCCACTAATACACCTTTTAGATTTCAATTTGATTTAAATAAAAGCAAAAAAAGCCTAGTAAATTATCGATTAGAAATTGTCCACCCCTAAATTGTAAAAAAAGTGAAAAAAAATTAAAAAAAAATGCAGTTAATTTGCTCACTTTTTCCTAGACAATGGTATGATACGCGCCACGAAAGCTTTGACTCATATACTCCTCGCTCTCAATTCAAAAAATATACTGTTAAGCATGTGTGCTTTTCTACATTAAGCACATAGCCTAACTTTTTTTGTTTTTGAGGGGGCTGTAACAAATATTTAACTATTGTTACGCTTATTTTTTACTCAATACGAAGAATTATGGCAAGCTAATTGTTCTTATGTTTTAGAGTCACTGTTTTAGGATCTAAAACAGGACTCCGTATTTTTAGACCACATTTATATACTACTTTACCCAAGCTAGTATTTGATTTTCGGATTAACTCGCATGAATAGCAAATCTCCTATTTTTACTGCACAATCTGATGTTGCTCTTCGCATCCACGTGGATCGCGCAGTTCGTCATTATTTTGCACAATTGCAAGGTGAGCAACCATCTCAGGTATATGACATGGTGCTAGCAGAAATGGAGAAACCTCTTTTATCTGTAGTTCTTGAATATACTCGTGGCAACCAAACACGTGCCGCAGAAATTCTTGGACTAAACCGCGGCACTTTACGCAAAAAGTTAAAAGCTCACGGTTTAATGAGTGAATAAATGATAAAATGCTCACGACGTCGTGGGCATTTTTTTATGCTTCTAATTGGTTTTAATCCGTAGACTTGAAATTGTTGACTTGAACATCATGACTATTAAACGTGCTTTGATTTCTGTATCAGACAAAACAGGAATTGTCGAATTTGCTCAAAACCTTGCAGCTTTAGGGGTAGAATTATTATCTACAGGCGGCACATATAAGTTGCTTAAAGATAATAACATTGCTGTTGTTGAAGTATCTGAACATACTGGTTTCCCAGAAATGATGGATGGCCGTGTAAAAACACTACATCCAAAAATTCATGGCGGCATTTTAGCTCGTCGTGGTCTAGACGAAGCAGTTATGCAAGAACACAACATTGATCCAATCGATCTAGTTGTAGTTAACCTTTATCCATTTGCAGCTACAGTTGCTAAACCGAACTGTTCACTTGCTGATGCTATCGAAAATATCGACATCGGCGGTCCAACAATGGTGCGTGCTGCTGCTAAAAACCACGCTTCTGTGGGTATTGTTGTTAATGCTTCAGATTACGATACAGTGATTAACGAATTAAAAGCTGCTGGTTCACTTTCTTATGAAACACGCTTCGATTTAGCTGTTAAAGCATTTGAACATACTGCTCAATATGACGGCATGATCGCTTCTTACTTAGGCGCTCGCGTTGGTAAGACCGAAGGTGAAGCTGATTTATTCCCTCGTACGTTCAACACTCAATTAAATAAAGCACAAGACTTACGTTACGGTGAAAACCCGCATCAATCTGCTGCTTTCTATGTTGAAGCAACTGCAAAAGAAGCATCTGTTTCTACAGCAAAACAATTACAAGGCAAAGAATTGTCTTATAACAACATTGCTGACACAGATGCTGCACTTGAATGTGTCAAATCATTTGCTAAACCAGCTTGTGTAATCGTAAAACATGCTAACCCTTGTGGTGTTGCGGTTTCTTTAGACGGCATTAAAGCTGCTTATGATTTAGCTTATGCAACAGATCCAGAATCTGCTTTCGGTGGCATTATTGCATTTAACCGCGAGTTAGATGTTACAACTGCTCAAGCAATTGTTGATCGTCAATTCGTTGAAGTTATTATTGCTCCAAGCATTGCTGATGGCGTACTTGAAGTAACTGGTGCGAAGAAAAATGTTCGTGTTTTAGTATGTGGCGAATTACCTGCAATTGATGCACGCGCTCCACAACTTGACTATAAACGCGTTAACGGTGGCTTACTTGTTCAAGACCAAGACTTGGGCATGATCACTAAAGATGATCTTAAAGTAGTTACTAAACGTGCACCGACTGAACAAGAAATTGATGACCTTATTTTCGCATGGAAAGTTGCGAAATATGTAAAATCAAACGCTATTGTTTATGCAAAAAACCGTCAAACTATTGGTGTAGGCGCGGGTCAAATGAGCCGTGTTAACTCAGCGCGTATTGCTGCAATTAAAGCAGAACATGCTGGTTTGGTTGTTGAAGGCGCTGTTATGGCATCTGATGCATTCTTCCCATTCCGTGACGGTATTGATAATGCGGCTAAAGCTGGCATTAAATGCATTATTCAACCAGGTGGTTCTATGCGTGATGAAGAAGTCATCGCAGCAGCTGATGAAGCTGGTATTGCAATGGTCTTCACTGGTATGCGCCATTTCCGCCACTAATTTAAATTTAGTCCTCCCTAACCCTCCTTTTATTCAGGAGGGTTTTCCACAATAATGGAACTATCTCTCCACTTCGAGAAATAGAGGGGGATGAAAAAGGATTAAAGTTAAGGAACAAATTAAAAATGAATATTTTAGTTTTAGGTAGTGGTGGCCGTGAACATGCTCTAGCATGGAAAATCGCGCAAGATACCAAAGTTACTCAAGTTTTTGTTGCACCTGGTAATGCTGGTACTGCAACAGAAGAAAAATGCGTTAACGTTCAACTTGATATTTTAGACAACCCGGCAATTATTGCTTTTGCTAAAGAAAATAATGTTGAACTCGTTGTTGTTGGTCCAGAAGCACCATTAGTAAATGGTGTAGTAGATGCTGCACGTGAAGCTGGTGTAAAAATTTGGGGTCCGACTCAATATGCAGCACAACTTGAAGGCTCAAAAGCATTTGCTAAGCATTTTTTAAAACGCCATAACATTCCAACTGCTTTTTACGATGTATTTACTGAAGTTGATGCAGCGAAAGCTTACGTTGAAAAAAATGGTGCACCAATTGTTATTAAAGCTGACGGCCTTGCTGCTGGTAAAGGCGTAATCGTTGCAATGACCAACGAAGAGGCTTTTGCAGCAATTGATGACATGCTTGCAGGTAACAAATTTGGTGATGCTGGTTCACGCGTTGTAATTGAACAGTTCCTTGCTGGTGAAGAAGCTTCTTTCATTTGTATGATTGATGGCAAAAATATTTTACCAATGGCAACTTCACAAGATCATAAACGTATTTTTGAAGGTGACCAAGGTCCAAACACTGGCGGTATGGGTGCCTACTCTCCTGCTCCAGTTGTAACTCCAGATGTTTTTGAGCGCGTAATGACTGAAATTATGCGTCCAACTGTTGATGGTATGGCGGCTGATGGACATGTTTACATTGGTTTCTTATATGCTGGTTTAATGATTGATGAGCAAGGTCAACCACGTGTAATTGAATTTAACTGCCGTTTTGGTGACCCTGAAACTCAACCAATCATGATGCGCTTAAAGTCATCTCTTGTTGATTTGGTTGAAGCAGGTATTGCAGGTAATTTACCAAAAGAAGCTGAGTGGGATGAGCGTAAGTCAATCGGTGTTGTACTTGCAGCAGAAGGATACCCAGATAGCGTACGTAAAGGCGATGTGATTTCTGGTATCGGCCAATCACCTGAAGATACTAAAATCTTCCATGCAGGTACTGCAACTCGTGAAGATGGTCACATTGTGACTTCTGGTGGACGTGTACTTTGCGTAACTGCTTTAGGTGACAGCGTTCTTGAAGCACAAATTAATGCTTTAGAAGTATGCGGCCAAGTAACTTTCACAGGTATGCAATACCGTAGTGACATCGGTTACCGCGCGATTGCACGTGAAAAAGCTGAATAAAAGTTAGCAAAAAAAAGCTTCCTATTTAGGGAGCTTTTTTATTTTGTACACCAATAGAAGAAAATGATATAAATTTTTATAAGATTTATTAAGATATCAACAAATAGAAAAAAGCCCTCTATATCAACTACATTTTTATTGCTATCATTAGTACATAGTTGTAACTGTCATCAGACACTGCTGTTTTAATAATTTCCATAAAGACTTGCTCTACAAATTATGCCTGTAGAGAGTTTTTTAATATTCTAAATTTATGAATGCTCGTTTGGCTACTGTTGGGGATGAACTGTTTGGGGAAACAGTTTTTGTTTATTAAACAATTACCCTCTGTTATAGCCAAAATATGCAAGCAAATTATGGAACCCCAGAAAAAGATCACAGAGTTTAGACTAGTTGTAATTCCAACTCCTCTCTTTTCATATTGATATAGATCAATCGTTATTGTTCTATATCTTAATCAGGACTTTTTTAAATGAAAAAGCTGATCAGCCTTTTTTTAAGCATGTCAGTAGTATTATTGACAGCATGTAGCAAACAAGAAAATGCTCAACAAGCCGAACAAAACAATGATAGTTCCAAAGTACAAAAGGTAGTAATTGCCTCTACAGGTTCGGATGCTGACATTTGGCGTTATATCGCATCTTTACCTGAAACCCAAGCTGCTGGACTGAAGTTAGAAGTAAAAAACTTCTCAGACTCCGTTTCAATGAATACAGCAGTTGCAAATAAAGAAGTAGATTTGAACGCATTCCAAGCTTATTCTTATCTTACTGTATTTAATAATTCAAACCCGGATAAGATTGCAGCGGTTTCTACCACTTATATTGAGCCAATGGGAATTTATTCAAGTAAATACAAAAAAATTGAAGAACTTCCTGAAGGTGCAATTATTTCAATCCCGGATGATGCTGCCAGCGAATCTCGTGCGCTACTCTTGTTACAAACTGCTGGCTTAATCAAGCTTAAAGCTGACTATAATCCTATTCAGGGCAGTCCAATTGATGTTATCGAAAATCCTAAAAAGATCAATATCAAACCAATCAAAATGGAAACTGCATTACGTCTTAAAAATGAATTTGATGCAGTTGTATTAAATAATACCATAGCACTCGAGGGAGGCTTAAACGTACTCAAAGATTCTATGTTCTATGAACCTATTGATCAAATCTCAAAACTTAGTGTCAACGTTCTAGCAACTGCTGAATCACGTAAAAATGATCCTGTCTTGCAAAAAGTTGGTAAGCTTTACCACACTGCAGCTGTTAAAAAATACATTGAAGAACACTTTGGTGGAACAAAAGTTGACGTAGACAAACCAATCAGCTATCTCTCAGAAGCTAAATAGTAATATAATAACCCAAACGTGAAACAGGCAAATTATCTTTGCCTGTTTTTTCTTTCAAGCATAGTTTCTGACGATATGATTCAATTTAAAAACATTTCAAAGCACTATCAGCTCAAAAGCCAAACCATACGCGCACTCGATCAAATCAATTTAGAGATTCCAGAGGGCAGTATTTTCGGCATTATTGGCTATAGTGGTGCAGGTAAAAGTACTTTAATTCGCCTGATTAATTTACTCGAACGACCAAATGAAGGTCAGATTATTATTAATCAAAAGGACTTCACTGCTTTAGATGCACGTTCATTACGTCAGGAGCGTGCAAATATTGGTATGATTTTTCAGCATTTCAATTTGCTTCAAACCAAAACAGTTGCTGAAAATATCGAAATGCCAATGCGTCTGCTAAATTATAAAAAAGCAGAACGTGAAAAGCGTTTAAACGAATTATTAGAGTTTATTGATCTTAAGCATAAAAAAGATGCCTATCCAGATGAACTCTCTGGCGGTCAAAAGCAACGTGTTGGTATTGCTCGTGCTTTGGCAAATCATCCTAAAATTTTATTATGCGATGAAGCCACATCTGCACTAGATCCGCAAACTACTCAATCAGTTCTAGAGCTTTTAAAGAAAATCAATCAAGAACAGAAAATTACTATCGTTATGGTTACTCATGAAATGGATGTCATTGAATCTATTTGTGACCATGTTGCAGTTATGGAAGCTGGTAAAGTGATTGAGCAAGGCTCAACTATTGATATTTTTAGTAATCCTCAGCATCCAACAACTAAAAACTTTATACAAACTGTTTTACATCAACAGTTGCCAGTTAACATTCTAAATCAATTAGAAAATCAACATCACCACAGCATTTATTGCCTACAATTCTTAGGACGTTCGGCTCAAGAACCTGTGATTCAGTCACTTATTAAACAATATGATATTAGTTTAAATATCTTATTTGCCAATATGACTGAAATTAATGGCACAGTGATTGGTCAAATGTTTGTACAGCTTTTAGGTGACCCACAGTTGATCAGTCAAGCGATTGAGTTTTTAGAGAAAAATGAAGTGAGCGTAGTTCAATCAGGAGATCAAGTATGAGAGATTTAATCGTACAATGGTTAACTGAACTTACTCAGCCTTTCTGGCACAGTTCCCTTTCTATGGACCAGTTTGTAACCGCCTTACAAGAAACCTTTAATATGGTGTTCTTTGCGCTTATATTTGGTGGTATTTGGGGCTTCATCCAAGGCATTATTCTGCTTGTAACTCGCCCAGAAGGGATCTTACCAAACAGATTCATTTATCATTTGCTTAACCCAATTGTAAATGCTCTGCGTTCTCTCCCATTTATTATTTTGCTTATTGCAGTTATTCCACTTACAAAGTTCTTGGTAGGTACTTCGATTGGTACATGGGCGGCAATCGTTCCTTTAACGATTTATGTTGGACCATATATGGGCCGACTTATTGAAACTTCCCTACTTGAAGTAAATGAAGGAATTATCGAATCTGCTCAAGCAATGGGTGCAACACCTTGGCAGATTATTTCACGCTTTATTTTACCTGAAGCTCGTAGTTCTCTTATTTTGAACTTAACAACTGCCACGATTAGCCTTATTGGTGCGACCGCTATGGCTGGTGCAGTTGGTGCTGGTGGTATTGGTGACTTAGCCATTTCTTATGGCTACCAACGTTTTGATACAAGCGTTGTGATTTTAACAGTGATTATCCTATTGCTTTTGGTACAGATTGTACAGACTTTAGGCAACTGGCTCTCTAAGATACGCTAAGTCATTTATATAGAAAGCTCCCTAAACGGGGGCTTTTTGTTTTTATAGTCTCCTGTTATTAAAAAGTTGAGTACATGGCTTAATGCCATTTTCTGTTATTATCAAAATTAGTGGTTACTCTTTGGATTTGGTTTCAGGATAAAAAAATGCGTTATAGAATTCATTTTATTGATGTGCAAAATGCCCTACAAAACTATATCTGGATTTTAGAAGATACTGAAACTCATGAAGCTGTTGCAGTTGATCCAACAGAAGCTGAGTTAGTCACTCAATTTTGCAATGACCATGATTTAACCTTAAAGCAAATTTGGCTTACGCATTGGCATAAAGATCATATCGGTGGCGTTGCAGATTTAACTGCTAACTCTACTCTGACTGTATATGGTCCAAGAGATGAATTAAGTAAAATTCCCGGTATTACTCATCCCCTTCAACATGATGACCATTTAAAATTTAATGATTTAAAGGCAGAGATTATTGCAACACCAGGTCATACCTTAGGGCATATTGTGTATTTTATTGAGGAACTTAATGCCCTCTTTTGTGGCGATACTTTGTTTGCAATGGGGTGTGGCCGACTATTTGAAGGTACGGCAGAGCAAATGTATCACTCATTAAATCGTCTTGCAGCCCTTCCAACCACAACCAAAGTCTATTGCACGCATGAATATACACTTTCTAATGCTGAGTTTGCTTTAAGCGTAGAACCTGAAAATCATGCCTTACAAGAACGTGCAGAACAAGTTCGTAAGCTTCGCACGGAAGGTAAAATTACTCTACCAAGTAGTATTGAACTTGAATTGGCAACTAATCCATTTTTACGTGCTGAAAGTGTAGATGAGTTCGCTCATTTACGTAGTTTAAAAGATAATTTCTAAATTTATGGGCTCTATCGAAAGATACAGTTTCATTTTAAGAACTGTATCTTTTTGAATAAAGCATGTTTCATGAAATTATTTTTTACATTTATTGATTTTAAATCAACTTGTTTTGATTAAATTTCACCCTAATCTTTTTATTTTTAAATAACCATAAAAATTAAATACTTACATTTTATTAGTACAAAAATTGATTACATAAAAACTGAATAAATTTATAAAATGAAGAAGATTACTTTATCTCTTTTACTTTTTTTACAAGTTGCAAAATAAAACAAAGTTTTCCCCCTTTAAAAAATCTAGGTAAATCCCTATTAATAAATAAGGTGTAAGACACGGATAGAAGAAGGAGTTCTCACGTGAAAAAGGTTGTTAAAGCTAAAAATTTAATTGCGTTCCGTATTTGGTTAGAAAAATTAGGGTATTCGGTTAAAAACTTGGCCGATGGAAAAGGTTTTACCTTCAGTTTTAAAAAAGAGTATGGCTTAGTCACATGTGATTTGGCTGGTAACGCCTTAGCGATGCAATTAGGTGAAGAGTTTGAGGATCACTTAAAAGCGTAAGCTTAAGCTGTTCTTGCATATACTATTTTCAGTATAGGCAACTTAAAAGTTCTGCTTTCAAAGTAGATCTATATGAGAGTTTGTGAAAATTTTATATTGGCCTCCCATAATTAAGCATTTACGTACAAGATAGTTTTTTAAATTAAATTTTCGACTAGATAAAATAAAACCTGTAGCATGGCGCCTCTCCCAAATTGCCAATTGCTACAGGTTTTTTATTTCGAATTAAAATTTTAAATAATTAATTCGTTTTAGATTTACCTAATGCTTTATCTAGAACATCCTTGTCCAGAGCTTTGTCCCAACGAGCAACAACAATTGTTGCGCATGCATTACCAATTAAGTTAGTTAATGCACGACACTCAGACATAAAGCGGTCAATACCTAAAATGAGCGCCATACCTGCCACAGGTACGGATGGGACAACTGACAAAGTAGCAGCGAGTGTAATAAAGCCTGCACCTGTTACCCCTGCTGCACCTTTTGAACTCACCATTGCCACTAAAAGCAAGGCAAGTTGTTCACTAATGGATAAGTCCACATTACATGCTTGTGCAATAAATAAAGCAGCCATAGTCATATAAATGTTAGTACCATCAAGGTTAAATGAATAACCTGTAGGAATAACTAAGCCCACTACAGATTTTTCACATCCCGCTTTTTGCATTTTATCCATTAAAGATGGTAAAGCTGCTTCAGATGAACTTGTACCTAAAACCAACCAGAGTTCATCTTTGATATAGCGAATTAAAGCAATAATTGAAAAGCCATTGTAACGTGCCACTGCACCTAAAATGATTAGTACGAACAGTACAGCCGTGATATAGAAAGTCATAATCAATAGTAATAAATTACCGATTGATTCGATTCCATAAGCACCAATAGTAAATGCCATAGCTCCAAAAGCACCAATTGGCGCAAGTTTCATTAACATGCCAACCAAGTAGAAAACCGGTGCCGTTAAGTTATTTAGGAAATCAGTGATTGGACGTGCACGATCACCTAAAGCAGCTAAAGAAATACCAAATAGCACTGCCACAAATAGAACCTGCAAAATTTCACCACCAGCAAGCGGACTTACCAGTGTTTGCGGGATAATATTCATAAAGAAGTCAGTAATATTGGTGGCATGAGCCTTCTCAACGTAAGTATTTACCTTATCGCTGACTAAGGTTGCTGGGTCAATGTTTAGACCTTTACCCGGTTGAATGATGTTTGCCACAATCATACCAACCACAAGTGCAAGACTTGAGAAAGTAATGAAATACAGCATTGCTTTACCAGTCACGCGTCCAACCCGACTCATGTTTGTCATGCTGGCAATACCAGTAACCACAGTCAAAAAGATTACGGGAGCAATAATCATTTTAACGATTTTGATGAATGCATCACCGAGCGGTTTTAAGCTCTGTCCAAGTTCAGGGTAAAAATGACCAATTAAAACGCCTAAAATAATTGCAAAGATGACCTGTACATACAAAATTTGGTGAAATTTCTGTTTTTTCTGTACGGTTTCTTGGTCAAGGGTATTGAAATCCATTATCTAAATACCTGTTCGATGGGGATAAAAAAATAAAATATAAAGCGTGCACCACAAGCTGCTTTAAAGGAAGTGAAGCCATTGTAAAGAATAAAAAATACCCTGTGTTATAAATTTAGAAAATGTAAAATTTAAAAACCATGTATATTTTCGTATATAAAGTCTGTCTTTTCCTGCATTATTTAAAATTAAAATTTATATAAAAATTTTAAAAATACACCTAACCACATGTTTATTATTTAATTAATTTTATTAACCACTTCTTTAAGGACTTTTATCTTTTGTTTTTAATTCAATAAAATCACCATTTTTAAAATAAATGATTAAGACAATTTCATGTTTATTTTGAATTATGAGAATTTGGTTTTTAAATAATAAGAAATATTGATATATAGTTATTTAATAAAAACAAAAAACTATTTTGTTGAGATATTTAACTAAACTATTTTTTATCTAAAAAATAGTGAGTTACGCCTATTACTTTAAATAAATAGGCGTTTTAAAAGACCATGTACGTAATCTAAGCTTAATTCCTGATTGGTAAATAAAATCCGAAATAGCATAGGTGCGATTATAGTCTCGATTATTTCTTGGTTCGGTATAGTGAACTCATTACGTAATTTTGCTCGATTTTGAATAATGTCGAGTTGTTGAATAATTAAGGTTTCACATTTACGCGCATTATTAGAATCCGAATTTGACGTATAGAGTACGTCTCGTAATAAATCTTGCCCAACTTCGGAAGCATACTCTTCAAAATATTGTTCAACCCATGCTGTGATATCTCGTTCAAATGAACCCAGATCTTTGGGTTCCATGTCTGGTTTGAGTTCATTTAAAGCCACATCTGAAAATAGCTGGTTGATATCGCCCCATCGACGGTAAATGGTTGAAGGTGTTACTCCTGCTTGTGCTGCAATCATTGGAATTGTAATTTGGCTTTGCTCGAAATCTTTTTGTAATTCTTTTACAGCATTATGTACCGCAGTTTGTATTCTCTCGCTGCGACCACCAGGGCGTAATCCAGTAACAACTTTTGCCATTTATAAACTCTGTAAAGGGATCAAAAAATTTATAAATATTTATATCTATATACAAAATACACTAAAGCTAAGGATTTGCTTTAGTGTCAAAATAATGTATAAAAGCTAAATATTCGCTTTTATGTTATTCATGTTCTATGAACAATTCAAGTTCAAAACGGTCAAGAGCTGTTTTTCAATTAGATGCTGCAAGCGCTTTGACACTCAACACAATTACGCTTATGACATTTATGGCTGCATCTAGTGCCCCAACGCCGCTCTACCGCCTATACCAACAGATATGGCAATTTTCACCAGTTACATTAACTTTAATTTTTGCAACTTATGCTTTTACACTGCTGGGATCATTACTGATTATTGGTTCTCTGTCTGACTATATTGGACGTCGACCAGTCATTATTGCAGCCATTTCTCTGCAAATTGTTTCAATGAGCTTCTTCTTATTTGCTTCAGATGTTTCGATGTTATTTATCGCTCGAGGCTTACAAGGAATCGCAACAGGGCTTGCTGTTTCAGCTATAGGAGCAGCCATTTTAGATTTTAGTAAGCTCCATGGCTCACTGATTAATAGTATTGCACCTATGATAGGTATGGCTGTTGGGATTTTTCTGACTTGTTCTATTTTGCAGCTCTCCGCTCATCCCTTACAGCTTGTTTTTGAATTCTTATGCTTTCTTCTTATTTGTGAACTCATTTTAAGTTTTCTTACCCCTGAGACTGCACAAAAAAGAGCTGGTGCGCTTGCTTCTTTAAAGCCCGCGATGGCTATTCCTGCGCAAACGAAAAGCGCGTTATTAAGTATTAGCCCAATTAATATTGCACTTTGGATGGTTAGTGGTTTCTTCTTGTCACTTATGCCATCTTTACTGGCAAAAATTTTCCATACTTCATCGGCATGGCTAAACGGTATTATGTTTATAGCGCTCGCCCTTTCCGGTGCGGCAGGTATATTAACGCTTAGAAAGTCGACAAATTTTCGTATTTTATTAACCGGTACGCTCTCGATCGCTATTGGTGCCATTGTCTTATTCATCGCCATTAACCTAACCAATGCTGTAGTTTTATTTTTAGGTTCTATTATTACTGGCGTTGGTTTTGGTACGGCTTTTATGGGAGCCATTCGTAGTGTAATGCCGCTGGCTCTTCCAGAAGAGCGTGCAGGCCTTATGGCTGCGTTTTTCGTTGAAAGTTATTTGGCTTTTAGTATTCCTGCGATTTTAGCGGGCTATTTTGTGGGTAAGATTGGACTGATGCATACAGCAAATAGCTACATCTGTTTTATTGTCTTACTATCACTTGTTGCCCTTTTCATGATTTTTAAAAATTTTAAAAATAAATAACTATATAAAAAAGCCTCGAATTGAGGCTTTTTTTTAACATTTACTGGTCACGCCAGCGTTTTAAAAAACGTTTTACATACTTTTTAAATGGCCAAGTAAACTGTTTTATAAAACTATTTGGAATTTTATAACCTACCGTACCATACACGCTCGCCAAGTGATTTGGCATATATACGGTTTTAAAAATGACGTCATAGAGTGGAATAAAAGCAGCGTAATTTTTATCAATCGCAGGTTTTTCAGAGGAATGATGCCAATGGTGGAATTCTGGTGTTGCGATAAACCAACGTAGATATGGAAAGCGAAAACGTACATTGGAATGAATAAAAATCGCGTGAAACGAAATAAAAATTAAATAGGCAAAAACAGCAGAAGTATGAAACCCTAAAAGAAAAATCGGTAAAGTGGCAATAAAGCGAGTCATTAAAACTTCAACAACGTGTAAACGGGAAGATGCTAACCAATCCATATATTCAGTCGAATGATGAATCGCATGAAAACGCCATAAAAAGTTAACTTCATGCATGGCTCGATGTAACCAATACACCGTAAAATCAACCACAATGAGCAATTCAATGAATTGCAGCCAAATTGGCTGAGCTTGAACATATGGCACAATTGGATTATCAGGCAAATGCGTAATCCAATACTGAATTGGCATAACCGTTAAGAAGCTAAATAGTTGAATACCAATATGGCTGACCATGAAATATTTCATATCGGTCACCCAGCCCACTCTTAAGATCTTTTGTTCAGGGTTTTTAGCAAAAAAGCCTTCAAGCGGTATAAAAATAAAAGCCAAGATGACTAGGGTAAGTACAAAATAATCAATGCCTGCATAAAATGGCACGCTTGGAATGACTGGAGCATGAATAACACCACAGCCTAATACTGCTGCTATGAGTGCAAAGCATAAACCATAAAAACCATATCGATTTTGTCGGATGATTGCACTAAATGCTCCAAAACCTGCGCTAATGATTATACCTGTAATGAGGCCATAATAAAAAAGACTATAGTGCTTTGCATAAAGTGGACGTAACTCAGGAGTTGTCAGCACACTGGGAAACAAAAAACATAAAGCTCCAAATAAGCAAAGTAAGCTTAATGCCATGGATATAAAAGCACTAATTTTTCCTAAACCTGCATTAAGCTCTAAATTTTCAAATCTTGCTCTTAATTGATCGGTCATAATTCATATCAACAGTTCTTATTCTCTATGCCGCGCATGCTAACAAAATTTAATTATTAATTGTAAAAAGAACCTTATTTAACTCAGACTAAAAATAGATATATAAATAAAACTAACCAATCAACACAAAAACAGGATTAATTGGTTAGTTATTATAAATATTTATCTATTTCAGAACGTGAAAATAGGCTATTTATTTTTTATATGGAGTCTCATAGGTTGTTTCAGCAACAGGTGAAACACGCCAAATCGTATTACCAACATCATCTGCAACTAATACTGCACCCGAAAAATCAATTGCCACCCCCACTGGACGTCCATAAGCCTTACCTTTATCACTGAGGAATCCAGTTAAAATATCTTGCGGTGGACCTGAGGGCTGACCACTTCTAAATGGTACAAAAATGACTTTATAACCACTGTGCGGCTTACGGTTCCAAGAACCATGCTGCCCGATAAATGCCCCACCTCTAAATTGTGGCATGAGTTCAGCTGCATAAAATGTAAGACCTAAAGAAGCCGTATGGTTGCCTAGTGCATAGTCAGGTTTAATTGCACGAGCAACCATTTCTGGATTTTGTGGTTTGACTCGCACATCTACATGTTGACCATAGTAGCTATAAGGCCAGCCGTAAAAAGCGCCATCTTGAACTGAGGTCATATAATCGGGTACTAGGTCACTACCAATTTCATCGCGCTCATTAACTACCGTCCAGAGTTTACCGCTTTGAGGTTGCCAAGCCATACCATTGGGATTACGCAGTCCAGTTGCAAATGGACGTGACTGCCCGCTTGCGATGTCAAACTCCATAATTTGTGCACGGCCTTTTTCTTGATCTAAACCATTTTCAGCAACATTACTGTTAGAACCGACGGTAATGTAGAGCTTTGTCCCGTCACGATTGGCGATTACATTTTTGGTCCAATGATGATTTAAAGGACCACCCGGTAAATCTAGTACTTTAGTACCACTGGCAGTAATTTTGGTTGCGCCTTCTTGGTAAGGGAAACGCATAAGTGAATCTGTATTGGCAACATACAAATAGTTCCCCACCAGTGCCATACCAAATGGTGAATTTAGATTTTGAAGAAATACGGTTTTCTGGTCAGCTATTCCATCTCCATTGGTATCACGAAGTAAAGTAATACGGTTAGCACTCGGATGAGATGATCCTGCTCGTCTCATCACAAAAGTCATAATTTTACCTTTAATGCCTTTGCTGTCTTCCGGTTTAGGCGGAGCATCTGTTTCAGCGACCAGTACATCACCATTCGGTAATACATAGAGCCAACGTGGATGTTCAAGTCCTTTAGCAAATGCTTTTACCTTTAAGCCTTCTGCCGGAGTTGGTGCAACACCACTAGGCCAGCCCTTCGCTGGTGCTATATTTACGGTTGGAATTAAGCTTGTTTTTGGTTCAGGTAACTTTGGTTCTGGACCGTAACTCTCGGTAATTGGATATTGAGAGGATGAAGCACATCCTGCAAGTACACATACAACAGTAGTACCTAAAGTCGGCAGTAAAAAACGTGTAAGCATCTTTTATCTCCATTTCTTATTTTTTCGTAATATGCACAGGGTAATGCTTTAGAAGAGAGACTTATAGTTTATTTATTTAACTGTGCTGAGCAGTACAGTCTATATTTTAAAAATTTTAATACATAACCGAGTGTTTTCTAGGCACTTAAATCCCCTTCATCATAACTACAAATTAAAACTTAGCATTAGGATTTTTACGTAAAGTATTTAAAAAGCCCTCTTTATCTTTTGGAGAAATCATCACCTTCGCTATTCTTCCATTTTTCATATAACTAATTTTGAGCCGATCTAATGATAGTGCTGGAGAAGAAAGTGGATTATGGGTAGGTTCTATTTGAGTAATATCATTGATATTAATTTTCCATCGAAATACCAAGCTCTTAATGATTAATGTGTTGTTTTCTACTACGTAATACGTGTTAAAGACCGGAAGCCAAATAACCAAAATGACTAAACTATAAATCATGAGATGCGAAAAATTGGTGCCTATAGAAGAATCATGAACTTCTTGATAAATTTTAAAAATAATATTGGCAGTGATCACAACAAATATTAATAAAAGCCACCAATCAATTTTTGATCTAAATTTCAAAAGTTATCCTCTACATCTAAATCTCATTTATAACGAGTCTTTCTATATTTTTATAAAATAATTGAACTAAAAATTAGCTTTAAATGTTAATGATACAAAATCTCGATCATCTACCGTGCTAAACTCATTAGAACCAAAAAAGTTATTATAGGCAATCTCTGTTGTATATTTTTGCTGATACGTCATAGATAACGCCGCACTTACACTCATTTGCCCTTCTTGAAAGTTTTGGCTATATCCATAAACATCGTGTCTAAAACTAAGACTGGGCGTAATCACTGTAGAGGGTAAAATATCTTGATAATTTAATGCGCCACGTAATCGGTAGCCAAATGACCATTCATTAAAAAAACCATTTTTATTACAAAAGCGTTCATTCAAGTTATCTATTTCTGTATTAGTAAGATGAGCTGTACCATACGGCGTACATTTAAAATCGCCTGTTTCAGGATTATAAGCCTCTGTTGACAGCTCACTACGGCCAAATGCGCCTGTCCGGCCAAACCGATGATTACCAATATCTGCAATATGGTTTAAGGCAAACTCTGTAGACCATGTCATCGAATTTGCGCCCCAAATATTGAATATGCTATCAGTTGCTCCAACCGAAAATTGTGTTACGGGTAAGCGTACATATCCTTGAATATATTGACCCAATTCAACAGTTTTTCCCGGCGGCGCAAATGGCGTTCCTTCCGATAGTACTTGAGCATAGACAATGTCTGTGCCGTTTAGTTGTAAAGGTTGATTAGGTTTGTGGGTTAATTCACTAAAAACGGTTGTTGTGCCAACTTTACCAGTCAGACTTAATCCAAACATTTTGATATTTTCAGGATAGATAGAAAAATAACTTGCGCTATTAAAATGTTCGGGTCCTGCTGCCGTTACAGCCGTTCCATCAAAGTTTGCATTACGGCTATGGTAGTTCGCATAGTAAATACCTAACTCAGCATTATTTAAACTGGGTAATGTCTGTTTTAAAGCAATGCCATATTGGCCATTATCCTTTGCTTTTCTACTTTCTGCACGTGGAATATAGGTACGTAAACGAATTGCGGTATCTGATAATTTATCTCCACCTCCAGCAATCAGAACTGGACCTGCGTTTTCGGGGACAAAGTCTGAAATCTCAAAAAAAGTTCCGTTACCATCAACAACTGAAGGTCTAAATTTAAATTGATAGAACCCTTCTATTTTCAAATTTTTATTAATGCTTGTGTCGAATGAAAACATTTCGGTTGGAATGATTCTTTCTTTTGCATCACCACCCGGTCGGTTAATTGCAGCAAAATCAAATGCACTCACCGAATTTAAACCGTTTTGAAAAAACTGAGATTTCCCCCAACTTAATGTCTGTTTGCCTAATTTTAAATTGATGCTTTTTCCACTGCCTAGTTCAAAATCTTTCCATATATAGGCATTCCATAAATCGATACCTTTGAATTTTGCAAGCCTTGGCCACGCTGAATCATTAAAGGGTTTAAAGTCTCCGTGCCCTGTCTCATAGGCATGGTCATACCAGTATTTAGTGCTAATGACTGCACCCTGCTGTTTTCCATTTAGCTTAACTTCGGTTATGCCTCTGATGATCTGTGAAATAGCATCATATTTACTAAAATTCATACGCCCATCATCACCATTCACATCAATGCTAGCGCCTTGTTTGCCTATTTTGTTTGCGTCAGGCCGATAAAGTAATGAAACGGATGGATCTTGGGTACTCCAACTGGCTCCTAAGCTTAATGTCGTTTTTGTATCGACCTTCCAGTCTTTATCAATATCAAAACTGGCTGCATTTGCTTTAGACATAAATAAAATTAGGCTTAATGAAACACCTATTTTTTGAATATATAAAACGTGATTATTTCTTTGATTTAAATAGACGTAATGACCCATCATATTATCTCCCTATCAATATGATTTTTCTTATTTATTGCTTATTACTCAAAGCCATCCATTGGCTTTTAAATGGTTTACCTAAACAGGTATTTTTTGCACTAGGCTGGTTGTTCGACCTGATCTAACTGTTGAATAAATTGTTCAGCTAAAGGCCAATAGCCAAAGCCAGATGCAGGGTTTAAATGTCCCACTTCCCCCAGATTTACGAGTTGACTACCCCACTTTCCTGCCATTTCACTTACAGCTTCATAACGAGCTAAATGGTCATTGGTGCTTGCAACCAAAATGCTGGGGAAAGGTAGTGTTTGATTAGGTAAAGGACTCCATCCTTCTTGATGAAGTACAGTTGGGCTTGGATAATTTTCTGGCCAGCTTTCGTTTAAGTCAGGTGGCGCCACAAGCAAAGCACCTTGAATTGGTCTTTGATATGTTGCAGCCCAGTGTATTGTCATCAGCACACCTGCGCTGTGTGCAACTAAAATGACAGGCCCTTGTATTTGTTCGAGTTGTGCCTGAATAGCAGCAACTCTATTTTCACAATTGAGTTTATTGGTTTCTACAGGTGGTACAGAGCGAACCTTTGCTAGCTTTGTTTCTAAAATCGTTTGCCAATGCTCGGGAACATCATCGCGCAACCCTGGAATAATTAAAATTGTTGCTTTGGTTTGTATTTTTTCCATTTCGACGCCTGTGAATTTTGCCATCTAGGAGGCTTAAGAATTTTTATAAAACTCCATTCACAATAAAGGCTCATTTCAGTTAATGGTGTACATAAGGCGTCACGGACTTTTCATTTGACGACATATCTTTTTAAAATTTAGTAAATTAATTAAAATAGTTTTTGTAATTACAAGTGAATTAAAAGAACAGGTTTAAAATTGATTCGACATCATGATTAGGCGCTTAAATAAAAGCTTTTGTAATGCAGATATTTTAGTTATAACTAGATATGAGCTGTAAGGAATATGGCTGATTAAGAACAGGAGATAATAAAATGGTGCCTCTTGCGCATACCGCCTCTTTAAAAAATTATTTGGCAGTTGCTCAGCAATTAGATCTAAATCCCTACCATTTATTATCACGTGTTGGGCTTAGCCAAACTCAATTGAATGATCTTAAACAACGTATTCCTGTAGATAAAGCCATTACCTTGCTTGAAGACTCAGCCCAAATGAGTAATTGCGATGTATTCGGTTTACATATGGCTGAGCAACGCGAAATCGCGGATTTTGGTGAACTGAGCTTATTATTAAGTTACCAATATACTTTGAGAGAAGCGCTACAAACGATTGTTCGTTATAGGAATTTACTCAATAACTCACTTGAAATATATATAGAAGAAATTGACGATACGGTTGTTATTCGAGAAGAAGTTATAACCACAACTTGCGGGTATAGCCGTCAAGCCACAGAACTTGCTTTAGGAATCACCCATCGTTTTTGTGCAGCACTCATGATGCAAAAATGGCGGCCGTTAAGTGTACACTTCACTCATAACCCGCCTAGTGATTTAACTTTGCATCGGCGGATTTTTGGCTGTGCGCTCGAGTTCGGTAGTGACTTTAATGGCATTGTTTGTACGGCGGCCGAACTTGATACAACAAACCCTCAAGCAAATCTGGCTATGGCCAACCATGCGCAGCGTTATTTAGATATTTTGCAGAATAGCAATGAATCGACCATGATTTTTGATATTCGTAAAAGTATTTATCTTCTTTTGCCAATGGGCCGCGCTACGATTGATCAAGTCGCTCAAACACATGGTATGCATGTTCGGACCTTGCAGCGTCGATTAGAAGAAGCTCAGACGAGTTTTAGTGATTTAATGAATGAAGTACGCAAAGATCTCGTATTTCGTTATTTAAAAAATCTAAATTATTCACTCGCTCAAGTGTCTGATATTTTAGGTTACTCAATGCCGAGTTCTTTTACGCGTTGGTTCATTAGCCAATTTGGTATGTCACCGAATACGTGGCGTAGTCACAATAAAGCCCTGCTCAATTAATTTCTCTTTATGTGAGGCTAAATGAAGTCATTTAAAATGTAAGGAAGCTGGAGAACCACTCCAGAACTTCCTTAAAAATCTAATTTTTAAAATTAAAACCACAAGCGCATAAGTCCAAGAACCAATACCACTAAAAAGATGCTTTCGCCGATCATTAAAAGGATTGGTTTAATGCCGACAGATGCTAATTCTTTTAACTGAGTTTTCATCCCTAAAGCACTAATTGCAATGACTAAAAACCAGCGTGATAAATCATTAATTCCATTTTGAACCATCGCTGGTACCCATCCTGTACTGTTAATACAAGCGAGTAATAGAAAACCGACAGCAAACCAAGGCAGTAATGGCGGTCGTTCCCCAGTTGAATCTGCTCCTTGCATACGGGTAATCATGGCTGCACAAACGATTACTGGAAGCAGCATTGCCACACGCATGAGTTTAACTACAGTCGCCGTATCACCTGTTTGGGTAGACATGCTATAACCAGCGCCGACCACTTGCGCCACATCATGAATCGTAGTACCAAGAAACACTCCAGCCGCTTGTGGCGATAACTCTAGCCACTTCGCAATCATCGGATAGACAATCATTGCAAAGGTTGAAAGTGCCGACACGCCAATCACGGTAAACAAAGTCGCTTTTTCTTTTTGCGGATGATTTGGAAAAGCAGCCGATAGTGCCAATGCGGCTGAAGCCCCACAGATTGCCGTGGATCCACCAGTGAGCATGCCAAATAGTTTTTGGAAACCTAAGATTTTAGCGGCAATAACAGAAACGGTGATTGTGACAATAACCAGAGTAACGACTAACGCAACAGGCTGCCAACCTAGTGCGGTAATTTGTCCTAAAGTTATACGCATGCCGAGTAACGCGATGCCCATCCTCAGCACACTACGTGCGGTGAACTCGATACCTACCTTACATTTACTTTCAGCCGCTAAAAAATTCACGCTCATGCCGAGCAGTAGTGCAAATAGCATGACTGGCGCACCATAGTGCTCTGATAAAAAACAGGCAGCCGCAGCAACGACCGAACTGACTACAAAGCCTGGTGCTAATTCTCTTGTACGCTGGGAAAAATTTTTCAAAACTAAACTACTCATGATTTTCCCCACAGCCCATCACAATAAATACCTTGTCCTCGATCACTTCTACGGGATAGGTTGCAACTTTGAGATGAGCAGAATTAACTAAACAGCCATTTGTTAAATCAAAGCGGAGACCATGGGCACAGCACTGAATCACTCGTCCTTCTAGACGTCCATTAAATAGTGATGCGCCCTGATGAGGACAACTGTCATCGATTGCATAAAATTGAGTCGCAACGTTAAATAATGCGAGAGTTTTATCTCCAATTTTTAAAAAAGCCCGCTCACCTGAATTTGGTATTTTCTCAAAAGGCACTTCAAATCGGTTGGTCATATCAACTCTCCATGTGCCAGCATTGCCTCTTGCATCGCTTGATAAAGTGCATCTGCTGACTGCGCGCCCACTAAGGCAGAAGTCCGATCAAAAATAAAGTAAGGCACGCCATTACCTCCTGTACTTGCAGAGATAAAAACTTGATGATCTTGAATAAGTAAATCTTTGATAAGCTCAGGTGAGAAGCCACAACGTTTCGCGATTTTGTATAAAGTGGTGGTATTTCCGATGTCTAACCCATCATAAAAATATGCAGCAAAGAGTTGTTCTAACAACGCATTGCACTGCTCTGGAGTGCCTATCTTTAAAGCTTTATCAAATAAGCGATGAGCTTTGGCTGTATTTGGCATGCGTTTAATTTGCTCAAAATCGATCTTAAGCCCAACTTTATTTGCAGCTTTATTGACCTGTTCTTGTCTCATACGAACTGCTGTCAAGCTACCTAACCGTTTCAAATAAAACGTTTGAAACGGTACGCCTTCAACAGCTAAATCAGGTATGAGCTGAACACCTCGCCAGTGCACGACAACTTTGACTTTGGGGTGAAGCTGATAAAATCTATTTATCGCGATCAGTAACTGACGTTTTCCAATCAAACACCAAGGACAAATAAAGTCAAAAAATACATCAATATGTAATTGCCGAATCATCATTTGTTATTCATCCCGCATTTTTGTATTTGGTTACCTGAATGATTTTTAAGCTCAGTCATTCCTTGCTGCTCAAAGCGTGCGATATCTTTGTGATAATGGCGTTTGGCATAAAAAAATACGGCTGCTGCTGCAATACTGACCAATGGCATGAGTTGAAATGCACTATGTAAACCAATCACATCAGATACTTTGCCAACCACTAAAGGACCAAGCGCTAAACCAAGAAAATTGTTAGCTAAGGTGAGTGTTGCAAATGCAGAGCCATGAACTGAGTTATGTGTGAGATTGGCCACCATGGCACTAGATGGCCCATTGGTTCCTAGGGCAATAAACATTCCGAGGCAGATGAGAAGTAACTGGTTATGTCCCGCAGGCACAGCAAAAGCAATGAATAAAAGAACACAACCGACCAAGCAGTATGTAATCGCTAAACTGACCTTACGATCTGGACAGTTACGGCCCAAATAATCACACAACATGCCGCATAGAATTGTGCCTACTGCACTACATAGCAAAATGACCGCTGCCATCACACCTGCCTTGTCGGTACTCATGCCGTAATAGCGATTGAGATAACTCGGCATCCAGACAATCACTGTGCCACCAACAAATAATTGCAGACCACTACCAATGTAAGTGGCAATGACTGAACGACTTGAATATAAAGTTTTTAAAGGGCTTTTTATGTGCTGATTTTTACTACGAATTTTATTTTGAGGTGCTGCGTTTATTCTGTTTTCTTTCACTAAAATTGGATATAGAAAGGCCAAAATGAGACCAAATAAAGCAATACCTCCAAAAGCCCAACGCCAACCGAAATGCTGTGCGAGTACACCACCTAAAGCCACTCCCAAAAACGAGCCAAATACGCCACCCGCCATAAAAGCACTGGCGAGTGTTGCACGCATTTCTCGTGGAAAAACAGCCACAACCACCGCGATTCCAACGCTGCCATAAGCAGCTTCACCCACACCAACCATAAAACGAGCAATAAACATTTGCTCATAATTTTCAGCCAGTGCGCATCCTAGAGTCGCCAAACTCCATAGAGCTGCCATAATCGCCAAGCTTTTAACTCGCCCAAAACGGTCTGCCATTAAAGACAACGGCAGAGTCAATAAACCCACCATTAACGCCACAATGCCACTGAGCAAACCTAACTGGCTATCGCTGAGCAACCACTCATTTTTAAGTAAAGGAAAGACTGCGTTTAAGACTTGCCTTGACATGTAATCTGAAATTAGCAAACCAAATGTCAAAGCAAAAACAAGCCATGCATAACGACGAGGTATACTGATTGACGTATCAACATCGCTCATCTGATCTGAATACTGATGTGCATTCATACGACCTCCTTGTATTTTTTTATAATTTCTATTTAGCTAGTGCAGCAGTGCACTTTTAAAATCAAAGCGAATAAGCTGCACTACAATTGAGGTCTAAATTCCGTTAGACCTTGTCACATTAGTTACGCTGCGGTACACCCTTTTGCCCTGCTTTACGATTAGGTGCCATACCATTTGCGATTAGGGTTTCTTCAATACTGTTGTATTGCACCCCAATACGATAAATTTCACGGGCTTCTTTTCCTGAGGCAATTTCACGGCCTAATTCATGGGCAATCCGAACAGTTTGCTTAATTTGCTCTACAGATGAAAAACGGCGTCCATGATGATCAATGATCGTGTCTTCGTTACCCACACGTGCATGTAAACCCATTGCCATCGACATCGTATTAAAAGGCAAGACATTTTTGAGTAGCGATTCTGATGTCAAAGTACATCCATCAGGTACGCGATGAATAAAATTAAAGAAATTAAATGGGTTTGGACCATCAAAACCGCCACCAATTCCAATCCAAGTTAAGTTTAAAGGCCCCATGTACAATCCTTTACGCACCATACGTTCTAGGGTTTCAAGTCCATGCATACCGGTTAACTGAAAGTGCGGTTGAATATTGTTTTTACATAAGCGCTTAATGTGTTCAGTTACCCATGCAGGCCCTGCTGGCACAGTCATCTCTGCATATGCCGCCTGAGTCGCTGGATGTGCCAATGAAGTCCCTTCTAAATATTCAGGATAGAGCAATTCCATAATATTCATTTGGGTAGTGTTAATTGCTACCGTAACCTGATCAGGCTTTGGTGTAAGTTCAGCCAACATATGTCGGGTGTCATCACTTAGCCATAATGCAGCCTCACCTTCACTCTCTGGTGCAAATGAAATCGAACCACCTACCTGAATAATCATGTCAGGCACAGCTTCACGAACCCCTGCAATGAGTTCATTAAACTTTGACAGGCGTTTAGAGCCTTTGCCATCAAGCTCACGGACATGTAAATGCAGCACTGTCGCGCCCGCTTCATAGCACTCAACCGCTTTTTGTATTTGCTCATCCATGGTCACTGGAATATCTTCGGGAAAGTCTTCCGGCATCCATTCGGGGCCATACGGCGCAACCGTGATTACCACTTTTTCCATATTTTCCGGGTGCAATGAGTCGTCAAAGAATTGCATGTGCATCTCCTCATATATTTTTAGAATTTTCAAATAGATAAAATTATTTAGCCAATAACCTTAATAGGTTGCGTCACCAATAATGCCGGCCCGCTCCATTTTTCGGTGGCAAGGTGGGTAATCCATGACTGCATAATGTTGTGTACTGCGGTTATCCCAGATGGCAATGCTGTTAGGCTTCCAACGCCAACGCACTTGAAACTCTGGAATATAGGCTTGAGAAATTAAGTAACGCAGTAGTTCAGCTGCGCCCGGATTGGCATCTTGTCCAAATCTGACGCGCTCTTTGGTGTGATAGTTACTGAAGTGGGTTGTGAACGCGTTGACGTATAAAATTTTCTCGCCCGTTTCAGGATGAGTACGTACCACAGGGTGCTCAGCATCGGGAAACTTTGCTTTTAAATCCAAGCGTTTTTCAAGTGGCATAGCTGCACCAAAACTCGCTTCTATACTGTGGTAGGCACGTAAGTCTGCAATCTTATCCTTAATATCATTTGGTAACGACTCATAGGCCATCACCATATTGGTCCACATGGTATCGCCACCTACAGGTGGGCATTCAACACAATGCAACACGCATCCCATCGGTGGAACCTTGCGCCAACTTGCATCACTGTGCCAAGCATTTTCATAACGATCGACGGGACTTTCAGGATGTTTATAAATCTGCACCAAACCCGGATGATCAGGATGGCTGCCTACAGCGGGATGATCTTCAAGCTGTCCAAATTTTTCCGCAAATGCGACATGATCCTGACGGGTTAATTGCTGATCTCGCAAGAACAACACACGGTGTTTAAGTAGTTGTGTGCGAATTTCAGCAAATAATCCATCATCATAAATTGCATCAGCAAGTTTGACGCCACTGAGCTCTGCACCAATATTGCAAGTTAACTGTTCAATTTGCATGAGAAATCCCTTCAAATTACAAAGATTGATGAACCTATTGTTTTACGTGCTTCCAAATCACGATGAGCTTGCACGGCATCCTTTAGCTCATAGCGCTGATTAATTTCAATTTTGATTCGTCCATGTCGAACATGATCAAATAATTCATTTGCCAGTTCTTTCTTCTCGGCAGGATCTGCAATGTAATCTGCCAAAGCTGGACGTGTGACAAACAATGATCCTTTCACAGCAAGTAATACCGGATCAAAAGCAGGGATTGGACCAGACGCTGTTCCTACGCAGACCAACAAACCACGGCGTTTGAGTGAGTCTAATGAACTCATAAAAGTGGCTTGGCCAACACTATCGAAAACGACATTTACACCCACGCCCCCTGTTAACTCACGTACACATTCGGCAACATTTTCATGGCTGTAGTTAATGACATGATCACAACCATGAGCTCGCGCTACGGCAGCCTTTTCTTCTGAAGATGTGGTACCGATAACAGTCAAGCCAAGTAATTTAGCCCATTGAGAAACGATCAGCCCAACACCACCAGCGGCTGCATGTAATAAAATTGAATCGCCCGCTTTAAAGTCATAAATACGGCGCATCAGATAAGCAGCGGTCAACCCTCGCATGGTCATGGCTGCCGCTATTTCACAAGAAATTTCTTCGGGTAATTTAATTAAAGCATTTGCTGGAATTAGACGGTGGGTGCTATATGCACCTAACGTATTTAAAAAACCTGTATAAGTAACTCGATCACCTACTTTAAGCTGAGTTACTCCTTCGCCTAAAGCTTCAACGACACCTGAAGCTTCGACGCCCATGCCATTAGGCATTGGAATTTGATAGGTTCCATTGCGAAAATATGTATCGGCATAATTTAAACCGACTGCCACATGACGTAGGCGTACTTCTCCAGCTTTTGGATCTCCTACTTCTACATCTTCATAGCGCATTACTTCTGGCGTTCCTGTTCCATAGAAACGTATAGCTTTAGTCACCGTCATGTCCTATTCCATATTTTGGTTTTTTATTGAGTGCCTATAAAAGCAATAACCAAAATTACAACAGTTAGGATATGGGCCACTTTACATTTCACGACACAAGCTTAACGTTTAATGACAGCCGAACTTTACTAAAGTTGGTTTTATATTTATCTGACGAAATAAGGATTAAGTTCATACCTATGAAAAATTAAAATAATTCTAAATATTTACGATTTGTTTTTTTAAGTTAGCTTTTTAAATACACTATTTTTTAATTAAAAATTCCTTTACCCTGACCTACTTTAACTATTTTTAACTTTCACGGTAGCTCAGGCGTTTAATTAAGTTCATTTATTTCTTATGTCAAAAAATTTAGCAACACTGATTGGTTTAAGTGCCATCCTGATGTGGGCCTCTATGGTGGGTTTTGTAAAACATATTACGACCGTGATTGGACCAGATATTGGAATTACACTGATCTACTCCTTAAGTGCGTTGCTACTCCTTATTATTTTTAGAGTGCCAAATTTTAAATTAATTTCTAAAAAATATTTAATTTTAGGTGCCATTTTATTTATTGCTTATGAGCTATGTTTTTCGTTTGCACTTGCCTATTCAAAAACTGCTCAACAAGCGATTGAAGTAAGCATCGTGAACTACCTTTGGCCAAGTTTGACTGTGTTAGCTTTTGTCATTTTTAAAGAGTTAAAATTCAATGTTTTTATTATTTTAGGCTTAATTATTTCAATTTTTGGCATTATTTTTATTCAGACTGGAAACGGAGATTTTAGTCTAAGTCGAGTTATCGACAACTTTTATAGCAATCCTCTAAGTTATATTTTGGCTTTTATAGGTGCCATTATTTGGGCTTTTTACTGTGTATTAACCAAGAAAATAGGTAAAGGGCAAAACCCTATTTCTATTTTCTTTATTGGCGTTGCTGCAACCTTGTGGCTAAAGTTGTTCTTTAGTGGTCAAGCTATTTTACCATCGCTCGATTTAAATACAACTTTATTTCTAGTCTTCGCATCCACTGCAATTGGACTAGGTTATGCAGCATGGAATATTGGCATTATTCATGGCAACACCATCATGCTAGTAGTAGCTTCTTACTTTACGCCCATTATCTCTTCTTTGCTTGCCATGCTGGTTTTACAAACAGAGTTATCTATGAGCTTTTGGCAAGGAACGGCTATGGTTACAGCAGGTTCACTCATCTGCTGGCTTTCAACAAATTGGACAGTTATCCGTTCTTATTTCAAAAAGAATTAAAAGCTTAGGTCATACTGATACAGACTTATCAGCAATAGAGTTAGCTTTAGTTTTTTGCTCTAAAGCAAAATTAACAGCTTCTTTTGCATGAATGGTGGTGGTGTCAAATAACGGTACAGAAAATTTAACATCACCAATCAACATACAAATTTCAGTACAGCCTAAAATAATACCTTCGGCACCTTCCGCAATTAGCTCCTCTACCACGGTCATGTACTTTTGTTGTGAATCTGGGTTACTCACGCCTAAGCATAATTCGTCATAAATAATACGATGTACTGTTTTGCGGCTGGTTTCATTTGGAATAATTACCTCAATTCCATGGTTTTGTAATCTGGCTTTATAAAATTCTTGTTCCATGGTGAAAGCTGTTCCCAACAGTGCAACTTTTCGGATATTTTGACTTAAAATTTCTTTTGCTGTGGCATCAGCAATATGTATGAATGGGACCGTAATGGCCTCTTCAATTTGAGGGGCTACTTTATGCATGGTATTGGTACATAACACTATACAATCTACCCCAGCTTTCTCTAAATTCATTGCTTGCTGAGCTAAGTATTCGCCTGCCTCTTGCCATAGACTTTTCGATTGTAAAACGGCTATTTCTTCAAAATCGACACTATTTAAAATGACTTTAGCCGAATGTAAATTTCCTAATATGTCCTGAACTGTTCTATTCATTTGTTGATAATAAAGCGCTGTAGATTCCCAACTCATTCCGCCTAATAAGCCAATCGTTTTCATTTTTCAGTCCTTATATTTGATCTATTCTTTATAGCGATAGGAAACTAAGTGCGACTAGAAGGAAATTGCTCTCTTTATTAAATTTATAAACTATTTTATAAAATATATTTTTTAAAACTAATTAATAAAAATTTTATGTTAGAAACAGACCGCTTAATCTTAAAACCATTTGTCCAAGAAAATTTATCTACAATCATTGAGATGTTACAAGACAAAGATTTTATGGCTTTTTCACCGTATGACGACTTAACAACTCAAGCTGCAATGACTCGTTTTTTTGAAATATTAGAGCATTATAAAAAGTATAATTTTGGCAAAATGGCTGTGATCTTAAAAGATACCCATCAAATTATTGGTTATTGCGGTTTTGAAATATGTGAAATTGATGGCCAAACTGAAGCTGAGCTAGGTTTCAGATTAATTAAAAGTGAAAGAAACAAAGGGTATATTGTTGAGGCTTCACTTAAGCTACTAGAAGATATGAAAAATCGAAACTTTAAGCATGTGATCGCTTTTTCAGAAAAAGATAATTTACCTGCTCACAACCTATTAAATAAGCTTGGTTTTGAAAAAACCAATACATCTAGTTATATGAATATGGATGTTATCTTTTTCAAAAAAGACCTATTATTTTCTGTATAAAAAACAACATATTCCTATAAAAAACTTTAAGTTGGTGAAGATCTAATTACTCAAAGAAGCCACCATTAAACTCAAATCAAAAAATATAAAAATTCACGCAAATTTCACGACAGCCACTTTAATTTAATCTTATAAAGTTGGCTAGGATTTATACATGAAAATTATAACTACTGCCTTAGGGCTGATTACCTTAGTAAGTCTAACAGCATGCAAAAGCGTGCCTAGTTATTCAGGTGATTATGGTAAAGCCGAACAACAAATTACTGGTGTTACATTAAATGATGAGCAAGCACTAGAGATTGGTAATCACTTTGTTGCTGCGTTTAACACTTTGGGCACACCATCTTTTGTAAAGAATGCAAGCGATCTTTATGCAGATCAACTGTATATCAACGATACCCTCTCACAGTTTTCTCAGAAAAAAGATCTGATTAAACACTTTGAAGGTATGAACGCACGAGTAAGTAACGTCACAGTCAAACTCATTAGTGCAACTCATCACCAAGATACCGCTTACATCCATTGGTACATGACCTATGACTTTAAAATGCTAGGGCGCTCAAAAACCATGGCTTCCTACGGAATTAGCCAAATCAAAATTAATGATCAACAGAAAATCATTTTCCAACAAGATTTCTGGGACCCAGCAAACGGTCTTTATCGTTCTTTACCTGTATTTGGAGGAGTTTATAAATGGATATTGCCGTTCAAAAAAGCCGAATCTTAATACTTCTGGGTATTTTAATTGCATCTCACGCAAATGCGGCTGAACTAAAAAAATGTAGTTCAGCACCTTTAACGGTAACGAGTCAAAAAGTAGGAAATGTCAGTTACTTTGCTGAGGATTGCCTAAAAAATTGGCAGAGCCAAAGCATAAAAATGGATTTTAGTTATAACCGAGATATTCCAGAGTGGGCATTTAAACGAGCAGCAGCCCATTATTTGAAGAAAAATATTAGTGGATTTGATACAAAATCTCCGCTTAATCACATTAATGATCTTTATAGACCAATTAAGAGCGGAGATTTATATAGTCTCTCTTATCAACATGAAAATCAAAAACTAGAGCTAAAATTAAACCAGAAGCTACTGGGTTCTATAAATAATCCAAATGCAAATCAATATTTTAAAATCTGGTTTGGTGCTGAACCATTTAATGCTAAATTAAAACAACAACTATTAAATTAATGGCTTAATAAAATCTTATGGGCAATCACTTTATCCTCATGGTTGAGGACCATTTTGAACTGGCGGCAACAGTCTGTGAATTTCTTGAAGTACACGGTTATGTCATTGATCATGCCCGTAATTTAGATGCAGCACGTTCTTTTCTTAAATCGCAGCACTATCATCTTTTACTTCTTGATATAAACTTACCCGATGGTTCAGGTTATGACCTATGTAATTGGCTACGTACTGAACAAGGGGTTGATATTCCAGTGCTGATGCTGACAGCTAGAGACACTTTAGACGACAAACTTAAAGGATTTACTGCTGGCACAGATGATTATTTAGTTAAGCCCTTTGATTTTAATGAATTAGTGATGCGTATTCGTGCCTTAATTAAAAGAGCCGCGGGTGAAGTCGCCAATCATAAAATTCAGATTCACGACTTAATTCTTGATAGCGCAACTCAAACCGTGGTTCGTGCTGGAAACAATATCGAATTGCCACCTATCCAATTTAAACTATTAAAAATTTTGATGCGCCAGTCTCCGAAAGTGGTAACCAAACAAGAACTTATGATGGAACTATGGGGAGATGAAGAGCCCGAAAGCGATGCTTTACGCAGTCATATTTATAATTTAAGAAAAATGGTAGATAAACCTTTTGACCCTAAACTATTACACACGGTAGCAGGTGTCGGTTTAAAAATTGCTTTAGATGATGCGGCTGATTAACTTAAATAGACTACAACTATTAAACCCGTAGTCATTTCTAAATCCAGATCAGGATGGGTGGCTAAATAATATTGCCTATCAAACAATTCCACTCGCCAACCTAATTGTTTGCAAAGCTTCTGTACCAGTTGTAACCCAATGCCATGACCTTTAGCTTTTAAAGAGAGTTGTGAATCACTAAGTTCCTGAACCTTCACATCATTTGGTAACGAAATTCCGATGCCATTATCCGCAATAATTAGGCTGTTTTTTTGTTGGATAATATCGATTTGTGAACCTTGGGAATAATTCAGAGCATTACGCAAAATATTACTTAAGACCATTTTGGTCATAGATGGATATAACCAGCGTGGTTGTTCGGCTGAGTCTAGGTGAATATGCATATGTATACCTTTACTCACACTTACACCTTCTAAACTTTCGACTAAGTCCTCCACAATTTCAGACAATAAATTCTTTTCAGACGGTAAACTTTTTACCGTATTACGTGCGATCGCAAGTAAAGTGTCGACGAGCAATTGCATATCTTCAATGGTATTGTGAAGACGAGTTAAAGCTTTGTCTTCTCCATATTTGGTCTGACAAAGTTGCACATTACCCTTCAAAATGGTGAGCGGCGTGCGCAGTTCATGACTGACATCGCCAGTAAACTCTCGCTCGCGTCGAATAAACTCACTTAAAACTTGATGATATTTTTCCAGAGCCTGTTTTAAGTACTCTGCTTCCATATTGCCATTGGTATTTATATCTTTAAATGGAGATGCTTGTGTGTCTTGATGTGCCCAATCAATATTTTCTAACGCATTTGCTAAACGTGTAATAGGAGAAAAATAGCGCCTCGCTCTTCGATTTGACCACCACAAAAAGCTATATAAAACAGACAAACTGAACATGAGCGGGGCAAGTCCAAATAACCAGACCAACTTATTGACATTACTTTCGCCAAACACCAACAGTACATGCTGACCGTTACGCTCACCGTATACAGTCATACGTTCTTTACCATCAATAAACATTCGATGTACCCCACTCTCTAAATGCATATCTTTAAAGGGTTGAGGAGCGATCTGTGTATTCCACCGATATCCATATAAGTTTTTAGTGTCTGGCAGGTCTGCATTGGGATTGCGATCTATACGCAACCAATAATGCTCCATTTCCTGCTCTAAAGCCGTTTTAAGTAAAGAGCCTTTAATCACCCAAGCACTACATGCCAACCCGACCACGATCGATAAGGCAATTAGACCTATCTGCAACCAATAATATCGATTGAACATTTGGGCTAATGGATGACTAGCTTTGCCATCGTTTCGAGTTCTTATCATATCTTTATCGCCGGGATAGGCTGTCAAAATTACAATGATCGCTTTTTAAATAAATAGTGACCAATGACCCACTCTTGTCCTTGTTCAAAACCAAAAAGCTCGGCACAAGCCATGAAGAAAATACGCCAGCGTTGCCACCAAATATTGGCATCTTTTCCATAGATTTTTTTAAATAGCGGCTTAAGCTCTTGCTCTTGATTATCCATATTTTCAAGCCAAGCATTCGCGGTTCTCATATACTGCTCACCCGACCACTGCCAGTGCTGAGCCAACTCTAGGTGCTCTTGGAAATGCAAAAAAGTTGAAGTTGAAGGCATTAAACCGCCAGTAAAGAAATACTTGGACATCCAATCATAGTCTGATTTTACTTCAAAAGGATAATGCAAAAAGCGATGGCAAAAAATATGACACCAGAGTAAGCCGTCAGGCTTTAACCATCCCTGAATTTTCTCAAATAGACGTTGATAGTTTCGGACATGTTCAAACATTTCGACCGATACAACACGATCAAATTGGCCTTTATCTAATTCAAGTACATTTACATCACAGGTGAGCACTTCAACATTAGTCAAACCTCTCAATTCTGCTTGCCCAAGAATATGCTTCTTCTGCGTTGCAGAGTTTGAAACAGCCGTAATCTGTGAATGTGGAAAGTTTTCTGCCATCCATAAGGTTAAAGAACCCCATCCACAGCCTAGCTCTAAAATGTGTTGACCCTTTTTGAGTTGTGCACGTTCACAATAAAGCTGAAGTGCAAGCTCCTCTGCCTGATCTAAAGTTGTTGTTTTAGTCGGAAAATAACATGCACTATATTTGAGTCTTTTTCCAAGCACCGCCTGAAAGAACTCAGTCGCTAATTCATAGTGCTGCTCGTTTGCCTTATCCGTTTCAACGGCGATTTCGCTCTTCTTCAGCATATTAAGCACATCCATGTAGCGCTGTGCCCCTTGTTCAGGGTCATAACGGCCTTCTTGGATTAAGCGCTTTTTACTTAAAGCACGAATTGCAGCTCGAATTGCATGATCTGGAATCACACCACTTTCAACAATTTTTAAAGACTGATGAACAATAAAATCCATATGCGCACCTATTTTTTGGGTTTTCGCGGAATAAACATTGATGTTTTTTGTTGATAATCAAGATAATTTTGACCGCGACTTTTAATTGCTTGTTTTTCACTAAATGGAATACCCGTGACGTAATATAAAAATAGCCACATCAGTAACGGATAAATCCACAATACATATTGGCCTGCCGCTAAACCAATAATTGGGTAGGCAAACCAATGTAACCATTCAAAAAAATAATTGGGGTGACGTGAATAACGCCATAAACCCTGATCCATCGTTTTGCCATGATGATCTGGATTTAATTTAAATCGGTATAACTGCTGATCAGCGAGTTGTTCTCCAATGAAAGCAATTGCCATGATGACAGCAGCAATTACTAAAGCGACTTTATATCCACTACTCCATTCAGTTGCCTCTACATTGAGGAGCATCCACATCGGCAAAAAGAACAAAAGCACTAAAAGTGTTTGAAAGATAAAAAAGAATAAAAAGCCAATATGCTGAAACTTACCCATCGCTTTACGCATGCTCGCGTAACGGCCATCTTCTTTTTGTTCGGATTGATAACGTCTTAACAGGTGCCAAAATAATCTTAAAAACCATAAGCCGCTAAAAATACCAATAAAAAGGCGCACTTCAACTGGGGCAACTGAAATGAGTAAAGAAGACACGATAATGTTTACTGCCAGACAGAAACTCCATGCAGCATCTACAATTCCAGCTCGGCCATTTAGAGTGGCAAGTAGCCAACTCAGCAACATGATGAGTAAATCCAGAATCAGTAAATTCCAAAACATGAGCAGTCTCCTTACTTGAGGTGTTTGAGCTAGTAACTGGTACTTTCAAACAACAAGTGAACATTGCTTATCACGCCTTCTTTAAAACCACCTTCGCAATAACATAAATAGAAATCCCACATGCGAATAAAGTTTTCATCGAAACCTAAAGCCAATACTTGTTCCCGCGCTGCTAAAAAACGCGCTCGCCAGTGATGAAGTGTTTGTGCATAACTTAAACCAATATCATTTAAATGTTTTAACCTTAAACCACTTTCAGAAGCAGTTTGTGTCAATACACTTACACTAGGAATGAAGCTACCGGGGAAAATATAGCGCTTAATATAATCAACTGTATTTAATGCTTTTTTATATCGGAAATCTTCAATAGTAATGGCTTGAATAAATGCCAAACCTTTCGGTTTTAATAGTGCTTTACATTGATCAAAGTATGTCGATAAATATTGCGCACCAACTGCCTCAACCATTTCAATTGAAACCAGCTTATCGAACTTACCTTCGAGCAAACGGTAGTCTTTAAGTTGCACATCAATTCGATGTGCCAAGCCAGCTTCATTTACACGAGTAACGGCTTCATCATATTGAGCTTGTGAAATGGTAATGGTGGTTACTCTACAGCCATAATGTTGAGCTGCATAAATGGCAAAACCACCCCACCCACTTCCAATTTCAACCAAATGATCTAGCGGTTTTAAATCTAACTTTTTACAAATGATCTCTTTTTTTAAATCAGATGCTTCTTCGAGGGTCATGCTTTCATTTTCAAAAACGGCGCTCGAATACATTAAAGACGGATCTAAAAATAATTTAAAAAAGTCGTTGCTTAAGTCGTAGTGCTCGGCAATATTTTTACGGCTACCACTTATAGAATTCTTTCGATTTTGATACCAAGCTTTAAGAAAAAACTGGCTGGCTTGAGCAATCGCATTCTGATTAATCTGGTCTAATACATCTCTATTACGCGCCAAGATCTGAATCAGTTCAACAAGTTGTTGGCTATTCCAATCACCACGGATATAACCTTCTGCTGCTCCTAAAACGCCATTTTTTAAAATGAGATCCATCAGCAAAGGATTGTGAACCTCAACCACCACATGCAGGTCTGAGATTTCGCCAACCGTACCATTCCACGCGCCCTGAAAAGTAATCTGTCCATGACGTAATTTAAGAAGACTCTTGAGTAGCAACGGTAGCGAGTCATCTTCACCATAAAGAAATGTTTTTATCATGTCTTATCTACCTTGATCTTTTTAGGATGATGATAAAATGGAACTTTTTTTCGCCACAACTTAAATGCTTCTAAATATATGGAAAACAGCATTTTAAAAGGTGCTAGGCTGTTAATAAGAGCATATCGATATTGCTGTGAAGGAAATGTGATGGCATTAAGCTCAAAACGCATAGTGGCATCAAAGACTTGTTTTTGTTCCTCAAAAAGCTGCATATGAATAACATTTTGAAAGTCGGAAAAACTAAATCGCCATTTATATGTGAGTTGCATGGGCATAAACGGCGATACATGAAATGACTTTTCAAAGTTAAAATCGAAACTCTGATAATCACCCACCTGACCTTGTTGTTTTATACAGTCGTGTGTATAGACTTTTCGTTCATTCCACGGGGTGTTGGTAATTTCGCTAAGAATAAAAAGCGGTTGGCCTGTTTGACTTAAAACAAAATAAAATACGACTGAATTAAACCGAAAACCCAAACAACGAGGCAAAGCCAATACTCTGATTTGCCAATCTGAACCCATATATAAGTTGTTATTTTGCAATAATGCTTTTTCTATTTTTTCCCTAATAGAACCGCTGTACATATTTAAAAAATCATTTTCGGATAGTTTTAATACATTCCAGTGATCCGTCGACCAGAGTGAACAATCTTTTGTAATTTCATTTAGTTGATCTGGATCGAACCACAAATAATTTAAGGTCGAGGTAAATTGGTGTGGTTTGGGGCTATAACGCCGATGACGAATAAACGCAGGAGCGATAGCAAGTTTATTTAATAACATTTGATAGCTCCTTATTTATTTTTATAACGCTAAGAGTTGCTCTACAACACGTGCTGCACTACGGGCCCCATCTTCATGAAAGCCCCAACCCCAATATGCCCCACAAAATGAAGTCCGATTTTGCCCATTAATTTCGTTCCAACGAGATTGAGCTTGAATCGCTTTTGCATCAAATACAGGATGACGATATTTACGCTCAACCAAGACGTCTTCAGCTTTAATTTTCATATTCGGGTTTAAAGTACAAAAAATCTGAGTTTTGCAGGGTAAGTTCTGCAAATTATTCATCCAGTAGGTAAAACCATAATGTATGTCGTACTCATCGTTTTGAGCTTGTGATATTGGCGTTACATGTACATGCCAACTTGCCCACTGCAAACGGCTTTTAGGCATAATGGAAAGATCACGGTGAACCACCATTCGATTATCTTGATAACCAAATTGGCTTAATATTTCCCGTTCAAGTTCTGACGCATCTTTAATTAAACTTAGGCTATCGTCAGCATGGCTGGCAAAAATTACCCAGTCATATTGTGCTCGCCCTTCTGAAGTTTCGATCCACACTATTTCTGATGAACGGCTCACAGCTTTTACTTCTGCAAATTTCCATTCAATGGATGGGCAATTCTTTTGAATAGCACGGATATAACTTGCCGAGCCGTTTTTAACTGTTTGCCATTGTGGCCGCTCTTTTAGCTGTAGCATGCGGTGATGTTGAAAAAAACTCACCACAAATCGATATGGAATTTGGCCTACCTGCTCAACGGGAGCCGACCATAATGCGCCGCACATCGGATAAAGATGCTCATAACGGAACTCATGACTATATTTATGGAGGTCTAAATATTCTTCTATCGATAAATTAGGATCAATATCTGCCACGTCTATATCTTTATTGTCATCATAAAAACGTAGCAAATCTGAGAGCATTTGTAGAAATTTACGGTTTAAAAAGTTCTGCGGACGGGCAAAGAGCGACCATTTTTTTGAAGGATTATATTGAAGTCCACTCACCAAATTATTTACCGAAAAACTCATATCGCTACTTTGAGTTTCGACGCCTAATTTTTTAAGCATGTCGGTAAATAACGGATAGTTGTAGTCATTAAACACGATAAAACCACTATCTACCGCGACTTTAGCACCTTCTATCTCTAGCTCGTGAGTGTCAGTATGACCACCAAAATAGTTATTTTTTTCATATACCGTAACTTGATGCTGTTTTGACAATTTCCAAGCAGCATAAAGCCCCGATATACCCGAACCAATAATGGCAATCTTCATAACACTTCCCCATTTTCAATTTTTTCTATCGGTAGATCTTTAATTTTTTTATATTGGTAAACTTTATTCGGTACGGGTTTTAACCCCCATACCAAACCAAATAAAGACATGACTTTGAGAATATAAAAGGTGATATCAATCTGCCACCAATGAAAACCTTGTCGCACACTACCCGCATAAAAATGATGGTTGTTGTGCCATCCTTCACCCAAGGTAATTAAAGAGAGAAAGAAATTATTACGGCTATCATCTGGAGTATTAAACTCTCGTGAGCCATAACGATGAGCAAGTGAGTTAATACACAAGGTGACATGAATTAAAAGAACAGTAGAAATCACAAATCCCCATACCAAAAGCTGTAAGCCATTGGTACCCAACGCAGGGAAACGCTGCGCCAGCCATGAACCTAAACCGTAAATTGCCAAAGTCGTCAAAATCACAACAGGTAAGCTAAATCGGTCAAGCCAAATCAGTTCTGGGTATTTCAACCAGTCTTTAATGACTTTTTTTCGAGTGGCAAAATTCTGCTCGTTTAAAAACCAGCCTACATGCGAATACCAAAAACCTGCTTTCGCTGAATGCGGGTCCTGATCGGTATCGGTAAAGTGATGGTGATAGCGGTGGTGTGCTGCCCACCATAACGGTCCGCGCTGTGCACTCATGGTTCCAATCAAGATAAAAATAAATTGGACAACACGGGAGGTTTGAAAAGTTTTATGCGAAAGATAACGATGGAAAAAAGCAGTAATTGCAAACATGCGAAGAAAATAAAAACCAAGCATGAAGACCACAGCGAACCAAGACACCCCCACCCAAAAAGCGGCTAAACAAGCGATGTGCAATAAAATAAAAGGTATGATTCTTAACCATTGAATTTTCTTTTCAATGATATATTCACCCGAACTAGTAAGCTGCGCATTTTCTGAATCTGACCAGCTATCGATCCAGCGTAGAAAAAATTTAGACATTGATTCTTCCTGATCTAAAGCATTTCTTTATTTATTAATTTAGAAAATGCGCAATGAATTTTATGTGAAGATCACAAGATTATGAGCTAAATCTAAAAACCAACATAATCAGCAACTTCATTAGTTCGTTTGTTTTGTTTTAATGAGTTTGGACACATCATAGCCATAATATTTTGCTGTTTGCAAATAGGAGTTATATGTCGCCTGATCAATTTGAGGACTACGAGAAAGAATCCATAAATAGTCTGTACTTGGTCCGCCCACTAAAGCGACTTGATAATCTGGATCAACTCTTAACACCCAATAATCACCTTTGGTAAAAGGAATCCATCGGAGGCCAGAAGGTAAAAAGCTTACTTCTAATTTACTGTTACCTTCATTTTGCGGATAAGCTACACCTTCAGATGAAATCACTTCGCCTTTTTTAGTCGTACAACTATTTAAAACGCCCACGGTTTTATCTGCGTTAATGGAATAAGTTGCCGTGGTATTGGCTACACAATTACGCTGAAAAAACATAGGTAAATGGGCAATTTCATACCACTTACCTGCGTATTGATTAATATCGATAGAATCAACAGCCACTGGGTTAGTCGTTAGACCTGCATAAGTACTCAAAGAGGCTGCTAGACTAACTACGGCCAGACCGCTGCTCATCACAAGTGATTTAAATAATAATTTCATCATTACCCTCTTCTATTTATTTCATATGTTTAAACATACGCTAGAGGGTTGTGAACAAAGTGTGAATTTTAAAAATTAAGAAGTGCTATTAAATCGTTAATTTAGAGTCTTTGATGTATTTAAAACTGGAAAATTAAGCTCAAAACACACACCCTTGAGCGTGTTATAAACACGGTATGAGCCATGATGTAAATCCATAATAGAAGCCACAATAGAAAGACCTAAACCACCAGTCTGACTCTCATCAGTTCGGCTTGAGTGGCATTGGTAGAATCTTTCAAAAAGATGCTCTAGTTGATGATCTGCAATTGCAACGCCACCCGTTACCACAGTTAGACTCACCCATTGCCTATGCTCAATCATTTGATTTTGAGATGCGATATAAATAGTTCGCCCTTTACCACCATGAACCAGCGCATTTAACACAAGGTTATAAACGGCTCTTTGAAATAGCTCTGGATCTGCAAATAACTTTTGAGCTTCTAAATTAAAACTAAAGTAACAGTCTTGTTCTTCAGCTTGATATTCAAAAATCTGGCATAACCCTTCTAAAACGTCTTGTATATTTATTTCTTGTTTGTTAACAAGCACCATTTTTTGATCGGCTCTTGCCAAGAAAAGCATGCTATCAATCATGCGTTTTAATCTGTGGTAGTCGTCTAAATGGGACACTAGCAAATCTTCATATTGTTCAACCGAACGTTCGCCAGTTAAAGCAATCTCGGTTTGCCCAATCAGATTATTTAAAGGCGTGCGGAACTCATGAGCGATATCTTCAGAAAAACGGTTGAGCTGCGTATAGCCCTTTTCGATACGCTCAAGCATATGGTTTATATCTTTAGAAAGCAGCTCAACTTCTAAAGGTGAATTTGGGAGGTTTAATCTTTTCTGGAGCTGATTTACGTTAATAGAATGAGTTTGCTTACGAAGCTGTTGTAGCGACCGTAAACCTAAATGACACGCTAAAATGCAAAGCACAAAAATTGCAAACACGCCCCCGACCACATACATCAAAAGACTTTCTTGAAAAGGTAAAAGAATATTGATGCGTTCCGACCATTGTTTACCTGCAATGAGCAAATAGGACTCGTTATTAATTTTTATGGTTTTCCACGCAATTCGTGTTGGATATGAATTGTTGGTTAAATCTTGAAATTGAAGACTGTCGCGCTGTGTAAGTTCAGGTAACTGAATATGGAGCGGATTGATATTAATTAACGTTTTGCGTTTATGAATAAGCAGAAATAAATTGTCTTGGTTGCCAAGCATGTTTTGATACAGCTTAGGACGTGCAATGATTTGCTCTACATTTTCACTGTCTTGTAGCAAAATTTCCAAACGGTTAATTCTGTCTACTAAAGCTTTATCTTGCTGCTTTAATAAAATCTGGTTAATGCCTAAATAGGTCATAAAGCCGACGGAACATAAAATTAAGGCAGAACAAAGCGTGACCAATAATGTAATACGGACTTCAAGCGAACGTAGAAATTTAAAGTTCATAAGCTAACCGATATTTTATAGCCCAAGCCACGTATGGTATGAATGAGTTTTAAGTCATAGCCTTCATCAATTTTGCTTCGTAAACGGCGTACAGCGACATCAATAAAATTGGTATCGGTGTCAAAGTTAATATTCCAAACTTCGGAACCAATTTGTCTGCGCGTCACAATTTGCTCTTTGTTAAGTAACAGATAACGCAACAAATTAAATTCGGTTTTGCTCAGCTCAATTAAGTTTCCATTACGCCATACTTTATGGTTGACCACATCCATTTTTAAATCACTAATAGCTAGCTCGTTTTCTTGCAGATATTGCTGTCGTCTTAACAAACTTTTAATGCGTGCCAACAGTTCAATATAGGAAAAAGGTTTAGCCAAGTAATCATCTGCACCCAACTCCAAACCTTTGACTCTATCCATGACCTGATCTTTTGCCGTTAAGAAAATCACCGGAATTTTTGAAAACTGACGTAGTACTTGTAATACGCTCCAGCCGTCTATGTCCGGCAACATCACATCAAGAATAAGCAAGTTATATTGATCTCTCTTTAGCATTTCCAAACCTTGTAGCCCTAAATGTACGCACTCGGCTTGGTATCCGGATTCTTTTAACCCTTTGACCAAATAAGTGGCGATTTTGATCCCGTCTTCAATAATAAGAATACGCATTTTGTAGAGACTCATTAGAAAAATGACAACTTTGTAATGTGATTGTCATGCTTGAAATTAGGCAATTTGTTTAAGATTTTCAAAGCGACATAGAGGCAATCATTATGAACAAAATAAACTGGCTGCTACTCACAACAGTGCTATTTGCAAATAGTACTTTTGCACAGCCCCCTGCTTTGAATCAAGTTTATTCGTTAGATCTTAAAACTGCCCATCTGCTAGCCGATAGTGCTAAACAGGCATGTAAACAACTAAATCAAAATATTGCGGTCGTTGTTGTAGATCGTGGCGGTAATCCATTAACTGCCGAGCGGCATGAGTTGGTAGGCCCGCATAATTTAATGGCTGCCGAGAAAAAAGCGTATACCGCTTTATCTACCAAAACATCGACCTTAGTTTTAAGCCAAAACAGTAACCAAAACCCCGATGCAAAAAATCTAACCACCGTAGCGAATTTACTTTTGTTAGGTGGTGGCGTACCTGTTCGTTTTGAGAACCAAGTGATCGGCGCGATTGGAGTTGCGGGTGCTGGCGGCGCACAAAATGACAATCAATGCGCAAGCAAAGCCATTGAAACCGTTTTTAACTCATAAGGAGCTTCATCATGCTTAAATCATTTATTGCTTTATCTTCTTTATTTATTGCTTCCGCTACATTTGCCCAGACGAATCCGCTTAGTGTGCATGTGTTGAACTTAGAAACGGGTTTACCCTCTTCTCAGGTTGAAGTCGTTTTAGAAAAAAACACCAATAACCAGTGGGTTAAACTCAACCAGCAAGTGACCGATTCAAATGGTCGTATTACAGCACTCTATCCAGAAAATAAAAAACTAGAGCAAGGCATTTATAAAGTTACCTTTAAAACTGAGGACTGGTTCAAAAAGAACAAACAGCAAACTTTTTTTGTCGAAGTACCTGTCATTTTTAAAGTGGATGGAAGCGTAAATCACTACCATATTCCTTTATTACTTAGCCCTTACGGTTACTCAACCTATCGAGGCAACTAAAATAGAAAACCCCTTTATCTGTTGTACACAAATAAAGGGGTTGGTTAAAAGCGATTCGTTTTACGAACAAACACCATTGCTAATAACTGATTTTTTATTCGAATCTAATGCCACAATTGAAGCGGACACTGTGTTAATAATTTGAGTCATCGCTTCACTTGAAGCATTCACAATCGCATCCATTTTCTTAGCTTTCTGATCAATCGGCTGCTTAAAAGCAATTCGACAATTGAGTTGAGATCCAGCATTGGTAATAACTTTTGCATTATTTGACTCTAATTGAGTCGGCGGTATTTGACGCTTCACCACCCAAGACACCGCAATATTGATATCACGCTTATCTACAATATCAAAATGAGAGAAGTCTGTAGAAACTCGATATAAAGGCTGATTGTTTCCAGCCAGCCCGCTGCTATAACTGTCAATTGCTCCTAATTTTTGTTGCAAACCCGCCGATAAGGTATCGCGTAATTGCGTACTCATGGTTGATGTCCAACGTTCATTATCAAGTACAGTCGATTTACCATTGCTGTCTTGGAGCACCAAAGGCGCACGGTCTAAACGGTCTGGCAGTCCAACCGGTAAAACTTCAATGACTCGAATACTGGAGCTAACTGCTGGAGTAATTTTAGGGCTAATCGTATAGTAATTTGGCGTTGGCGAACTAGAACAGGCTGTCATGGCAACTGCTGTTAAAAGTACCCCACTCCCAAGCAACCATTTGGCTGCTTTAGAGTGCTGAAGTAGTTGGTTCTTTTTATTTTTCATCGTTGGCCTCTGGTCTCTTACCACGAATAATAGATTCAGGATGTTGCTCAATATAATCTGACATGAGTTGTAAAGAAGCAGCCGCACGGGTCATTTGTTGCAGTGCCTTACGGACGTCCTGTTGCAACGGCGCATCGCTCGACAAAATAGACTCGGATGATCTTACAGTTTTACGGACATCATCTAAGGTTGCTTGTAAACTAGGTGCGACTTTACCGTCTAACTGTTTAACCAGCTTGTCTGTAGATTCAATGGCAGTGTTCATATTGTTAAGCGTTTTACGCACATCTTGCCCAATTTCAACTAGTGGGAATTTGGTTAACTTGTCAGCAATTTGAGAAACCTGTGCCTGTAAACCACTTAACTCTGTTGGCGTAGTTGGAATCACTACACGGCCATCTTTCAAGACTTGTAAACTTGCCGGTTTCGCTTTAGGGAACTTATCTAAAGCAATATAGTTTTGACCCGTTAAGAGGTTGCCCGTTCTCATTTGTGCACGCCATCCATGCTCAACAAAATCTTTGAAGATAGTGCTGTTTGGATTGAGTGCTAAGCCATTTTCAACACGTGACGGATAAATAACCGCCTCAACACGCATACGAATCTGCTTATAGTTGTTATAAAACTCTGCATTAATTGATTTAATATTACCAATTTCAATGCCCATGAAGTCGATTGGTGCACCCGCTGCTAAGCCACGTAATGAATGATCAAAATACATAATCACACCACGAGGCTGACCGTCTGGTTCTTTGAGAGCTTCAGATTTTGAATCCCAAAGTGTAAAACTGCTCTTATTGGCGGCTGTAGTCGCATTTGAGTTTTCAGGGAAACCAAAAGCAATACCGCCAGCAACAATGCTCGCAAGCGATTGAGTATCTAAATTAAAGCCTGAAGCATTCAAACTTACATCAATACCACTTGCTTGCCAAAAGCGTGCATCTGTAGTCACAAACTTATCATACGGTGCACGAATAAAAGTCTGAAGCTGCACACTTTTACCGTCGTCAGCTAGCTTATAAGCAGTAATTTGTCCGACGTTAATTCGGCGGTAATAAATCGGTGAACCGATATCCAAAGACCCCAAGTCATCGGCTGTTAAGAAAAACTCTTTACCTGGTACATCGGAAGTAATCACTGGCGGTATTTCTAAACCCGTAAATTCAAGTTTTTTCTCGGGTGACTTACCGCCATCTACTTCAATATATGAACCTGACAATAAGGTGTCTATGCCTGAAACGCCACCTGTCCCAATACGCGGTCGTACTACCCAAAAACGTGAATCTTGCGCGGCAAAGTTGCTGGCATTTTTACGTAAATCAATTCGCGCAATAATATGTGATCGGTCATCGGCTAGATCAATTTGCCGTACAACACCAATATCAACCTGCTTATAGCGCACAGTTGTTTTACCTGCAACTAAGCCTTCTGCTGTGCGAAAAGACACCTCAATGGTTGGTCCATTAGACAGCAGCGCCTTTACAGCCAATGAAAGTGCAATTAAAAGTGCAACCAATGGAACTATCCAAATTAATAGAGGTTTCCACCGATTTTTCTTTTCTTGCGGTTCGGGTAAATCATTCATGTTTTCCAGTTCAACATCTGTCTCATGATGATCTGAGGTATCGCCGGTTGTTTTATTTTCAGACATACTCATTGTTCTTTTATTGACTGGGATTAATAGAATCATTATTCAACGGCGAGTGTTCGTCTTGAATAATTGTGGTTTTTTCCGTAGAAAAACGGTTGGGCTTGTTGGTATTTTGAGACGCATAAAAATTATCCCAAATAATACGCGGGTCAAAACTTAAAGATGCAAACATGGTTAAAACCACAACTGCACCGAAAGCAATAGAACCCGGCCCTGCTAAAATCGTCGCAAGCGATTGAATCTGAATAAGTGCGGTTAATAAAGCGACCACAAACACGTCAATCATGGACCAACGCCCGACAAACTCAACGATACGGTACAGTTTAATACATTGCTCTGGGGTAAATTTCCATGCGGCCGATGACTGTATATATACAACCAATAACAGGAAATACAAAATAAATAGCTTAAGCATCGGAATAAAAATACTGGCCATAAAAATGACCACCGACACTAAATAGTCTCCATTTTGCCAAAAGTAAATCACCCCACTCATAATGGTATCTTTCTGGCTACCTAAAAGTGAGTCGGTTATCGTCATTGGCAGCACGTTTGCCGGTATATACAAAATAGTTGCAGCTACCACCAGCGCAAAAGTACGGTTTAAACTTCCCGGCTTACGCTCATGCAATACACTATGGCATCGAATACAGCGTAAAACTTGATGTTTTTTACCAGCGGCTGTTTTATCTAGTTTTGATGAGTTTAATAAACCACAGCAGTGACACAATATAAGCGAAAGATCTTTGGCTCTTGGATACTGCTTTAGAACCATATCAGTGTTTTCATTTTTCGGTGCGGCCACGTTTTTTATCTTTTTCATAGCGGTGACCTATCAATTTCATTCCATATGTCACTGACCTTTATGGACGTAATATAAACCATCAATAGACTTAAGACCGCAAATGCCCACAAGGCAATTTCCGGAATAACGAGCACCATACCCATTAACTTTACAAGGGTGACCAAAATTCCGATCAGGAATACCTCAACCATTCCCCACACTCTCATAAAATAAAGTGTTCGTAGGGCGCCGACTAAAAACTTTGGTCGTCTTTTAAATATACTGACTGTACCGAGGACATAGCCCAGTAATAACAAATATGAAAGCGGTACAATAAACGTAGTAATTAAAATCAGAACACCCACAAAAGCCCGATCATAATGAAACATGACCCAAACAGCGCCCAGTAACGTGGTTTCGGATATGTTGCCTTGTAGTTCAATTTTTACAATGGGAAAGCTGTTGGCAATAATAAATACAATTAAGGCCGTTAAAATGAGGGCTAACAAAGTAGTAAATGGCTTGGTATGCCGATAAAGCTCCGCACCACAGCAGACACAATAAGCTCTTTTTCCGTAAGCAAGCGGGACTCTACGATAGACGGTATCGCACTCCTCACAACCTGCTAATTCTTTAAGCTTCATAGTTATACTCTAAGGTTTATCTTTTTACTGTGTCACATATCGCTCTTTTTATTACTAAGATAAATTAAAATATAAATCAATCTAAAAGCTATATCAGACAATGGAAATTTTAGAATAAAATTACCGTAGGTGCTGTTCAATATATTGTTGAAACTGCTAAATAATATGTAGAGATTGTGTGGTGGAATTGAAATAGAGACCAAAATTTAAAGGCTTAAGCTCCGGCAATACATCACTTTCTATACGATGAATGTCTGAAGGAATCTGAAAACATGATCTCAAACTTATATCAATACCCACCCGTACAGCAGGCCATAACACTTAAACAGAATTACACCTGTAAAAACAGCCAACTAAAACAAGTTTAGTTCCGAGCCAGTTTTGCTTCTTTCTCTAACAATGCGCGTTTACGTTCCACGCCCCAACGATAACCCGAAATAAAACCATCATTTCGAATAACACGATGACATGGAATAGCAACAGCTAACATATTTGCAGCACATGCTCCTGCAACAGCCCGAACCGCTTTAGGTGAACCTATCTTTTGGGCTATATCAGAATAACTTGCCGTCTGCCCCGCAGGAATTTCTTTCAAGGCCTGCCATACTCTTTGTTGAAATGCAGTCCCTTGAATATCTAGTGGTAAATCTAATCCAATTTGTGGCGCTTCAATAAACCCAACAATATGCGCAATCAGTTGCTCAAACTCATCATCGCACCCAATCAAATCAGCTTCTGGAAATTTATCTTGTAAATCATTTAAAAGCTTTTCAGGGTCATCGCCTAGCAAAATTGCACAAATTCCTTTCTGACTTTGAGCAACTAAAATATCTCCTAAAGAGCACGCTCCTATGGCGAAAAAAATACGTACACCCTTACCACCAGATTTCCATTCTTTCGCGGTCATACCTAATAGCGAATTTGAATTTTCATAGAACTGACTATTTGAATTAAAGCCTGCATTAAATATTGCATCAGTCACACTGATATTTTCGTCTAAGTTTTCTCTTAACTTTTTACTTTTATGCGCATCGGCATAGCCTTTAGGTGTTAGGCCAGTAATTTGCTTAAAAACTCGATGAAAATGATATGCGCTCATTCCTACATGATCTGCCACATCGGATAGAGATAAGTTTTCTTCATGTAGTTCGATGTATCTACAAGCTTTCTCGATTTTTTCTACAAGCTTTGGATCGTGTGCATTCGAGAGTCTATTTTGTATTTTTTGGCTTGCTCGATAACCATTTTTTTCTGCTTGCGCGGCACTTTCAAAGAACACTACATTTTCTTTTTTAGGTAGCCTTTTTGTACTTGATGGCAGACAGTACATACCTGAGGTTTTCACACCATAAACAAAATATGTATCAGCTTCTGCATTACGATCTACAATTGCTTGCCATCTATCTTCGTCTGTTATCCACTGATTTTTCATTTTGCTCACCTCAATTGCAATTTAATCTTTGATGACTCATTTTCGCAACTTTGTTGATAAGCAAAACTCTTGGTATTGCTATTTTAATCTTTTCAACGCAAAAACATTCCAATGCAACTTTACTCCCAGCACACCCAATAAAATTAAACCTGCACCTAAAATTTGAGTACTAGTCAGCACATGATCAAAGAAGAAATAATCAATCACTATGGTCGATATAGGATAAATAAAAGATAAGATCGCAATGTTATTTAAAGGTATTTTCTTAAATGCCGAGTACATTAAATAGTAAAGAAATGCCGTATGTAAAACTCCAAGCCCGAGTACAAAGAGCCATTGTTGACCTATTGGTAGGTTTGCAAAAACTGATATAAATGGAGCCATAACAATAGCCCCACTTAAGGTCTGTATAAGCACAATTAATAACGGCGGTGTGTTAGTTAGTTTTTTAGTAATGAGAACAGATATTGAATACAGTGTTGTAGCAACTAAAACCAGCCCCAAACCGACTAACTGATTAGAGTTCACCGAGGCACTGCCCAAACCTATAATTACGATGAGTCCAATAAAAGCGACTATAGTCCATAGCACATCATTTTTATTTAGCTTTTCATGAAAGACTAAAGCCCCTAAAAATAAAATCACAAACGGGTTTACGTGATAAACAATCGTGGCTAAAGAAATAGAGGTTTTAGGGAAAGCAGCAAACAGCAGAACCCAGTTAAAAATAATAAGTAAGCCCGAAGTCACCATTAAAAATAGTTCTTTTTTGCCAAAGTATACTTTCTTAAAGTGGCCATAGAATAAACAGATGGGTATTAAGCATAGTGCTGATATAAGGCAGCGAAAGAATACGATGTTTATTGGTGATTGACCTGATTTAATCACAAATAGGCCAATACTCCCTGAAAGCAGCATAGCTACAACCATTTCAAGTGTGCCGACTTTTCTTTTTAACTTGTGATCGTCCACAACTTTCTCCAATACCTTTATATCGTTAATTAATTGACTTATTTATATTTATCTAGTCGGCCAGAGTTTCTTAAAATATACCTTTGAATCTCAATAGAAATAAAACCCAGTCTATTTGAATAAACTAGGTTTTTAATAACTTAAGCCCAAAAGTCTAATTTCTTGTAAAACATAGAATTGAGCGTTGTTACTAATGTTCATACACTCTTATTTTTCTAAACCAATTTGCTTCATGAATGCTTGGTTATCCCAAAATAAATATTCCTCATCCATCGTGCCATTCTTCCAATGGCCTACCGTCACCATTTTAAATTTAAATGCTTTACCCGTAGGTGGAATAGTTTTGCCATTACCAATTGGCATAGGGCGGCTAAAATTACCTTCTATCTCACCAATAACACTCGTCCACTCTCCAGAAGCAATGCGTATAGGGTGTGTTTTGATTTTGGTATTAGGGGCAAAAACGAACATTTTTTTTAGTTCAACGATATGATCTGGAATTCCAACCGTCGTACTTCCATCTGGGTAATGCACGCGAATATTAGCAGCATGGCTTTCTTTCAAACGATCCCATTTTTGATTGCTATAAACGTCAAAATCTAAGGTATCAAATTTAATGAGATGTTCCTTACCAATACGTTCTGCTTCTCTATATTGAGCTAGCTCTTTTGCATCTTTTTTTGACAATACCGAATCTGCTTGACTGGCAGTAGTACCCAATGTCATGACTAGGCCTAAAGCGATATGTGTAAATACACCTAATTTTTTCATCATATATTTTCCTGGCAACAATTTGAGTGGGTTTGTAGTTAAACAATTTTCACACTCTTTTAATTATCAATTTATTATTTACAAGCTTTACCAAACCTACTTATTAATGAATGGATAGCTTTTTAGAGTATGCTTGGGATGATTTATGCAGTCAAATACATAAAAACTTGTATGCCAGCTAAAGAGTGAAATAAAAAAATAATTTAATGTTTAAAAGCTTTTATCAAATAATTCAATTACATGATTGCTTTTTATTTAAGCTCATTTTTTAGATTAAAATAAACCCATTATGAACTTAAAGTAAAAAAACCACTAAAAATAAAGCCTTCCATTCTATTTTATTCAATATATTTTAAGTATTAATTAAAAATCAAATATCTAACCATTTTACAAATGTACTGTAAAAAGGATATATGAGGTTATACCCTTTTCAATCTGACAGGAGCTATGAATGATGTCTAAGTATATGTACTAAATGCTTATAATCCTTGCTACAAGCTTCTTCTATAACTTTATTAATGTCACTTTTAGACCAATTCTGTTTGGACGCAGCAAAAATAAAGACTGCTAATAAAACAAACTGATGTTCTCCAAAGCGAAAATAAACATTATTAACCTTTTTCGATGGTTTAAATAAATTCATAGCGGTGTTACATACATCATTCAAGGTTAATAAAATCAAATAATTTAATTATTTATTATATAGTTAATGCAAAATTCAGTATAAAACATATTATCTATGATATTTTTTAATTAAAATTTAGGCACTCTTATATTTATATTTATAAATCAATAATTTAATTACAATTAATTAGATAAACTTTATAAGAGTGAATTTTATTTAATATTTTTAATATATCAACAAAGTTAATTAATTCTCTATTTAATACTTAGTTTCAATGTCTTGAGTAAAATATGGACATGAGTTGGTAAACAGATCAGCTTTGTTGTCATAGCCTGATGAAGAAAAATTGCCCATCTATACATTTTCAAAAACTGATAATTCAGGGATGCATATAAAAATGGTTGTACAACGAATGATGCTAAGTACTCTAAATTTTGATCAATCTTATTAAATTAAACATTACATTTTTATAAATTAGATCATAATTCAACATATGCCATTAAATACATACAGTTCTGTCTTCCTTTTTGTTTAAATTTCATCCATTGCGACTAGTCTAACCGCCCTTCTATAAACTAAAATAACAAACCTAACACTTCCACAAATTGCAATAAACCCTTATGAATGCACAAGTAAAATTAAAAAAACCATCAAAACGAGAAATCATTCTAAGCACTGCAACTCAGCTCTTTATTCAGGAAAGTTATATCGCTGTCGGTATCGACCGTATTATTGCTGAATCGGATATCGCCAAAGCGACTTTTTATAAACATTTTCCATCTAAAGAAGAACTGGTGGTGGCTTGCTTAAAGCAGTTAAAACTCGATATTCAGACTGCTGTAGAAGAGCATATCTCGACACAATCAGTTCCTTTAGAAAAATTAGAACAACTGTATATGTGGTATATCAATTGGGTAAATCAAAATGGTGCCAGAGGGTGTCCATTTCATAAAGCACGTATGGATGTAGGAAGCTTATACCCATCTATTCAAGTTGTGCTAGATGAGTATCGAAATTGGTTATTTGACACCACTACTTCTATTGTTAAGGAATTAGAAATAAAGGACCCTATAACGCTAACTCACCTATTTCTCTCTCTTCTAGATGGCTTAATCAACGGTTCGGTTTGCGAAGACAATCCGATTGAACCAGAGAAAACATGGAATTATATCAATACATTAATTGAGCTAGAGACCATCTAAATCAGACACGATATTCTCTAATCTATTGAATTTATGTCATAGTTTAATCTTAGAGATATAAAATTTAAGCTATTTAGCTCTTTGATATGAAAATCAACTTTGATGTTAAATTCGTTTCTGGTTTAGTTGGATCCTTAAATATTCAAGTGATACCTTTGGATCTAGATAGAAATAAAGATTGTATAGACTCTATAGTTATTGATGAAATTGCTTTTTCACTCGTTGAAAATGTATTTAACCGAGATAAAGAAAAGTTTTTTCATTGGGGAGCTACTTTTATTAGCTCTGAAAAAATTGGAGAAATTATAAAAGATTTATATATGCTTCATTCATTTATAAATCAGTTAGATAAATACGATACAACCTTAAAACTCATTTTCGAAGAAGAAACAGAATGGTTTGCAAACCACTTCAATTTTTTCAAACCACAAGCACTTAACATGATCATAAAAATTACAAAATTTCTTGAGAAAGTCGAAAACGAATATGACGGCATTACCGTATTAGGCGTTTAGCAACCCAAGCCCAATAACTCGGGTTGCTCTGAGTTTTTTAGGCAACTCTCACCAAAAAGTAATCTAACAATTTAGTTTGCTCTTCAATTCTGTCTGAAGTTAAAAGGCCTAAAATTGCCCCATCTATCATAAATACCAAAATCTCTGCTTCTGCATAAGAAACCATTTTTTTAGTTTCGACCATAAGGCAGAACACTTCATTTTTTAGCCAACGCCTATAGCGTACAGCATTTTGGTAAGCGTGAGGATAAAGCGATTTAGTTTCAAAAATCGCTTTAAACAGTAGGTAATAAGCGCTATTTAAGTCGGCATGTAAAAGATAAATTTTTCTAAGTTTATCAGTCATAGTGGAATATTGTGTTGTTTCTAGCACTTCTCTTACTTTTTCCATGAGCGTGTCTTTTTGAAGTAAGAGGCATATTTCAATGAGGCCTGCTTTTGAGCGAAAGTAGTTGTACAGTGTGGCTTTCGGAACGTTGGACTCTTTGGCAATCAGGTCTACACCTGCGGTATGAAAGCCATAGGTTGTAAATAGACGTATAGCCGTTCGAATAACCTGTAATTTCTTGGAAGACGTTTCTAAATAATGTGGCATAGTTTTACCGATTAAAATAATTTTTTGTTGTATATAAAAGAGATAGAAATGCCGTCACTCTTAAATTGAGTGCAAAATACTGGCATGCAAAAGCTGCACAATAATGGTGTGCTCGCCTATCTCGGGTTTATTGTTGCTATGATTTTTAGTCGTAACGATTCTTAAGGCGTAGAAAACCTAGAGTCGATTAAACCGTTTTATAGACTTTTTAAGCGGTATGAGCAGAGAGAATTTGGCGAAAGCCAATAAAGAAGAATTAGTACGCATGTGCGAACTCCTTTGGGTAATAAAGAAGCTTCACCACATTACTGTCAAATAATGGTGGCGAAACGAGAGAAGGTTGACAGACTGATACCCAAAAGATCAGCACACCCGAAGGTGTCCCCCTCCCGTTCCGCCGCAGAGGGGGCACGCAGGGATGCCCACAAAAAAGAAAGTCTTTTTCGTGTGCTTTGGGTATCCGACCTGTCAAAGTCGACTGGCAATGTGGCCAGCAGGCAAAGAATAGTGCTCAACCCTATTACAGTCAAGCATACAAAATGACATTTGTTTTAAAATAGAGCATTAAAAAGTAAAGATAAATAATTAAAATTTATTGTTAAATTGGGGTTTATAAATCTCTTATATAAAGCTCAGTATATATACTTAGTAATAGTTTATTATTTGCTTTAGCTTGAGTCTGAATAATATATTTTGATAACAATTTAATTGATTTGTATAAGGATTATGATGAATTTAGATGATATAAAAATTTCCACTCAAAGGCTGAACTTAAAGCCATTTACAGCAAATGATGCAGATGAAACGTATAACTGTATTACCCCTACACTTACACGCTATTTGGCTTGGGACCCTCAAGCAAGGCATGAATTCGATCAAACTTGGAGTAAATGGCTAAAGAACTTTGCTCTTGGCACTGAAATTATTTTTGTTATTAGAGAGGTATCTTCTCAAGTATTTATAGGTCTTGTTGGTCTACATCGTATGCAAACCAGTAACCCAGAGTTAGGCATATGGATACGCGAAGACTATCACCATCATAGCTATGGTAGAGAAGCTGTAACAGCTGTAGCAAACTGGGCAATTGACTTTGTTAAGCCGGAATTATTTGTTTATCCCGTTGCCGAAGATAACTACCCAAGTCGAAAAATTGCTGAATCTTTAGGGGGCAAAGTAGTTTCAAAGTTTACTGGTCCCAAATACGAAGTTGTAACCTATGAGATTCCTATCAATTACTAAACCCATAGAATAGAAATGGCTGTAAAAATCTGAATACTTTTTAGAAGAAAACTTGCTTAAACAAAAAAGCCAATTCTTTCGAATTAGCTTAATTACAACAGACCAGCTTTACTTGAAAATTGCTTCTTGGTTTTATTGTTCGCAACAATCTTCATCTTTTCTTGTTATAGGCCTAACTTAACTTTTCATTGTGACATTTCGGTTAAAAAAACAGCTTACACTTATATAAAAACAAACTTGATACACAAAATAGTAGTTTTAGCCAACTGGATCACAATTTAAGCAACTTGTATATTTTAAATACATATTCCACTAAACATTTAAGTCTATTATGCTTGAGTTATCTAAGTGTTAAGTATGTATGATGGAACAGCAAACTTTATTACAAGAACTGAACTCTCTCATTGAATACTATTCAAAAAGAACCGATTGCCCACCTACTCGATTACGCATCGGCTATAGAGCGTATGCAAAGCTCATGCAATGCCCGCCTTTTGCAGATGAAGTAATAAACTCGGCGCTAGATCCAAATAAACGAAAATATAAAAAGATAAAGATTAAAATTACCAAAGATGATGATCAATTAGAGCTTGAGTAGTTATATGTTGTGAATATCTCAAATTAGTTTGTATTGACCTTAAAAATTTCTTTTTATAATTTCTATTTCTTCAGCTGCAATATTAGTTAACTGTATTGATGATAGTTCGTTATTAGAGTTAAAACCAAAATATAATTCTTCATTTTTAAAGTAATGTTTTGATTTTTCAATATTTAAAAAATTTAATGCTAAATAATTTAAACCTACAACTAATTGTAGTTCATAATTAAAATCATCTTTAAATATACTTGAATAATCTTCAGATATTATATTCCAACCTGAGACATCAAATTTAGGTAAGAAATTTTCCACAAGAAATGGAATTTCAAAGTTACTGTTGTTTTTCAAAATGTTATTATAATTTATTGATGTAAGAGTAATATTAATTACTTCGCCTGTGTTACTTAAACCTAGTTCAAATAAACAAGTTTTTCCATTTCCACATCGCCAGTATATGTCAGCTAATCTATTTTCAGAGAACTCAATAGAAAAAGGAATGTATGAATCTATGCTAGTCAACACATGTTTAGGCTGTTGCTTATCAGACATAACTAACATACTTGGTCCTTATTGATATAAAGTTAAATCTTGAATTAATTTTTTGATTGTAGACTATTTTCCAGGTCAAAAAGCCCATGAACTGAGCTTTTATCTTCTATATAAATCAGCTTTTAAAACTCGACTTGTACCGTAACCGTATCTTGATAGGTTCCCGCTGTTACTGTGTCTGCATTTTCATCGACAATTTTTGTGGTAAACACATAGCTCTGCTGCGTCACTCCGTTATGTACACCGGGGTTAAGGGTCGCATTTAAACTCGACCAACGCTCGTTACCACTACCCCATCGGTCATTCGATGAATTTTTGAAAATATCGTATTTTAAATATGTATTTCCCGTTTGCGACTTCATAGCACGCTGGTTGCCATTTTGCGGGGAAAGCCCATTATTTAAACTCACATAATATGGCGTATTTACAGAGCAACGTATTCCCATAGACGACTGCACAGGCTCAAGCTTAGAAGCAAAAGCGGCCGTACCAAAGTTTACGTCTTGCGTTAAAATTCGGCAGTCCGGAAGTACGGTAATAGAGAGCGAACCAAGCGAGTCGGCTCCACTTCCCCAGTTAAAGCCAATTCCTAATGCCCCACGTCTAAACCCTGGGCTTTCAAAGAAGACCCCGATTCCCACAATCGCAACTGCGGGTACAGAATAAAACCATTTTACTTTTAATGGTGAGTCAGCTTGATACACACCCGGTGATACACTTTGCCCAGCGGGAAGGCGGATATAGAAAGGCAAGTTGCCATCTGGCCCACTAAAAAGATTGACCAGCGTAAAGCTACTCATGTCCTTTTCTTGGCCTAAACTAATGATTTCATTGTTACTGTCTAAAATAACAGCATTGAGTTTTTCACCAGTTTGAGCATTGGTAAATGAATTCGACATTTGCTCAACCCGATATTTTAAATAGGTCATGTTCGCCAAAGCCAAGCTAAAACCCGTACACGACAAACCCGAATTAAACTGTGAAGAGTTTTCACCGTTTTCCGTTAAATAGATAGATGGAACCGAAATAGAAGATGAACCCGAAGCACTCACACTACATGCAGCATGAGCTAAATTTCCAGCCAGCATCAGTCCAGAAAATATGCCTAAATGGCGAAGTAATTTTTTTGTTTTTATATTCATGGTAAAGATACCTCATGACACGTAACAGGCTTAACCACCACAATCTGTTGCTTGGCTTGTTCTACATCTACAGAAAAATCTGCCTTACATACGCTCTGATCTGAACGTTGAACAGTCACGGTATTGTTCGGTTTTAAGTTTTCTAAATAGACAATGCCATCCATTCCCACATAAGACGACTCTTGGTCAGCTCTATGCACCACAGAGCCAACAGGCATAGGTTTGCCGTCTGCTTGAGTTAAATAAACGTTGGCAGTAATAGACTGATGAACTGGGAACTTAATCACAACACCCGAGCCGCGTTTAGCAGCAATACGTTGTTCAACTTGCGTGATGGTGAAGTTTGAAGGTAAATCGATTGGGTCGACGCTGTATTTACCCGAATAGTAAGGCGTCACCGATGGCACAAAAATATGTCCTTTTTTATTACTGCGGCCAATTAAACTGTTTTCGTATCTGACCAGAACATCCGGTACTTGGTTTGTATCGATCAATGCAAAAGAATCGCCTAAACGGTTTGAAGTAAATACCTCACCCGCCATATAAATAAGTGAACCTGATAGACCAAACCAATAGTTATAGTCATGGTTTCCAGACATACCAAAGTCAGTATTGATATAACCGTTGCGGTAATTGATGCGTGCCTGATTTAAATCTTCACTATTTTCATTATAGCGTCGGGTTAAATCGACACCGAAACCACCTTCAGATGGTACAGAACGGTTGAAATTAACATAACCCGTATCGCCCTGTTTATTAAATGCATAACCCGAGTTCACAGTCGCGTTGCGCTGGAACAGTGGTATCGAAAGCTGAAATGCAGCACTCCACTCTTTTTCGATAAAGTCACGGTTGGCACTGAGTGAAACGGTCACACCATTCATATAAGTCGGTAAAACAGGTGCCCATGACAAGTTTAAAAAGCGATTTTTAAAGTCATTTGCTTTGGTATTGATATAACCCACACCAAAGGTGCCTGAGTTTTTAGTCGCAAAGTACGTATTGGCCGTTAAGCTTTTATTACTATTGACCGAAATTAAATTGCTATATTGCAGCCGTGAAAGATCGGTATATTCATCATCACGCTGGTTATGGTTAATGCTAAAACCAAAGCGATTACGGTTATAGCTATACCCGACCGTATATTGCTTACCCTCTAAGTCTTTGGTGCGATCTTCAGACATAGACTTATCGGCCTTACTTTGGCTAAAAGAAGCACTCAGCACACCTAAGTTTGCAAGTTTGAGTACAGACCCAGCACCAAATAACTGTAAGTCTGAGGAAAGCTCAGTACGACCTTCTACAGTCAGCCAGTCATTTACCCCATAACGGGCGTCGGCTGCACTTGCAAACTTCCCATAAGAGAAATTTTTAAGTCCGTAGTCTTCACGGATTTTCCCTAAGGATAATGAATAGTCAAATAGGCCGGGCTTTAGCAAAGTATTAGAAATATAAAATGGGACCGATGTTGTGACTTGACGCCCGACTGCATCGGTCGTGACCACAACGGCTTCCCCTTTACCATTAACAAAGGGAACATTATTTAAAATAAACGGTCCAGACTGTACTTCTGTTGAGCTGGTCTTTTGCCCATTAATAATTAAATCGACTGTACTTGGTAAAGCGGCTTGCCCAATAAACTGTGGTAAGGGATAAGTAATTAAATCTGGTCGGGTTGAATAGTTTCTTTGTACCTGAAAACCACCCAGACGGACAGAACTTCCCCAAGTCGTTTTGCTACCGGTAATAATGTCACCCAGTACAAAAGACGTAGCATTCTTTTGGTTATCAAATTGCCAAGACGTGTCATAACGACGGTAGCCGTCATTGTCTAAAGACTCGGCATTACCTTCATTTTTATATTGGTTTTTGACATAGACACCAGAGTTTTTAATGACCCCTAACGGAGAGAACAGACGCTGCTCTGTAAATAAACTACTGGTTGATCCACCCTGATGCGGCCTATAAGTATAAAAATCATAGTTATTGAGCAGCCCTATGCCAGACTGAGCAACGACAGGTTTATACCATGAGTCTTTACCTAAAACTTGGGTCGGCATCCAAGCGGGTGGAAAGTTAAGCTTAAAATATTGGTTTGATGATTGATATTCATAGCTTACATCTTTCAGCTTATCTAAAGATATCCAGTCACTCGCATCACCACTAAACCCTAAAGTTAAGATATCTTGATTGGTTAAAGCATCGTGATTGTTTGTCAGTAGCTCCTGAGGAATTTGAATTTCTAACTCATCAATCAGCTTGTTTTTTTGTATGAAGTACTCATCATTTTTAACAATAACAGGTACAACCTGCTGCACTGAATATTGGTTTACAACCAAGTCTAGGTACAGCTTAAACAGTTGATTAATTTCGTTAATATCTTTTGGTGGTGGAGGCAAATCGCCAGCAAAAGCAATATTTGGAATATTTAAGCATCCACCCGACAACAAAATTAGCAAAATACTTTTGCATAAATTATTATGCCGAAGGATCATGTTGGATCCTCCATTTTGCTAATTTCGATCAACTCTTGTTTTATGCCAGAACTATCAACACCATAAATTTTAGAAGTTTTTAATAACTCATTTGCGGTCGATTTATCGATAGCAAACTTCACGGTGCTATTCGATAAAACATAGCCAAAAGCAGCTTTCCCTAAAGAAATATCATGGCCAGTTTTTGAAGTTTTAAGTGCTGAAAGGCGAGCAAATTTCTGTCCATTATTTTTTAAATATAGCTCAGACTGGCCTTGGCCATTGTTGCGGACTGACCATTGTAAAACCGGTTTGGCTAAAGGATTTTTTGCATTCGCTTTTTGGCTCTCTTCAGTTAAGCCACTGCCTATACCTTTTCCATAGGCAAACAACGGAATGGAGTAACGCATTTGGAAACTCACTTTAGAGGCGTCTTGCTCGTTTCCATCAGACAGGCGAATCGGTAACTCATCTACAATCAAACGATATGACTGTTCTTTGCCGTCTGGCAAATTGGCACTTTTGGTTAAACGAAGCATATGCTTCTCACCTGCTTTAATTTTGGCTACAGGTGGACTAGGTATAATTTCTGATTGCTCGCTATAGTTATCTTTTAAGCCTTCTTGATTCCATTTAAACACCCGAATTTGTACCATCGCGTCGGTTTTGCCAGTATTTTGGAGCCAAACCGCAGTTGCTTTTTCATTGGCTTCAATTTTTGGATAAATAGGCCAAATTAAAAAAGTTGCTTGTGCCATCACAGGTGTAACAAGTGATAATGTACTTGCAAATAAAAAAGATTTTAAAATGCCATTTTTAATAAATGCAGAATTGTTCATACAAATCACCATGTAATCATTATTGAAACAGTATCTTTATAAATTCCGGCCGTATGTGGTTCATTATTATTTTCTAAATCAACGACACCATATATTTCAAAATTTGCCAGACGGTTTGTAGGTGTTGTGGCAGGCAATAAATATTTATTACCAACAATATATTCAGTAGATAAACTGCTAGAGGTATATAATTTATAAGGTAAATAATTCGAAGATGAACCATTTTTCATACGTCTTACATTATTCTGTAGATTTTCACCACCATCTATGGAAATACTAACAGGCAAACTTTCCGTACAGCGGATATTCCAAGATTCTTTGCTATTTATAATATTGAAAATGACTTTATCTTTTGATAAAGCTGAATACTGACCAAAATCCATTTTTTGTTCTATATTATCTATTGAGCATCCATTTTCAATTTTAGCTTGAACTTTAAAACTAGAATTTAATTGAGGATCTACCGCATATACAAATGGACTTACAGATAGCAATAATATTGCTTTAAAATAAAAATATTTCATTTTCTTAAAACTCAATTGTAATTGGTACTATATCTGTATACTCACCCTTAGATATACGTCCACCATCGTGTATGGCTTGACCAAAAATATCGATATTCTTTTTAGTATTCATATCATTAAGAATAAAAGCATCGTTCGCTCTAATCACTTGTTTATTTAAACCATAGAGCAAGTTATAAGCAACAAAATCTCTACCATTACTTAATGCATGATAATAATTTTGTGAAAATGAAGTAGGAACTTTACTATCATTATTTCCAGAACCAAATATTATTTTTACAGTGGAAATACCAGCACACTGTATTTGTAAACCAGAGTTTCCATTATTTACCAAACTTGCATCGATCACCCCGTTAAAACCAGTCGAGGTTTCACCAAAATCAACAGTTCCGAAATTTAAATTTGTCGCATTATTTTCAACAACTTTATTATTAATAGAACAAGAAGGTAATAATTCAATTTGACTTGTTAATTTAGCTCCAATCCCACCCGCATTTAATGAAGAAATTAAAAAATAAGAAATTATAAATATAGAACCGCGATTGAATATCATCTTCCCTCCATTTAAAACAGGTTCACTCACTTTTAAGTAAACCTGCCACTCAATTAATTATTTCTTTTTATATTTAGAAATTTACAGTAACTAATAGAGTATCTTTATAATCACCTTGAGCTTTTGCTGTGCCAGTGTTTGGAGCGATTGCACCGAAAATTGGTACCGCTGTAGCTTGGCCACTCACTGTAGTGAACTGTTGTGGCTGGTTTACAACATAAAGGTTTGTACGAGCAGCATCGCGGTAAACGTTATATGCAACTACATCAGCAGAAGCAGTATTTTTTAAAGTGCGGTCTGTACGTTCACCACCATCAATTGCAACTGTAAAATCAACAGGATCCGTTCCGTCACAAGTCACAGAAATATTACCGCCTGTTGCTGCTGAAGCGACTTCAGCTGTTAATACGTTGTTCCAAGTACCGGAAGTTTTACCAAAATCTAAAGTACCAAACTTGTTCATATTCCCTTCAGTTTGACTACCACCTACAGTACAGCCTGTTGAGATATTTAATTTAACGTCAACCTGTCCAGTAACAGCCGCTTGAGTATTTACCGCATAACCAGCAACTATTAATGCTGCAAGAAGTGATTTCTGAATGTTTTTCATATTCATAACCTACATATATAATGATTAGTTTTGTAGAACAAAATGAATCAAACGTGATAAATAAAATATGTCCAATTTGTTTTATATATAAAACAAACTAGCTTTTACTATTGTGTGATTCTCTTCACAATTTAATAACAATTATTTAACTTGTATACACACATTACAAAAAGACTATGTTTACTTATTTAAATTTCTTTTTTTAATAGTCAAAAAAACACCTAACTAAATACCTACCCCTACTTTAAAAAAAAGACTAAAAAATAGAGAAAATAAATATCATCCATCAATTAAAAATTAGTCAATATTTATTCAAATACAATAATTTATAGATTTAACAAAATCAGAAGAAACTCATTATTATTTAAATAGGTAATACGACCTATTTTAACTATTACTTAAGAAACAAAAATAAGTCATTTGACCTATTTTTTAATTTTAGATTGGGTCGCCTGACCTAAATTAAAAAACTATAGGTCAAATGACCTAAATTTAGTTTAATAGAATTTAAATATTTTATTTATATTTTTCTAATTTCATGGTTTAAAATGCCTTTTTTTAAATAGTACTTACAGGCTGGATAATGATCAAAATTGATACCTTTGATACTATACAAATAAAGAAGTCCTTTACCACACTAAAAGGACAAGAAAGAATAAAGCAAATCTTAAGAAATGCTGAAATAGTTTTCCTTACGAAAGGTTATTCTGGTTTTAGTATGCGAGGAGTTGCAGCTCAATCAAATATTAGTTTAAGCACCTTACAGCATTATTTCAAAAATAAAGATATTTTATTAAAAGCGTTACTTAATAAATTAATTTGCGATTACATACAGCGAATTGAAATTTTAATCAACTTAAATGCAAATGAGCCACCTTTGCATCGGTTTATGAATATTATTACCAATATAATATATGAAATTGAACAACCGGTCATTACGCATACATTTAAAGAGGTGTTTTCTATTTCAGACCACTTACCCTATGTATATGATTCTTTGTCAATCATACAAAAGTATAATTTTGAACTTATATATAAAATCATCCTTCCTATTCATAATGAAATTTCATCAGAAGAATATAAAGAAAGAGCCATAATTATAATTACACAACTCAACGGTTATTTAGTTCAACATTCAAACAAAAATACAGATGAATGTTATAAAGAATTCCTAAGAAATATACTTTTAAAAAATATATCAAGATTAGTCAGTGAACCATAAGATTAAAAACATAGGAGCACTTCTCCTATGTTTTTAATATAAAATTAAAATAGACTTTTTCTATCCTATCCCTACATTACTGTTAAAAAATAACCATAAAAAATGATTACAAAATAAGCTCATCTTATTTTCTGTTGAAGAATAAATTAAATCAAAACATAATAGTCGCACTAATGAAAATTGAAATTTTGAACTTTTAGAGAATCTTAATAAACAATGCTAAATCATTAAAATTTATAAACTTTATTCTTGCTTTCTTATGGATTTATCAAGGACTCGTTCCTAAACTAATTTTTATTAACTCTGATGAAATATTTGTATGGCAAACCATCGGACTTTCTTTTGAGTATGCAAAACTTGCAGGGCGTGCGAGCGGTATAGCTGAAATTATTTTTGGTTTATTGTTTCTTTTTTCTACTCATAAATATATTCACTATTTAAGTATTTTAGGTTTATTCGGCTTACTGCTCTTAATTGGTGTTTTAAAACCATCTACACTTATCTCGCCTTATAACCCTATCGTAATGAATATTTCGATGATAAGTTTATCAATTATCTATTTGCTTTTATTAAAAGAGCAAACAACTCATTTTCATAAAGCTGCTCAATAGCATTAAGTTTTTAAAAAATTTATAGAGATTTCAATGAGTTTATCTAGTCGTGAAGTTGGCTGTGTAGTTATCACTGGAAGCACAAAAGGTATTGGTTTAGCACTCGCCCACGCTTTTTTAGATCTGGGATGTTCAGTTGTGATTGCTGGACGGAACACGGAGCATCTTCACCATGCTCTTTCTCATTTAGAAACTCATTTCAATAAAGAAAAATTTATAGGTCTATGCTGTGATGTGACACAAATTGCGGATGTACAAGCCTTATGGGATGGAGCAATTCAACATTTTGGACAAGTCAATGTGTGGATTAATAACGCAGGCAGCTGCCACCCAACGAAAGAGTTTATTAACCTTCAGCCAGATGAATTAAATGCAGCCATTTCGACGAATATTTTGGGCACAATGCTTGGTTCGCAAGTGGCTCTAAAAGGCATGCTTAAACAGGGGCATGGTCAAATTTTTAATATGGAAGGTTGGGGAAGCAACGGCGAATGGAGTGCTGGAATGACTCCTTACGCAACCACCAAACGAGCGGTTAGTTATTTTAGTAAAGCGCTTTATAAAGAGACTAAGTCGACCTCTATTTTAACTGGCACTCTTAGCCCTGGTATGGTGGCAACCGACTTGTTAGTTTCATCTTGGACCAATGGCAACATACAAAACTGGAAAAAGATGAAGCGCTTATTTTTCTTTGTAATTGACCCACCAGAAGTTGTTTGTGCGTATTTAGCAAAGCAAATTATGCAAAACACAAAAACCAACCGACGTATTGCATGGATCACACCGTGGAAGCTTTTTCTTAGATTTTTGCAACCTTATTACTGGCGCAGAAACCCAGTTAAAGGCACAGCATTAGAGCATCTCTAGGTTGGTTTAATATGATTAACAATCTAATTTCACTAAAGTAAGGCGGTTTGATTGATAGGCACCCGTATCAATATAAAAGCAGTTATTTCGCTTAACCATAGTTTCAACAACAGTATGGCCTAAATAAACTTCATCAATATTTTGAACGGTGCCGTAATCTTTACTATTTTTTATTCGGGACCTGCCCCACAGAACATCGGCATAAGTTAAAAATGTATGGGTTACGTCCGAATTTTTCGCTTCAACGCGAGCTTTCAGGGCATTCCAATCATCGAGTTGAATATCGCCATGAACAATGCCAATCTTTTTTCGGCGTGTATGCAGCTCAAGCATTATGGGGAGCTTTTTTAACTTCGCAACAATTTGGTTTCTTGCAGTATTCTCTAGTGCATAGAACCATTCACCGCCATATTTTTCATGAATTTTACGGAAGAAGGAATTATAGTTACCTTGAATACATAGTTCTTCATGGTTACCTCGAACCATCGTAAACCACTTATTTTCTATAAGCTCAAGGCATTGGTAACTCTGCGGCCCTTTATCGACTATATCACCGACACTAATTAATAAATCTTGCTCAAAATTAAAGTTAACTTTTGCAAGTTCTTTCATTAAAAGTGAATAACAACCATGTATATCACCCACTACATATATATTTTGATATTTTAAATCAGCATTTTGAATGACCATGCACATCTCATTCATGGTTTAAACTTTATTTTCACCATGTTGAGCAAAAGCTTTAATTTCACTTCGAATCAGAATATGTCGAGATGGAAAATAAAACCGATAAGCCAACTCATAAGTTTCAAATAAAGCTAGGTGAGATTGATGAGTTGCCCAATAGTAAGCAGTCATACCCTTCTCTTTCCTAAGACTTAAATAGTAAGGAACATCAAAGTTATTCGAAACAATCATAAAACTCATCGTATTTGGTCTATCTATTTAGTTCTTTTGGGTAGGGTCAGCTTTGATTACATCTAACGCGCGTAATATTGGAGCCAACATAGATTCAGCAATTTTCATGGCTTCTGTCTCAGATTTATTGGAAATGGCTTGAACGAGTTCGCTATGTATTTGCTGATTTGGATCAGGTAAGTTTTTATTGGTGACTAACTCTAAAGTGTATTGATAGCTTGAGTTTAAGAAATACTCATAGGTTGCTTGCAAGGCTTTATTATGAGTTGCCTTAGCAATTGCTAAATGCAGTTTTTTATCACTTAACATGAAGTTCGCAACATCTTCTTCATTTGTTCTAGCTCTATTTTCTAAGCACTCCATAACTTCACGCATGTCTTCAGGCGTACTGTGTCGAGCAGCCAATTTCGCAATCTCAATTTCTAATAAACATCTCACTTCTAGGTGTTCATATAAATCAGAATGATGAATGGAATTAATCACAATCGAAAAATCATTTTTTGTTCGTACAAAGGTACCCAGCCCCTGTTTGACCTCTAAAACACCTAAATATTCTAAAATTTTAATTGCTTCACGAATGGTGTTTCGGCCCACACCTAAACCTTGCACAAGCTCAGGTTCAGTTGGAATTTTCTCGTCTACTTTCCACATGTCATTTTTAATATTCTGACGTACAACATGAATCACTTCGTCTACGAGAGATCTTTTTTGAATTTGCTCAATCATTGAAATTGGTACTAGCAAGCTAAAACATACGGTGATACTATCATCCTATGTTTAATTGTTCAAATTCTCTTTCATGCATTTTTAAAGGTTGAGCTCATGGAATTAAGTCAGACAATTTCAAATCTTATTTTTGAAATCCAAAAGCTTACTCAGGCCGTCGAGAAGATTTCTAAAGGCCAAGAAATTTCGGTAGATGTACTAGATGAGGCGATTGCCTTTAGATGGGAAAGAGAAAATAACAAAGGTTCGCTCATTGCTATACGCAAGCCTCAGCTCATTTCGTTTAATCATCTATGCAATATCGACAACCAACTGACCAAAGTGAAGTTAAACACCGAAGCTTTTGCAAAAGGGTTATTGGCAAATAATGTACTCATGACTGGCTCACGTGGTACAGGTAAGTCATCTATTGTAAAAGCCTGTTTAAATGAATATCACCACTTGGGCCTTCGAGTGATTGAGCTTGAGAAAAAGTACTTAGAAGATTTACCAAAAATCATTAACTTGCTGCAAGATCGTGAAGAGCGTTTTATCATCTTTTGTGATGATTTGGCGTTTGAAGCTGGTGACACAAGTTATGCGACTTTAAAAACAGTGTTAGACGGTTCATTAGCCACTAGCTCAGACAACACTCTTATTTATGCAACATCAAATCGAAAGCATATGGTGGCCGAATACAATAAAGATAATACCGAGTTAAATGTAGGCGAAAACGGCGAGTTACGCCCAGGTGACAGCATTGAACAAAAAATTTCTTTAGCAGACAGATTTGGTCTACAAATTAATTTTTATGGTTTTAGCCAGCAAGAATATTTAAAAACAGTTCAATACTGGCTAAATGAATATGAATGGCAACAGCGCGAAAGCTGGGAAACAATCCAGTTAAAAGCTATTCAATATGCGACTCAACAAGGTAATCGTTCAGGAAGAATTGCCAATCAATTTGCCAAAATGATTGTAGGTCAAGAAATGCTGAGCGCAGCAGATTTAACCGTCTAAACTTTTCTGTCCATGAAATCATTCAGTAGAAGTTCTTCTAAAAAAGCTTCTACTGAACTTCATACATATCAAGAATCGTTATCTGAATTCTCTTCTTTATTTAAAATCCGCCCTTCCCGTTTTGGTCGAATCAATGGTGCTGTTGGTCGTGGATGCGTATGTGTATATTGCATCCCTACTCCTGCATTGACATCGTCCGCCGCAATTTCAGTTTCAAAACGCTCATTATCCAAATCACGAATTTCCTCGGTAATTCTTTCTACTTCGTCTTCATCTACACCCAGTTCTTGCAAAATCACGCCGCCAAACTTAATTGCAGATTCAAATGTTTCACGAATCATAAAGTCCACTTTTTGTTTGACTAAATGTAGTGAATGCTCACGGTCGTATGAACGGACTAATAATTTTGCTAAAGGAAATTCGTGAGTCACAAGTTCTACGATTCGATTGGTCGTTTCCTTGCTATCTACACACACCACAATCGCCTGTGCTGTTGCAGCACCGGAAGCATGCAGAATATCTAGACGGCAACCATCGCCATAATAAATTTTAAAACCAAATTTTTCTGCGTTTCGAATCATGTCGGTATTATTATCAATAATGGTGACATCGACACCTCTTGCTAATAATAATTGACTGGTGACCTGCCCAAACCGCCCGAAACCAATCATTAACACACTACCGCTTAAGCCCTCGGCAATATTAATATTTTCTAATGAAACCTTTGTTTTCGCTTGAGTAAAGCGTTTAAAAATAATACCGACAATTGGGGTCAACACCATTGAAAGCACAACAATCGCGGTTAAGTTAGATTTAACCGTACTATCAATAACTTGTGCACTTAATGCGGCAGAGAAAAGTACAAAAGCAAATTCTCCACCTTGAGCCATAAGTAAAGCGCGATCCAATGCTTCAGTATGAGAGCTTTTCGTTACTCGGGCGACTATATAAATCATGAGCGCTTTGGCAAGCATTAGCGCAATTACGCCACTTACAATCAGTTGCCAGTTTTGCGCAACCACTGATAAGTCCAGTGACATACCCACGCCAAGGAAAAAGAGACCCAGCAAGATTCCACGGAACGGTTCAATATCGGCTTCAATTTGATGTCTAAAGGTCGATTCAGATAAAAGCACACCCGCCAAGAAAGCACCCATCGCCATGGTCAAACCGCTGACTTGCATCAGTAACGCAGCACCTAATACAACCAGTAGAGCGGCAGCAGTCATAACTTCTCGGGCTTTAGCGGCAGCCAAAAGCCTAAATAATGGGTTCAGTAACCAATACCCTGCCGCAATCAGACCTGCAATTGCGAGTAAACCAATTCCTATATTTTCTAGACGTACCGCTGTGCTTTCGACCACATGATTTGGTGCCATAAAAGCGACAATAGCCAGCAAAGGCACAATCAATAAATCTTCAAAAAGTAAGATGGCTACAATTTTTTGCCCACGAGGTTGAGTTAAGTCACCGCGATCGCCCAATAACTGCATCACAATGGCAGTCGAGGTTAATACAAACCCTGCCGCACCAATAAAAGCGACTTGCCACGTAAAACCAAACAACAACCCGACGCCAGTCAAAGCCAGCGCACAAATGATAATTTGTAGCGTACCAAGGCCGAAAATTTCGCGCCTAAGACTCCATAAATGTGATGGCTGCATTTCCAAACCAATCACAAATAGGTACATCACAATTCCTAATTCGGCAATATGCAAAATTGCGGTGGAATCCTGAAAAAAGGCGAAACCGAATGGGCCAATAACCAGACCCGCAATTAAATAACCTAATACTGAACCTAAACCAATACGTTTAAAAATAGGGACTGCAATAACAGCCGCTGCCAATAAAACTACGGGGGCAACCAAGCTAATTGAATGTGCTTCTGAGCTCATACATTTCTCATTTTATTTATCTGCAATTCATTCTATGTGAAAGCATGTTTAAGGGCGATTATTAGTTTTGAGAAAAAGTGTCTTAAAAACAAAATCGCTTAAATCACCCAAAATTGAAAATTAAGCCTATACGAATGAAAAATATCTATTCATTTTAATATTCATAAACAAGCACCCATAAAAAAAAGCCCTGACGGGCTTTTTTTATTTTATTAAACAATGAACTTCAACATGAGCTGAATCACTGTCGCATTAATTAAATCGACGAAGAATGCACCACAAAGTGGAACAATTAAAAAGGCCTTATGCGATGGCCCATACATGTTGGTAATGGCTTGCATATTTGCAACGGCGGTTGGTGTTGCACCCATACCAAAACCACAGTGGCCTGCTGCTAACACTGCCGCATCGTAGTTTTTGCCCATAATGCGGAATGTCACAAATGCTGCATATAAAGCCATCGTAATGGTTTGAGCACCTAAAATCACTACAAGCGGACCAGCTAGGTCGGCAAGTTGCCAAAGTTTTAACGAAAGCAATGCCATAGCTAAATAAAGTGACAAAGATGCATTACCAAACACATCAATCGCACGGTCAAAAATATCAATTTTCAACACGCTTTCTAAAATATTTCTTAAGATTACACCGCCACCAAGTGCCCAAACAAAGGTTGGTAACTCAAACCAAGTTCCCTTACTAAAGCCCGTCATAAATTCAGCAAATGCTAAACACGCTGCAAACATCCCCAGCGTGGTAATTGCATTATCGGCTGTAATTAAACGAACTTGATGCGGGTTTTCAAACGGCGCAAGATCATCTGAATTTTGTTCAACATGCGTATCACGATGTTGGATTTCAGCATTAGTTTTAGGTTGAGCAAGGCTATAACGGTTAATGAGTAATTTGGCTAACGGGCCACCAATCACACCACCAATAATCAAGCCAAAGGTCGCACTCGCCATCCCTAATGCTAAAGCACCTTGAATGCCATGCTGACTTTCTAAGATTTCACCCCATGCACCTGCTGTACCATGACCACCCGTTAAAGTGATTGAACCTGCAATCAAACCAATCAGTGGGTCTAAACCCAATAAAGTCGCAAGGCTCATACCAACAGCATTTTGCACAACAATAAATGAGGCCACACAAATTAAGAAGATGACTAAAGCAGTACCACCTTCTTTAAGCTTCATAAAATTGGCACTTAAACCAATTGAAGCAAAGAACACGAGCATAAAGCTGGTTTGTAATTCGCTACTAAAAACAATGCTGTACCCCCACAAAGTGTGGACAAGTAAAGAAACTACAGCAGCAACCAAACCACCCGCTACAGGTTCAGGGATATTATAACGTTTTAAAAAATCAATCCGATTGACAAGAAAGCGGCCCAACAATAAAACAATGACCGCCGAAATTAGCGTATAAAAACCATTAAATACAAATTCCATATATATTACATAGACTACTTTCTGATTACATTCCTAATCGATTGTAAAATAATTATATTTTATTTTTGAATATTTAAAAAAAACACAAACAAACTTTACAAAATCCCTCTTTATTTAAGAATACCTAAATAAATCAAACTATTATTTTGAGTATTTAGTAAAAAATTATGATGTACTCTCTCTTAAATTTCGATATTGTTTCGGAGTCTGATTGGTCCAACGTTTAAATGCCCGCGTAAAATGTGTGACTTCGGAATAACCCAGTTTCTCAGAAATATAAGAAATACTATATTCATGATGATTCAATAATTTCTTCGCATATCTTTCTCTAACTTGGTCTACTAAAACCTGAAAAGTAACCCCTTCTTTTGCTAACTGGCGTTGTAATGTTCTTTCAGTTAAGTGCAACTTGTCGGCAACATCTTTCATTTTAAAGAAGCCTTCGACTTCATCAAAAAGTAACTCACGGACTAAAGCCGTAAGTGGGTGTTTTTCACCACGTTTAGCAGCTAACTTGTTTAAATCATGTTTACACTGTTCACGAGCTAAACGAGCGGCTAATGGGTCAGCCATAATTAATGGCAGAGCCAAGAAAGTTTCAGAAAAAACCAAACGGTTGAATGGCTGATTAAATTGAATTTCACATGGCAATAATTCTTGAACTTGTTCCAAGAAAGCGGGTTCTGGGTAATTTAGTTCGGCTTTTATTTCTAATTTTTGTCCCGTAATAGCATTCGACATTTGAGCAAAGCCCACCATTAAAAATGTCATCCCGACAATACCCATTTTAAAGTTTGTCATGGGTTGATCTAAATATAAAAAAGCTAAATCGTTTTCTATTTCAAGACGTGGTTTTAAAGCTGGACAACGTAGTCCAATGAACTGTTCCATGACATTTAAAGCTTCACCCAAATTTTGTGAAACCATTGCAGCAAGACCAACCGAACCATGACAAGACACGGTCATTTGCAAGCCAAGATAGATACCTAATGCAGGCTCATTGGTCAGTTCGACTGCTCTATTCAGTAGATCATTAAAGATATTGAAATCTAAATACCAAAAGGGTTCCAACAGTTGCTCAACAGAAACTCCGCTTCCTTCCAAGAGTTCTTCGGGAGATACATTTAGCTTTTGGACGACATCAGCCATAAGGCTGACATAGGTTCCAGGTAAAGACGGATTCACAATACGCTCTCTTTATTTTTCTCGATAAAATGTCGTGAAATGGTCAAAACTGTCATTTCAAGAACTATGACACATATTTCAGATTCGGCATAGTACCTCTTACTAAGTTGCCGCATTTTTATCCACTTTGTACAGGATAAAAATCTAATAAAGATTGGTGAAATATGAAAGCTCTGGTTACTGGTGGTGCTGGTTTTATTGGTTCCCACATTGTACGTACTTTACTCAATGAAAATTACGAAGTACGTGTACTGCATTTGCCTCAAGAAAAATTAACCAATTTAGAAGGGTTAGATGTTGAGTTAATTGCAGGCGACATTACCGACCCAGCAAAAATGGATGAAGCAGTCGCAGGTTGTGATTTGGTTTTTCATACTGCCGCAATTTATGCCTTATGGCTTCCGAAGCCTGAGCTTATGCGCAAAGTCAATGTTGAAGGAACACGAACCGTACTCAATGCTGCAAAAAAGGCTGGTGTTAAACGTGTTGTTTATACCAGTACAGGCGCATGTTTTGCAGGTCAACCCAAAGGCATTCAGGCCACCGAAACAAGTCCATTTGCTTTAGGCGCGACTGGAGATGCATACGTTTTAACAAAATTTGAAGCACATCAGGTTGCCTTACAGTTTGCCGCGGGCGGCTTAGATATTGTGATTGTCTGCCCGACAGGTCCAATTGGCCCTCAAGATATTGCCCCAACCCCAACAGGAAAACTTTTACTCACCATCGCTACCATGCCTGCCCTTGCTGTACCGGGTGCAATTAACAATATGGTTGATGTACGCGATGTAGCAAAAGGCCATGTCTTGGCTGCGCAAAAAGGTAGAAGTGGTGAAACCTATATTTTAGGTAATCGAGATCTTGACGGCGTAGCGATGGCAAAAACAGTTCATCAGCTCTTAGGCATCTGGCGCCCAGTAATGACCATTCCAAGTGTAGTTGAAGGCGTCTCATCTCAACTTGCGGGCCATGCAGCTTTGTGGGTAACAGAACATATTACTCATAAAGCTCCCCTTGTGACGCCTTCAGCAGCCAAAATCGGTCAGCTCGGCACCTCATTTAATTGTACAAAAGCCATTCAAGAGCTTGGACTTCCTCAAACGCCCGTTGAAATTGCAGTACGTGATGCATTGCAGTGGTTTGCAGCCAATGGTTACGTCAAATCTCGTAGCTTGATCAAAAAAATTGAGTCAATTTCGATCTGATTTAAGTAGGCAGGATTCTACTATGAGCACATTTATTGATCATCATATTGTTGCACGGAAAGTACAGTTTGATTTTTCTCAAACGCCTCGTCATTGGGTTCCAAACGATGTGTTAACGACACATGTACTGAACAGCATGCATGTTCTTTTACCTGCTGTTGAACACTGGTTTTGTCGCCTTGCAAACAAAACGTTGCCCTATGTTGAAGATAAAAACCTGAAAGCAGATATCCGTGGTTTTATTGCCCAAGAAGCGGCCCATGCCAATGCACATAAAGGTGCAGAGATTTATTTTCAGACTCACGGCATAGATCCCACACCCTTTAAAGATTTTTTAAACTGGTTCTTTAAAGATGGCTTTATGGGCGACACGCCGTTTGGAATTTATGGTCCTTTTAAGCGTTATCCAAAACAGTGGCTCGCTTTTCGTATGGGCATTATTGCAGGGCTTGAACACTATTTCTGTTTCTTTGGTACATGGGCTTTAGATGCAGAAGGCCTAGAAGGTGCGGATCCAGCCATGCTAGATATTGTGCGCTGGCATGGTGCCGAAGAAGTTGAGCATCGCACAGTTGGCTATGATGCTTATCGAGCTTTAGCTGGAGACGGCGTTAAAGGCTATTTAGGCAGACAGCTCAGCATGGGGTTTGCTTTTGCTGCAATGGTTGGTTTCTGGCTCGGTTCAACGGTCTATCTTTGTCATCTCGATGGAACCAAAGAAGCCCAAAAAATTGCTAAAAAAAATCCATTGGCTTTAGTTTGGCTATTTCAAAAAACTGCAAAGAAAAAGAAAAGCTTACCTGATCTCGGCATGATTTTGACTGCTTTAAAAGGATGGAGCAAATTGAGCTATCACCCTGAACATGATGGTGATGTTGAAAAAGCTTTAGCTTATTTAGCTCAGTCCCCAGCAGCTCAATTAGCCGCAGAGGCCTACGCCAAAGCGCTTTCTTCAAAATTGAAAAGCTGAGCAGTGCCATGATTCAAGTCGAGCAATTAACCTTAAGCCGTGATGGACTCACGTTGCATGGGACTCTATATGGTGAAGCTGATGTCCCTTTGGTAGTACTTATACATGGTTTTCCCGACACGCCACATAGCTGGGACCACGTATACCCTTTACTCGTAAAAGCAGGCTATCAAGTTTTTGTCCCTTGGTTGCGTGGTTACACCCAAGATTCTGTAAATCGGCAGGCACATTACGGTCTCGTCTCTGCTCTTGCAGATTTAGCAGCTTGGTTAGAACTTTTAAAAGCGAAAGGACGCTTAAAAAATAAAGCTCACTTCGTTGGACATGACTGGGGAGCTGCGATTGCAATGAGCTTTGCAAATGGGCAATCCGAAGCTTTGCATAGCATGAGTTTGTTGGCCGTTCCTCCTATTCCAAATCTTAAGGATATTTTTAAAGCCATACCTAATTTCCCACGTCAGCTCTACATGTCTTCTTATATGTTGCTCATGCAATCAAGATTTGCTGAACAGGTGCTATCTCGTAATAACGCAAGTTTTGTAGAAAAAATTTGGCGCAAATGGTCGCCTACATGGAAATTTACTGAGTCGGATTTTTCACCTACTCGCGCGGCTTTTCAAAATCCAGATATTGCTTGGGCGGCGACCCGCTATTACCACAACTTATTTGCAGTTTTAAATTCTGACAATCTCAGAGCAAATCGGCATTTATTAAGTCCAGTCACCACACCCACACTGGCTTTAGCGGGTTTAGACGATGGCTGTATGAATATACGGCTACATCAAGCTTTAGCCCAGACACATTATTTCCCACAAGGAATTGAGAGTGTCTACGTTCCCGGCTGCGGTCATTTTTTACAAGCTGAACAACCCAACACTATCGCTCAGTACTTAATTCAACATTTTCAAAAGACTGGACATCCCATTTAAGGCTGTACGCAACTCTATCAGCCAAGTCATTTATATTTTATTTCAGGATTTTTCTATGAATAAATTAGTCAAACCCTCTACTCCGACTCAACTTGTAGATGTACTTATTATCGGAGCTGGTCCCTCAGGTTTAAGTACTTGCATCAAGTTAAAAGAGCAAGGAATTAAAAACGTTGTCATTTTAGATATGGCTAGCCGTATTGGTGGCACATGGGCTTTAAATGATTACCCAGGCCTATTTTGTGACGTACCGAGTGAAATGTACTCTCTAGGCTATGCTCCAAATCCAAACTGGTCGCGAACCTATGCGCCTCAAGCCGAAATTCGACAATATTTAGAAGATGTGGCTTATAAGTTTGAGATTGTGAATCAGATTAAACTTAACACCGAAGTCACTCATGCCGAATGGAATAATGATCTAAATCGCTGGCTCGTTAGCACACGTGATGGTAAAAAATATAGTGCAAAAATCTTTGTACCTGCGACAGGTTTTATTGGTGAAGCAAAAATGCCGAGCTTCCCGGGTCAAGAAAAGTTTAAAGGCACTATGTTTCACTCAGGTAAGTGGAATCATGAGCATGATTTAACAGGTGAAAAAGTAGCTGTGATCGGTAGCGGCGCTTCAGCTATTCAGTTTTTACCAGCCATTCAGCCTAAAGTTGGTCATCTTTATAGTTTCCAACGTACGCCTTCATGGGTTTTACCAAAACCGGACTTTGCCGTTCCAAATATTGTAAAAGTTACCTTTAAAAAAGCGCCAATTTTAGAAAAAATTATTCGTGAAAGTGCGCTGTGGAGCCTAGAACCTTCACTTCCAATTTTCATGAATGAAAACATCATGAGAAAACTACATGCTCTAGGAAAGTTAAATATCTTTTTGGGTGTTAAAGACCCAGAAATGCGTAAGGCATTAACACCTACACATACCTTAGGTTGTAAGCGTCCAATGTTTTCTAATAACTGGTATAGCGCTTTAGCCAAACCGAATGTGACTGTCCTCTTTCAGGGCTTATCTCATATCACTGAAAATGGTGTAGTTGGTGAAGACGGCAAAGAAATTAAAGTAGATACCATTATTTTTGGTACTGGCTATGCGGTTGCAGAACCTGCGATTTATAAAATTATTAAAGGTGCAGACGGGCGCAGTTTAAGCGAGGTATGGCAGCGTCAACCGCGTGCATATATGGGGATGTCAATTCATGGTTTCCCTAACATGTTTATGATGCTAGGTCCAAACTCTCAAAACACCGTGGGTTCAGTGATGTGGACCGCTGAACAGCAATCCGTTTATATCGCAAAAATGGTGAAGTTAATACAGCAGCAACGTCTGGACCGTATTGAAGTCAAAGCAGATGTTCAAAAACGTTTTAATGACCGTATAGATAAACGATTGGCTAAAATGCCGGTCAGACCCGATGTTTGTAAAAGCTATTATCTAGATGATGCGGGTCGTAACCATATTATTTGGCCCGAGTTTGGTTTTGTGATTAAACATAAACTGCATCACGTCAATTTGAAAGACTACGATGCCACAACCAAAGTAATTAAAGTGGTCGCTTAATAAAATCATTCAATCTAAGTAAAAAAGATCAAGATACCGAAGTATCTTGATCTTTTAATAAGTACGAATTAAAAACCAAATAATGAAGCAAGCCAGTTAAAGAAACTAAAAACAACATTATCGGTAGTTTTAGGTTCAGTTGTCGGCTGTGAAGTTGTTGGAGGATTTGTCACTGGCGATTGAGTTGTTGGCTCTACTGACGGCGGTGTAGTTGGTGGTGTTACTGCTCCAGTTTGGTTTCCGGCAGCTGACCATTTCACCAATACATCATTGATTTGATGAGTATACTGACAGATTACGGCGCCATATTTGTCAGTACCCGCAATACCGTTATTAATACCAATTAAAGTATTATCATCCGACAGCCAAGGCCCACCTGAGTCCCCTGCATTCATAGAAGCGGTTGCCTTATAGTAAATCCCTCGTGCTAACGGTGAAGAGCCTACATCTCGAATATTGACATACGAAGTGCCATATAAATTTGCAGGTAAGGCCGCACCCGTACTACTACGACCTAAGTAAGCCGTTACATCACCGCGCCCAATATTTTGCCTTGCCTCAGTTTGACTACATGCGGCTGGAATTTTGGCTACAGTTGCACCGCTATTATTATCAATAGGATGAGATAGGCGTATTAAAGCGATATCTACATCGGGAATCTCAACCCAGCCTTCATCTTTCTTAAAAGATGCTGCTTGAACTTGAGATAAAAAGCTCGCCCCATATTTCACAGCCCCACCAAGTGTATAGCCTTGATTCGCACTATCACCCCAAACTGCCGCCGTACAATGTGCCGCTGTTAAAACTACATCATTGCGAATTAATACTCCTCCACAAGTATTACCTGATGTCTGTGAGAAAAAAAGGAAAGGTTTGGTGACGGTAAATTCTAGTTTTACAAAAGAACTTGAGTTATCTGCTGCCATGACTGAAGAACTGTATATAACTAATGCTAGAGCATTAATTAGTCCCCCAATATTCTTTTTATACATGTTTGTCTCCTTCAAATCTTTAGAAGTATTTAGGGTGTTATGACTGTTTTTTGATAAATATTTTCACGATACTGCGATGATTTATCAGCCAGAGATTAACTACTTAACTTCTTGAGGAGAACTTCATTTCACGACATAACTGACCATTTCACGACAATATAAAATCATTTTAATTTCTATTTATTTTTCATAAAGTTAATCTATAAAAAATAATCAAAATTTAAGTTTTTACTGCTTTTAATTTAGTTATCGATAACCTAACAGGTCTTTATCGAGTTGATTAAACTGCTCTTCTAAAAAATCCAGCAACCTTTTGATGGCAGGTAATAACCCTTTTCTAGAAGCATAAGCCGCATGGACAATACCGCTGGTAGGTTTCCATTCAGGTAAAACCACAATCAGTTCTTTACGCAAAATATATTCGTGAGCCATCATAATCGGTAAAGGAGCAATACCTAAGCCATGAATAACAGCCTGTAATACCCCGGTCATGTCATTCACAATTAAATCAGGGTCATGCTGGAAATGAGTTGTTCCATGCTCCTGATGATGAAGAACCCACACGCTTTGTTGTTCTGCATTACCAAGCCCAATAGTTCTAAACTGATGCAATTCATCTAAAGTTTGAGGTATTGGCTGCTTAGATAAAACCCGAGGGTGCGCGACTAAACACTGATCACTGGTCACAAATTTTTTCATGACCAAACCACTATCTTTGAGTGGCGGATAGCGAACACGAAAAGCAATATCAATTCCTTCATTTAAAACATCAACATTTCGGTTGGTCACATCAATATAGATTTTTATTTTTGGGAATTGCAGCATAAATTTGGTCAGAAACTCGCCCATGTGATGGTGCAATAACGCAGGTGGACAAGACAACCGAATCGTTCCACGCGGCTCTGACTGGTTTAAATCAATAAATTCTTGGGCATTTTCAGCATCAATCAAAATCGCGTGACAATATTGATAATATTGTTGGCCGAGTTCAGTCACACTAAATTGCCTCGTAGAACGATGCAATAAACGTACACCGAGTCTTTCTTCTAAAAGTGCAACTCTTCGGCTGAGTTTAGATTTTGGAATATCGAGCGCTCTAGCGGCAGCAGAATAACCACCATATTCAACAATTTTTGCAAAGTAATATAGATCGTTTAAATCCTGCATTTCCTACCTCTTATTGTTCAAATAATAGAACACTAAAATCAAATTTCGGCAGCTTCTAGGCTCATATTTTCGTTATATCTTAATTAAACAAGAAGTGAATAACTATACAAAAACAGCTATCCCCCTGTTTTATTTAGTCATCCTTCCGACTTTAAATTTATCGAAATAAAGTGGAGCATAAAATGAGTACACCAGCAAATTTTAACGGTCAAGCACCGGTTATCGACCCAAATAATGTCGCAATGTTACTAATCGATCATCAAAGTGGCTTATTTCAAACTGTAAAAGATCTTACTGTTCCTGAGTTACGTGCAAATGTGGTTACTCTGGCTAAAGTTGCAACGCTATGTAATGTGCCAGTGATTACCACTGCTTCTGTTCCTCAAGGTCCAAATGGTCCTTTAATTCCAGAAATTCACCAGTTTGCTCCTCATGCACAATATGTTGCCCGTAAAGGTCAAATTAATGCTTGGGATAACCCTGACTTTGTTGAAGCGGTCAAAGCAACAGGTAAAAAACAACTCATTATTGCCGGTACTATTACCAGCGTATGTATGGCTTTCCCAAGTATCAGCGCAGTTGCTGAAGGTTTCCAAGTCTTTGCAGTCATTGACGCATCTGGAACATATTCAAAAATGGCTCAAGAAATTACATTAGCTCGAGTTGTGCAAGCTGGCGTGGTGCCAATTGATACAGCGGGTGTTTGTTCGGAGCTACAAAAAACATGGCATCGTAGTGATGCAGCAGACTTTGCAGCAGCTTATAGTGCAATTTTCCCACCGTACCAATTGCTCATCGAAAGCTATCAAAAAGCGCAAGATGTTGTTAAAAACAATGAAATGCTAGATTCTGAAAGAACCTAATTCATCAGTTTTTCAGCTTAAATGTCCAATCTCTTACGATTGGACATTTAAAATAAATCTATTAAAACCCAAGCTGTGTTTTAGTGCGCTCTTCCAAAGCTTTTGAATCGTGTTGTTCTGGATGAAAATCTAATTTGTAATAGTCCAAATAATCTTTCCATAAAGTACTTAAAAAACCATTCCTTCCAAGAATTAATGCATTAAATTCTTTTAAGTGGAGTAACTTCCATGCGGAAAAGTGAGTTATGCCCAAATACACCGTACCCGCTGCCATTATTCCTGCCATATATAAAGTCACAAATGGCATCACAAGAAGCCGAATGAAATTGCCCCCAGAGACATCTTGATATAAATCGAAGGCCACACTTTTATGTTCGCTTTCTTCTACCGCATGCCATAACCAGATATTTTTTAAAGTTTCATTACTCGATAAACGCTCCTGCAAATCGGAACGTCTCATAATCTGCCGTGCAATAATGGCCGTAAAATGTTCAGCAGCCGAAGTAATTGCTAATTGCTGGGTTGGTGTAAAATATTTTTTCAGCCTAGCCATTAACCATTCCACATTGGCTGAAACAGGCTCGGTATCAAGTCCAGATGACTGTATAAGTTGGTTCAGATGTTCATGTTCTTTGGCATGCATCGCCTCTTGTCCAATAAAGGCTGCAATATCTTTTTGAAGTCTTTCTGTTTTAGCCTGATTTTGTAAGTTTCTTACGCTATGTACAAAAAATCGCTCACCCGCAGGAAACATAGCAGACAAGGTTGCCAGCCAGTACTCTCCCCAAGGGTTATCCTTAAATAAAGTAGCTTGAGACTGATTAAAATTAAAACTCATATGGCGCACAGGAAAGTGAGCACCTCGATCAAAGACTTTAGCTAGAATTCCCATTTTTTATTCCTTCATTCTTTCATTGAATACAATTCAATGGATTTATTTTTCTGAGATTTAATCAGTGATCTGACAGTTCATAGAAGTTTGTTTCTATTAAAAAAGATGCTTAAGCCATCTCACCTAAGCATCTTTTTTAAGTTAGTTAGCCACTTGTACTTCCTTCATTTAGACAAGGATCTGATGGTTGTCCCATAGAGTATTTAAAGTAGTGTTGACATTATTTAAGGTTAAAAATGAGGTACTGTTATAAGCAGTTCCTGCACCATCTCGGTCAATACTTAAAATACTGTTATTTCCATTGAGGTCTAATGAGAGATAAGAAAAAATAGAGTTTACAGTACTGCCATTAGCGTAATTGATGAGCAGTTCACTAATATCAATTTTGTCGGCTTCACTGTCGGTTAAGGTATTGCCTACTTTAAAGTCTTTCCAAACGTCAGCTCCGTTACCACCCGTTACATCGTTTGTATTTAATAGTTTATATAAAGCAGTGTCAGAGCCTAAACCACCAATCAAGGTATCGTTATCTTTTCCACCATTTAAAATGTCATTACCCGCACCACCATTTAAAACGTCATTATTGGTGCCACCGCTTAAGACATTATTGCCACTGTTCCCAACAATGGTATTACCATTTCCATTACCCGTTCCATCAATGTTGTCTGTCCCCAACAGATTCAAATTATTAAGTGCATTGCCGCTATCTAACGCATAACTCACAGTTGAGTTAACGGTCTCAAATCCTTCGTTAATCTTCTCGATAATGATGTCGCTAACATTATCAACATAATAGATGTCATCACCCAAACCTCCAATCAACGTATCTGCTCCGCTTCCACCATCTAAAGTGTCATTGCCAGCCCCACCATCTAAGGTGTCGTTTCCGGCTCCACCATTCAATGTGTCATTTCCGACATATCCATTTAAAATGTTATTACCTGCATTACCAGTGAGTATGTTATTCAGCGCATTTCCGTTGCCATTTAAATTATCCGCGCCATTTAAAGTGAGGTTTTCTAGGTTATCTCCTAAGGTATAATTTATATCCGAGATTACTTTATCGTTACCCTCAGCAACATTTTCTACAATGCTATCGCCTACATTATTTACATAATAAGTATCGTCACCCGTCCCACCAATCAGGCTATCCGCTCCTTTTCCACCATCAAGGATGTCATTTCCGGCACCGCCCAATAGCACATCGTCTCCCCAATTTCCTTTTAAAGTGTCGTTACCAGCACCACCTTCAAGTCGGTTAGATAAATTGTTCCCAACTAAAATATCATCGTAAGCACCACCAATTGCATTTTCAATCTGGGTTCCAAGGTTGATGCTTAGTTGGTTTGCACTCGATATATGAGAAGATTTTTCACCAATATAGCTCCAACCACCCTGATTAAGATCAATGGTTGCGGCTTGTGCAGCATTGCTCGCATTGATTGTGTCAACGCCTGCACCATCCCATACCAATACGCCTTTAGTGCCATCAAAGGTATAAGTATCATTACCTGCACGGGTTGAACTATTAACCCCGTATATCGCTTGCAAAGCTGCAATATCAAACGGTGCAAAAGATCCGTCATATGACATACCAGTACGGTCATATGACATCACTGACCATGCCCGTGTGTCTTCTTCTTTTGAGAAACTATCAATGGTGGAACCTTCAAAGGTATGACGTAAACCCAAAGCATGTCCCAACTCATGCGGATAGCTTGCAGTCACCCAAGTGCCCGCTGGGTCAAACCAAAAACCTGGTCCAAAAGCCACATCTGAACCAACAAAAGCTCCGCTTGGATACTGTGCATAAGCCGTGGCAGCAGTGCTATTACGGTAGGCAGCAATGGTATTAAGCTGTGATGCATTGTCCGTTAATGTAAAAGTTAAAGCTGAAAAGTCAGAAGCTTTTTGGTAGACCTGAGTCATAAAGTCCTGTTGAGCTTTACTAAAAGGACTCCACCATGAAGGTGCTTGACCACTTGCATCTAGTAGGTAATCAGGTGCAGTAGAAGGGAAAATATACTTAAAGTCCGCATTACTATTTGTTGTGGCAACGAGCGCCCGCACCCAGTAATTCACTCCAACTGTTGTGTCTAGTTGAGCACGATCAATCGTAACGCCATCGGCAAATTGAATACTAAAGTTTTTATTATTGTTAGCGAGATAGCCAGTTAGCTTAACAACATCACTATCGCTGTATTGAATATTTAAAGTGGTTTTATCAAAACTGTATTGGACATCGGTAGATTTAACGTCCGTAAACACAATCGTGTTGTTACCCGAATAGTCTCCATTAATTGTGTCTATTCCATCGCCTAAAGAAAAACGATAAGTATCGTCACCTTCGCGCCCATTTAACGTGTCATTACCTTTGCCTCCAGTAATCACATCATTTGGAAGAGTCCCTAAAAAGTTATCGGCGTTATCTGTCCCAGTCCAAGTTGCAGTTTTTCCTGTTAGAAACTGCTGATAGGTTTGGACCACACCATCTGAAAGAATGTAGTTATTAATGTAAGCTTTTAAAGTGATGCTATCCGTTGCTGAATAATTAATAACTAACTCATTATTAGCATTAGTTGTGAATGTAATGTCTTTTGAAGAAACATCAGTAATTTGGATGGTGTTTTTACCCGAATAATCGTTAATGGTATCGTTACCATCACCTTTACTAAATTGATAAGTATCGTCGCCACTTCCTGAAGCTAACCAATCATTTCCAGTTCCACCGACAGTTAAATCATTACCGGTTCCGCCATATAACTTATCATCGCCAGCCCCACCATATAACGTATCGTTCCCAGCATTACCATTTAAGGTGTCATTACCTTCAAGTCCATTAATAATGTCATTCGATGCAAAGCCATTAATCGTTTCATTGCCTTTGGTGCCAGTGAGTGTAATGGTTTTATTTGTGAGTAATTGATCGAGTGTCGTAGTCGTACCGTCAGAGAATTTAAAGTTACTTACATTCCCTTCAATTAATACGGCGTCATTGTCTGAGTATTTGACCTGTAAATTGCTTCCATTTCCTTGTATAGAAATATCGGCCAAATTGCTCGCCATGAACTGGATGGTGTTATTTCCACTATAGTCCGTGACCTTGTCTATACCATCCCCTTTACTGAATTGATAAATATCGTCTCCTACTCCACCAAAGAGACGGTCATTCCCAGCACCACTACTGATTTGATCAGCTGAGTTTGTACCAACAATCCACTCACTATTTGCCGTAGAAATATTTAAACCATTTCCAGCACTGGTAAATAAAACCTGCTTTTCTACCCCGTCACTAAAAATCATACGGGCTTTAGCAAGAGAGTTAAAATTTAGTGAATAATAAGTTCCTGAATAATTAGTGACGTATAAAACACTATTTATGTATTCAATTTGCCTAATATCATTTGAAGTAAAATTATCGAACTTTAGCCATAAACCATTTTGATCATTGCCATAAGTTACCATTGAGGTTTCCTTATTTTTGTTATTGATAGAGGAAATACTATTTAATTTCACTTAATAGAAGAACCTCTTTTGGCGACAAAAATTACCATTTAGCGACATATTTTTTATTTTTTTTAAATTTACTTAAAATAAAATTTAGATCTATTTTTTAAAAGTTTTATATTTTTAATATTAAATAACTATTTTATTAAATTAAGATAATTAGTTCGCAAACATGTTTATAAAAAATTCCTTTTGGTATTTTTAAAGCGAAATCCTGTCTTTTAAGTCACTGAACTCACCTTTTATTCCATTTAATATCCGCAAAAGACCAGCTCGTTATTTGCTCTGGGCAACATCTTTATAGGTTTTATATTCAATGAGTTTATTGCTTAAAGTTCGACAGAATGTTCCTCAAGTGAAGTCGATTAAAACATCTCTTAAAAAGCATGCTGGTCAGAAATTACCTCACATGCTGACCAATGCATCAGATCTGTTTTTTAGAGGTCCTCAAATTGCCTTGTCCGGAAAAACACCTTTTGATGTGATTTACAAGCATGAGATTATGAGCTTACGTCACTATAGAAATGAGACTGAAGCTCCTATACATAAACACCGCGTACCGTTAGTGATTGTTCCGCCATTGGCAGTGAACATGCTCATTTACGATTTATTCCCTACACGCAGCCTTATACGTTACTTTTTAGCTCAAGGTTTTGATGTCTATTTAATAGACTGGGGCGTGCCAACCCGACATCAGGCAAAATACAATTTTGGCACTTATATAAAAGTCTTTATGCCTGAAATGTTAAAACAGGTTCGTATACATAGTGGACAACAACAGCTCTCTTTACATGGCTGGAGTTTAGGTGGTGCTCTTTCACTCTGCTATACCGCGTTATTTAAAGATAAAGATATTAAAAATCTGATTATTCTTGCTTCACCTATCGACACCCATAAAGCGGGTTATATGGGTAAACTCTATGGCAGTCTGACTAAACCTGCACAGTGGGTTCGTAAGCATACCCCTTTCCGGATTCGCCAACATGTACCAAGTGAAGTGTTTCATATTCATGGCTGGCAAAACACGCTTGGCTTTAAGCTAACTGACCCGATTGGAAATTTAAAAACCTATTGGCAGCTTTTAAAAAATCTTGATAACCGAGAATTTATTGTTGACCACGCCACCTCTAGTTCATTTATAGACAATATGCTGGCGTATCCGGGTGGCGTTATGCGTGACATTATTTTACGGTTCTGGATTGATAATGAGCTATCAACAGGTGTCGTTAAGTTTGGCGAACTTACAGCTCATCTAAAAGATATTGATTGTTCAGTGTTAGCCGTGGGTGGCGATACCGACATTATTGTGACCGCCGACGCAGTGAAACCGCTTATGGATTTAATTAGTAGCCAAGATAAAACTTTTAAAGTGGTTCCAGGCGGCCATATGGGTGTTGTTTCTGGTAGCCAAGCTCCAAGTTCTGTTTGGCCTGAAATGAGTGATTGGCTGTCTACACGTTCAGATTAAATCTAGTCAAAAAAGTAAGCCAGCGCAGTCATCTCTACGCTGGTTAAAAATTCAAATTTTAACTCATTCTTCTATATCATTTTATTGATTGATAACATGTTCACTTGCTTATCACAATTTACAAGTTAGATTTAAAAAAAATATTACTCTCCTTCACTTATTTAATATATTTAATCCCTAAAAATATAAATTTTATTTATTAAAAAATATTTTCATAAAACAATTATTTATCAAACGTTAAAAAATTTTAAATCCAAACAACTCCTGACAAATAATTAATTTAACTTTTTAAAATTAACTTTCTAAAGCCGATGTTACTTTTTGTTATTTATGTAAAGCTCATCTCAACAATATTTTTAACTAACTAACTGTAATATAACAGTTTTAAATAAATTAATTTTGTAAAATTAGATTATTTTTTATACAAATGTAGGCAATCTCTCACAACCATGTAAGCCAAAGCTTACAACACAAATGATTGTTTTTCCTATAATTAATTTCAGTACATATAAGCAATCTTTACTATTAAATAGAAAGCTGAATATTAATAAAGAGATCTGGAGAAAATGATAAAGTCATCTTTATTAATATAAAAACTCTTAATAATAGAAAAAGAATCTCAAAAAATTAATATGTACTATCTTTCCTCTGGAAACAGAGGAAAGATACCTTTTAAAATATTCAGATAGGATATAGAAAATGTTTATCGCAAAAAATATATTTGTATATTTACTATCAATGTTAGCGTTGTGCTTACTAATTATTTTCTTTAATTATGTAGGAATGAACGAGACGCTTAATCTCTTAATTTCTTCGGCACTCTTCGGAATGTTTATTACGTGGTACTACAAAGGTAGTGGACTGTGTATAGCCCTTTTTAGTTTTTTTTACTGGGCAATGTTTGTGATTAGTCAAAGTTTAGAAGTGATATGGATGCTTTCGGTTTCAATGATTGTATATTTAGTCATGACTAAAATTGTACCTAAACTCAAGCACATCCATATCGGTATAGCTTCAAATAGCTAGAATGGGTTTACTCCCCGATTCACCATTCCAACTTTCTTAACCGTATTAATTTTAGTTTGCTCTGCAATTAATAGTTCATTTAAGAAAAATTTGAGATTTTGTTGATTCAGCAAAATCGGGTTAAAGGTATTCTCTCCCATGCCAAGAAAGAAAGCCTCAATATTTGTATTGCGTTGCACATATTTCATTGACCAACGTTGAAAAGAGTTTTCTTCAATGGAATATGTGCACAACCATTTAATATTGTAGTGCCTTTGATCTTTTTGAATCTTCTCAAATAGCTTTTCAACAATCTCTTTTTCGCCTTCTAAACATTGAAAAAATGCATTATCGGCATAATACAGCACCCCACATATCTCGTTTAAATCGTTGAAGTCACGAGCTTCAGTCAGGATATCACGCAAATCTTGTAGCAAATCTTCATTATTTTCATTTCGTTGGCTGGCATAACACAGTCGAACGTTCATAAGACTTCCGTGAAATCTAAAATTTCATAATTAATGGAATTTTCAACTTAACACACCTTTATTAGAAATACTTTATATTTCATTATTATAAAAAAATCGCAATCTTGCTGATTTCCATAAAAAAACCCGAAACTAATTCGGGCCTTTGCATTTTAAATTGTATTATTTAACACGTTCAATTTGTAAAACTTCAATATCGGTCGGTTTCATACGATGAGTATCAACCTCACCTACAATGCGAACTTTATCGCCTACTTTTAATTCCCAACCCTTTGCTAAATCATCATCTACCTCAATGATGATTGAGCCAGTTTTATCTTTAAACTCATAATGGTCACCAGCGATATGTTTAACAATCGTACCTGTTAGAGTGACACCAGTTTCATCAGCCAAAGTTTTTGCTTTTGAAACAGTGACTACATTTTTTGTAGCTTGATTCAGTATCGCCGGATCAGTTCTCGCAAATGCTGCACTACTACCTAATAAAACGAAGCTAGTAATCGTGGTGATTAGTATTTTGTTCATTAAAATTTCTCCTCTTCTTTTATTCATAGTTATCTAAACAATTTCTTGAAACTGTGAGTTTTAGCTTTTGTGATTTTTTGTGTAATCGTGTCAGATGTACCATATTCTTGTTGGGGAGTATTTTTACATTGACTCATTTTTTTAATCGTTATAATGAAAAAAAACCACATCGGGTGATGTGGCAAAAAGGTATAACTCAATGAATACTGAAACAAATGTATACCAGAGGATATAAGTTTAGAATATAAATCAATTATTAAAATAAACTTAAGAAAATAATATTAATTAAAGATTTTCTAAAAATTTTGATAAACCTTCGGGTGCTCTTCCTTCTAGTCGACTACTGGTGGTTACTCGAACTAAATTGCTCCATGTAATATTGCAGCACTGCCTGATCAATTTCTCAATCAGTGAAACATCTTCATGACAAGGAACCGGCTCAAAACCACCAACTTGCATATAAGCGGCAGCACTAAAGCTTAAATTTGCCCCATGAATATGATGATGATCCATACAGTCTTGATAATGTGACAAATACTTTTTTTGTTTCATAACCGATAAACGGCTCAGGTCATCTAAAGTCACAATACCGCAAATTGCATCGGTAGGTTGATGCAAAATTTGGCAACGTAACCAGTCTGGGCTAACCACACTATCGGCATCGGTACAGGCAAGCCAAGTTGCTCCATTTTGAATAAGTTGGCGAATACCTAAGTCCCGTGCCTTTCCGACACAAGCATAATTGCATTCAATCCAGCTTACTCCGTAGCGCTGTACAATTGAGCGCGACTGGTCTGTACAGCTATCAAGCACGACCATGACCTCGACTTGTTCATCTGGTACTTTCTTTATCGCATCCTGAATTGACTGCAAACAGGCTGGCAAATGTTGCTCTTCATTATGCGCTGGAATTACAACACCTATTTTCATCGTAATTGTTCCCGCTGAGCTGTTGATGAAGGATTAACCGTCCAAACATCGACCATAAAGTCCGGATCGTTCAGACTTAAATAGTGATGAAATGGAAAATATTGCTGAAAGCTTTGGTGGACTTGCTGGGCATTCAATTCAAAATCTTGAATATCATGTCGCCAATGGCAACATAAAATTTCGCCTTCGGAGTTTAGTGCATGCTTTAATTTTTTAATGAACTCACCTAACTCATCGAATGTGAGGTAATACGCCACTTCACTAATTACAATCAGGTCAAATTTTTGTTCATACAATTCTTCAGGTATTTTTCTATTTTCAACAGTTACATGCTCAAATGATTGTAATCGCTGAGTCGCCAAATGAACGGCATGCTCAGACACATCTATACATAAAAGATGAGCCGCACGCTTTGCCAAATGAACACTTAAATGCCCATTTGAACAGCCAATTTCTAAAACATTTTGATAGTGTGGTCGTGTTAATAATGCAAGGCAGATTTGTCTTTTACGGGCTTCGTACCAGTGATAATCATAGCCCCATGGATCATTATTACTACGATACAACTCCTCAAAATACATACGAGAATGAGTCACTCAGATATACCTCATAAGGCATTAAAAGACGGCTAATTGCACTTGAAGACAAAACTGCGGAATTTCCTGTGCTTTCATCGGCTTCAAGTTGTGTTTTAAATTGCATAACCGCCTGATGTTTTTTAATTAATTGGTTTTCAGTTAAGGCATAAGCTTTTGCTTTGGACCAATTAATACGTGGGTCTAAAGGCTCTGCCCAATGCCATGCCCAAATCAATACATGTAGACAGAGTAACTGATGAGCTTTTGCAAAGGCCTGTACCGTTTTTCCAACGGCTTCGTGGTCAGGATGGCCATCAAGTGCATAGCTACAAATTAAAATATCTTCAGGCTGAACGATTCTGCTGAGCGCTTGAGTCAACTGATGAGTCTGTAAATGAATCTGACCATCCGTTAGATTTAAAGCAATTCGTTCAGAAAAATCTGACACACCAAGACTGTCTAAAGCAGCTAAAGTTTCTTGTGGCCGTAAATCGTTTAATTCATCTGGGCTGTATTTTGTTGAGTGCGGGTGGCTTTGTGTTCCATTACTAACTGCCACAATAACAAGGTGACAATTTTCTTTGACTAGCTGCTGCATTAAACCGCCACAACCCAGCACTTCGTCATCGGGATGCGGAGCGACAATCACCACTCTTTTAGATTGAAATAACTGTAAATTCAGCCCGTCTAAAGGATGATTTTTAAATGCCTCTAGCCACCTGAACTTCGGTGTCCCTTCACCTGAAATCACACGGTCTTCGACCAAGGGATGCGTTAAAGTTCCCATAAGCTTTTCTCCGGCAAACAGAGCTCTGCAATAGACTCATAGTCAAAAGCTGCATGGCTCTGTCGAATAAAGACAGGCAAATCAGCAATGAGCTGTGAAAATGTAGCTTCTTCACAATAAGGCCGTGCACCTAAAGCTTTGCCAACGAGTTGAATAACACTCTGGCAGCATTGTTCTGTTTGGGCACGTAATATACGGATTTCACGCTCATGGCTGAGCATAGGTTCGTCATCTATAAGCTTGGCAACATATTGAAAATACTGCTTAGTTACAGAGAGCTGTTGAGCTAACTCTCCCAAATACATTTTTTTAAATGCATTTGGATGGGTTTGGCAGCTTTTCTGTAAAAAACTGACTAAGCGTACCGCCGCACCATACCAACAGGCCCCGACACCGGCTGCACCATGCCAAAATCCTGGACGTTCCAAATAGCGATTTGGCTGACCTATAGCAGTAACGGGAGTATTGTCAAAATATACTTGGGCTGTTTGGGTTCCTTGCATGCCCACTGCTTGCCAGTGACGTAGGTCAACTTGAACCGAAGGATGAGCCAATTCAACAATACAAAGCTGTGCTTGGCCTTGTTTGTCCTTATAGCTCATTAAGGCTTTTTGAATAAACTCAGCACCTGAGCACCAAGTTTTTATACCACTACACTGATTGTTCTCTACTTGTACGGGTACTGGTCCACCCTCTGCTGCCCATACGGCCCAAGTCTGATCGTCTATTTCATCTTGATAACCAAGTTCATTTAAAATACTTAAGGCATCACAATGTGATTCAAATAATTTAGCTAGACTTAAATCATACCCTGCCACTTGAGCAAACATTTGCCACCGCTGATAGGTTTGACCTGAAGCTGGATAGGGTAAATTTTTAGCTAATCTTACCAATTCGCGAAGCAAATCTTGGCGTAGCTGACTTTTGTTTTCAGGCTGAGCATGCTCGAATTCACTCAACATACTCAAGACTGTCATATTTATAGATATTTTAATATTCATTACAAATAATTATTCAAAAGTATTCACTTAAACATATCGAAATAATTCTGTTTAATTAAAGATATAAAATGTAATGAAAAGATATTTTCTATAACTTTATTAAATGAATATTTCTTTTTATTTCATTGTTATCTAAATATATCGCTTAAGTGAAATTATAAAATAATCATGTAAGGTTTATTAAAAAACAAAGATTTCTGCTGTTTTATCCAGTAATTTAGTTTCTACCGTTTTTCTATTTCCAAAGAAGAGGTCCAAAATGAGTACTTTAAATATTAATGATATTAAAAAACATGCAGACGTTATTGCTTCTTGTGGTACTAAAGTAGGGACTGTCGATCATCTAGAAGGTGAAAATCAGTTGAAACTCACTCGTGATGAAAATGATCAACATCACCTTATTCCTACTTCTTGGATTGGGGAGGTAAAAGATGATCAAGTCATTTTAAATAAAAACTCAAAAGAAGTTCAAGAAAACTGGCAAGCCATTTAAACTTCTTTGCACAGTGATTTTCTAACTGTGCAGCTTATTTAAAAATATAAACAACAATTAAAATAAAACAATTAGAATTAAAAAAGTAAAAAGCTCCTTTTCATTAAGGAGCTTTTTATTTATAGCATTAAATTTTTTATTTAATATTTTTATAAGTTACTCTGATTTATCGCAACCGAACGGGTTGCTTTACGCTTTCGGGTCACAAATAATCCGCAACCCACCACAGCTAAAGTCACACCTAATGATAAAGTGGTTTCATAACTATACGCTGGTGAGAAAAACATATAAGCCAATACACTTAAAATAATGATAATCACAAACCAAGTGAGCCACGGAAATAACCACATTTTAAATGGAATTTCCGCTCCAGCTGCCTCGAGCTTATGTCTTAAACGCAATTGTGAAAACGCAATAACCAAGTACACGAGTAAAGCAATGGAACCTGTACTTGAGAGCAATAAGCTAAAAACTTTTCCCGGAAATACATAGTTAATGACACAGCACACTAAACCAATAAAAGTTGAGGAAAACACCGCAATTGCCGGTACACCTGCATAATTCACTTTAGTCACTGCCTGTGGTGCTTCATGACGTGTTCCTAAGCGAAATAACATACGAGAAGACGTATAAATTGCCGCATTCATACAGCTCGCTACGGCGATAAACACGACCGTATCAATAATAAGTTTAGTGCCCGGTACGTTTAAGCTCATTAAAACATATTGGAATGTCCCGTACTTTTGTAAGTCCGGTGAACGCCAATCGACAAGTGAAACGGCAATAAACATTGAGACCACAAAGAAAAGAATAATACGGTACAACACAAGGTTCGTTGCACGTCTAATTTTCTGTTTAGGGTTAGATGACTCGGCTGCGGCAATCGAGACAATTTCCACCCCAAAGAATGAAAATGCCGTGATTAAAATGGCAGATAAAATGCCTCCCATACCGTGCGGCATAAAACCTGCGTTATTGTATAAATTGGCAACTCCACTGACATTTTTAGCTAAAGGCCAAACACCTGAAATTGCCAAAATACCAATAATGATAAACCCAATAATGGCGACTACTTTGACTAAAGAAAACCAGAACTCAAACTCACCAAAACTTTTGGTACTAAAAAAGTTGGCTAAGCTTAAGAACACAATAAAGCAAAATGCGTAAATAGAAACTGAAACGCTCGGAAACCACGAATGTAAAATTTCTGCGCCAGCAATGGCTTCTACCGGAATCGCAAGTACCCAAAACCACCAATACAACCAACCAATGGTAAAGCCTGCCCACGGGCCAATTGCTTTACGTGCATAGGTAGAAAATGAACCTGTGTCCGGCTCTAAAACGGCCATTTCACCTAACATGCGCATCACCAGAAATACCATAATGCTGGTAATCAGGTATGCAAGAATCACTGCCGGGCCTGCTTTGGCAATTGCAGAAGATGAACCGACAAATAAACCTGCGCCAATAACACCGCCAATACTAATCATTGTGATATGGCGATTTGAGAGTCCTTCGCCTAATTTTTTTGTTGTATCATTATTCATATTTCATTCCTTAAAAATATATCCATAAAAACAATCTATTACATGTCAAAATCCTACAGTCATGAAAAAAGGGAAAACTGCTGTTTTCCCTGATAGTAATAATTAATTTAAAGTCGGCATTGAGAACTGTTTTGCTTCACGGACTTGAGCAGATGGCCAGCGCTGTGTAATGGTTTTACGGCGTGTGTAGAAACGGACACCATCTGGACCATACGCATGTAAATCACCAAACAATGAACGTTTCCAGCCACCAAAGCTATGGTAAGCCACAGGTACCGGTAAAGGCACATTAATACCGACCATACCGACTTGAATGTGACTGCTAAAATAGCGAGCTGCCTCACCGTCACGGGTATAGATACAAGTACCGTTACCATATTCATGGTCATTAATGAGCTGCATCGCTTCTTGCATACTATTCACACGCATAACTTGCAACACAGGACCAAAAATCTCTTGGTGGTAACTAGTCATGTTTGGTGTGACTTGATCAATTAAAGTTGGCCCAACAAAGAAACCTTTTTCATAGCCTGCCGGTTTTGCATCACGGCCATCTACCACAATTTTTGCGCCTTGCTGCTCTGCACTTTGGATATAGGCTTGTACTTTGTCTTTATGTGCTTGGGTAATAAGCGGCCCAAAGTCGTTGCTTGCATCTGCATAGTTGCCGAACTTCAATTTTTTCATTTCTTGAGTGAGCTTATCAATCACAACATCGGCAACTTCATCTCCAATAGCAACCGCAACCGAAAGTGCCATACAACGTTCGCCCGAAGAGCCAAAAGCTGCGCCTAACAATGAAGTCACCACGTTATCAATATCGGCATCCGGCATAATAATAGCGTGGTTTTTTGCACCGCCTAATGCTTGGCATCGTTTACCTGTTGAAGTCGCTGTACGATAAATATATTCAGCAATTGGTGTTGAACCCACAAAACTGACTGCCTGAATACGAGGATGGTGCAATAAGGCATCTACCGCTTCTTTATCACCATTCACCACGTTAAACACGCCGTCGGGTAAACCCGCTTGTTTTAATAGTTCTGCAAGGTATAAAACCACAGAAGGCGCTTTTTCAGAAGGCTTTAAAATAAAGCAGTTACCGCAGACTAATGCCATTGGGAACATCCATAAAGCCACCATGGCAGGGAAGTTAAATGGAGTAATGCCAGCCACAACACCTAGCGGTTGGAACTCGCTCCATGAGTCGATATCTGGACCGACATTTTTTGAAAACTCCCCTTTTAAAAGCTCTGGTGCACCGCAAGCATATTCAACATTTTCAATACCACGTTGCAATTCGCCTTGAGCATCATGAGAAATTTTACCGTGCTCTTGCCCAATCAAAGCGCAAATCTTTTCGGCATTTTGTTCTAATAATTGTTTGAACTTAAACATAACACGCGCACGTTTAATAACTGGTGTATCTCGCCATGCAGGAAATGCTTGCTCGGCCGCCTGAACTGCTTCATTTACCGTTTGAGCATCTGCAATTTCGACTTCTTTACTAATTTCACCCGTCGCAGGATTGTAAACTGGCTGTTTTCTTGCCGTTTTAGATACAATTCTTCCTTGAATGAAATGCCCTAGCACTTTTTTGGCTTGTTCACTATGCGTACTATTTTCAGTTGAAACTTCTTCATAGCTAAAATCTTCTAGGCCATTTGTCATTGTTGTTACTCCTTACTACAATTAATTTTCAGATCAAACTATATTTTTCATTGGGTTTCTAAAGAGCATCTATTACCGTTATAGATGCCCATGAAATGTATCTAAGCCTTACTTCACTTGATAAAGCGCATCACCCACAGCATTCAATAAACGGTCAATATCTGCTTCTGTACTGTTAAACATTGGACCGAACTGAAGCGTGTCGCCTCCAAAGCGAACATAGAAACCTTCTTTCCAAAGTTTCATACCAAGTTCAAAGCCTCGGATGGTGGCATCGCCATCACGCGGAGCTAACTGCAAAGCACCAATCAAACCACAGTTGCGAATATCTAAAATGTGCGGTGCGCCTTTTAAGCCATGTAGCATTTTTTCAAAACTTGGTGCCAACGCCGCCGATTGAGCTAACAGGTTTTTCTTTTCTAAAACTTCAAGCGCAGCTAAAGCAGCCGCACAAGCAACCGGATGTGCCGAATAGGTATAGCCGTGAGTAAATTCAATGGCGTGTTCAGGTAAGTCCTGCTGCATAAAGGCAGAATAAATTTCATGGCTTGCCACCACACCACCTAAAGGAATGGCACCGTTGGTGACTTGTTTAGCAAAGTTCAAAATATCCGGTGTTACACCAAAATATTCGGCCCCCGTCCAAGTTCCTAGGCGACCAAAACCTGTAATCACCTCATCAAAAATTAACAAGATGTCATGCTGATCACAGATCTCTCTTAAACGTTGTAAATAGCCCGTTGGCGGCACAATACAACCCGCCGAACCAGAAATAGGTTCAACAATGACAGCTGCAATATTTGAAGCGTCGTGTAGTTCAATTAACTTAAGCATTTCATTAGCAAGTTCTACCCCACCTGTTTCTGCACAGCCTTTGGTAAAAGTTAAATTTGGCTGCAAGGTATGCGGTAAATGGTCTACATCCATAAGTTGACCAAACATTTTACGGTTGCCGCCAATCCCGCCTAAACTTGTCCCCGCAACGTTTACCCCATGGTAGCCACGAGCACGACCAATTAATTTGGTTTTGCTTGGTTTACCTTTAATACGCCAATACGCACGTGCCATTTTTATAGACGTATCTGCCGACTCCGAACCTGAGTTGGTAAAGAAAACGTGTTGTAGTTTTTCAGGCATATGCTGAACAATTTTATCTGCCAGCTTAAAAGACAATGGATGACCAAATTGAAAAGCTGGTGAGTAGTCGAGCTGACCTAATTGAGCACTCACCGCTTGTTGAATTTCGGGTAAGGTATGCCCTGCACCACACGTCCATAAGCCTGAAAGTGAGTCATAAATTTCACGGCCCGAATCATCAATTAGGTATGACCCTTTTGCGCCCACAATCATGCGCGGGTCTTTAGCAAAGTTTCGATTTGCAGAGAAAGGCATCCAGTGTGCCTGATAGTTTATGTGCATATTATTATTAGGTTGAACCGCATCCAAAGTATGCTCTGAGTCGCTAAATTTATCCGTATCAAACATAACCATTCCTGTTTATTTTCAAATTATGGTTTGAGTGTACATAGCGAGATAAGTTTGATAAATTCAAATTATCTTGAGTTTAGATTTAAAAAAACAAAACTAAATGAAACCTAAAAAATTAAATCAAGTCACTGATTTTGATATAAAACTTCTCAAAATATTTAAAACAGTTTGTGATTGTCACAGCTTCACATCTGCTGAAAGTATTCTAGGTATTAGCCGCTCTGCAATTAGTTTGCATATGAGTGATTTAGAAAATCGTTTGGGTATTCGACTATGTCAGCGAGGCCGTGCCGGATTTGCCCTCACCGATGAAGGACGGGAAATTTTAGAATATATTGAAGTACTCACAGCAGCCATTGAAGACTTCCGCTCTAAAGTCAATCAAATGCATAACCGCCTTAAGGGTGAGTTTAATATCGGCATTATTAACAACCTTGTGACTATGCCTAGAGGCTATATCACCAACACCTTGACTCAACTTGCCGAAGAACATGCCGAAGTTATTATTAATATTAGTATGAGCACCCTTTCAGATATTGAGTGCCGTGTGCTCGATAACCGTTTGCATGCAGGCGTTATTCCCCTTGTGACGCCTTTGTCTGGTTTAGACTATTTCGACTTATATAGTGAAAGTTCATTTTTATACTGCGGCAAAAATCATCCTTTATTTAACCAATGTAGTAGCATCAATTTAAATGAATTAAAAAAGTGGCAAGCCATTCTTCCTAATTATGCCATTACCTCGGAAGCAGCAAAGTTACATCAGCTTTTAGACTGTAAAGCGACGGCAAGTGACCGCGAAGGGATTGCCTTTCTGATTTTAACTGGCAAATTTTTAGGTTTTTTACCTGACCACTATGCAAAAAAATGGGTTGAAGATGGTATGATGCAACCTGTTTTAAAAGATAAAATGCACTACAGTACCCCGATATGCTTAATTACGCATAAGGGTAAAAATCACAATAATATTTTAAAAACATTTGTAGATATGCTTGAAAAAATAATCAGCAGTGATTAAAAATATTTAATAGATAGACATAAAAAATAGATAAATTCATAAAAATGAGCTTTTTTTATTTAACACAACTTGATAAAACTTATTAATCTTAAATTTAAGCCTTTCTTCATTAATATAAAAATACCGCTCAGAATAGAATTATTAATTATAAACATGTATTATGCGCGCCTAAACTTACTTTACTTAAAATTAAATAATAGTTTTCATTAACTTCAGAGGAAAATAATGAATAAAACAATTACAGTTTTATTAGGAACAATATTAGTGAGTTCTCTTTTAACTGCTTGTGGCGGAAGTGATGATAATGTTTCCTCATCTGGTGAAACAAAAAATAAGGATGAATCATTTCAGATGAGCACTAGTATAGGTTCTGTTGCGACAGGAATTAATGCAGTAGCTTCTAATGGTAACATTAAAATTGGAAATGGTACTAATCTTGGTAACAACTCAAACTCTCTACCTACGGATATAAATGTTATTAGTACACCACCGACTACTACTGTAGATCGCTCTAAAGATGATGCCGTGGTTATCAATGGTAGCATCTCTCACAAAGGTATTGATACGAGCGCAAATAGTGACAGTGTAGATACTGAATTTCTCGATGCAATCATTACTACAAACTGCTCTACCCCAGACAATGGAAAAACTTATCTTGTTACAGAAACTGGTTGTGTAATTAAAACTCTAACAAGTACCCAAACTGGGATATGTACTTCTTCAACCACTATGAAACTATTATCTGGTACAAACCTTTCAAAGAAATATCTTATTAATAACGGCAGCAGTTTTAACTCTAGTAACAATCTAAGCATCAATAATATTAGTTATAAGTGTATTTAAATGATGTCTTCTAAAGTAATTGTATTTGGTCTCGTCTGTTTTGGGCTAGGCTATGGTGTTGCTTTAATAAATATAGATGATAAGTCAGCACACTTATCATCTGTTTCGTCCGATAAACGCGTAATAGCTGATTTAAATACAACATCAAAAAATATAGTATCACAACAATTATTAGATTTTTCTTCTTCAAAAAATCATGTTATCCCTACTGAAAATATTGCACATATTCGGTCTTTTTTAAATGCTTTACCTGAAAAAGAATTAGATTATTACTTATCCAAAGCATTCCCTTTAAATGACTTAACTAAAATTCAAGACAAAAAAAAGTTCTCAGAACGCTTGCTCGAAGAACTATCAACAAGTTCAAAAAATTATGAGAATAACTTACCGGGCGAGATTGTGGTTTCTAGGAACTTGGCAAATAACACTCAGCCTGAAAATATGAATCAAATCTATAAAAATCAAAAAATTACTGCTCATTATGATACTTTTGGAAAAGTTACACAAACCAATCAAGTATTTGTAAAATGGACCAATCAAAATACTGGTGAAGTATTATTATTTTCACCTCAAAAAATTAATGAAAATAGTAATCAGAATTGGGTAAGTTATGCACCTTCTGAAGGATGGAAACCAGGTACATATGCAATAGAATATTATGAAATGAATGATCAATTGACCCCAATTGCTCAAACAAGCTATACAATCAATCAAGTGTTGAAGTGACATCAAAAGATGTCCACTTCACTATAAAATTATATTTAATCAATATATTACAATAAAAACTTAGATAAAAAAACTTCCCTTAATGCTGATCTGATTGTATCTATTTAAGTCTAAAACATCATAAATAATAAGCACTGTAATCGCCTATCTGTTTTCTTAATTTATTTTTAAGTCCATATAATTTTAGTTTTAGATAAAAAACAAACACTCAATTTATTTAAATCAATTTAATATTTAACAAATATAAATTAACAGTCTGTTTTTAATCAATAAAAAATATATAATCACCCCGCAAAGTAAACATAAATACTTAAGGTTTATTCATGAAAAAAATTTCAACTTTAGCAGTTTCTATTTCATTTATTATGTTAACGGGGTGCGGTGGAGGCAGTTCAAGCTCTAATAATACTGAAAATGTATCATCACAAGCTCAGGAACAATCTACTCAAAATGTATCATCGCAAGCTCAAGGGCAATCTACTCAGAATGTAAATAGTCTAAAGTGTGATAGAGGTATTCTCTTAAACTCTTCGCTTTCAACCAATACAATTTTTGATGAAACACTCTATTCTCTTACTTTTAGATCTAAGGAAATTTCTTCAGGAGATCTTCCAACTTCAATTCCACAACTTTATGCATATGAAATTAAAAGAAATGATCAAATGTTATATGCTTATCCAAAAGCACTTTACAATATAACTGCTGATGAAATTGAAACTACTTTAGCTGCAGATATTGTACAAAGTTACGACCTTAACTCTTTCGGTCTTTTCACTAAAAAGACATATCAAAAGCAAAATAATGGTTGGCCTTTAGGTTATGTCGTTGCATCCCAAGGCTCACAAATTACAACTGCTCGATTTAATGATAGTTGTAATTTAAATTCAGATAATGTGAGTTACGACTACGAAAAAATAGATGTTTCAGGTAAAAAAATATCTGACATATTCCCATCAAATATTTTAACAAGTCGACCAAAAAATATAGACTACTTATATATGAGTGATCTATTAACTCTAACCCTTAAAAATAATCAAACTGCTTTTACGAGCTTATTGAATAGTAATGAAACCTTCCCAAGTGGTTCTTTTGTTTATGTACCAAAGTCTGTAATTTATAACAATACAGAGTTTTATTTCTCTGACAACAATAGCACTAATTTCAAAACCGTAGCTGAATGGCAACAAACCCTTTATCCAAAAGCTAAATATAAATTTGATACCGTTGCTGGCTATAATGTGACTTACTCTGTAGACAGTGCAGGAAACCAAATTTATTCTGGCGGAAAAGACCCTGCTATTGAAATGAATGGCAAAATTTATGACGGCGAATGGCAAGTTAAAGGTAATGTTGTTTCTGAAACATACGGTGAATCAGCAACTATGTGGACCACTAACTATGAAACAAAAGGAAAATTTGCTTTATTCAATAAAGCGAGTTATGACTTTCTTGCTACCCAAATCCAAACTTACTATAAGTAAAATTTAAAACTTGTATATCCCAAAGTACCTTGCCAATGTACTTTGGGATATCTATCTAAACCAGTCCAACCTTTAATAAAAAATAATCTAGCGCCTTATCTGTTTCACCTATACTGCTGTTATCCACAAGTGGGATAATTGCACCCTCAATCACATATAAAAAGAGTCTGGCCTCATTAAATGATGCATCCGCTTTTAATGTTCTAAGTACGCTATAGATTTCATTGGTCAGCCATGTTCTGTACCTTACCGCGGTTTGATAGGCGTTTGGATAGCTATTTTTAGTTTCAAAAACAGCCTTAAATAATAAGTAATATGGCCCTTCTATATCGCTATGTAAAAAATAAAGTTTCTTGAGTTTATCTATTGCGGCTGTGTCATGGTCATACTCCACCAGTTCGGTCACTTGGTCTTGAAGTCGCTCTTTTTGCACGATTAAACAAATATCAATAAAACGTTGCTTAGAGTGAAAATAGTTATAAAACGTCATTTTTGTGACTTCGGTTTCCCTCACAATCTTGTCGACACCAACAGTGTGAAACCCACCGTGATGGAACAGATGAATCCCTTTTTTTACAACTTCAAAAGCACGTGTTGGGAGCGTTAAATTTGGCATAGTTTTACCGTTATAAAATAAATTTTTGTTGTATATAAAAGAGATATAAAAATCTGTGCCCTTTCTGGGAGAAAAAAAGGCACAGCAAAACCCATAAAGACTGTGCTTGGCACATCTCGAGTTTTATAGTTGCTAAGTTTTTGGTCGTGATGATTTAAAGCTTGATAAACCTAATGGCGATCAAACTCGTTAACAAACTAAGTTGTGTTGTTATAGCTTTTGGCAAAGGCTGCCAAGAAATAGTGAATGTGCAAAGCCAACTCCTTTTTATTGGGAGTTCTGCCAGACATTAAAATTATGGTGTATGTAGTACCTAATCAGAATAGATGAGAAAAATAAGCCTCGTACTCTCAGTTGGCTTGAGGCTTGGTAAATTCATTTCAATAGCACCCGTTTAAAGATGCTATATCAAATAATTAATGGTTCTTTTTAGAGAATTTATGACCTTTAGGAAGTGGAGCATCACATGGTTGATCCGTCTTTACATCGACCATTTTCACTGGCCCATCATTGTAGACCGTTACTTTACAGCCTTTTACAACATATTCCTGTTCAATACCACCGTACCTTTCATCATCAGAAACGGGAGCTACAGAAGTTACACCATAACAAGCTCCATCAGCACCACATTCAACCTCTACTCCACTAACATCAGCTCCACCCGCTTCTGCCACTTCTGCTCCAGCAGCTTCCATTGCATCAACCTCTTCAACCTGTGTCTTTGCTGCATATGTATTTGAAAGACTCATCATCAGAAAAACTGCAAGAAAGAACTTACTACTGCGTTTTATTGAATTCATGTTTTATCCATAGCTTTAATATTCATCAGGATCTGTATCCCACAAATTAGGATTTGGTTCCGCATATATAGAGTTCTCAATAACTTTACACCAGCCTATACCATTTAAAAACATACTTAAATCTAAAATCTTGAAATGATCTTTATCAATTCTTTCTAATGTAATTAAACTACGTTTATAGTACATATATTCACCTCCAGAGCCAGCAGGCACTCTTTTATTTAATTCGCTCCATGACCATTCTAAAACTTGTCCAGATATATGAGGAACAGTCTCAAAAAAATCAATATTAAATATACTATTTATCCTCACCAAACACGGAATATTTTCACACTCCAACATCATTTCAGAATGTAAATTATTTGGAAGTTTAAGATCTAAAATAAGCATTTATTTGTAATTCCGCAGAATAATACTTTCACATGTAAAGAATTTATTAAAATCTTCTATTGGACTTAGGTCATAAATCTTTCAACCAATCTGGCTCTTCTACTTTAGGTATAGCTGCATATTCTCTATGATCTATTATTTGTACCCAACCAATTCCTCTAGCAAACATTTCCAAAGTTTCTATTAAATAAATATTCTCTCGAATATGTATAAGAGTAATAAGGCCATATTTATGATGCAAATATTCTCCACCCACTGCTGCAGGTACTCGTTTATCAATATCTTCTAATTTCCAGTTTATAACTTGACCTGTTACTGGTGGAATAGTTTCTAAGAAATCAATATAAAATTTGTCTGAAATCCGACATAAACATGGAACACGTTTAGTTTCTAGCATCATCTCTGTGTATAAATTATTTTCAAACTTAACTTGAACTTCTAACACTATTTCTAATTCCTAAGTATTACTATTTCGCCAGTGAATGCCTTTTTAAAGCTTTCTATCGGAATATAACATGATCTATTGTATGGCTCCTGTATTGCTAATACAGTTACTAAAACCGATACTAGGTTTAGCTTCAAATAGTGAATACTTTTTATATCACTATAGTTTTGATACGCTTGTATACAGCCATCTGCTTCAAAATAAATTAAAAAAATATGTACTTAACGTAAAAAAAAACATTGCCCATGAGACATTTCTTAATGATTTCGGCCCATAAATGCCCATTATCACTAAAATAATTGGTTGTACGAAACTTTAGGATCTTTTATTTCTATTTCTCTCTGTTTAAATGCAATTAGCTCATTACCGTGTTCCCCAGAAATTCCATAAAACAATATATCGTTATTACTATGGTATATGCCGTATATATAAATAGTGTCACCATTCCACTCTTCACTTAAAGATATACCTAACACAGTTAACTCCTTTATTAAGCACCTAACAATGAACCAAAAATTTTCATGTCAAATTTTTAGTTTCACTATAAGACTACTCTTAAGTTAATAAAATCACTAAAATATAAAAAACTCTAATGCCCTTATATCTATGAACGAAAAAGCAATTAGCCAATATTTAAGTTTTATTCTAAGACACAAACCAGAAGAAATTGATCTAACATTAGATCGTGAAGGTTGGGCAAATATTGAAGACTTAATTTCCAAGTCACAACCAGTCAAAGATGTAACTTTAGACGAAGAAATTATTAAAAATATTGTGAGCAATAGTGATAAAAAGCGCTTCCAAATTTCTGACGATGGAAAATATATTCGTGCTGTACAAGGTCATTCAACCACAAGTGTCGATATCACACTTAAGACGCTCATACCTCCAACTTATCTTTATCATGGTACAGCTCAAAGATTTATAGACTCAATAAAAGAGCAAGGTTTAATCTCTAAAGATCGTCAATATGTACATCTAACAGAAAATAAAGAGACTGCTCAATCCGTGGGAGCACGTTATGGCAAACCTGAGATTTTAATTATTCATGCTTTAGAAATGCATAAGAATGGATTCGAATTTTTCCAAGCTGAAAATGGAGTCTGGTTGGTTAAACATGTACCAGTAGAATTTATTGTTTTTCAGTAGAATGAAAATTATGCTTTCACTCAGAGGTGGAAGCATTTTTTCAATAATTAAAAAAATTAAAATACAATAAGATAAATTATTTCAATCATATTAATAATATAATTAGATTCCGCTAATGCCGAACTTTAACCATTCATCAAAATTCTTTTTCTCATAGTAATTTTCTCTATTTCATAAGTCATATACAAGAACTTTAGGAGAACCACTATTAACTGTTGCATCAAAACAAACTGCCCAGTCACCATCTATACCTTCTATAAATCAACTACTTTTAACGACAATTGGTGAGCTTTTTTTTGAATCTCTAATTCGGATAGTTATGTAATGCAATTTTCAAAGTAAGAGAATCTAATTAAAATTATGCTAGAATATTTATCATATATATTTATTTAACTTCAAAATGACTATACCCAATAACCAAATTAGGGCTTACTATACTGATAAAACTATCCGTATATATCAAGCATACTCGGATATAATCGCTGACTCTGCTTTAGAACATGGTACTTTCGTTTCACCGCCGTTCAAAATTGATAGAATGACTTGGATAAAACCTTCTTTTTTATGGATGATGTACCGCTCAGGTTGGGCTCAAAAAGATGCTAATCAAAAAAGAATATTAGCTATTGATATTAAGAGAGAAGGTTTCGAATGGGCTTTGATGAATGGCTGTTTAAGTCATAAACCTGAACATTTAAATAATGAAGAATGGAAAATTCACAAGAGTAAATATCCTGTTAGAATTCAATGGGATCCTGAAAAAGATATATTTTCACAACCATTATCCTACAGAGCCATTCAAATAGGATTAAGTGAGGAAGCTGTTTTAAAATATATAAATGAATGGATTATTACCATTAACGATATTACTAATGATGTACTCACTATTAAACATTTAATAGATAAGGGCGATGTAGAAAACGCAAAAAAAATGCTTCCTATTGAAAAAATTTATCCTTATTCTTTTAATTAAACTTTATATCGGATAAATTAAAAACAATCTTTGAACTAATAAACACCCCAATCTTATTATAAAACTGGGGTGTTTAAAGAATATTTTAAAAATCAATTAAAACCACTAAAAATACCGTATACAACTTTACCATTTTTAATTTCATTTTCAAATTCTGATTGACTTAACATCTCACTTGATAGAGATTTATATTGCTCTTGAATATGCGATTGCCAACTAGTAACAGGCATTTCATAGATAGGAGATTCAATTTTATCCAAATATATTCCATCATTCGTAAACTGATTCAAAATTTTATTTACAGCTTCTTCATAGGAAGAAGCATTAATATAACAATTTACGAATGCTTTAGTCATCGTTGAAGGCATAATTGACTCAACCACAGCATGAACTTTGCATAATATTATAAAAACTTTCATTATTTACGTACTTTACAACTTTAAAAGAAATAAGGTTAGCATTTAAATATATTATATATATTTATTTTATTTAATTATATAGATGAAATTTAATAAATCACAAAATCCTCAGGTTCTGAGTTTAAATCAAGCAATCTTTTTGATTCCTTTAAATAGATATCCAATATTTCCTGTGAAACGAACACTCTTAATTTTGATTCATAATTATAATTCACGATATTGCTAGATAGAATATATAAAAATATATAAATCTCATTATTAGAAACGTCCTCTCCTTTGCTTACTATTTCAATTCTCAGTGAATCACTATTAATTAACTGATGTAAAAATTCAGTTAAACAATCTGAAAAACCATCTGGACTTGCACCAAAATAAGATGTATTTTCAGGTAAAATAGTATTTATATAACGGTATTGATTATATATTTCCTTACCAAAATAGGAATAAATTTCATAAATATTTTTTAGTGTGCTATCAACTTTCAAAACTAACTCATTACTACATTCATATTCTTCAGTACCCAAAAGGCTATATAATTTTATCCTACTCAATTTCCACTCCACTTTAAAAAATTTTATTATGCTAATAGTTTATCTAACCTGTATATAGGCTATATATTCAGTATGATGAACCGATTCAATTTACAAACTCAGCTAGATAAATTTATTGAAGTATCGCGTAATAATACATCCAATAAATCATAAACCTCATCTTTAGATAACTCAAATTCTTCGCCCATATCCATTGCGACTAAAATCATAATTTTTCAGATGCAAAAGTTGATAATTGCAAAGTATATTTACTATAAATTTCCATAGCCTTAACAGATATTTGTACTGGATCATAATTCTGAAATACAAAATCTTTCAATTTAGATAGTTCTCTCTTTAAATCGTTACTCAATTTATGTAAATCCCTTTTTTAGCTGAAAATCAAAAAAGAAATGCAAACTTTCATTTCTAAGAATTTGCATAAGTACTTGTCCAAATTGTGAACCAATGACATTTATCTAAAAAACACTAGTAAAATATTTAAATTACTAAAATGCAGAACATCCTAAAGCTTGCAACGTAGAGCTTACTGTTCCTTTCGGTAAAACAACTTCAGAATAGCTTTTTTCATAATCAAAAGTATAAAATAATCTTTCACTTTCTTTATTAAAACCTAGAACCATACCAAAGCCGAATTGAAATAGTTCGCCAGTATCTAACCACACTAGATCCTTACTATCAATTGAAGAAAAATCTATTTTTTCAATTGGTATATCACCTATATCACCATCAAGCGCTTTAATATCTTCAATATCACTGATTAAAACATGAAAAAGAGAGTTTAATGTAATATTTATTCCTTTTGCTGGATAACACGTATCATTTATCCAAAAATTAAACACTCCAAGATTTAAATCATTTTTTAATGGATAAACAACATCCCACTGTATAAAAAATCATCACTATATTTAACTATCATTTTAATTTGCAACCTATTATTCACAACTTTCCAATTTAATATTCAGTAGAGATTTGAGAACCCATGTATACCTTCTAATTAAAAGTTGCATGCTCAATTTTACAAACTATCTTTTCTAGTTCATTTTTCTTAATAAAGCACTCATTTATTTCATACTGTTTTAAATCTTTTAGAGAGAAATATGTATTAGCTATTTTATAAGAAATTAACCTTACCTCACCTTTATATCCAATACAAAATAAATCATATCTATCCTCCCCAAACAAACTACTTTCTAGATTAGCGCTATAAATAAATTCATTATAATCATAATAAATCCACTCTTTATCCATATACTCAGCTTCATTCTCTGCTATAAAATTCAAATATCGAATTGATAGCATTTCTTTAAAACACTTCTTTACGTCCATAAAGAAGTATTTTTCGGAATCAATGACATTACAAAGAGCTCCCAACTTTACTGACTCTTTTTGCGTATATAACATTTGAGTAGTCTCCGAACTATATTTATTCCCTTTTATATAAAACCCACAAAAACAATCATAATCTCGCATGCTTTCAATATATAAAATCGGCTCAATAAATAAAGCAAAGGTATCCTTATTTCCAAAAATCATTATTTCTCATCTTATTTCAGTTATTTATACAAGTAATTTATAGTTAATAAATACTTGTACACTTCTCATAGGCTAAGCCCCTATCCGAGACTCAGATAGATGCTTAACTTAAGCTGCTTACAGTAATTCCAGCAATCCAACCTGCACTTTCATTTTACTTTCTTCAATATGGTTCTGTTCAGCTGCTTTAATTTTGATAACTAGCAAATATTTTATAATTTTTATTAGTATCAGGCAGTATAAAATAATTGCATATCTTTCTCCTTTATAGATAAAGTTGTTATTGTTTCGCCTTTATCATTACAAAATTCTACTTCATATACAGCTACTGGTTCTTCTTGTAAAATTTCTACTATAGTACCTAAATCACCGGCTTTTAACTTTTCTTCAGGTATATCCCGCTTGAGTTTAATCACATCACCAATATTAAACATTTGTATTTCTTCTAATTCCTATAAATCATAGTATTGATAAATTAACTTTATTAATTTTTATATTATTCTTATATAATTTCATAAAAATCCTATCTAAAAATTGAGTTGGTAGCTCTACACCTGTAAATCTTAACTTGATTACATCACTTACAATAGCTCAGGCAACTTTTTATTCGTACATCTATATTAATGAAACCGGAGTTATACTGTTTTGGGAGTCATTTGTTTTAGACGTGAAATTACAACCGTATTCAGAAGATGATTCTTTTATCTCTAAATATGGCATATACTATCCATATAATTTCCAAAAATTCATTCCATTAATAATCCAATATTGATATCTATCTGGAATTAATGACCAAAATTGACTGGATGCCTTTCCTTTCCAATTGTCTGGCAATTGATTTTCAAACTCACGTTGCCAATCTGTATGGAAAAATAAATTCCTATCAAGATTTAAGTAAAATTTCGGTAATTTAGATTCCATTATAGCCCATAATTCATTTTTTATATCTCCCTCCCCAGACATAAGATAGTCTTCCACATAAATATATAATTTTTCCAAATCATCCATATTAGTTTTATATTTAAAAAAATTCTTCATCCAATCAAGCGTTTTAATATTCATTTCAGGCAAGTTTGACAAATATAGTGGTAAAGTTTCATTATTTAAAATTGATGCTCCCCCTCTAAATTCCTTTAAAGCAAAAGTGTAGCTATTTTCATCAAGTATACCTTTTTCTAAATATGAATCATAAAATGGTTTTATATCTATAACAAAGTTTTCTTTATCATCAACAATGAAATAATGCTTTCCTTGTGAAACAATAATAGCTATTTCACAACTACCTTCAAATATAGAATTTAATAAAAATTCATATTGATTATTATTTTCGATATTCATTTTCAAACTCCTTCTGCGTTAACACTCTTGCTTTAGAAGAACTTTCTTCTAATAATCTATCCCATACTTTAGGTAACTCTAAATTAATACTTGGTTGACCTTTAGATTCATCCACAATCTTTGGTGCATTAGGATTACGACTAATGCCTGGTATAGGTTTTTGCGGAATAGCTTCTGAAAGGATTTTTTGATGTAGAGCTTTATCTATCTCAAATACAACAACTTTCCCATCTGGACGTTTTTCTGAAAGATAGTATAAAGCATGTGATGGACCATTTGTACTAACACATAATTGACCAGAGCATCCAGAGTTAATTGAAATCGTTTGGTCAGAATTTACAGTGATTCTATTCAGACTACTTTTCGTTCCGACTCCTCCGCCTTCAACCCTAAAATATGTTTGAGTTTCAATTTTCTTAACAATATCTTTACCATATTGCTTTTCAATCGCAACCAATACCTCATCAGTTAATCGAGTAACCCCAGAAACAGATTTAGTAAATCCTAATCCCAATACAGAGGCTTTAGCTAACTGTCTTTCATTTGGTGTAATTTCCTCACCTGTCAAAGGATCATATTTTGCCCCCGCAACTGCGGCAAGTTGACGAAGCGTCATATCATTAATGGCATTTAAGGCTTTATCACTCAGGCTCTTTTCAGGTATTGGAATCATACAGCTTTGTCCTTTTGGACAACTCAACTTAGCTTGAGCTGCTTTTTCCTTTTTATTCTCAGCTAATTTCTTTTCGACTCCCTGAGTAATGATCGAAAATTCATTATTCTCAACAGCATTCTGCCCAATCACACCTGCCAACTGCGAGTTCGATGCCGAATCCCCTACTGTTCCACCAACAACAGCCCCAATCGCTGCCGTTAAGTCTCGAATACTCGATTTAACATTTTCTGGTAATAAGTTTGCATCGAACTTACCTGTATCAGGATTAATCGCTGTTTTGCCATCGTTGTATTGATTTGCGAAGTAATCTGCTGCCGCTTCACTTGCAACTGCTGCACTACCACCCGCTGCCGGATTACCTCCATTTAAGTAAGCTAGCGTTGCACCCAATATCGCATGACTTGCTAATTGTGCTGCCTTGTTCTTGTCCTCTCCATGTCCAAACTTCTCACCAATCTGCTGTGCTGCATAAGGTGCTAAGGCATTAGCAACAACTTGTAAATCTGTTTGTCCACCAAGGGCCCCCGTAATTGCTGTAGTTACCGCATTTAAAGCACGGCTCATGTCTCCGCCCATACCCCATTGCTGGGTTACTGCTTTTTCATTGGCAAGGGCTGCATCATAGACACCATATTGCGCTAAGTATTGATCCTTCTCTGTCGCAGACATTTTTTTAATTTCTGCCTGTTCTTCTGGACTTAATTGACTGGCAATCTGCTTTCCAATCGCTTCTTTTTCCGCTGCTGCATTCTTGATCTGGTCTTGGGCATAAGTACGAGAAGCAGCTGCAATTGTTGACGTCGCATCAGCTACTGTCTTTTGCTTATCTAAAATAGTTTGTAAGTTCGGTAAGGTCTCAACTACCCTGTTGGCTGTTGAAGCATCACTATGAATACCCAATTGCTCAACCGTAGTCGACTTACCACCTATCGTAATATTACCTGCACTTAAAGTGGCATAAGTGGTACTGCTGTCTTTATCAGACTCATGTTGCGGTAAGCTTGGGCTAAAGCTAGTTGCATTACGCCAGTTATCATTGTTAGTTGGTGTCGATGACTTACTATCTCCACTTGATTTACCTTTACCTAAACTTGTGCCTCCAGATAAGCTGACTGTCGTCGCATCGTACTGGCTTTGGTTTTCGATATTGCTAAAAGTTAAACGATTCGCAGTCAAATCATTATTGTCTTTAGATGCTGTCGAAACAATTGCGCCACCTTTTAAGTCAACACTATCTGCTTTCACATGGTATCCACCATCTCCGGCAAATAAACCAGACTGTTGATTAACGCTATTAGAATTACCGGAAGCCTGACTACTACTAAAGTTACCAGATGCCTGCCATGCTGTACCAAACGAAGCTTGGACGCGTCCTCCTACTCCCATTTGGTTACTGCTTTGCTCAACAGTGTCTTGCAAACTTTCAACTTTAAGCTGACCATCTACATTTGCATCAATACGGTTAGCATTCGCTTGTGCTCCTCGTAAAGTGGTGTCTCCTTTACTGGTTAAGCTAATATTCTTTGCATCCAACGTCGTATTATTTTGAGTGATGTTGTTTAAATGGTTGCTACTTTTACCATAGCCAGCCTCTCCATAGATGTAGACACCTGTTTGAGCTCCAACAGAAACGCCATAACCTACGCTTAATCCTGCATTGCTATTTGTGCCATCTGCTTTGTTTTGGCTTTGTCCAGATTCCAATACAATATTTTTTGCTGAATCGAGATTGATCTTATCTTCCGCTTTCACCTGTGTATTTTGGAAATGAATATCGCCATTGGTACTGGTTAAGTTGACATTACCACCAGCTTTCAGGTTGTTTTGTTGCGAAGTGGCATAGCTGCTAGCTTGCTGATTTTCACTGGTGCTAAAGCCAATACCTGCCTCTGCTTTAAATAATGCGCCACCTTTTACATCACTATAGCTTTGATAACCCTGAGCACCTGCTGCAACAGCTTGTAGCGCCTGTGTACGATCATCTGCTTTGCTATGCGCTGTACTATCCACTGCATTAATTAAGTCCAAAATCGGTGAACTGACTTTAGCAAATATGCCAATTTTTAAGTCATCTGCTGCACTAGATGAACTACCTCGCGTATGATCTTCTAAAACATTGATTTGTTGCGCTGTGATGTTTAAGTCTTTTTTCGCAACAATATCTGCGACTTGTTGTGTATATTGATTCCCCGCCTGTATGTTGACGTTACCCGTTAGGCTTCCGACCTGACTGCGTTGTTGTTCAATATCATTGCTATTACTTTGGCTATTGCCATTCATATAACCAAAGAATTTTTCAGTATCTGAAATCTGTGCACTACCAATGCCTTTGTTTGAACTCTGCTCACTTTGGCTTTGGCTGTTTTGTGTAGACTTGATATTGATGTCTCGAGCAGCATTGAGATTTACATCTTCCTGCGAGGCAATCGAACTACCCAAGATATTAATATCACCTTGTTCAGTTTGTAAGGTGGTTTTTCCGCCAACTGAAAGTTGTGTGCCTGTAACTTTATCTATAGTTGCGTTACCTTGATTCTTATTGTTATATACACCACCAGGTGCAGCCCAATCTCGGTTGTCTATGCTAAAGCCACTTTGCTTACTTTGTGCATTTTGTTCCTGATGGTTTTGTGCAAAGCCAAGATTTATATTTTCTTTGGCATATAATAATGCATCACCTTCCGCAGAAAGCTGTGCGCCTTGGCTATTGATGTTACCTTCTGTCGCAATAATATTTAAATTGCCTTTGGCTGTGGCTTGTGTAACAACGGCTTGGCGGCTAGAGGTATTCTTTGTTTGTTCTGTTTTGTGGCTTCCTCCAGAAATCACGATTGGGGTTTGTGCTGCCATGAGCCCTTTATCAATGCCATTGGCTTGCGACATGATTTTCCCGACAGCACTGTTAGAGTATTGGTTATCACCCATGCTCTTGTCATATGCAGATTTTGCCGCGTATGCTGGTGAATAAGTCACACCAACAGAAATACCCGATTGTTTGCTATGAACTTCTGAATGTTGCTCATCAGTTGTATAAGCTGTATTTAGATTAACATTTGCCCCTTTCAGATTAATGTCTTTACCTGCATCCAAAATAGCTGCTTCTGTCGTTAAATCCTTACCAGCACTAATCGTTGTATCACCCGTTTGACTACGGATCACACTTTGAGTCAGCGTGGTAGATTTTCCATCCTCTTTTGTGTTTACGTTCGATTTTGCATAACCTACACTTGCCACGCCATCAGAAAGGCTTGCAGAAAAACCAGAGTTTTTAACAACACTATTAGTTTGACTGTTGTATTGGTTCTGAGCTCCCTCAATATTTGCATTGTCTTTGGCTTGAATCTGCATCAACTCACCAGAAACAATATTACTGCCACGGACATTGATATTTCCTGCATCTAATAGCACTTTTTTGCCTTCAACAATGCTACCGACCGCAATATCTGAACTACGATGACTAAAGTCACTGGTCGTAGAGCTGCTCAGTTTACCTTTCTTACTAAAGCTTGACTGATCTTGTTGATCAAGTTTATTTCTGCCTTCTTCAATCTGTAGCTGCTCTTTAGCCTGTAACGCAGTTAGGCCTTCTGAACTACTGATTTGTGAACCATGAATTTGAATATTATTGCCTTGTAAGCTTAAATCACCTTGGCTCTTAATCTGGCTGCCAACTTCAACTTGTCGTGTATCTAAATGATAAGCTTTTGAGCTACCCACCACATTGTTAGTCACTTCCGTATTCAGGCTACCGACTTTAAGGTCACCGCCAGTACGAATAATACTTCGTCCACCGCTGTTATTCTGGATATTTGCAGCCAATATGCGAGTATCACCACCCACGTTCATCACCAAGGTTGGCTGATCGCTCAACGCTTGCTGTTGTGCTGAACCGACATAAAGACCAGCAATACGATCTATTCCTGTCCAGCTATAGTTACTTTGGCCTAATGCATTTTGGCTGCTCTGTGTGGTTGACTGAATATTCAGGTTACCTTTTACCTGCAAATTCATGGCTTGATCGGCCTGAATCATACCGCCAATATTATTTAAATCTTTTTCAGTACCAAGGCTAACTACACCACCACGGATGTTTCCAGCAAGGTTGTTTAAATTTTGGCTATTAATTTGAACAACTTGTCGTCCAGCAATTGTTCCCGCATTGGTCAAATCTTTACTTAAATTGAGCTGAATACTATCGGCACTAATTAAAGTTCCATCGCCTTTTAAGTCACCTACACGCGCTTTAACATAAACTTGCGGGACTAAAGCTTTGGTTTTTGTACCATCTGGTAGGGTAGTTTCTTTTTCTACTAACCAAACAATATCGCTGCTTAATTGCGCCATTTGTTCAGGAGTGAGTGCAATACCAGGGCGTAAGTTGTACTGTTTTGCATAGCTCAGCCCATTGTTCATGAGCGCTTTATATTGCTCCTCATCAGAACCATATCCTTGTAAGAAACGGTAACCGGTCAGTTGAGCAACTTGGTCCTGTACCATACGTTGTTCATAGTAACCATCACCCAATCTTTTTTGTTGAAGCGCTGGATCAAGTCCCAATGCATTCAGCATATAATCTGAAGATAACCAGTTGCGATAATTACTAAACGCTGGATCTGTTTCAACAAGATAGTTAGCACGGCTGTCTGGATTTTTACTATACAACGCATTATTTGGGACTTTAACGTTAGCGTTGTTGGTACGAATCTCGAAACCACTACCATCAATCTGTGTTGTTTGTCCCTGAACAGATGTCGCCTTAGTATCAGTGTTTTGAATTTGATCGACTGCGCTACTACTCATAGCTTTATGATCGGTAGTGTTTGCCCCAACTACGCCTTTAAGCTGTGCCTGACCTGTTTTAATTTCATTTGATTGAATACGATCTGTTTGAGCTGTAGTTTGTTGAACAGTTTCTGTTTGATTAACCTGTGTATTTTGCTGACCAATAATATTGGAGTCATGGTTTTGACTAAGTGCCTGTTCAGTCAAATTGCCTTTATTAATTTGCTGGGTTTGGTCTTGCACTTTAACAGGGGTCGCACTGGTTGGATTTTCATAGATAAATAAATCCACCCCTTTGGTAACATCTGCTGGGTTATAAGCTTGTTCTGCAGAAGCCCAAACTCTATCGTGCCCCTTGCCACCATAACTGCCATAACTCGGCGTTACCGTTCCTTCTTCATGTGTAATTTTAGGACCTTTAGCATCGACATTGTGAATTGCGTTTGCATCTCCGATCAGCTTTTGACCCACCATAATTTGGCTTTTGTCATTATTAATTGTGCCTGTGAAACTTAAATTACCCCCTGCACTGATCACAGCAGGTGCTGACTCATCAGCTACAGTCGTTGTCGTAGTTTGGGTACTTTTCACATTTTCATAATGGTCAGTACTATACAGTTGTCCGTTATAAACAACATAGCCTTTAAACATGTTGCCGGCTGAGCTATCGTCATAGTTATTTACAATGAAGAAATAACCATCAGGACGACTTAAATAATCCTGCATCGTTGCGTTGTCATAGGAAGTCACAAGCTGTTGTGCAGGCTTTAATTTAGTAAATAAATCTGGATTCTGGCTATAGATTTCCTGAGTAATTAAGGACTGAGGACCAGGGTTATACCATCCGGCACGCGAATCTGAAATATACATATTCCAGTAATCCAGTTGCTCTGTGGTCTGCTGTTGTTTGGTTGTAAAAAAGACATTCTGGTTATTAACAATATCAGCATTCAAGTCGATATTGCCATTCGCATTAATTACAGAACTTCGGTTATTGACTTGCTGAGCAGTTCCTTGAGCATGCCACTGTGAGTCAAGCGAACCTCCTATACGCAAGTCTCCCATGGCAATAATTTGCGAACCACTTTGATGATTTAGATTATTTTCCAGATTATTTAAAACCTGTACGCCCAGATCCAGATCACCTCTTGAGGCAATGACTGGCGCTAAACCCTTGAGGCTTTGGTTATTTAAAGTATTCGCCTGAATTGCAATATGGTCACCATAAATACGTCCGGCAATATTATTGAGTTGGCCTGCCTTAACATATGTATTTGAACCATTAATGAGTCCATAATTATTGAGCACGCCTACAGCTTCAAGTTGAGTTTGCTGGCTTTCCAAACTGCCATCTACAGCATTTTCAATTGTATTTGCTGAAATAGATAACTGTCCGTTGCTTTTGATTGCACCATGATTGGTAACTTTTCCCTTAGAGCTAAGGTTTAAATTTCCCTGTGCCTGCAACTGACCTTGAGCATCTTGTACATAATCATCATTGAGCTGAAGATTTAACTGTCCCTGACTTAAGACCTTACCGTCGCCTGTTAAACCTTTGGCCAGAATATTTAAACCTGCAGTTGATGAGCCTTCTTCTCCTGCAATAATAGTCCCTTGCTGATTGTTTACGATTAGACGGTTATTATCTTGCTGACCTTGTATCGTCAATTGATCAAGACTACTAATTAAGCCTTTGGTGTTATTTAAATTATCTAAAATATTTAAATTAAGTTGCTGCTCAGCAGAAATACGCCCAGCACTATTATTTAAAGTACTAGCAGCTATTTCTATTTGCCCTGCCTGAATACCCTGGTTCTGGTCATTGTTTGAATTATCAATATATTGACTAACAATTTTGACTTGCTTTGCAGCACTAATGAGGCCCTGCTGACTATTATCGAGTTGGCTTCCGCTCATTAGGCCTGTATTTAGACTAATGTTCTGATTAGCACTGATTTTGCCTTTCTGATTATTAATCGTACCTGCTTGTCCAACACTATCAATCAGTAAGTCTTGTCCACTGGCTAACAAGCCCGCATTACTGTTATTCACCTTAGGCGCTTGAATGGTTAATCCATTGCCAGCAATGACCTGACCTTGTTCATTATTTAATTCTGATGTTTGTAAAACGACTTGCCCTAAAGATTGAATACCTTGGGCCAACTCTGGCAAGGTAGCATTTAGATAGATTTTTCTGTTATCAATCAGTTGCACGGCGTTTATACCAAGATCACCCTGTGAAGTGATTAAACCTTGCTGATTGTTCAGACCATTGGTACTAATCTGTAATGTATTACCGCTATTAATCTGCCCATTTTGGTTATTCAGGTTCTGCTGGTGAGTATCAATCTGAATTTTGCTTTGATCACCTTTAGTACTACTAATCAAACCTTGTAGGCTATTATCAAGCCCCTGTACATCGAGGTTAATCGCTTGATTCGCCTGAATCTTACCACTCTGATTATTGAGTGCTTGCTGAGTCGTCTGGATATTTACGCCCGCATCTACCGACCCAATTTGACCCGCTTGGTTATTCAAGGCAGCACTTTGAATCACTAATTGTTGCTGTGCTGCAATTAATCCCGCTTGGTTACTTAAGGTGTTTTGGCTATTAAGCTGAGCATTTTTTGCAGCAAGAATTTGTCCCTGATCATTCAAAATGTCTTGTGCATTTACATTGAGATCACCACTAGAACGAATATTTCCAGACTGGTTATCGAGTCGTGATGTCGTGTTGAGATTAAGACCTGCTGCGCCTGCGGTCACAATACTACCCGCATTGTTTTTTAACGCATCAGCCTGAATTTCAAGATTATGATTTGTCTGAATCTTGCCATTACTATTATTTAGAAGGTTTTTAACAATTAATTGGTTAACAATATTGTCTTGTGTTCCAACCTCAACAATTTGACCCGCTTGATTGCTAAGCTGCTGTGTATTGATGTTAAAGCCATTAAAGCTAAGTAGCGTTCCAGCGTCATTGTTTAACTCAGAACTATTCGTTTGCAAACTACCAGCAGTTTTGATATTGCCCTGATTATTATTGAGCGTATTAGCTATAGCGAGTATAAGTTGGCTGTCTGCTGTACCAGATTGGATAAGACCATTCTGGTTATTTAAATTATTAGCATTTATTTGTAGTTTTTGGCCTAGACTGTCAATTTGCCCATTTTGATTGCTTAAATCACCCGTCAACAAAATTTGAGTATCATCTAAACCTGTTTGCTGGATATGTCCTGACTGGTTATTTAAATCTTTTGCATTAATCTGAACTTTATTCGCCTTTAAATTGGCTTGTTGGGTATCTAGCGTATCTGGAGTAACGATATTAAGTTGCTGAGCTGCCTGAATCGTACTTTGTTGAGCACTCAATTGACCAGATTTACTGTTGAGCGAAATATTTTTTGCTTGAACAAGGCTTTGGTTTAAGACATGACTCGCTGCCTGACTATTTAAATCACCGCCCGCGATGAGTTGCCCCTGCGCATTTATAGCGCCTGTAGCATCAATGTTAAGATTACCCTGATTTGCTAATGAACCATCTGATGTTAAACCAGCAATAATACTCCCTGCAGAAGTCTGGGTCAGTGTAGCCGTCTGTATATTTAAATTATTTTGAGCAGCTAACTGTCCAGCATTTTTAAGATTTTGAGCGACTTTCAGTTGCTGATTTTGACCAGCATAAATCAGACCACTATTGTCCAATAGCCCAGTCTGAACATCTATATTTTGTGCTGCCTGAATAATACCAGCTGGCTTAGCTTGCTCGACACGACCATTAATCAACTGATTATTAATATTGAGTGATACATCACCAGTTTTAGCAGCAATCACCCCTGAACTATTATCTAAGTTTGATGCAGATAACTTGATATCCTTAGCTTGTATCTGCCCAGACTGGTTATTAATTAACTGATCTGTTTTAAGCTCAAGCGCATTAGAACTAATTATATTTCCTTGTTGGTTGCTTATTCCTTTTCCAGTTTTCAATGAAAGTTGGCCTTCACTCACAATGTTACCCAGATCATTCTGAATATCGTTTTGGCTGACAATATTTAACTGTACTGGTTGTGAGGTTGCTTCATTTTGAGTGACTAAGATATTCCCACTTTGGTTACTAAGCGAACCTGTTTGAATGTCTAAGCTATGGTTACTTTGTAATACACTTCCTTGATGTTGGTAGTCACCATTTACACGAATTGAACTTTGACCATTTACCGCACTAAACAACATTTCACCATTACGGTCAGTAAATTGGTTGGCTTGAATATTGGCTTGAGTAGCAGACACTTTTGATTGGTCTAATAGTGCTTGATCGGTCGTAAGTTTAAGTGCGCCATTAGTTCTCAATTCAGCCTTTTGCGCATGGATATTTTGTATATCCATATTTAAGCCAGCTTGGCCCGAATGCAGGATCACACCAGAGTCACTATTGAGTCCCTGTGCTTGAATATTTAACTGATTTGCATTTGTGAGAATACGGCCTTGCTGGTTATTAATAATTCCCTGAACTGTTAAATTCAGGTCATCTGTCGCAGTGTGCTGAATCAAACCTTGTTGGTTATTAATATCTTTCCCAATGCTCAGATTCAATTTTTTAGCAAGAATCTGTCCGCTTTGATTAATTAAACTTTGTTGATTTTGTACTGCATTTAATTGAATAGAGTCAGTCTGTAACACACCAGACTGATTATTTATGTCTCCACTACGAGCTGTAATATTTATATTTTGAGCTGCTGCAGTTCCTTGCGATAAATCTACATTTGCCCCATCTAAATCAATATTACGGCTTGCCAGTAGTTTTCCGTGATGCTCAAGTGCCTGCTCTGTTTTAATATTTAAATCCGCTTGAACATTTTGATCTTGCTCACCTTGAGCATTGATACCGACCGCAATAACACTTTTTTCATCACCAACAAGACGCTGACTCGTTAAATCAATATTACCGTAGGCAGAAAGAACACCTCCTTGCTGTGTCATAACACCTGTATTATTGATTTTTAACTGTTGATCAGCACGAATATAGCCCTGATTGGTGAGTTGCTGGCTGTCAATTTGCAGGTTTTCATGACTAGATAACGTACCGTTGACTGCATTATTTAAAGATCCAGTTTGAATTTTTAAACTTTGATCAGCATAAATCGTTCCAGATCCGTTATTTAAAGCCTGATCTTTGTTTTGAATCGTAATATTTTTTGCAGAAATTTCACCTTGGTCGTTATCTAGACCAAAAAGCGAACTATCCAAGTTATTATTAGTGACTATTTTTCCTTTCTGGTTATTCAAATGACCTGAAAGATTAAGTTTTAATAATTGTTCAGCCTCCAGATCACCCCCACTGTTGTTTAGGCCCAATCCCTGTAGATAAAGTTCAGACGAACTCGCGATCTGCCCCGCTTGATTTAAAATGTTTCCGCTAGAGATCATACTAATATTATTCAAGGCATTAATTTTACCGCCTTGATTATCAATCGACTGGCTATTTACATCTAAAGAAGTGAGTGATTGCAGTAATCCTTGCTGGTTACTAAAACTTGAGGTTTGGATATCAGCACTTTTAACTGTGAGCTCACCTTGGTTGTTATTAAAGCTATTCCCTTTAATATGAATAGCACCCAAATTCAGTTGACCGCCTTGGTTATCTAGACCATTTTGGCTATCTAAATCTACACCACCATTGGCAATGATCGCCCCTTGGTCATTATTTAGTTGTTCCTTAACATGGATATAACCTTGGTCATAAGTTTTTGGGGTCGTATCTATTGGAGTGGCAACTTCTAAACTTCCGCCATCTTTGGATGGATCAGTTGGAACTGTCGGAACACTACCACCTGTCGATCCACCCGTACCGCCACCTGTCGTATTCTTGGCAATTCCGATTTTACCACCAAGGTTTGTCATTGAACCCGACTTTAAATCAAGTCCTTGCAAACCTGTTTGTTCGATAGAACCACTATTTTTTAGACTACCCGTATTAATAACAACACGCGCCGCATTCAATGTGCGACTATTATTTAAACTATTTTGTTGATTAAGTTGTAACTCATCTGCACTACTGATTAAACCAGAGTTATCTAGACTTTGACTCTCAATAGAAATTTGTGAAGTTGCGCTACTGACATTACCCGTATTTTGAATATTTTGAGCTTTCAGCTGTACCTGATCTTTATTCGCGATCAAGTTACCATTATTGACCAAATCACCATTTGCATTTAGCGTAAGCGTACTTTGAGTACTATTTATCGTACCTGCGTTACGTACACCTAGTCCTTGCTCTGTTCCCACCAAAAAGATTTTTCCGGCATACATCCCACCCAGTTGGCCTACATCTAAAGCAAAGTTTGGCGGAGGTGTGGTTGTAGGTCCTGTTGTTGCCGTGATTTGAGGAGCTACTTGATCTTTGACTTGAATATCATTTTGTCCAAGTACCGTATTAAGCTCATTTGCATATAAGCCTGCATTCACTTTTAAAGCACGCGCATAAATATCTGTATAGGGAGTTAAACTTCCATTTAAACCTTTACCTTCAATCGTGACTTGTCCCTCGCGGACGCGGAATGATTCAAGATAACCTTGGTTCATCACTGCTTGACCCGTGGTTAAAGTAAAACGGTCTGCGTTAATCACACCACAGCCATCACAGATCAAACCAGATGGATTCGCAATAACAACTTGTGCTTGTTTCCCAGCAACCTCAATATAGCCTTTGAGTTGACTTGGATTATTACTATTCACTTCATTCAAAATAACTTTGGCTTCGCCTTTTGCGAGCCATGGGTTACCTTGTACCCAGCCCCCTAATTGGGTTTGGGTGTTATTACGTGAGTTATTTAAAATGGCGCCTTCTTGCCCCACATCAAACTGAGTATAGGTATTACGTGACACACCACCTGCGCTCGGTGTTTGAATATTGACCTGAGTCGTGCCATTTGCGCTATTTAAAATAGTTGGTTGCTGCGATGTAGGCGCACCTTTATCAGCAATAATCTGAGTTTCAGCCACACTGCTCATTGGTAAGCTAATTACCAATGCTCCCAAACAACCAATTACAGCAAAATTAAGTAGATTTAGTTTTTTATAATGAATAGGTAGAACCGAATCTATAGTCGAATCTGTTCCCACTTGTCCCTGACTTTGCCCTGCTTGCTTGGTTTTACTTTTTACAATTTCGGCAACAGCAATAAACATCCCACGAGCATGGCTAAAAATAATACGATAACGATTCTTATTCACTTTAAAGTCTCACTAAATTTTTTATGTAATCAAATAAATATGTAATTGGGAGAGGATGGATTAGTAAGTCCAGTTCACACTAAATCCAGTCGTGTAATCATCCGTTTCAAAGTGATCTGGCTTTTTCAACGGTGCTCCGACAAAAGCGTCATAATTCAAACGTAAGGGAGCAATTTGACCACGCAACCCGATAACTGCACCTAATAAACTCGTGCCTGGTAAAGGATTCGGATAATGTGCAGTTTTTCCACCAACCTCTCCGTAATCAATACCTGCATACCAAGAGTGTGGCTTATTCATAATTGAGCCACTCAGTTCATTGCGAACTAAAAAACCATTATCTGCCAATAACGTTTGCTCACCATCAAAACCTCTTACGGTATAACGGTTTCCAATTGAAAATCTGTCTTGAGGAGTTAAAGGTTGATTGCTGTGCTGAGTACGCCATTCAGCTAAATATTGCAGATTTTGCTGACCCACTTTGAAAGGTACTTGTAAACTGGCATTGGCTTGTAGAATCCCGACATGCGTATAAGCTTCACCAAAGTCTTCTTCTGGTGCCCTCATTGCATTCAACCAACCTGTACCACGTTTATAAGTCACATTACCGCTTAAAGTGGCATTAGAAAAATATTCGGTATGATCAAGAGTTGCTTTCCAGCCTGCAGTCTTACGGCGCTGTACCTCAACTTCTACATCATTAATATAATTTTGTGATTCACGATACCATCCCCCAAAACCTATGGCTGTTTTACGGTGTGCATCTCGATAAATTACCCGAGATAAATCTGCATTAATGAGTTCACTTTTACCGCTATATTGATAAGTTTCACTACTTCCAGCGACTGTTTGCAGATAGTTAGAACGACTATAACTAGTTGAAAATAACCAATAATCAAATGGAATGGTATAGCTTGCATAAAAACCATCTGTGCCATGTTTACCAGAGTTTCCACCACCTAAATCATGGTTATAGCTGATATAAAACAGATCATTTAAAGTCAGCACATCATCAAGTGATAAAGTTGCTGTGCCTTGATATTTTCCAGTCGCCTCACTCCCCGAATCATCAATCCCTATATGCAAGCGATAAGGTTTAGCCTGTTGCCAAGCCAAAACTACATCACTATAGCCTGGTTCTTTTTTTTGTTCTGCTGGTTGGATCTTAAAATCAGCCTCAACCGTTGGTACTCGTTTAAAGTTTTCTAAACCTTGCTCCATATCACGAATATTTAACAGCTCACCCGACTTCATCGGTAAAGCATTCCATAAATGTGCACGTTTAGAAGTACCATCAGCGAACTTAATCTGATCCACTCGTCCTGGAATAACACGAACACGCACCGTACCAGATGCAATATTTTGCTGAGGAAGCAAAACACGTGTGGTCACATAACCATTTGCTATAATTTTATTTTGTACAAGATCAAGCGCTTGGTTTAGTCCATTTACCCCTAAACATCTTCCAATAATATTGTTCTTGCCAGTAGTAATCACATTAAAATCTGATATGAATTGATGGGCTTCTTCACCTTCTAAAAGTATTTTCTTAATTTCAAAACAAGGGGTTTCACTGTTAGAACGTAAATATTGTAATTGCTGAGCTGAAATCTTATTTTGTTCTTGCCCTAGATTGACGTTTACATCTGGTTGAATTTGTTTTTCTAAAGCACTATCACGTTGCTGTTGTCGGATAGTTTGGTCAGCCTGAATTCTCTGACGAATAGGATCATCCGAGTCCGCAGCAAAACTTAGGCCCCCCGTTAGTGATAAGCAGATGAATAAGACACTTTTATTAAATTTGTTATAGTTCAACATATAAAATTAAACCGTGATTAATATCAACTTAATTTTATTTTAACAAAACCTTAACAAAGTGGAAGCATTTTTATACAGATTTGTCTGTATGTAAAATAAATCTTATATTTTTTAAATACTATTTTATAAAATGCCAAATTAAAAACAGAAATTATCTTTAAAAATCAAAAACAAATAAAAAAGCTCCCGTAACAGGAGCTTTTTTGAATCTTGGCAGAGGATCAAGGATTCGAACCTTGACGAACGGTTTTGGAGACCGTCATGCTACCATTACACCAATCCTCTATATGTACAATTAAACCCTTTAGATTTAATCATAAAAAAAGCAAGATCATCGTCTTGCTTCTTTCAATGGTGGGGGCGAAGAGACTCGAACTCTTACACCTTGCGGCGCTGGAACCTAAATCCAGTGCGTCTACCAATTTCGCCACGCCCCCATCTGGGACATTTATTTAAAATAAATGTGGCAGAGGATCAAGGATTCGAACCTTGACGAACGGTTTTGGAGACCGTCATGCTACCATTACACCAATCCTCTTCCAAGATTTAAATGACTTAACATTCAAATCAACTTTAAGACTTAACTTAAAGTGGTGGGGGCGAAGAGACTCGAACTCTTACACCTTGCGGCGCTGGAACCTAAATCCAGTGCGTCTACCAATTTCGCCACGCCCCCGATGGCTGTGTATATTAGCGATAAGATCTAACAGTGACAAGTGTTTTTTTTCTAAAAAAAACTGACCGTGTAAATTGTATACAGATACTAGATCAATGATTTTTATAAGTTTGAGAGCACATTTAAACAATTGATTGCTTCAAATGCATTTGAAAAACGGTTTTTCTGTTGTTTTTGCAATAACCCTACAAGTAAAGGATAAAAAAATTGAACTGAATCAAGCAACTGAATGTTTAAATTTTGGCAATGCAATACTGCCCAATCATGATAAGTATTTGCTTGTAAACGTATTTGGCTTAACCATTCATACAACACAATTCCAAAAGCATATAAATCGCTTTGTATACTCTTACTCGTTCCATGAAACAGTTCAGGTGCCATATATCTTGGTGTAACATCAATGATTGAATCAGGACTCGATATAAGCCTTGTTTTTTCAAAATCAATTAAATAGAGCCCTTGCTCAAAATTTCGAAAGTGCTCTTTTTTAATATCGCCATGAATCCACCCCAGCTCATGAAACTCTGCTAAAGCTATAAGCGAGGTATAGATCATCTCACGAATATCTTTTAAATTTTGCTTTTGATCTAAATTGCCAAACCAACAATCGGTGTCTGGCAAAATTAATACTTTCCCTTCAAACTCATCTAATTCGGAAATAGCACCGACATCAACTATTTTAAATGGCAAAAGCCAGTTCACTTTTTTATACTGAATATCTTCATAGAATTGCAATTCATGCAAAAAATCTTGCTCACTTTGAGCATGTACATGCGGCAAATGGTATTTTAGCCAGTAGTGATGGGCATCTACAGTACATGTCCATAGATGCCGCCCTAAAGCTGCACTTTTAGGTTTTGTTACGCATTTTAGGTTTTCTATATGAGAAGCAAAATCATGCTTCAGCATAATAAGACTCTGGTTGTTGTCTCTTTTCTTCAAAACGTAGAACTTCCAAACAATGCTGAATTGTTTTACCAATACGCGCATGAGTTTCTATAGAAGAGATTTTCGGCCAAGTCGCCCGCTCACCTTCTCGTTGTAAACGCTTAAATAAATGCGGACGAGGGTTTTGTAGCGTATAGGCATAATGTTTTAGACCATATTTGGCAATAATATTGACATCGCCATAATAGCGCTGCCCTATTACCCCATACCCATGATCAAGCAATCTTCTTACTGGAGAAATAGCACCGAGTCTTTGACGGGTAAAGTCCATTACCCCCATCGACAGGACTTTACCTTGGCGTCTTAAAATTCGTTCTGGCCAACTTAAAAGGTCTTTACGGAAACGGTGTGCATCATCTTGCATAAATGGCACAACATGCGGATTCACTTGGCTGGCAATGGTGTAGTTTAAATTATAAAGCCTTGCCATTCTTTCTTGTGGGAAGTCACTGCGCACACTACCATCTACCCATTTAGTGTTTGCCATATAAGGTGTATGTTCACCATCATAACGCTTACTGGTTAAACGCACAGGTGGAAATAAAACTGGCACAGCACAAGAAGCCAATACAGCACTCCAAACTAAAACGTTGGGTGTCATAATTGCATTCATAATTCGTGGGTTTTCTGTTGCATCGTATGGCGCAACTGCGACATTAATATTTAAACCCGATTTTTTAAATGCTTCTTCAAAAGTCAAATCACCTAAGTTTTCGATAAGGAATTTTTTCAAATAATGGACATCCGCAATGCCCCCATTCCCTTTTATGAGTTCACGAAGCTTTCTAAAGTGAAACGCATCACTAAAAAATTGCTCGCCATTTAATAAGTTTTGAACGTCTTCACTCGCAGAAGTCCCCAACATACCTGTCATAATGGCGCCAGCACTTGAGCCAGACAGGACTTTGGGCATTAAGTCTTGTTCAATTAAAGCTTTACATACGCCTGTATGAAAAAGACCTAAAGTTGCACCACCCGAAAACATAAGCGCGGGCTGTCCATATGCTTTTTCACAATTTTCAAAAAACTCGATTTTTTCTTTTCTTTGAAAGGTAATACATTCACTAGAAGCAATATAAGCCAAGCTTTGGCTGACTTCTTCAATATAATCTTCAATTAATTTCTTTGTACCTACATGGGTTGCAGCAAACAACATAGGGTGGCCAATGTTTGCAATATCGTAGGTCAACCCTTCTTTTAAAAGATAAATCAAATCTAAAGTACGATGTTGCTGACGATATCTTTTCAGTAAAGTGTAACGATAAGAAATAAGCTCAGCATCAAAATAAGGTGAACTATTATCGAACTTCCACTCTTGCGCACCTGTTTCTTCATCTAGCTTTAATGCAAAAGAATTCCACTCTTCATAAGATTCAGCCATGTCTAACTGACGTTGTAATTTTTTGATACGGTAAGCCTGATGCGGATTCATATCACTTCGTATTTTTTCAAACATATTTCGTCCTCATCTTCACAGATGATTTTACTGAATAGACATGACAACACTATGCGCGGTCTGAACATTTCAATCAATTGCAAAACCGATAAACTGCATTGCTAGTATCTTTTTTGTCAGCGTGCAAATTTCGGTGTTAGTATCCTAGTAAATTACTGTTTAACATGATTGATTAACCATGGCTACCATTGATTTACCCGACAATTTAGTTCAAACCTTATCACTTGTATTAAATCAGTTACAGCAAGTCTTACCCGAACCTAAACAAGAAACTGATTTTACTGCCCCCGCTTTTAGATGGGAAAACCAGCAACTTAAAGCCATTTATACACCTAAGAATATTTATCTTGATGACTTAAAAGGCATCGAACGTCAAAAAGAAAAAATCATTCAAAATACTTTGCAGTTTTTAAATGGCCTACCTGCAAATGATATACTTCTAACGGGTTCACGTGGTACAGGTAAATCTTCTATTGTGCGTGCTTTACTCACTGAGTATGCAACTCAAGGATTACGTTTAATTGAAATTGAGCGTGATGATTTGGCAGACTTACCTAAAATCCAGAAAATCATTCAGAACCGACCGGAAAAATATATCGTCTATTGTGATGACTTAGCTTTTAATGCCGAAGATGAAAATTATCGTAGTTTAAAAAGTGTATTAGATGGCTCATTACAGTCAGGTTCAACAAATTTTATTATTTATGCGACCAGTAACCGCCGTCACTTATTACCCGAGTTCATGCATGAAAATACACCTGTAACTAAGGTGGATGTTCCCCAATATACCGAGCTACATCCGCAAGAAGCGATTGAAGAAAAGATCTCTTTGTCTGACCGTTTTGGCTTATGGTTATCTTTTTATCCAATGGATCAAAATTTATATTTAGAAATCGTAGAGCATTATCTTGATAAAGCAAATATGCCTTTTACCGATGAAGTTCGTGCTGAAAGCTTGCGTTGGTGTCAAATGCGTGGACAACGTTCTGGTCGTGCTGCATATCAGTTTTCTAAGCATTGGATTGGTTTAAATGCTTTAAAAGAGTTGTCTAACAGTTAAATAAAATGTCCCACAAAGCCTTAGCTTTGGCCTGCAAACCGCTTAGCTTTGGCAGTTGTTTTTCATAACCTAAAACCAAGATAGTCCTATCCTCATTTAGGTTTATATATGAAAAAACAATTGCCAAAAATTTCTACAACAAGTAAAGCGCTTGGTAAAATTTTATTACTTGCACAAAGTGTTATAGATAAAGTAGAAAAATACTCAACCCTTCCTTTTCCTCAGCCTCATATTATCCAGCCCCGAATTGATGAAAAATATTATAGCTGGACCCACTACGGAATCTTTTTCCCACTTTTGCCAGAGCCGCATCGCTATTTAAATATTATGATTTTATTAGGCACACCTGGTGCTCTTGCATTTGATCATGATGACATAATCCATGGAAATCCTCGAAAAACAGCGATTTTCTTTTCAAGTACAGCCGCTCTTGAACAAGCATTATTGAAAGCCTATATCATTCCCAAAGATACAAAAATTAATACAGATGGAAGTTTGATAGAACTTGGTCAGGAAATTTCAATTCAAGGAAAATTCCCACACATTCATATTAATGGACATTATGAAGGTCTAGATTTCGACTTTGATATTGATATCACTACACATGTTTCATGGTTTATAAAAACACCAATCTATGATCATTTTAGCTTATTGGCAAAGTTTAGAGGTTTTTTAAAATATCAGGAAAAACGCTTTGAAAGCGAAGGGCTTTGCACTTACGAATATGCTCGAGCAGTTGGAGCTCACTCCATTACAAATAAACTTCTTCCTGATGCATATAAACTGCCACTTGATTTTTTTACTTATCAAATTATCAATTTAAATGAGACCACTCAACTTCTTCTTACTAAAGCTGATATTGCAGGACAAACAGCTACATACACCCTGCATATTAGACATCTGGACCAGCCAGCTGAAATTTACACTGATGTCAGTTTTGATATTATTTCGCATCAAGTTGATGATTACATCTCACCGACTGGGCAAAAGATGCGACTTCCTAAATTCTTTTCGTGGATTGCTAGAAATGATGCAAAGCAAATTATCTTAAACATTCAGGCAGAAATTGACAGCCCATTCCGCTATGGTCATGGGCGAGGTTATGCAAGTGGCTATAGATTTACGGGTAATTATTTCGGTAAGGAAGTGCAAGGCCGTGGTTATATCGAATATATAGATATTGAAAACCAACAAGCCTTTGCAGATAAATAATTTTATTCAGGAATAGATAATTCAGTCATTGGCCAACGTGGTGTAGTCGTGACAGCCAAGCCATCATGTTGGCCTGCTTTTAAACGCTGATAACCTGCAAATGCAATCATTGCACCATTATCAGTACATAAAGCAGGTTCTGCATAGTAAACCTGAGCTTTTATTTTCACCAATGAAGTTTCTAACTGTTCACGTAGTCGTAAATTTGCACTTACCCCACCAGCAATCACTAAACGCTTAAGTCCAGTTTGCTTTAAAGCTTTCACTGATTTTTTTACTAATGTGTCTACAATGGCTTCTTGGAATGAAGCAGCAATATCTGCGTCACGGTTTTCACCATTCAACTTTTTCAATTGAACAGAAACTGCCGTTTTTAAACCACTAAAAGAAAAATCTAGGCCTTGATGAAGCATTGGTCGTGGAAATTCAAATGCTAGCGGATCACCAGATAGCGCCAGTTTTGCGATATTTGGCCCACCCGGATATGGCAAGCTCATCATTTTCGCAACTTTATCGAAAGCTTCACCTGCAGCATCATCAATAGACTCACCTAAGAGCTCATATTGACCAATTGCATGAGCTGCCATCAATTGTGTATGACCACCTGAAACAAGCAATGCTACAAATGGAAATTCGGGTGGCTGACTTGAAAGTAATGGAGCCAACATATGCCCTTCCATATGGTGAACACCAATCGCAGGCTTATTTAAAGAAAAAGCTAGAGTTCTTCCAAACAATGCACCTGTCATTAATGCTCCCATTAAACCTGGGCCACGCGTATAAGCGACTGCATCAATTTCTTGTTTTGTTACACCACTTTGTTCAAGCAATTGATTCATTAAAGGAATGAGCTTACGAACATGGTCACGAGAAGCAAGTTCAGGTACTACCCCACCATATTCAGCATGAAGTTTTATCTGGCTATAAAGAACCTGTCCCCGTAAGCCGAGTTCGCTATCATAAAGTGCCAACCCTGTTTCATCACAAGAAGTTTCCAAGCCTAAAACAATCATCAAAACTGCCTTTTATATGAGTCAAAATATTGCAATCGCTATTATAGACTTGTGATATGAGTTGTAAATGAGTAAAATACTGACCTTCACTTGTGATCCGGCGCAATGGTGTGCCTGATCTTATCCATAATCTAGAGGATTTTACATGCCACAAGTTAAGTTGAAAGAAGGCGAACCAGTTGACGTAGCTATCCGTCGTTTCAAACGTTCATGCGAAAAAGCTGGTGTTTTAGCTGACGTTCGTAAGCGTGAATTTTACGAAAAACCAACTCAAGAACGTAAGCGCAAAAAAGCTGCTGCAGTTAAACGCTACCAAAAGAAATTGGCTCGCGAATCTGTACGTACTACTCGCCTTTACTAATTAATTTGTGATTGACTGCTAACATTATGACTACTTTAAAAAACCAAATTACTGATGCATTAAAAACTTCTATGCGTGCCAAAGATATGGCAACAGTGACGGTTTTGCGTAGTCTACAAGCAGCAATTAAGCAAATCGAAGTTGATGAGCGCATAGAGCTTGGCGACGCTCAGGTTCTTGCGGTCATTGAAAAGCAAATTAAACAACGTAAAGAATCGATCAAAGCCTTTGAAGGTGCTGGTCGTGATGATTTAGCTAGTAAAGAACAAGCCGAAGCTGAGATTATTTCCCAGTTTCTACCAGAAGCTATGACTGAGGAAGAGCTTGATTCTATCATTGAGCAAACGATTGCTGCTCAAGAAGCAACTAGCATGAAAGATATGGGTAAGGTGATGAATTCTCTACGTCCGATCATAGCCGGGCGTGCCGATCCTGCTCAAGTTTCAGCAAAAATTAAAGCTAAGTTAGCTTAATTCCCTCCTCTTTCCTTATACATTCTTAAACTAAACTTTCATTTACTTGTTAGTTTAAGTATATCTGTGTCTACGAAAATCCTAAGTCAAACTAAATCTATTAAATTTTCATTCGTCGCTCATCTTGCATTTGCTTTAATCGACTATCTATTTTAGCCGACATAGCTTGGTTGCCCTTCGCTAGTCTTTGCGCGTGCAACATAGATTTAATCGCATTTTCTTCACTGCCAGACCAATACTGTGCTTCTGCACGATATCGCAATACATTCACCGCTCTTAATGGCGATTGTTTATCTAAATTAGCAGCCTGCTGTAATAGTTGCCAGCCCTGAATATCTCGAGCATTTTTATTAATAAAACGCTGCACGAGCGTCTGTACTTGCGCATATTTTCCCTGACGCAATAACACCTCAGCCAACTTATAGCTAAACGCCTTATTTTCAGGTATGGTCATTTGCAATGGAGCAATCGAATTATAGGCCTGATCAAGCTTATTTTGACCCAAATAAATATCTGTTTGAATAAGAGTAACTAGTGGCTTACCACTAGATTTCACTTGATCTAATGTTGTTTGAGCTTGTGAGTAATCTCCTTGTTTAAGATAAAATGCCGACAAAGCCAATATCCCTGCCAGATTTTTTTGTGAAGCTAAACTCTGCAGCTGATTTTCTGTAGCTTCTCCAGCAACCACCATGGTGTACCATTTTAAAATTTCAAAATCGACATCATATATTCGGCTTTTAACCTTAGGCATTTGATTGGCTCTTAAACGAGCTTCACTCATACGTTCAGTCGTTAAGGGGTGCGTAAGCCAAAAATCCGGCAGGAAACTTACATGGCTAGTTGCTCTGTGCATTGTTTCAAAATAATCTGCCATACTTTGTGGGTTATAACCTGCAGCATACATATACTGCATTCCAATCCGGTCAGCTTCACGCTCTTGATTACGACTATAAGTGAGCTGTTTATCAAGAAGTGCAGCTTGCGTACCCAACATGACCGCAGCTCCAGCATCTCCACCTGCCTGAGCAGCTAGAGCCACCCCTGCCAGCAAACCAGCCAAACTTAAAAGCGCCTGTCCTTTAAAAGCCTCTTCTGAACGACTAAAGTGCCTCTGAGAAACGTGAGCAATTTCGTGTGCCATCACACCAGCAATCTCATCAATATTTCGAGCTGATGAAATAAGGCCAGTATTTAGTGCAAATAGCCCACCTGGGACAGCAAATGCGTTAATTTGTGGATCTTTAATTACAACAAGCCCAATTGGTTGTCCAAGTTGTGTTTCACCCAAAATATTAGAGAAGACTTGGAAAAACTGATCTTCCAGCCACACATCTTGTATGACTGGCATTTGCTTATGAACCTCACGGAAAACTTTTTCACCAATAAATTTTTCTTTCTGTTGGTCAAGCAATCCAATTCCACTACCAATATTGGGAATTTCGACTTGTCCAGAAGCTGGTTTTGGATCAAAAGGATCTGCATAAGAGGCATTTGTTATAAAAGCCAAACTTAAAATAACTGGCAAAAATTTCAAAAGTTCTTCTCTATTAAAATTAAACTAACAAAAAAGCCCATTCATAGAATGCTTGAGTTTGCTGCATCATATGAACAGGCTTTCACTATAACATTGAAAATAGACTATATTTGCAATGAAGTGTTATTCAATATTTACACGAAATTAGGATTCACCAAATATCTTGGTGTTTTATCTTCCAATGCTTCTACCAAATTTTTATATGCTAAGTTTGCCATTTTTTTGCGTGTTTCAGCTGTAGCAGAACCTACATGAGGCAAAGTAACCACATTTGGTAATTTGAAAAGTTCAGAATCTTGCAAAGGCTCTTTTTCATATACATCTAAACCTGCAGCAAAAATAACTTCCTGCTGTAAAGCTTCAATAAGTGCCTGCTCATCAACCACTGAACCACGCGCAATATTAATAAAAATAGCATGTTTTTGCATAAGTTCAAATTGAGCTTTACCCATTAAGGCTTTAGATTCTGCATTTAAATCAACTGCTGTGACTACAAAATCAGACTGTTGTAACAACTCATCCAAACCTAGATATTGAGCATTCAATGGCTCAGCCAATTCAGGCTTTTCACATCGATTATGGTAAACAATATTCATGTTAAAACCATAAAAACCACGACGTGCAATTGCAGCACCAATATTACCAAGCCCAATAATTCCTAGTGTTTTCCCAAAAACATCCAGACCAAACTGCTGTGGCCCAACTGTTCTTTTCCATTCACCTTGTTTAGTCCAATGGTCTAGAAATGGTACTTTTCTAGCTGCACTTAACAATAGAGTAAAGGCAAGATCTGCTGTAGTTTCAGTCAAAACATGTGGTGTATTTGATAACCAGATTTTCTTTTGGTTTAAATAAGCAACATCATAATTATCGTAGCCGACTGTCACAGATGAAATAATTTTTAATTTTTGTGCTGGAGCAAGGTTACTTTCATTAAGCAAGCGGCCCGCCCCAATCATTCCATCAGCATCTACCACTTCTTGTCGTATCTGTTCATTAATATCACCCAATTTAGGGTTTAATACGACAACATGATAGTCCTGCTGCAACCGTGACAAAATTTCTTTATCGATTTGGCTAAAAACCACAACCTTTTTCATGTATATCCCTACTACTCATTGTTATCTTGCATAAGTTGCCACAACCTTTTTTTAAGGAGAGGCTTATCTAACATTTCTTTTAAACTAGCTAAATGAATAATATTTGTATGTTGAATATAGGCACACTTACCTAAATATAAAATCTTTTTTTCTGCCGCCACAGCATCTAAAAAACCTTGAATATATGAACCTACCCCTCGTTGATCCTGATAAGCAGCTAATGGGAAAGGCCATTTTAATTCAGCATAGTGCCCGACTTTGGCCTTTTGTATATTTGCCCAAAGTTGTTTTTCTTCTTTTTCTAATGCAGTTACATCAACAAAGATTACACACTTTTCAAGGCAATAAGCTTGCATCTCAAATGGAGCAATTGTCTCTTGCTCAACAACAATTATAGGTTTTTCTACAACTACTTCAGACTGCGGAATATCTACAATTGCTATTGAAGGCTCCTCTACGACTTTAGGAACTTCAGGCAGCACAGGCTTAGATGGCTTTTGTTCAAAAGCAGGAACATCTATTGTAGTTGGGATAATTGGTGTTTGAGATTCAACAACCTGATCTCGCCATACAGTATGGGCATTATTTTTTTGGCACACTTGTGTTCTAGGAATCCATACATCGATTCCTAAGGTTGCCAGTATATTTCTTTGCTGCCCAATCATGTTTAAATCAGTACCTCTAATCTACACACATTCTAACGGGCTTCTGATTTTTTTTCAGCGTTTTCTTTGAATGATCCCTATTAGAAACCACATATGTTTCTTAAATAATCATAACGCTATTTTTCTTCTGCATTTGTTCTACAATTTCATCGGACTCGAAACCAAATCGCCAGTAAAGCAACTCAAGCACATCCAGTTCATCTTGCGTAATAATTCGGTCACTCCACAAGCACATCTCAGCAATGGCCAAAATACTTAAACGATCACGAAGCAAAAGCCCAGCAATATCATTTAAAATTTCAGCCAAGTCTAAAGGCTCATCCGAAATTTCATCATAAATATGCATTTCATCTGGGTTAAGCAAAGAGCGCAAAATACGTTCGCGAACTTCCAACTGATTTGGACTATTAATTTGCTGCACATGAAGCAATGCATCAATTAAACGAACTATTTGAGGCTTTACTTCTTCAAATGCTGTTGGCAAATGAAGTGGCATCAAATTCAATTCATACTTGACCCGCTCTAGTAATAGCGCATCAAGCAGTCCTATTTCGCCATCTTCCTGAATAATCAGTGCCAGTTTTGTCAAAAATTGACGCGCAATACTTGCAGGCATATGGCCAATATTTTTACATGCATCGTGAAATATCTGAATATGAATACGACCATCCAGATTAAGCAAAGCATCGACAATAGAATGGCTTACCGGAGCTTCTTGCGGAATAAATTCTCGATATTGACGAATCATTAAAATTGCAACCATCACCTCACGCGAACCAGTAGCTGTCTGCAATGCACGCTGAATAAGTTCTGGGCGCTTTTTATTACGTCGGATATCGCTGCTCAAAGGCTTGATCGCATCATTTAATGCAAAACTAATTGGAGAAAGACGCAATAATGGCAGAGGTTGTGGTGATGACCACGGAATATAGATTTCAGTCTCAGATTCTTCTAATGAACGAAAAAGGCTAAATAAAGGTCTATTACGAAGTTTCTTTAAATTTTCTAATTGTAAATCTTGCAGTAAAGTTGGGTTAAGTTCGTAAATACGCTCACGAATACTTGGGTGAATATTCATCCAGCTCTGAGGGCTAAGTGAGTTTGCAAAACACATATGTGCAATAGATTCAGAATAAGCACTATGAATTTGTGATCCTGAATGGTGAACATAAATACGTAATAATGTCTGGGTATTCGTACTATTTTTTAATAATCGCATGGTTTTTTGATCATTGCGAAATGTACGGCCACTTAATGTTAAATATTTAATAAAACGAGTGATTAATACACCCAAGCTTCCCGCCAACCAGATTACCCCACCAACAGCAACAAATACCGTTTCAAATTTATGCTTATAGCCTGGACTATAACGTTTGAAACCCTGCTTGGCGAGTTTACTACCCCATTGACTGAACGTCGTTAAACCGCTGTATAAAATTTTTAATTTAGTATTTTCTACAGCTTCACCCGATAAAATTTGGTTAAACTCATGGCCCAATAAACCATACAACTCTAGTTCATCTAGATTCTGTAAAGCCCCCCAAGTCAAAATAATGACAATATCATTTGAGTGAAAACCTGCAGTTAATGCATTTACACCTACTTCATCAGGTAAAACATAGAGAGTTGGAACGTTAAGAGAAAATGTTTGCGCCAAATGTTCTGTAATTTTTAATGCCGCATGTTCTTCTGGCGTACTCTCACCTTTTACCAAACGACGCGCTTTAAGCTGTTTAGCAAGGGAATGCCCACCTTTACGCAAAATATAAAGCTCGGTCACTACAGACCAAACCATAATAAAAAGCAAAAGAGCAACAAAATATGGACTTAAAGCGTGCCACCAAATTGGCTGGCTATAATCAAAAAAATGAACGAGTAAACCTAAAATGAGATTTAAAATAAAAATAGTTAAAAGCACAGCGACCAAACACATAGTGATGGACCATGCCATATTTTTATTTTCGATTAAATAGTGGCTTACTTCTTTCAATGTAAATAATCCCAATTACATTGTTAAGTTTCATCATAAAAGAAAAAAGCGGGAAACACCCGCTTTTTTCGGCTATTTCTATTCTTCTTTAATACCCGTCAAATCTACTGACGCTGCATCAATATTGACATCAATATAACCATCTTTTTTCTTTTTCGCAGAATCATTACGTTTCTGCTCTAAATTATTCAGATAGTCTGCATCGATTCCACCAGTTACATAGATACCATCAAAAACAGAGCAATCAAACTCAGTTAATGTAGGCACCTTACTTGTACGTACGGCGTTCTTCAAATCTTCCAAATCTTGGAATACTAAACGATCAGCGCCAATAATTTCCTGGATTTCCTCTACGCTGCGTTCTGAAGCGATAAGCTCAGTCTTAGCAGGCATATCGATACCATAAACGTTTGGATACATCACTTTTGGTGCTGCTGAAGCAAAGTATACTTTTTTCGCACCAGAGTCACGTGCCATTTGAATGATCTCATTACACGTAGTACCACGTACAATAGAGTCATCAACCAATAGAACGTTTTTGCCTTTAAACTCTAACTCAACAGGGTTCAATTTCTGACGTACAGATTTTTTACGCTGTTGTTGACCGGGCATAATGAAGGTACGACCGATATAACGGTTTTTCATAAAGCCTTCGCGGAACTTCACACCAAGAATATTTGCAAGTTCTAATGCTGAAGTACGGCTTGTATCTGGAATTGGGATAACCACATCAATATCATGGTCTTCACCCCAATCACGCAAAATCTTATGCGCTAATTTTTCACCCATTTTTAAACGAGCTTTATAAACTGAAATGCCATCAATAATTGCATCTGGACGAGCAAAATAAACATATTCAAAAATACATGGGCGGTATTTTGGTTCTGCCGCACACTGTTTAGTGAATAACTGGCCTTCAGAATCAATGAAAATTGCTTCACCTGGTGCAATATCACGCTCGATTTTAAAACCAAGTGCAGTAATCGCTACAGACTCTGATGCAATAATATATTCCATCTCGCCTTGTTCAGTTTCACGCGAACCGTAAATAAGTGGACGAATACCATTTGGATCACGGAAACCAACCAAACCATGACCAGTGATCATAGCCACTACGCCATAAGCACCTTGACAACGTTCATGAACACGAGAAACCGTATGAAAGATATCTTCAGCTGTAGGGTTTAGTGTTCCCTTCTTTTGCAACTCATGTGCAAAAACGTTTAAAAGAACTTCTGAGTCAGAATCAGTGTTCATGTGACGTAAATCTGTTTTAAACAGGTCATCATGAATTTCTTCTGCATTGGTCAAGTTACCATTATGTGCAAGTGTAATCCCGTAAGGTGAGTTCACATAAAATGGTTGAGCTTCCGCACTGCTAGCAGAACCCGCAGTTGGGTAGCGCACATGACCAATACCGTAATTACCCAGTAATGCTCTCATATGACGAGTATGAAAGACATCACGCACCATACCGTTATCCTTACGAAGGAAAAGACGGCCTTCATGGCAGGTTACTATTCCAGCTGCATCTTGCCCACGATGCTGCAACATCGTTAATGCATCAAACAACATTTGGTTCACTGGCGATTTACCGGCTATACCAACAACTCCACACATAGCAACCTCGCAGACAAGCTAGGAATTAATAAAAAGGATTCTTTGTTGAATGGTCGGGCCGGATTTCTGATTCTTCCGACTCGTCCATTGTTTTTGGAGAAGTGCGAGATACACCGCCTCCAGATGTTATCTGATGATATGCCTCACTTGCTGCGTCTTTAGAAAGCTCTGTAGCTAAAGGCGCATAGGGCAGTAAAAATTGTATAAGTATGGACTGTTTCCAGTTTGCTGAACCTTCAACCCAAGGTCCTACGCCTTGCATGGTAATAAGAACGACCAGTAAACCTTTCAACGAACCAAAAGCACCACCTGCTAAACGATTTAATGGTCCCAATTTCAAACTTTTCAAGAGGCCATTTAAAAGTGCAGTGACGATCCAAGTTAAAACAACAATAATAAGTGCAATAAATGCAAAAGCCGCAATCTTTTGAACCACCGGATCCTGACTTAAACCCGACATTGACGGAGCTAGAAGAACAGCATATTTTGCACCCATAATTAATGCAAAAATCCATCCTACCAAGTTCGCAAAGGCTTTTATAAATCCTTGTCGCAAACCGTTTAGCCCCCCAATGAGCAAAAGTATTAGAATGATGATATCAATAGTGTTCATGTTCAATTAGGTCATAGCTTCAACACATTGCTTTACAAGTGTTGGTCCTGTGTAGATTAGACCACTATAAATTTGAACAAGTGTTGCTCCAGCTTGTTGTTTCGCTAAAGCTTGCTCACCAGACAAAATACCACCCACACCGATTAAAGGAATTTGTCCTTTTAATGATTGAGCAAATAAACGTAAACATTCTGTACTTTTTTCAAATACAGGAGCGCCAGACAAACCACCTGACTCATTACCGTAAGGCAGGTTTTCCACCCCTTCTCTCGATAAAGTCGTATTGGTCACAATAAGACCGTCAATTTTAAAATCTAATAATTGAGCAGAGATAAACTCAACATCTTCAGCTGTTAGGTCCGGAGCGACTTTCAAAACTAAAGGAACATAATGATTATATTGCTCAGCCAACTCAAGTTGACGCGCTTTTAAAGTTTGCAGTAATTCAGTTAACGCATCGCCACTTTGTAAACTACGCAAGTTTTTAGTGTTTGGAGATGAAATATTGACTGTAATGTATGACGCGTAGTTATAAACTTTCTCAAGACAAATCAAGTAATCATCGACTGCTTTTTCGACAGGCGTATCAGCATTTTTACCAATATTGATCCCTAAAATGCCTCTAAACTTTGAAGCTTTAACATTTTCAATAAGCTTATCAACACCATCATTATTAAAACCCATGCGGTTAATAATGGCTTTAGCTTCAGGAATACGAAATAAGCGTGGTTTTGGATTACCCGATTGTGGGCGAGGTGTAATTGTGCCAATTTCAATAAAACCGAAACCTAATCCAGCTAAGGCATCAATATGAGCACCATTTTTATCTAGGCCTGCTGCCAAACCTACAGGGTTAGGAAACTCGATTCCCATACATGTAGTAGGCTTTGCTTCTACAGCCTGACGCATCATGCCTAGCTTATGCGCTTTATCAAGCATGGATAATGTTAATTCATGGGCACGCTCTGGTGCTAAACTAAACAACATCGGGCGAGCAAGTGAATATAACATACCAATCACAGTCTACTGATTTTAGGTATGCATATTATAGGCACAGGCAGCACAAAACACCATGCCTGACATAAGCATATTTTAATATGTTATTGAACTGTCGCTGTTAATTTAATCTGACCTTCGCTTGAAACCATTTCCATCTTCTGAATACTAAGGCCCATCTGTGCAAGTTGTGTTAAAAAGTTAGCTAAAACTGCATAATTCTGATGTGTTACAACAATTTGTAACTGTTCTCCATTTTGCTGAGAAGTCACAGTTAAACCTTGCTGTTGAGCCACCCTTTGTATTTTTCCAGACTTATCAAGTTCAAGCTCATTTGCGGGTTTCATAGTAACCGCATTACTCTGCATCCACACCATCAAATCTTTTAAATCATTTAAGCGTTTTTGCTGTTGTTCTGCCAAGGAATGCATTTTCCAAAGTGAAGATCCAACAATAGCGACTACAACAAAAATTGTAGTAAAGACCACCATAATGCGTTCACGGACAGTTAAACGATCTAGGTATTGAACAACTTGTTCAATCCACTGATCAAAACGATTCTGCAATTGAGCTAACATTTTCATTATTGTATTTTCACCACCCCAATTGCCCCACCACCATTTGCTTGAACATTACCTAGCTCAGCTTTAAATCCTTGCTGATTTAATTGTTGTGTCAAAGCTTGTAAATCATCTGCCGATTTTGCTTTTAATGCCATCGTTAAGATTGAAGCATCATAATTAAGTTGCTGAGCCAAAATCTGTCTTTGCATTAAAATTGGTCCAACACGGCTCAACAAAGAAAGTGCTTGTGTATCACCTTGTTGACTCATTCTTAAATGGCTTTCAAATTGGCCTTTAATGTTTTGTTCAGTTACACGACTAGATGGCCCAAACCAATATTTATATTGTTCAATCGTTTGCTCAGCAGTTTGATTCGCCACTTTTTTCAATTTGACCCAACGCAATAAATCATAGCTAAACTGCACCACAATAATTGCTAAAACAACAGCAGCGCAAGCTTTCCAATAACCAGAGAAAGTACGCTCCTGACCTTTTGATTTTGGCAAAACATTAAAAGGATGCTGCTTAGTTTTATCTAGAGACTGAAATTGATAAACAAACTCAGAACGTTGCTCTGCACTTGAAGCGGCTTCTAAACTCTCTAGTTGCTCTGCTGTTAAACCACTATATTGATAATGTGTTTCGGCTGGCTGAAATTCTAAAAAAAGCCCCAAATCATCAATTGAATTACCTAACCACTTATTTTCACGCACCAAAAGTTGATGGTTAATATTACACAGAATAACTTGCTCAGTTTGTGGTTCAGGCAAAATCAGAAAATCAGGTAACAAAGCAACAAGTTTGGTTGGCAGTAAAGCCAAGGAATGTTGCCATGTCTCAACCATACCTTGAGCAACACCTAAGACAGTTAACTGATCCGCATGAAAATGGTGGACCACTTTCATGTGATCAATAGGTAAAGTTACAAACTCTTCAAGTAGATATTTAACCCCATCAGCCCCCAGCTGTTTATAGTGGGACTTCGCCATAGATTGCTGAAGCATTTGAGCATGACGACTCGGAAAAAAGACCGTAGCTTCTTTTCCTTGATGTATTTGCAAGTCTTGTATTAATTGATCGAGACTCGCAGCCTGCAACCAGCTTTCTCCGTTAGACCAATGCCATGTTCCATTGGTTTCAGGCATCCATATATACAGCATGTCGGCTAAATAACCTTTTTAATTATATTGTGGGTATAAAACTATTTTTTTGTGTTGATAAACCATTTGCAATCACAGCTTGATCATAAATTCTAGCTTCGGCAAGCGCAAATGGATTGAAATTTTCATGAGTAAGCAACTCTGCAATATGACCTACAACATTCATATGGCAAACCACCACAATCGACTCATAAGGAATTTGAGACAACCACTCAATTGCTTCTTTTGCATCATCATCAGGCTTAATTTTATCGCACAACAATACAGGCACATCTTTAAAATATGTCTGAATATATGCCAAGGTTTCTTGAGCACGCAACAAAGGACTAACTACAAAAATATCAGGTTTTACAATATCTTTTAAAAATGTTGCCGTTTGTTCAGCCTGTGCATGTCCACGCGCAGTAAGTGGACGTTTAATATCATTACCATTTACTGGTGGAGCAGCTTCCCCATGACGAACTAATGTCAGTTGCATAAAATTTCCTTGTTAATAATTCCTGCATTATAACCACAATTTATGACATTTATTCGTCAGACTTCATGATGAGGTAAAACAAACTCGACATCACTACGGTGACCATTTTTCATAAGAGAAAGTGCAATATTTAATGGCGGAGCGCCTTCAAAAATCACTTCATATAAAGCATTGGTAATTGGCATATATACGTCCAGTTCTTGTGCCTTACCACGTACCTGAACAATTGTATTAATACCTTCAGCAGTTTGTCCCAACTCTTTACTTGCTTGATCCAGTGTCTTACCAGAACCTAACGCATATCCAATTTGGTAATTACGACTTAATGGACTATTACAAGTCGCAAATAAATCGCCTACACCAGATAAACCTAAGAACGTAAGTGGATTCGCCCCCTGCTTTACCGCGAAACGGCTCATTTCGGCCAAAGCACGCGTTAAAATCATACTCTTGGTATTTTCACCAATTTTATATGCTGCACCAATTCCCATTGCGACTGCATAAATATTTTTAAGCGCCCCGCCCAACTCAACTCCGTGCACATCATCACTACCAAAAACGCGGAATAACGCACTATGAAGCGCATGCTGCACAGCATAACGAACAAGCTCGGAATCACTAGCAATCACTGTACCCGATGGCATGCCTGCCATAATTTCTTTGGCAAGATTTGGACCTGACAATACGCCATATGGAACTTCTGGTAGTTCTTCACGAATAATATCACTCATGAAACTAAACGTTTTAGCTTCAACGCCTTTAGTTAAAGAAACAACCGCTTGTGCAGTAATATAAGGAGCAATTTGTTTTAAGACATCCCGGAAAGAGTGACTAGGAATTGCAACCAAAATAATATCTCGATCACATACAGCTTGTTCCAAATCAGAAACTGCACGTAATGAAGATTCTAAAGTGAAGTCTGGTAAATAACGTTTATTAATATGGGTTTTATTAATTTCTTCTGCTGTTTCGGCATCACGAATCCAGATCATGGTATCGCAGCCATTACGAGCAGCTAAATTCGCCATGGCTGTACCAAAGCTACCGCCCCCTAAAACGGTAATACGTAATGCCGTTTTTTTATCGACCGCAACAGGTTCCACCAAATCTGTAAACTTAAATTCAGCCATGCTTTATTATCCTATTTCTTACTTTTACAGACGTTTAAGCCTGCCAAACTTTTACGAATTCTTTACTTTCAATATCTGCACGAGGTGCAATTGCTTTGGCTGCAGTGCCAACGTAAATAATACCTGAAATTAAATCATATGGTTGCAGACCTAAATACTGTTTTAACCAATTTGATTCAACAACAGCTCCACTACGCCACATGGTTGAAAAACCTTGAGCTTGCAAAGATAACAAAAGATTTTGTACTGCCGCACCTGTACTTAAGATTTGCTCAAAATGTGGTACTTTTGGGTGATCTTGTAACTGAGTCAGCGCTAAAATAAGTAGCGGAGCGCGAAAAGGATGTTGCTTAACACGTTCAAGTTGAGCGGGATCAGTTTCACCTAAATCTGCCAAAGCTTTTGTTAGAACCTCACCGAAAGCACCGCGTTGCTCACCTGAAATAACTACAAAACGCGTTGGCTTAAGTCTATGATGATCTGGAGCCGTTAAAGCAGCCTGAAAAGCCAACTCTAGTTGCTCTGAGTTTGGAGCTGGTTCAATTAATTGGCCAATAGACTGACGCTGATGAATATTTTGGTGAATTATTTGTATTGCTGAATCCGTCATTAATATTGATCTAACTCAAAAATTCGAAATAGATTAGCATAATCTACCGTTAATCCACCATTGAATCTAGCTTATAAACCTAGTGAACTTATAATTTGACATTTTTTAATACAAAACTTCAAAACTCATACAACGTCTTCAAAATCAATTAGAAGACTTATGTTCAAATAGCTATGTCTTTTGGCGATTAACTTAGGTGAATCATGAAAAAAATAATTTTAGCGAGCGCAATGAGCGGCGTTGTTTTATTACTAGGTGCTTGTGCAACCACCCCTAAAAATACTCTAGCAATTCAAAAAGAAAATAATCAGTTTGAAGTGACTGGTATTGGTAAAACCAATTTAATTGCAAAGAATAATGCAGTTACTGCGGCACAAAAAACGTGCTCTAAAAGTACAAGCCCAGTTATTGTAGATGAAAAAACCACTTATCACGGCGTGTTAAAAGATGTGGTCAGTGAAAAGACTGGTCAAATGGTAGAAGCTGCTGCGGGTGTCATTGGTACTTTAACCGGTAAAAATGCGTCTTTGGCTAAAGATGATGACTATCAGACTACCCTCACCTTTTACTGCAAAATTAATTAAGTAAAAAAATCCCAATCAATTGATTGGGATTTTTTATTAGCAGTAACCATCTAATCGGGTAAGCGGTAATTTTTTACCAATTGCTTTTTCAATTTCTGGTAAATAGAAAGCATCATCTTCAGATAAGAAACTAATACTTACACCCTGTGCCCCAGCACGGCCTGTACGCCCAATACGATGAACATAATCATCAGATTGTTCAGGTAAAGTAAAGTTGACTACATGAGATACGCCATCTACATGAATACCACGACCAGCGACATCCGTTGCAATCATGATGTTATGCTTACCTTGCTTGAACTGCTCCAACATTTTCATGCGTTTATCTTGAGCAATCTCACCAGATAGCATCCCTACTTTATACCCATCTTTTTTCAAATGGTCGTAAAGACGGCGCACCTGATCACGACGGTTAGCAAAGATCATGACTTTATCAATTGGCTCTTCACGTAAAATATCTTGTAAAAGACGATATTTATCTTGTTTAGCCACAACGTAAACACGTTGTTCGACATCATTATTGGTCTTTTGTTCAGGCTCAATTTCAACTGTTACAGGTTCAAATAACCACTGTCTTGCCAAATTTAAGACATCGTAACTAAATGTCGCCGAGAACATTAGAGTTTGGCGCTGTTCCTTACGCGGTGAATAACGAACAATACGTTTTACCGAAGGAATAAAGCCCATATCTAATAAACGGTCAGCTTCATCAATCACTAAAAATTCAATTTGATCGAGCCAAACTTCTTTTTGTTCTACAAAATCAATTAAACGCCCAGGTGTAGCGACAATAATATCAACAAAATTAGCATCAAGTTGCTTCTTCTGCTTATCAAAATCAACACCACCCAATAGGGTCACGACATGTAAATTAGAGAATTTTGTGAGGAATTTTGCATCACTTTCAATTTGCAATGCCAACTCACGAGTAGGCGCCAAGATTAAAGCACGAGGCTCGCCACGGAAGCGTTGCTCTTGAACCGGATTATTGAGTAAATCATTAATTACACTAATCAGAAAGGCAGCTGTCTTACCTGTTCCTGTCTGTGCTCGCCCAATTGCATCATGCCCGGCTAATGTATATTTTAAAACCTTTTGCTGAATTGGGGTCATTTGAGTAAACCCTAAAGCATCAATCGCCTTTTTAAGTTGCGGATGTAAATTCAAGGTTTCAAAACCAGATGTCATAAATACGCGCTCTAACAAACAATCTCTCGAATGAGAAGATCATTATAAACAAAAACGCCCCAATTCAAAAATTGGAGCGTCCATCATTCATCAAAAAGATGAATTAGTCTTAGTCTAAAGGCTGAACGTTTTCAGCTTGAAAACCTTTTTGACCTTGTACAACGCTAAACTCTACGCGTTGACCGTCACGTAGAGAACGGTGACCGTCACCTACGATTGCACGGAAGTGAACGAATACATCGTCGCCGCCGTTACGTTGAATAAAACCAAAGCCTTTAGTGTCATTAAACCACTTTACTACGCCTTGTTCACGAGCTGTCATAAGTCAATCCTCAGATGATGAAAAAAGGACCTTCCGGTGTTGCAAACAGCAGAGTAAACAAGTATTTAAAATTTTTATAATCTTAAAGCTTGTAATCATTCTGTAAAACTATCAACAATTTCCGGTTACATCCATTTGTTATAGGTTATTAAAACAATTTAACTGTGTGGTAATCCCTAAAACGGTTCGAGCTTAACACGGGTTTATGACAATTAATAGAATTTTTTTCAAATATTTCCCCTATTTTTAGCTCTTTTTTTAAACAGCTTATTACAATAATTTTTATATAATCCTTTACCTTTTAATTTTTATAAAACACCTAGAGTTCGTCAAAAAATTTGTTAGAATATTTTTTTTAGTTGTTTTTATAATGAATGAGCACTACCTCTTCTACTGTAACGCCTATTGAAATTAATGCCCTTGGTCAACCATGCCCAATGCCTTTATTAATGTTGAAACGTGAACTTAAGAAAGTATCAGGAAAGCAGCTATTTTTATTGAAATCATCTGACCCTCATAGTGAAATTGATGTAACGCGTTACTGCAATTTACATCATTTTATGTGTCAAACCATGCAAATTTCAGAAAGAGAATTTCACTATTTAATTGAAACTCAATGATTCTTTGTTAAAATCTAAGATTAGTAACTGCATAAAATTTTACATTTTTCTACCCAATTTTCCTTAATTATGAAAGCAATTCAAATTAAGATGAATTTATTGGTTAATCCATCCTATCCTATAAGGAGAACTCATGAGTGACAGCAGCAATCAATTGATGCCCCTGTCATTGTCTGCGCCCGGTGTAAACCTTGGTGCATATATCAGTACTGTCAATCAGATTCCTATTTTAACGGCCGAGCAAGAAAAAGAACTTGCTGAACGTTATTATTATGACCAAGATCTTGATGCCGCAAAAATGCTGGTAATGTCGCATTTACGTTTTGTCGTTCATATTGCGCGCAGCTATGCAGGTTATGGCCTACCACAAGGCGACCTTATTCAAGAAGGTAATTTAGGCTTAATGAAAGCCGTAAAACGTTTCGACCCAAATATGGGTGTACGTCTTGTATCTTTTGCCGTCCACTGGATTAAGGCAGAAATTCATGAATACGTTATTCGTAACTGGCGTATCGTAAAAATTGCCACAACTAAAGCTCAGCGTAAACTTTTCTTCAACTTACGTAGTTTAAAAAAATCGAGTAAAAAATTAACGCTCGAAGAAGCACAATCTATTGCTAACGACTTAAATGTAACTCCAGAACAAGTTCTGGAAATGGAAGGTCGTTTAACTGCTTATGATGCTGCTTTTGAAGCGCAAGGTGATGATGACGATGATACGCCACATACTGCCCCTGCGTTGTATCTTGAAGATAACCGTTATGACCCGGCTCGTTTAGTTGAAAATGAAGACTGGGAAGAGCAAAGTACATCTGCTTTACATGATGCCATGGACCAGTTAGATGATCGTTCGCGTAATATTTTGCAGCGCCGTTGGTTAGATGATGATAAATCTACCTTACACGAGCTTGCTGCTGAATATAATGTTTCGGCAGAACGTATTCGTCAGCTTGAAAAAAATGCGATGGAAAAAATTAAAGTCGCTATGTCGGCAAGCTAAAGTAAATGAAAAAAATAAAAGGGCGATAAGCCCTTTTGTTTTATCTGGCTATGTTTAGCCAACCTATTCTATGGTAACGTTGCCTTTCATTATTCAGTTGCGTTTTTGTTATGTGGATTGCCATTTCAGCCCTTAATCTTGCTTTTGCAGTCATATTGGGTGCTTTTGGAGCACATGGTCTTAAAGCTCACGCGAGTCCCGAGCAACTTGCTTGGTGGCAGACTGCAACCGACTACTTTTTTTATCATGCTCTAGGCCTATTAGCGCTTGGTATTTTAAGTAAGGTTCTTCCCCATTTCCCAATCAAGTTATCTTTCTTATTTATCCAGATTGGTATTCTATTTTTTTGTGGTTCGCTTTATATCATGGCGCTGGGATTACCAAGAATATTAGGTGCAATTACGCCAATCGGTGGAGCTTTAATGATTGCTGGATGGCTGATCTTGGCTTGGAATGCTTTCAAATACGCAAAATAATCGGAATGTGATCATGCAAATTTATTTAAATGGCGAATTAACGGACACGCCTAGCCAAAACCTGTTGCAACTCATTCAGGAGTTGGCACTTGAAGGAAAACGTTTTGCTGTTGAACACAATCAGCAAATCGTTTCTAAAAGCAAATTAGAGCAAATTACGATTGCTCAACATGACCGTATCGAAATTATTCACGCTGTTGGCGGCGGCTAAGTCGGAGTTATCCATGCAAGACACCCCTCTCATTATTGGTTCACGTTCTTTTCAATCTCGTTTATTGGTAGGAACTGGCAAATATAAAGACTTAAATGAAACGGATTTAGCTATTCAAGCCAGTGGTGCAGAAATTGTAACTGTCGCAATTCGCCGTGTGAATATTGGACAAAATCCAGATCAACCGAATTTACTCTCAGTTATTCCACCAGAAAAATATACTATCTTGCCAAATACTGCAGGTTGTTTTGATGCTGACAGCGCAGTACGTACATGCATGTTAGCGCGTGAGTTACTGGATGGTCATAACCTAGTAAAGCTTGAAGTGTTGGGTGATGAAAAAACCTTATATCCAAATGTAACTGAAACTTTAAAAGCCGCTCGTACTTTGATTGATGATGGTTTTGAGATTATGGTCTACACCTCGGATGACCCAATCATTGCGCAAGAACTTGAAAGTATGGGTTGTGTTGCGATTATGCCATTAGGCAGTCTGATCGGTTCAGGTTTAGGTATTTTAAACCCGCACACCATTTCAATTATTAAAGAAAATGCGAAAGTACCAGTTTTAGTAGATGCAGGTGTTGGTACAGCAAGTGATGCAGCTATTGCGATGGAACTTGGTTGTGATGGTGTACTGATGAATACAGCAATTGCTGCTGCTCAAAATCCTATTTTGATGGCTTCTGCAATGAAAAAAGCTGTTGAAGCTGGACGTGAAGCATTTTTAGCGGGTCGTATGCCACGCAAACGTATGGCAAATGCAAGCTCACCAGAAACAGGGTATTTCTTTAAATAATCTATTTCTTGCAAGAACACAGCCTTTAATTGCCGTTTTAACTTTAATGCGACTTGTATAGGCATGTTACTTTTCAAAGATGAAAAGTAATAAAAATCTTTTGTTTCGCTGATATTACATCCATGTAATACAGCGAATCGATAGCATCCATGCCACTTCACGATAGTTACCGCTTACGAGAGTTTAACTTGAGTAAGGCTAAGCCACTTGCTCATCACGTTTAAACACCAACTCTTTTGCCGATGAATTATCAGCATCAAAGTAGTAACCTTCGGTATTAAACGCTTTGATGTCTTCAGCTTTATTTAATTGGTTTTCAATAATAAAACGAGCCATTAAACCGCGTGCTTTTTTCGCATAGAAACTAATGACTTTATATTTGCCATTTTTCTGGTCAAGAAAAACAGGCTTAACAATTTCAGCCTTAATTTTCTTTTCATTGACAGACTTGTAATATTCATCCGAAGCTAGATTTACCAGCAATTCAGATTTAATTGCTGCCAAGTCTTCATTAATTTGGTTAGTGATGATATCACCCCAGAATTCATACAAATTATGACCGCGAGTATTTTTTAATTTAGTACCCATCTCTAAACGATAAGGCATCATTAAATCTAAAGGACGCAATAAACCATATAGACCAGAGAGCATACGCAAATGCTGCTGTGCAAAATCAATATCTTTATCTTTTAAATGATAAGCATCTAAACCAGTGTAAACATCCCCTTTAAATGCATAGATTGCTTGGCGAGCATTTGAAAAATTAAATTCGGGATTCCAGTCTCTGAATCGATCTGCATTTAGTGTGGCAATTTTCTCACTCACACTCATTAAACTCGCAATTTCCGAAGCAGAAAGTTTGCGACAAACATCAATTAATTGTGCTGAGTTTTCTAACAAGCGCGGCTGAGTAAACTCATCTGTAGGTAACGCTGTTTCATAATCTAAAGTTTTTGCAGGAGAAATTAAAGCAAGCATAGACAACCTGAAAAAATTATTCTTAATACCAACTATAACAGTAGATATTTTTTAATGCTAACTCGTGTTTTCAATGACGACTATCGGTAAAATAGGGATACGTATTGTTATTTATCGATTCTTATATGTCTGAGCAAATTTTCATTCAGGGTCCAGTTGGGAAAATTGAACTTTTTGTAGACCGCCCTGAAGGTGAAATCAAAGGCTTTGCGGTTGTTTGCCATCCGCATCCATTGCAAGGTGGAACTCCTCAACATAAAGTCCCTGCTCTTTTAACTCAAATCTTTAATGAATATGGTTGTATTGTTTACCGTCCTAGTTTCCGTGGTTTAGGTGGTAGTGAAGGCGTCCATGATGAAGGTCATGGTGAAACTGAAGATATCTTAGCTGTAATTGAACATGTTCGTAAGCTTCATGAAGGCCTACCATTTTATGCAGGCGGTTTTAGCTTCGGCTCACATGTTTTAGCGAAATGTCATGCGCAGCTTAGTCCAGAATTACAACCAGTACAGTTAATTTTATGCGGCTTACCAACAGCTACTGTAGTAGGTTTACGCCACTATAAAACTCCTGAAATTCAAGGTGATATTCTACTCATTCATGGTGAGCAAGATGACATTACCTTACTTTCAGATGCAATTGCATGGGCAAAACCGCAGAAGCACCCAATTACGATTTTACCGGGGGCTAATCACTTCTTTACAGGCTATTTAAAACAGCTTCGTCAAATCATTACACGCTTTATTATTATGAAATAAAGTGTATTTGATGGGCATAGATTGTGTCTATGTCCATCATCTTATGAGCACTGTAACTTCTAAAAATTATTCCAACTTAACCCAAAACGGGCTAAATATTTTTTCACTCGGTCGCTATCATTTGTTGTATTACGTTGTTGACGAGATACTGAAAAGAGTTGTCTTCCAGCTTCTGCCATTGATTTTGAATTTTCACAGACTTTGAGCACACCTCGTAATTGAATCTGATCAAATTCATCTATTTGTTCTATTTGTTCAGAAGCCAAATAATTCAACAAAATATCTGTATTTTTATCATTGTAAGATTCATCCTGAGTAAGCCAAAGTTGCTTTAGGCGTTGAATTTCTTTTTCTACAGCTTCACGACGAATTAACTCACCGTGAGATAAAGTTGCCAAACGAGTTACGCTCGCTGCTAAATCTCTAAAATTTCCTTGCCAGGATGCATCTACTGATTTAGCAAACTTTAAATATGTTTCTAAAGCATCACGTTGAAAACGCAGTTGCCTTTGATGCATTGCAGCAAAACGCTGTAGCTCAAAATCAATATTGGGTGCAATATCTTCTACACGATCTTTTAAATTGGGTAAAAAGAACGTCCACGTATTCAAACGAGCCCATAAATCTTCACGAAAACGGCCAGCTTGAACCTCATTACGCAAATCACGGTTAGTACCCGCTATTAATTGAAAATCGGCCTGAATTTCCTTATCACTCCCAACAGGAAAAAAACTTTTATCCTCTAGCGCTTTCAGCAGCATTGCTTGTTCATCAAGCCCCAATTCACCGATTTCATCTAAAAATAAAATGCCTTGGTCAGCACTTTTTAATAAACCAGCACGAGATGCAGCTGCTCCTGTAAATGCACCTTTTATGTGACCAAATAAAGTCGACATGGCACTATCACCACGTAAGGTTGCACAGTTAACATCGATAAAACGACCGCTTAATTGAAATTTATCTTTCTTTAATTGAAAAATCTGTTTTGCCAAATGAGACTTACCAACACCTGTTGCACCCATAATTAAAATAGGCGCACTAGAGCGGGTTGCAACTAATTCAACTTCCTCAATAAGCTGATTAAACGCTTTATTATGAGTAGAAATATTTGCTTTAAGTTGTTGCCAATTTTGCTTTTGCTCATCATCAAAGCGCTGTTTTAAAACATCATATCGAGATAAGTCCAGATCAATAATTCTATATTCACCTTCTGGGGTCTTTGGTTGATTAGGTGAACTTTGAATGAGTTGAGCTGGTAAATAATGTGCATCTACTAATAAATACCAACAAATTTGGGCAACATGTGTTCCCGTTGTGATATGCAATAAATAGTTATTTTTTTCAACATCAAACGGATAGGTTTTTACAAAATCATAAAGTGCCCCATAAACTTCAGCAAAATCCCAAGGGTCTCTAATACTCACCTTATGTCCAGAAACCTGAGTTTGTGGAGAAATTTCTTTCGCGTCTGCTGCTATAGATTTAACTAAATTATGATGTTGTCGATCATGTAAAAGCACCAATTCATCTACAAGCAAATCTTCATGCATTAACAAGCTAATCGTAGGACGCCAACGTTGCCATCGATCTAGCTTTCTTCCCTGATCAAGTGTAGAACCGACAAAGCCAATAACGACTGTTTTCTTTGCATCCGCCATAATTTCTATAAAATTTTATAAGTGTCTATAATATACAATACGCATTTGACCAAAAAATTCCAAGAATATGCTTCATTTTACTTTTTTAGGCACATCTTCGGGTGTACCGACCTTAACACGTAATGTTTCAGGATTAGCAGTTCGTAATAACAAGAATAAGGACTGGATTTTAATTGATGCGGGCGAAGGTACACAGCACCGCGTTCAACAAGCCAGACTTTCTCTACAAAACTTAGTTGCCATTTGTATTACACACGTTCACGGCGACCATTGTTATGGTCTAGTTGGTTTACTAGCAAGTGCAGGCATGAATGCCCGTAGCAAACCATTAATCGTGATTGCACCGAAAGAAATTCAGCAATGGTTTGAAATCACGGCCCAGCTTACTGACTTACACTTACCTTACTCACTGCAATTTATTGATGTAAATGAAGTAATAAAGCCACAACAGATCACTGATGAATTCATTGTTCAAGCACACCCACTAAGCCATCGTGTTCCAAGTTTTGCTTTTAGCATTTACATCAAATCGATTCAGAAGAAATTAGATACCCAAGCTCTAACTCAGCTTGGCGTACCTCAAGGCGATATGTGGGGCCATTTAAAACGAGGCTACAATATTGAATTTGAAGGACAAACCTTAAAAGCTCAAGACTTTATCAAAATTCAAAATCAACAAGTTCATGCAATTATAGGTGGTGATAATGACCAACCAGAACTATTAGCTGACGCTTGCAAAGATGCCCAACTCCTTATTCATGAGTCCACATACTTACAAACGGTTTTAGATAAAGTCGGCAAAGGTCCAATGCATAGCTCAGCAAAAATGGTGGCTGAATTTGCAGAACAGCAATCTTTAAGCAATTTAATTCTGACGCACTTTAGCCCCCGACATCAGGATAAAGTCGGGCAACAAGCTATTACTGACGAAGTTCTCCAGTTTTATAAAGGTCATTTTTATTTAGCAAATGATTTTGATGAATTTACTTTAAATGAAGCTGGACAGCTTTTAAAAGTCGATAGAAATCATAAATCCCATTAAATACATATATCCAAAAAAATATTTAAATATATTTTTAGATATATTTTCAAAATTAAAAACCACCAATAAAATTTACTTGATATAGATTAAAATTATTTTTATTTATTATTTTCAATATCTTGTATTTTAATTAACTGTTTTTAAAAAAAGTTGGCACACTCAGTGCAATAGTACAAAGCACACAACATCATTCGGATATTGTGAATAACACCTGCCTGCAAACGCTTGGCAGGCAGGCTTTGAAAGGAAAAGAAAATGTCTGTCATTGAAGAAATTAACCAACAAGCTCAGTTTGAACAAAAGCAGCAACAACGTTCTTATGAAGTTCTGCAAAATGAAAAAAGTATGCCAGTCAAAATGTGGACTAAAGGCGTGCTTGTTAATGACAACTCAAAACAACAATTATTACAAACTGCTCAAATGCCTTTTATTTATAAATGGATGGCTGTCATGCCAGATGTACACTTCGGTTTAGGAGCAACTATTGGTAGCGTAATTCCAACTAAAGGGGCAATTATTCCTGCTGCTGTGGGTGTAGATATTGGTTGTGGAATGATGGCAACCCGTACAAGCTTAACGGCTTCAGATTTACCAGATAACTTACATGCTCTACGTACTGAACTTGAACGTTTAATCCCACACGGAATGACTAAGCGCGGACGTGATCGTGGGTCATGGGAAACTCCACCAGAAATGGTAGATCAAGCTTGGTCCGATCTAGTGGCAGATTTTGAATACATTTGTGCCAAACATCCACGTTTAAAAAACACCAACAACCGCAAGCATTTAGGAACTTTAGGTACTGGAAACCACTTTGTCGAGATCTGTTTAGATGAGCATGATCATGTTTGGATTATGTTGCACTCGGGTTCTCGTGGTGTAGGAAATGCTATCGGTAATCATTTTATCGAACTTGCCCGTAAAGACATGCAGAAGCATTTTATTAATTTACCAAATAAAGATTTAGCATATTTAGTCGAAGGCACTGAATACTTTGATGATTACTGGTTTGCTGTAGGTTGGGCTCAACGCTTTGCGATGAAGAACCGAGAAATCATGATGCAATCTGCGATTAAAGCCTTGGCAACTATTGTACCAAAGCCTTTTCAGGCACGTTTGGAAGCAGTGAATTGTCACCATAACTATGTGGAAAAGGAAGAACATTACGGTGAAGAAGTAATGGTCACTCGTAAAGGTGCAGTCCGTGCGCGTCTAGGTGAATACGGAATTATTCCAGGTTCAATGGGTGCGAAGTCGTTTATTGTCCGTGGACTTGGAAATCAGGAATCTTTCTGTTCATGTTCGCATGGTGCAGGCCGTGTTATGAGCCGTACTGAAGCAAAGCGACGTTTTACTGTGGAAGATCAGATTGCACAAACTGAAGGTGTGGAATGCCGTAAAGATGCTACTGTTATTGATGAAATTCCATCGGCATATAAACCGATTGAAGATGTAATGAAAGCCCAAAGCGATTTGGTTGAAGTAGTCTATACCTTAAGACAAGTGGTGTGTGTAAAGGGTTAATCATGGAAAAAGATTGTTTAGATATTCGAAGTCATAGAATCAGCGCAAATGAAGAAAAGCATCTGATTCTACCTGAGCAGCCCTATTACATCATCTTAGTGGTGGAAAGTACTCAAATTCTGCCTGAATGGCGTAATTGGATTTGTGAACAGATTGTCTATTCCAAACATTGTATTCAAGCGATGGTTACAGGATATGAGTGTTCTATTTGGGATGATGTCCTAGATGAAAACTATCTAGTTCTTTATAACTATCAACCACCAATCGATCATTGTTTTATGACAACTTGGCATGAAGATGAAACGTTAGAAGACATTACTGAATGTGCAAAAATTACTATGCAATTAGAAGATATTTCGAACTTAGTAATTGTACATATTGAATAAAAGGTAAATAAAATGAAACTCGCAGAAGCACTTTTACTTCGAAGCGATCAACAAAAAAAACTTGCTTCGTTAAAACAACGAATTAATGCCAATGTATTGGTACAAGAAGGTGATGAACCTAGTGAAGATCCAAATGAGCTCATCAAACAAGTATTCGCTTTAACTCAGGAAAGCAATCAATTGATTTGTCGTATTCACTTGACCAATGCACAAGCAAAACTGGAAGATGGCAAAGTATTGTTGTCCCTATTAAGCTTGCGCGATAGTTATGCTGAACAGCATAAGATTTTAATAGATGCGATTGCCAATACACATCGAGAACCTGATCGTTATAGCTCACGTGAAATTAAGTGGAAGAAAGTCATTCCTGTTTCTAGCTTACAAAAGCAGGCGGATGATATCAGTGCGAAACTCCGTGACTTAAACGTTAAAATTCAGGCTGCTAATTGGCAAATTGATCTAATCGATTAAACAATAGATTTTGTGAAATCATTTTCACAATCAAAGTTTGGACATACTGGGCGAGTACAAGATCCTGCGTTACTCCGATCTGAGGGATTGAAAATAATTCAGGCGGCTATGGCAGCATGTGGGCCGTGCATCGATATTCACTTATCAGGCTCAGCACTATGCACCTAGTAAACCTTTGTCAAAAGCAAAGTCACGCGTTACTTCGCATTACCATGTACTGACAGTATGTTCATTAAATTAGAAAATAAGGAAAACAGAAGTGAACACAGTTTTGGCAAATATGCCAAAAGCCATTCAAATTGATGGCTCACAAGGTGAAGGTGGTGGACAGATTTTAAGAACCGCCCTTACCCTTTCAATGATTACAGGTCAGGCATTTGAATTAATTAATATACGTGCAGGACGTAAAAAACCAGGGTTAATGCGTCAACATTTGGTTTGTGTACAAGCATCTCAACAAATTAGCCAAGCTTATGTAGAGGGTGCTGAATTACATAGCCAACGTTTATATTTCGCACCTCAGCATGTTCAAAGTGGTAAATATCAATTTCAAATCGGTTCAGCGGGTAGTACAACACTGGTTTTACAAACGCTTCTACCTGTTTTGTTATTACAAAATGAAGCTACCGAACTCACCATTTCAGGGGGTACACATAACCCACTTGCACCAACAGCAGATTTTATTGAACACTGCTTTTTACCTGCTCTAACAAAGATTGGAATTAACGTCGATTTTAGATTAAATAAAGCTGGCTTTTTTCCAATTGGTGCAGGTGAAATTCAGATTATCGTTCAACCATGGCGAGATCGAATCAGCTTAAATTTATTAGATCGTGGTGCTTTGCAATGCAATGAAGCTTTTGCAGCAGTATTAAATCTTTCAGAAGAAGCACAGATAGCACAACGTGAATTAACCACATTAAGTAAAAAACTAAACTTAAGCTCTCAGCAACAATTTCATTTAAATGGAATTAGCCAAGGCAATACAATGTATGTGAAAGTTGCTCATCAATATCACACTCAACTGTTTACAGCTTTAGGTGAGATGCGCAAAAGTGCAGAGCAAATAGCTGATCATTTAGCAAAAGATGTAAATCTATATTTATCTTCGCAGGCTGTTGTAGATGAGTATTTGGCAGATCAATTACTTCTACCTTTAGCTCTAGGTCAAGGTGGTGAATTCACCGCACAATGTATTAGCGAACACACTCGTACTCAAGCAGCCATGATTGAAAAATTTATTGATTGTGAAATCGAGTTTATCGAGTTAAATCCGCATCATTTTCATGTAAAAGTTAAAGTTTAAGAAGCTCACAATTGAGCTTCTTATTTGTAAAAACTACTCTACAGATGCTAAAGCTGTTACCAACAGCTTCCAGCATTTCTCTACAGTATCAACTTTGACTCGTTCACCTGGTGCATGCGCACCTTGAATATCCGGTCCAAAAGAAACCATTTGTAGATGTGGATAATGCTCGGCAATAATCCCACACTCTAAGCCTGCATGAATTACTTTTAGATTTGGCTCAATATTAAATGCATTTTGATAGGCCTGCTGTAAGCACTTTAGAGCAGCCGAGTCAGGATTTGGTGTCCAACCTGAAACTAATGGTGTGAGTATAGAGGCGATATTAAATTGACTGAAATGTTTTTGAATTTTTTCTGCAAAGTCTTGAGCTTCTTGGTTCACCATTGAACGGACCATTAAGACAGCTTTTCCGCCTTCTCTATTTAGTCTCACCACTCCAATATTATTTGAAGTCTCAACTACATCTGATAGAACCTGACTCATACTTGCAACGCCATAAGGACTTGTTGCTAAAGCTTGCAACCATTCATTTTGCTGTTGTTGAGCAATCACTTCGGTCACTTCAGCACTATTAGGCTGAATAGTTAATTGCAGGTTGTCATCAATACCCTGTAATTGGTTTTTCCATGTCGTTTGATATTCAGCGAGTAATTTTTCTAATTCAGGCAATTGGTTAGATGAAATGGCAATGGTTGCTACAGCTTCGCGAGGTAAAGCATTACGAGCTGTACCACCTATAAACTCAACAAGTCGTCCACCAAGCTTCGCTAAATGCTGATTTAAAAAACGGGCCAGAATAACGTTGGCATTACCACGTCCTAAATGGATATCTACTCCAGAGTGGCCACCTTTAAGACCAGCCACCTGAATATTAACAATATTCAAATTTTCAGGAATTGGTTCATAATTAAGCGGTTGCTCAACTTCAACATCAATACTACCAGCACATCCGAGATATAGCTCGCCCCACTCTTCTGTATCAATATTAAATAGCCACTTCCCTTTTAGTACACCTGCCTGTAAAAGTCGCGCACCACTCATCCCTGCTTCTTCATCAACTGTTAAAAGAACTTCAATTGGCCCATGAGCAATATCATTTGAGTCTAAAACTGCCAAAGCTAATGCTACCCCAATGCCATTATCAGCACCTAAAGTAGTATCTTTAGCAATTAACCAGCCATCTTCGAGGACTGGCTGGATCGGGTCTTTAAAGAAGTCATGTACTGTGCCAGTATTGGCTTGAGTGACCATATCTAGATGGCCTTGCAGAATAACACCAGATACATGTTCTTTACCCAGAGTTGCATTCTTACGAATAATCAAATTCCCCACTTTATCTACGTAAGTTTCTAAATTCCGACTTTCAGCCCAGTTTCTTAAAAACTCACGAAGTTGCTGTTCATGCTTCGATGGGCGAGGAATAGTGCAAAGTGTTTGAAAATGCTGCCAAACCACTTGAGGAGATAACGCTGCAATATCAACTTGTGTCATGAAAACCACACTCTAATTATGTAAATATCGTAATAATTTCAATATACACAATGCATTAAAGATAGGTAGCGATTTAGGGAAAGATTTTGTATTTTTATCTTTAATCTAAAGAGATAGTACGACTTTTCTAAAAAGCCGTACTTCATGAATAAGTCTTAACAATCGTGTGCTTAGTTTTTCCATTCAAATGCTGAAAAGCTGTGATCGGCCTTTAAACTATTTTCAACGGCCTGTGCAAGCTGACGAATAATGCTTTGTGTTTCGATTTTCTCAAACCAGTCTTGTTCTTCATCAGGATTGGCAGAGATTTCACACATCAAATGCCCTTCATGGTCTGTTTTCTGGCAAGTAATCGATAATGGCAAAAGATGATTATCAATACTCACTTCTACTTTTTCATGTTCATGCACAATGTGCTGCGCATCAAAACCATAATGCCCCAATTGCTTAAACAGTAAAGCCGCTACATATTCTTGAGTGATATGGCATTCATTTGGTGGATGATCAAGCACACCATGCTGTGGGCAACTGGCAATAAATTGTAATTTTTTCATCCTTTGTCCTAACACTTTTATCATTATCTGCGCTTAGCATAAGCAATAAACAAACAGCAGCCAAGCCTTTAGCCTGCTGCTGCCGTTGCTATTGTGTTAGCAATTATAAAATGTGTTAGGTCAAAAGTTATTGGCTAACTTCGATTGTTAAGCCTGCACGATTCGCCAACTCCGTGAAAGTCGGAAAGCTTGTCGCCACAGTTTCAGTACCATGAATTGTAATCGGACCAGAATTACGAAGACCTGCCATACTAAAACTCATGGCAATACGATGGTCATGATGTGACTCGATTTCACCGCCAGCAAAGATTGGTGACCAATCGCCAGATTTGCCTTTACCTTCGATAATGATGCCATCATCAGTTGGCGTACAGTCAATACCCATGATTTTTAAGCCATCAGCCATGACCTGAATACGGTCAGACTCTTTCACTCGAAGCTCTGCTGCACCAGTTAATACAGTTTGACCTTCAGCACAAGCTGCTGCAATAAATAAAGCCGGGAATTCATCAATTGCTAAAGGAACTTGGTCTTCCGGCATATGAATGCCTTTAAGTGTGCGTGAACCTTTAATATGAATATCAGCAATCGGTTCGCCACCAGCAATACGTTCATTTTCAACAGTCAGGTCAGCACCCATCTGTTTTAAAATTTCAATTACGCCAGTACGTGTTGGATTAATACCTACAGCTTCCAGAACAACATCGGAACCTTCTGTAATTGCAGCACCCACCATAAAGAAAGCAGCAGATGAAATATCAGAGGGAACCTGAATATCAGTACCAACTAATTTCCCGCCACCAACGAGTGAGATTTTGTTGCCTTCGGTTTTAACATCATAACCAAATGCACGAAGCATGCGCTCTGTGTGGTCACGAGTTGGTTCCGGCTCAGTTACCGAAGTTTCACCTTCAGCCCATAGGCCCGCAAGTAAAATACCCGACTTCACCTGAGCAGATGCCATTGGCAAGTCGTATTGAATGCCTTTTAATTGCTGAGCACCAGTAATACTTACAGGTGGTGTACCTTTCTCACCTGTTGTCTGGATTTGCGCACCCATTAAACGTAATGGCTTAGCAATACGCTCCATTGGACGTTTAGAAAGTGATGCATCACCTGTCATCACTGAATCAAATTTTTGTGCTGACAACATGCCTGAAAGCAAACGCATGCTCGTTCCAGAGTTACCCATATACAAGGCACTCGCTGGTGCTTTTAAACCATGCATACCTACGCCATGAATGGTCACTTCCCCATTCTTAGGGCCTTCAATGCTTACACCCATATCACGGAAAGCTTGTAAAGTTGCTAAAGCATCTTCACCTTCAAGGAAGCCAGTTACATGCGTAGTGCCTTCGGCAATAGCACCAAACATAATGGAGCGATGTGACACAGATTTGTCACCCGGTACGGTAAATTTACCTCTAAATGCCTTATTTCCCGGTAAGATACTGAATTGCTGTGTCACCTTATTTTTCTCCATTAAAGGTTTTTTGGCTAACATATGATTGAAATGCTGACGTGCTGCCTGAGCATGGCCGAGTAAACCCATTAATGCATGAGAGTCTTCTTTTTCAATCAATTTTCTAAGTACGGTAAGTTGCTTTTCGAAGCCATCTACAGCATTTAATATGGCTGTTTTATTGGCAAAGAAAATGTCATGCCACATTTGTGGATCACTAGCTGCAATCCGTGAAAAGTCACGAAAGCCACCTGCTGCATAGCGGAAAATATCAAGGTTATCTTCACGGTTTGCAAGTTGCTCAACCAAATTAAATGCCATCAAGTGCGGTAAATGACTTGTATGTGCTAAAACTTCATCATGCTTGGCAACGTCCATACAAATGACTTCAGCTTTAGCAGCAGACCAAAGTTGAATTAGTTTATCAACAGCCCATTCTGCACTTGTTGGTAACGGCGTTAAAATAACTTTGTGATTTGCAAATAAATCGACCTTACCTGCATGAACGCCCGTATGCTCACTACCAGCAATAGGATGTCCTGGTACAAAACCTGCTGGTAAATCTTCACCAAATACAGCTTTTGCTGCATCGACGACATTACCTTTTGTACTTCCCACATCAGTTACAATCGTGGTTTCTGTCAAATAAGGTTTAATTAGCTCAAGCACTTTTTGTGTTGCACGTACTGGCAAGGCCAAAACAACTAAATCTGCCCCTTTCACAGCCTCTACAGGATCAGAAAATCCTTGTTGTATTAAGCCAAGTGACTTTGCATCTTCTAAAGTTTTTTGTGAGCGTGTAGAAGCCACAATAGTTGTCGCCAACTTTTCAGCAACAATAACCCGTGCCAAACTCGACCCGATGAGTCCTAAACCAATAAATGCAACTTTTTTAAATAGGGGTTGTGACATAACTTCAACTTTGCTTTTGCTCAAAGTGATTTAAACCTTTGAGCAATTTGTTTTTAAGCATAATGACATGCCCATCTTGATGCATGTCATTATTCCAACATGAGTAATTAGAGAACAGCAGCAGGATAAGAACCTAAAATACGAAGCTCTTTTACCATTGGACGAATATCATTAATTGCTGCTGCAACATTTTCTTGATCGATATGTCCTTCTAAATCGATAAAGAATACATATGCCCATTTTTCAGGTAATGCTGGACGGGTCTCAATACTTGTTAAGCTAATATTATGTTTTGCAAACGGCGCTAAAATTTCTAATAAAGCACCAGCACGGTCATGTGCTGAAATTAATAATGAAGTTTTGTCATTGCCACTTTGTGGAATTTTTTCACGGCCAATGACTAAGAAACGAGTGGTATTTTCCGGATTATCTTCAATATTGCTATGTAAAATTTCAAGGTTATACATACCTGCTGCAATATCTGATGCAATCGCTGCTGAATGCCATTCGTTGCGAATACGACGTGCAGCTTCTGCATTTGAGTTTAAAGCAACACGTTCAACACCCGGATAATGCGCGTCTAACCATTGACGACATTGAGCCAAAGTTTGTTGGTGTGCATAAATCTGTTTAATACTGTCTTTACGTGTATTTTCAGAGACTAGAAATTGATGATGAATACGTAATTCAACTTCACCAATCACATTTAAATTCGATGTTTTAAAACAATCTAAAGTATGGTTTACAATACCTTCAGATGAGTTTTCAACCGGAACTACACCATAATGAGCGCTACCCGCTTCCACTTCACGGAACACTTCATCAATTGTTGGTAGTGGACGAACAACTGCATCTTTACCAAAATGTTTAAGTACAGCAGATTGAGTAAAAGTACCTTCTGGTCCTAAAAATGCAATGCTTTGCGGCGCTTCTAAAGCAAGGCAAGCAGACATAATTTCACGGAACAGACGCGCCATGGTGACATCAGATAGAGGCCCCTGATTGCGCTCCATAACTTTACGTAAAACTTGTGCTTCACGTTCAGGACGATAAAACAAAGGATTCTCTTCAGAAGCAAATTTAGCTTTCGCAACAGCTTCAGCAAGGCTTGCGCGGCGATTTAATAATTCTTGAATCTGTTGATCTACGCTATCAATATCTTCGCGAATTTGTTCTAAACTAAGAGAAGTCGTTTTGTTTTGATCATCGTTGATCATTGGAATGCAGCCTCAGCAAAATCATCTTTTAAACGAGAGTATAACAATAGTCGGCTTTGATTTGTTAGGCAATATCGGTGTATTGGCTTTTTTCGTTAATCGCTCTCGAACCTGTCTATAAGATTACTTTATTTGATAATGATTTTCATTTATTATTTTACTTACTCTATTTCTTATCGGTATTTTTAGAACTCTAACTCAGCAATACATGACAAATCTGTATCCGCTCTTCCCATAAGCACTTATGTTTGCTTCATGTCAAAACCTAGAAAGCTATAAATCTTTAATTGATGAGTAGAAGCACAAGACTACTGAATACAAAATTACTCAACTTTTAAAACGATTATTTCGTTGTTCTTAAAGATAGACCTCTTAATGCATAGATTGGTTATACTGACCCAATATGTCATAACAACAGTAAAATAGAATGAATAAAATTATTGTTTTAGGCTTACTGGGTATTACAAGTTTTAGTTTAACGGCTTGTGGCGGTTGTCCAATAATCGCAGGATGCAATGGTAGAGATAATTCTCCGTACTATATGACGACTATCAACAATCAAGTTCGTGGTATTCCAATCCCAGCTCAAACTAAGCTGACCTATCAGTCGCAACACTTCAGGCAGAAATTTGAGCAAACACATGCTTTAAAAGAGAAAAATTTATCCGGCATTACTTTACCAACAGATACTGCAATCATTTGGGGTGGTATGCCAGTAGACATGTTTATACAGTTTTCTAATCCCGAAATGAAAGGCTTCTCGGTCTATCCAGCACGAGGATTTAATACTGAGTTATCAAATGAGTTTTTACGTTTATGGAAAAGCTGTGAAAGTGATTTAAACATTAACTTAAAGAATCCAAATGACTGGTCATTTAATCCTGAAAATATGAAAATAACGGGTTGTGGTGTCGTCTTTCAAGAACGTAGTGAATACACCGAAGATTCATTTCATCAAGATGAAGCCGATGAGTTTTTAAGAAAGATCAATCATGCATTACAGCAATTACCGAAACAACAAGACTATCCTGTCATTCATCGAACTAATAAATAGGTAATATAAAAAAGCCTACTCAAAGGTAGGCTTTTTTATATTACCTATTTAATTAGGCTTTGCCAATTAATCCACGCGCTACGATTTCTTTCATAATTTCATTTGTACCACCGTAAATACGCTGAATACGAGCATCTACAAAGAAACGTGAAATCGGATATTCAGTCATATAGCCATAACCACCAAAAAGTTGTAGCAAGTTGTCAGCCACTTTCATTTGCATATCTGTACTGAAGCTTTTAAGCGCCGCTGCAGTTTCAACATCAAGTTTACCTTCTTGATATAGAGCAACGTTTCTCTCATAAAAAGCAGCTGTAGCAAGCTCATCAATTTTTGCTTGTGCCAGAACAAAACGCGTATTTTGGAACTGTGAAATAGGTTGCCCAAATGCATGACGCTCTTTTACATAAGCAGTTGCCAAATCAATTGCACCACGAATAGCGCCAATTGCGGTAGATGCAATAGCGGTACGCTCACGTGGTAACTCTTGCATTAAATAAGCAAAACCTTGTCCAGCTTGACCGAGTAACTGGTTTTTAGGAACCTTAACATTGTCAAAAAATAGCTCAGAAGTATCTTGAGAATGCAGACCGATTTTGTCTAGGTTGGTACCTTTCTTAAAGCCTTCCAGATGAGTATCTGCCAATAATAACGACACCCCTTTCGCACGCGCTTGAGGATCAGTTTTTACTGCAAGCACCACAAGGTCAGCATGTTGCCCATTTGAAATAAATGTTTTAGAACCATTTAGCAAATAATGGTCATCTTGCAAAATGGCACTGGTACGCATTGATTGTAAGTCTGAACCAGCACCCGGTTCCGTCATACCAATTGCTCCAACTACTTCACCAGTTACCATTTTCGGCAACCAGTATTGTTTTTGCTCTTCTGTCCCAATATGTAAAATATAAGGTGCAGCAATTTCAGAGTGACAAGAAATAGCCGTTGATAATGCACAAAAACCGGCTCGAGCAGACTCTTCAACTAACATTAATGAATAGTAAGTTGGAACCCCATAACCGCCATATTCTTCTGGGACATCCACACACAAAAAGCCATTTTCGCCCAGTTGATTCCAAACTGAACGCGGCATAATTCCTTCACGTTCCCATTGGTCGTAATGTGGAGCAATATGCTCATTCATAAAACGTTTAAAATTATCACGGAATAATTCTAAATCTGCATCATATGCCAACATAATATTTTCCTTCGGCTTTATTGTTTTATCGAATCTCATTGCTGTGCATGCTAATCATTTTTTTAGTTACTGTCATGGCATAGCTGCTCATTTACACTGTACTTTTCAGTCAGCCAATAAAAAAGGAAGCTTAGCCTCCTTTTTTATTACGATAAATGATTAGTGAGATGCCTCAGCAATTACACTTTTTTGCTCAAGCATTTTTCTATCTACTTCATCTGGATTATTCAGTGCATCATTTAGTTTATCTTTATCTAATGCACCGACCCATTTCGCAACCACAATCGTTGCTAGAGAGTTACCAACTAAGTTCGTTAAAGCACGTGCTTCTGACATGAAACGGTCAATACCTAAAATCAATGCCAAACCTGCAACTGGAATATGACCAACAGCAGATAAAGTTGCCGCCATAACAATAAAGCCAGAGCCCGTTACACCTGCCGCACCTTTAGATGAAATTAAAAGTACCAAAAGCAAAGTAATTTGATGTTGGATATCAAGCTGCGTATTTGTTGCCTGAGCAATAAAGATTGCAGCCATCGTCAAATAAATTGAAGTACCATCAAGGTTAAATGAATAACCTGTTGGGATGACTAAACCAACTACAGACTTTTCACAACCTGCGATTTCAAGCTTACGTAGCATACGTGGCAAGACCGACTCAGAAGAAGATGTACCGAGTACAATTAAGAGTTCTTCACGAATCAAACGCACCATCTTAAGAATGCTAAATCCACTTAAACGGCTGATCGTTCCTAATACCAAGAAAATAAATAATAAACAGGTAATGTAGAAACAGAGGATGAGCTGACCTAGCTGTACCAGTGAACCCACACCATATTTACCAATGGTAAACGCCATTGCCCCGAATGCACCTAGTGGAGCAAGCTTCATGATCATATTTACAATGTTAAAGAACACATGTGCAATTTGATCAATTAACTTTAATACTGGACGTCCTGCATCACCTAACTTATGCAGTGCAAAACCAAATAGAATTGCAAAAAGAAGGACCTGTAAGATTTCACCATTTGCAAATGCACCCACCACTGTATCTGGGATGATATGCATTAAGAAATCAACGGTAGATTGTGACTCACCAGAAGTGACGTATTTTTGGATACCTGAAGTGTCCAGAGTCGCAGGATCAATATTCATTCCTACGCCTGGCTTTGCAATGTTAATCACCACAAGGCCAATCAGAAGTGCGATTGTTGAAACGATCTCGAAGTATAACAACGCAACACCGCCAGTTTTACCAACTGACTTCATACTTTCCATACCAGCAATACCACTGACCACTGTACAGAAAATAACAGGTGCGATGATCATTTTAATCAAACGAATAAAAGCATCACCTAATGGCTTGAGTTGCTCACCTAAACCTGGAATATGATGTTCGACACCATTAACAATTTGCGTTGTACTTGGTGAGAAATGCCCTACCAAAACACCCGCAATAATCGCAATAATCACTTGAAAATAAAGTGATTTATAAATCGGTTTTTTAGCCATAACTTTACTTCAATCTATATTTCCAAGTCCGTTGGAAATATCAAAATGAAACGTCTATTCTTTACGAATACACAGCCCTAACCTTTCACATGAACACCGCAAAAGGGAAACGGTTTTTTAATAACAAAAAACCTTCCTACTACCTCAACGAAAACAAAAAAGCTGTTTTCTAAAACAGGAGAATACCTGAAGTTTCCAACCACTTTGAGTAGCCAGAAATAACCTCTTACTTTTTCAATAAAAAGCTGAAGATATAGGAGAATCACAGAAAATTATGATATGAGTGCTCAAAAAAGCACATGAAAGTTTACTCGAATTAAATCACGATTCGGTTAAAATTTTGGCTAATACGCACAAAAAACACTCATGCAGCCTTAAGACTTTAGTATGAGAAACACTTTTGATATTTTTTCAGCAGATTTTTATGTCATATTGATAAGTCCTTGTAGACATTTCATTTTGAGCTGCCTACCCCTTATTTTTACTGTTTTGAATTGACATGAATACTAAACGTAATATCTATAAAGATGCTGAACATCCCTTTGCTCAATATGTCCGTATTTTAGGTAAGGGGAAAACCGGATCTCGATCACTGAGTTATGAAGAAGCCTATCAAGCTTTTACCATGATTTTAAAAGGCGAAGTTCTTGATGTTCAGTTGGGTGCTTTTTTAATGCTACTACGTGTTAAAGAAGAGTCCATTGATGAGCTTGCGGGCTTTGTACAAGCCACCAAAGACCAACTTAATTTTCAACCTTTAGACGTTGACCTAGACTGGTCATCTTATGCAGGCAAGCGTAAACATTATCCTTGGTTTTTATTGGCTGCCCTGACACTTGCTCATCATGGCTACAAAATCATTATGCACGGCGCTTCTGGCCATACAATTAACCGAGTCTATACCGAACAAGTTTTAGAATATTTAGATTATAAAATTTGCCATTCTGAACAAGAAGTCCGTACACAATTGGCCGAACATAATTTTGCTTACTTACCTTTAGAAGTAATTTCACCTGTTTTAAGTGATTTAATTTCTTTAAGAAATGTCATGGGTTTACGCTCTCCTATTCATACTTTAGCCCGTCTCATTAACCCATTTAACGCGAAAGCCACCTTACAAGCGATATTCCATCCGGCTTATAGAACTTCTCATCAGCATAGTGCGCTTCGCTTAGGCTATCAAAATAGTGCAGTCATTAAAGGTGAAGGCGGTGAATTTGAGCGAAACCCAGATGCTAAAACACTCATTTGCGGTATTAAAAATGGTGAACTCTATGAACATGAGTTACCAAAGCTTACGCCTGAACGTAGCCCAATTGAAGAAGAGTTAGATTTAGCGACGTTTAAAGCTGTCTGGCTTGGTCAGCAGCATCATGAATATGGTGAAATGGCCGTAACAGAAACCATGGGTATTGCGTTATATACGATGGGCGTTGTTGCTAGCTTTGAAGAAGCGATGCAAAAAGCAAAAGTGCTATGGGAAACACGAAATTTAAGCAATCTTAATTCGTAGTTAACAGATGCTATCGTGAAAGTCGACATGGATGTCGACCGTATCACTGCGATACAGGAAGTATCGTCAGTGATACAGAGGATTTTTGGTTACTTTTGATCCTTCAAAAGTAATAAAAGCCTATATGCTATAAGTTATGAAAAACATGCTATATAAGGCTGTATGGAATAACCAAAAATAATTTTTCTGTCTTATTAAGTTTTAAACAAAACGAATCGGTTTAAACTCAGGCTCATGCTTGTGATGATCATCATCACACTCTTCACCCTCTTCTTTCGTTCCGCGGTCAATATAACCACTACGCTGTTCTTCCGGTAAGTTCTTTAACTCCCAAGCAATCACAGCTTGCATACATGTTTCGCGCTGTTCTTTCGTTAAAACAACACCATTTGGCCATTTACCAATTTCTACTGCTGTTTTTAAACGCTCTACAATTTCAGGGTTTAAAACAGATAGCATTTGTTCAATATTCATGATTCATCTCTTTGAAAAGATTCAAAATCTTGGTTCCAACCCAGTTTGGTACGACAAGCCATATAGAAATCATAACCTGGTGGGTGTAATAAACTTAATTTAAATGGGTGTTTACGGATGTGCAAACTGTCGCCAACATTGAGCGATACGCTATGTTGTCCGTCTGCACTCACCATCGGTAACACTCGATTTTCGCGAATAACAATTTTAATTTCACTTTGCCCACCAACTACGATTGGGCGTGAAGATAATGTATGGGGGTGCATAGGAACTAATGCAATCGCATCCATACTCGGATGTAAAATTGGACCACCACCCGACAGTGCATAAGCAGTCGAACCAGTTGGCGTCGACACAATTAAACCATCACTATGCTGACGGTAAACATATTGACCATCAATATTGAGTTCAAAGTCGATCATATGTACCGACTTACCTGAGTGTAGTACGACGTCATTTAAAGCAATTGCATCATAAATAACTTCACCATTGGTACGTACTTCCATTTCAAGCAAGAAACGGCGATCAAGTTGGAAATGACCTTGTAGAACCTGATCAAGCTTAAAAATAGCTTCCGCAGGCTTAATATCGGTTAAAAACCCTAAACGCCCACGGTTAATACCAATAACAGGTGTATTGTAGCGAACTAAAGCTCTAGCTGCATGAAGCAAAGAACCATCTCCACCGACTACAATCACCAGATCAGCAACTTCACCTAATAAGTGACGACTAACAACTTGTGCATGATCATAGGGCACTAATTCGGCAGTTTCCTGATCAAAAATGGGGTTTAGGCCTAAACTTAGCAAATGGTCATGAATTAAACATAGTGTTTCTACAACTGATGATTTATCCGGTCGACCAATTAACCCGACGTTTCTGAAGGACTTATGTGAAATTTGCACGAATGAGTAAGCTCCGCTGCGATTCTACGCTATCATAACATTAACCTGATTAATTTAAAAAAACATAACAACAAGATGCTGTAAAATTCAATCTAAGTTTTCCATTTATTCACAGTTTTATCATTGCAAATTGATGACAAGCTATCGCATCATTAACGTATTGTTTAGGGTTTTATCTCATTTATATGAAGTTTGAACGTGGTATCGGTTTCTTCGCACTAATTTTTTCCATATTGGTGATTGGTGCTTTTATTGCTCTTAGTATCTATCTGATTCGTTTAGATAATATTATCCGTGAAAAATTTGAAGGACAGCGCTGGGACATTCCTGCCAAAGTGTTCGCTCGGCCTTTGGAAATTTATAATAATGCACCTATTACTCAAGCAAATTTTACTCAAGAATTAAAATTATTAGGTTACAAAACTTCAAGTAATTATGACAAGTCTGGAACCTTTGTTGCTCAAGGTAGCAACATGTATGTACATACTCGCGGTTTCGACTATGGTGATAGTGTAGAACCTGAACAAGTTTTAGAACTTAGCTTTGCAAACGACCAAGTTGCGGAGGTACGCAGTACCAAACCTTCTTCGACAGGTGTGGCTCGTTTAGAACCTATGCTGATTGGGGGAATTTATCCTCAGCATAATGAAGACCGCGTTCTAATCAAACTCAATAATGTTCCTAAACCACTTATTGAAGCTTTAATTTCTACAGAAGACCGTAATTTCTACCACCATCACGGTATTTCAATTCGTGGTACGGCCCGTGCTTTGGTGAGTAATGTAACTGGAGGACGTCGCCAAGGTGGTTCAACCCTGACACAACAGTTAGTTAAGAACTTCTATCTAACCCCTGAACGCACACTTAAACGTAAAGTGAATGAAGCCCTAATGGCTTTACTCATTGAGTTGCATTACAGCAAAGATGAAATTTTAGAAGCTTATTTAAATGAAGTAAATTTAGGCCAAAACGGTAACTATTCAATCAATGGTTATGGCTTGGCTTCACAGTTTTATTTTGGTTTACCACTTCGTGAACTGAATGTCGCGCAACAAGCTTATTTAGTCGGTTTGGTTCAAGGTCCATCTTTATATAACCCTTGGAAAAATCCTGAAGGAGCAAAAAATCGTCGTGATACAGTTTTAAATAACATGCGTGTAATGGGTTATTTAACTCAAGCAGAATATGAAACTGAAATTGCACGTCCTTTAAATGTGCTAAGCAAACCAAGCTTAGGTCCTGCAAAATTCCCTGACTTCTTAGATATTGTGCGTCGTCAGTTACGTACCGAATATCAAGAAAGCGATTTAACCAATCAAGGATTACGTATTTTTACGACCCTGGACCCTATTGCTCAAACTCAGGTTCAAGATGCATTTAAAGCTTCTGTAGAACGTCTGACTCAAAGTAACCCTGCCCGCTTGAAAAACTTACAAGGTGCAGTACTGATTGCACATCCTGAAAATGGCGAGTTAATTGCAGCCGTTGGCTCAACTCAAGATTTTACTGGCTTTAACCGCGCCTTAGATGCAAAACGTCAAGTCGGTTCTTTATTGAAGCCAGTTATCTATTTAAGTGCAATTGAGTCTGGACGTTATAACTGGGCTAGTAAAATTGAAGACGCACCAATCAGTATTCCTGTAGATGGTGGTAAAAGCTGGACACCGAAAAACTATAGTGGCGGTGGTCATGGCATTGTAAGTTTAAGTGAAGCCTTAGCAAACTCTTATAACCTTTCTGCTGTTCGTATAGGTCAAGAATTTGGGTTATCTACATTTACCAATAACTTAAGAAAATTTGGCGTTGAATCACCAATTCCTGCCTACCCTTCTATTTTCCTTGGTGCAGTTAATATGTCACCAATGGAAGTACTCGGTATCTATGAAAACTTCGCTACAGGTGGTTTCAAATATCCAACTCGTGCGATTCGTTCTGTGGTAGATGCAAATGGCCGTTTACTTGATCGTTATGGCCTAAACGTACAACAAACCATTGACCCGTCGGTTGGCTATATCATGAACTATGGCCTACAACAGGTCATGTCATCAGGTACGGGCCGCGCAGCGTATAACAGCTTACCTCCTACTTTAAAATTGGCTGGTAAATCAGGTACGACTAACGATACACGTGACTCATGGTTTGCCGGCTATTCGGGTAACCATGTCGCTGTAGTATGGTTAGGTCTAGATGACAACAAAGTGACTGGCTTAACAGGTTCATCTGGTGCATTGCCGGTGTGGATTAATGTGATGAAACAATTACGTCAAACACCGGTAAATTTACGTCAGCCAGACACTGTACAGTGGCAATGGATTGACCATGCAACAGGTGATTTATCAGCACAGGCGTGTGCTGGTGCAATGTATATCCCTATGCTGACACATACAGTTCCACATCGTGCTACGCCATGTGGAGCACCGTATTATCAAGTTGATCCAACATACGCACCACAAAGTGATAACACAGCACCAGCTTCTCAACCGGATAATAGCGATAGCTATATTCGTGAGAGTGAAAACCAGATGGAACAAGATCTGTCGAATAACTCACATGTGATTTCTAGTGGTAGTTATAACAACTAAGCGTTGACAGGAAACAGGATATGTTAAAGAAAGGTGTTTTTTATATTGGTGCTGTACTTATGGTCGGCTGTACAACTTTACCGGATCATTCAGCCCCAAAAGAGAAAACACCGCCTGTTACCGAGAAAAAGAATACTGAGACGCCATCTGGTGTAAAAATTACACCTTATGATCATCCAGATATTCAACGTAAAAGTTTACAAGTGATTGTTCCTCAGCAGAAAAAGTCCCAACGCTTTAATGATGATGGAAGCCAGTTACCTGCTTTTAAAACATTAATGCAAAAAACTGAGCAAGCTTACAAAAACCAGCAATGGTCGGAGGCTGAGCGCTATGCTCTTCAAGCGCAGCGTTTAGCACCACAGGCGGCTGAGACTTATTTATTTCTTGCACTCACGGCAAATCATAAACAGCAATATGCTAATGCTGAATCTCTTGCTAGACGCGGTTTAAGCTTTGCTCAGAGCCAAGCAATGAAAAAACAGCTTTGGCTAACCATTTTAAAAGCTGGGCAACAGCGTAATAATCCAAAAACTGTTCAGGAAGCACAGCAAGCATTAAAAGCGCTCTAGCTTTTAATGCTTTTATGTCTTATTAAAAATTACGAATACCCGCCAAGCCATACGCACCATGTTGCTGTGCTGTGGCTAAATCATCAGGACTCATGCCTCCCAAAGCAAACACGGGAATCTGGCATTTCTCAATCAAGTCAGTTAAACGATCCCATCCTAATGCATTCGCATCTGGATGAGTTTCTGTTACTTTGACAGGACTTATAAAAACAGCATCACAGCCAATTTGCTGAGCATGCTGTAAAGAAACTGCATCGTGGCAAGCAGCAATAAAACGTACTCCCACCTCTAAGTCGCCTTTATGCAAACTCATTAATTGAGACTGCTTAAGATGTACAGTTTTTATATGACTTTTTAACTCAGGTTTTAGCTTGTGCCAAACATCGATATTCAAGATTAATTTTGAAAGCTGATCTGTATCTAAAAGAGCTAATTTTTCTAGATCTGCCTGATCAAAGCTATCTTTTTCACTACGCCAATACACTAAAGTTTCATCATTTTCGGCTGGTGTCAGCGTAGAGCTAATTTTAATAAAATGCGGCCAATACAATCTTTTAATAATGTCTTTATTGGCTTTCGGGAAGTTTAATTGAAGTAGCTGTTCACGTGTGTACCATGTCCAAGGCTGATGAATAAGATTTAATAATTCATCAGGTACATAGCTATGGAACAAATGAAGGTTGACGATAAGGTCATCATACTCATGGTGAATATAATCAAATTGATGCCATTCTTTTAAACCAATACCGACTTCTTCATAAATTTCACGGCGGCAAGCTTCTTCTGGTGTTTCACCCTGCTCAACCTTTCCTCCAGGAAACTCATGCTTTCCACCTTGATGCTGCTGTTCTCCACGCCATCCAACTAATATTTTTCCGCGATGAATTAAGATAGCTATTGCAACATCGACGATCGGTTTAGGCATTGTTCTACTCACTCAAATTTTTCTCAAGTGTAAGCAAATTTTATCAATTTATAAATTCTTTAAAATCTCATTGACAGATCTATTCGATAATGATTATCATTTAAATCGTTCAAGAATATACCACGGAGCACAACAAATGAACGCACCTTTTAGCTTATTTACTCGTAACACTGACTCAGCTCATGCCTTACCAATGCTACATTCTAACAACCTATTTGCATTAGGTCGTGAAATTCGAATTATGCATGCTGGCGAGGAATACCGCTTACGCCTTACTCGCAATAACCGTCTCATTTTAACTAAATAAGAACGATCCTCGCGTTTCAATAATATTCGTGGGAAAACAAAAAATGGATAGCATGGGCAACCATGCTATTTTTGTATTTCATAATTAAAAGGCAATGTCACTTCAACTTTTAAACCACCTTGGCTTGCATGCATAAATTGCAGTTCACCACCATGGAGTTGAATAATTTTTTTAGTAATTGACAGCCCTAACCCTGAACCTTGTTGCTGTGTACCTAATACACGAAAAAAACGCTGCCCTAGACGTCTTAAAACTTCATCATCTACGCCATTTCCAGTGTCTTCTATAGAAATTTTCAGTTGTTGCTGAAACTGACTGAGTTCAACATGAATAAATCCCAAAGTAGGACTATAGCGAATAGCATTATCAAATAGATTTCTAAAGGCAATGAACAGTAATTCTTCGTTCGCAAACATTTTGGTTTCATTTGACAAAACATTGGTCTCAATCACCATTTGTTTGGCTTGTGCATCAATATTTACGGTTTCAACTACTCGAGCCAATACATGGTTTAAATCAATGACACTCTTAAAGAGTTCTGGTTGCTCTGTTTCATTAGGCTCCAAACGTGCCAGAAGGAGTAAATTTTCAAGAATTTTTGTACTTCTTGAAACGTCTTCTTGGATCCGCTCAAAGTCTTGGTCAAGTTCTGGAACATGCTGATATTTGCGTTGTAAAACCTGAAGGCGCATTTGTATGGCAGATAACGGAGAACGTAACTCATGTGAAGCATCTGCGGTAAAGCGCTGTTCGGCAACGAGTGCTCTTTGAAGTCTTGCAAGTAACTGATTTAAAGCATCTATGACTGGTTGAATTTCTGTAATGACATCTGGGTCTTGAATTGGTTCTAAATTTGATGCAGTTTTTTGAGCGATACGTTTAGAGAGTAGATTGAGAGCCGCCAATTGTTGTTCGGTACGCCAACTTACAATCACCCATTGTAATAACCAAAACAAAACCATAAGACCGCTATATCCAGCGAGTGCTTTGAGTACCTCTTCTACACGAGTACTCATGGGCTGAAAGACTTCAACTTGCAGCTCTGAATCTTTTTGTTGTGTGGCCAGACTACGCCATAACTGGCCATCAAACCAAAAGTATGAAAAACCTTTTGATAAGTTGCCTTGTTCAAAAAGTTCGTGTTGATAGGTGTGAGAATGGGTAAGTAATTGACCAGAGTTTAATAATTCATATTGAATATCAAATTCATCACTGAGCTCGTCAAACTGTTTCATAGAATGTTTAGAGAGATCAGAAACCAGCAAGGTATCTGAAATTTCATCCATGATTTCATCTTGCACTGACATGTTGTGATAAATCGAAAATATGGTGAGTAAGCTTAAAGCGAGCAGCCCCACCACGATACTGCTCCACATGGTGGTTTTAACCAGTTGGGACTGCAAAGAAGAACGATTCGATTTCATTTTAAATCTCCCATACGGTAGCCTAGTCCCCGTATGGTTTTAATACTGCTACTTCCGATTTTTTTTCGAAGTTGATAAATAAAAACTTCTATTGCATTACTTTCAATCTCGTCACCCCATGCGTAGAGCGCTTCTTCTAATTGATCACGAGTAATAATATGTTCAGGATGAACCATCAGCTTGCGTAAGATTTGAAACTCTTTTGCTGTTAAATCGATAGTGTTTCCCGCCAATAATACAACCTTCGCTTGAGTATCAAGGTGTAAATCTCCCCATATTAAAACCGATTGCTGACCCAAGGTTTGTTTGCGTAATTGAGCTCGGATACGGGCTGATAACTCTTCTAAGCTAAAAGGTTTAACCAAATAATCATTTGCACCTAAATCTAGCCCCTCTACTCGGTCCTGAATGCTGTCACGTGCTGTAATAAAAATGACAGGTACATTTTTTTGTTTATAACGGATTGTTGTTAAGACTTTTTCACCCGCGAGTTGTGGTAGACCCCGATCAAGCAAAATACAGTCATAGTCATGCTGCTCAATTGCTGTAAGGGCATAATCGCCTCTTTCAACCCAATCGACTTGATAACCGTCTAACTCTAACCAAGATTGAATACTTTCCGCTTGAGAGCGATCATCTTCTGCAAGCAAAATTCTCATCTATTTTTCCTGTTATATTCTGACCTGATCTTGCCAAGCCTTTATTAAAAAAGCAAAGCCGCATCATTTGTGCGGCTATAAATCGTATAAGTAAAATCCAATGTTAGAACTGGACTTGTTCTACATCAATTTCTACACGTTTTAACGGCTTAAGGTCTATATCGACTTCACCCACTAGACCAATATTAGTCGTTGGGGAAATAGGATGACCTTGCCAAAGTTCATCATCTACATCAATGGTAATAGTGCCCGTTTTATCACGGAACTGATATTTTTCATCCCCTAAAGATTTCACCACTTGGCCATGCAGTTTTACAGGCGTATTGTCTTTTGCTGTTAAAGCTTGCTTAACAGTCGTTACGGTTGCTGGAGTAATTGCTGCATGGTTCAAAGGTATATTTGCCATAACCATGCCAGCAGTTGCCAAACCAGCAGTCATCAAGATCGCTTTAAATATTTTCATAAAATCACCTATTTGATTACATCTTGGAATGACATAAGTACAACAAGCATAGATGAGGTGAATCTTAAGAAAAATTTAATTTAAAGGTACAACGCGTAACACCTCTTCTAAAGTGGTAAGCCCTTCTATGACTTTGTGCGCTCCAGCAATTCTCAAAGGCTCTACACTTTCTTTTTTAGTTTGGCTTCTTAATTCATTTAATGTCGCATGACTACCAACCAGATGCTTAAGCTCAAGACTAACAGGCATAAACTCATAAATACCGACTCGACCTTTATAACCAGTATGTCGACACTGTTCACACCCTACTGCTTGATAAACTTTTTCTGGCATTTCCATAATGTAGTCAAATGTTAGGTGTTGCCATTCATCTTCATTAATATGAGTCTGTTGCTTACAGTGCGGACAAAGCTGTCGCACTAAACGCTGTGCCAATACACCTAAAATAGTCGCTGCTGTTAAAAAGGGTTGCACACCTAAATCGTGTAAACGGGTCAAACTAGACGGTGCATCATTGGTATGTAAAGTTGATAATACCAAATGCCCTGTGAGTGCAGCCTGAATAGCCATATTTGCAGTGTCTTGGTCACGAATTTCCCCAATCATAATAATGTCGGGGTCTTGTCGCATTAAAGCACGTACACCATCGGCAAAACCTAGATCAATTGCATTATTGACCTGCATTTGGTTAAAACTAGGCTCTAGCATTTCAATCGGGTCTTCAATGGTACAGACATTGACTTGGTCAGTTGCGAGCTGCTTTAAAGAAGAATATAGCGTGGTGGTTTTACCCGAACCTGTTGGCCCCGTGACTAAGATAATGCCGTGACTATTTTGTGTAATGCGCTGCCATTGCTGTAATAAAGACTGATCAAAACCCAGTTGCTGAAAAGAACGTACCAATACATCTGGATCGAAAATACGCATCACCAGTTTTTCGCCAAATGCAGTTGGCAAGGTCGATAAACGTAGCTCGGTTTCTTGTCCTTTCGGTGTCCGTGTTTTTAAACGACCATCTTGTGGTTTACGCTTTTCCGCAACATTTAGCCGCCCTAAAATTTTAATTCGGGAAATCACGGCGGTCAGTGTATTTGAAGGCATGTTATAAATAGTGTGTAAAACACCATCAATACGGAACCGAACTTTACCATTGTCTTTACGCGGTTCCATATGAATGTCACTGGCGCTTTGTTCAAACGCAAACTGTAAAATCCAGTCGACCAATTTCACAATGTGTTGATCATTGGCATCAGGGTTTTGGCTATCTCCAAGTTGTAAAAGTGCTTCTACCCCTTTATTGTCACGATCATGAGCTACGTCTTTCTGAGCTGAGTTTACTGCCCGACTAACCTGATAATATTCTCGCAAGTAACGTTGTAACTGCTCAGGATTAAGAAATACCCGTTCAATTTTTTTCGGTGCCAGACTCCGTTCCAAATTGTTTAACCAGTCTGTTTGAAAAGGCTGGTCTGTTCCTATCACAATTCGGTCCGCATGGACTTCTACAGCTAAAATGTGGTTTCGAATCGCAAACTCTTGTGACATGACTTGAGTTAAAGCGCTGACATCCGCCTTTAAAGGATCAATCACAAATAAAGGTAATTGTGCTCGATCGGCAAACCATTGGCACAGACGGTTTAAACTTAAATGCGCTTGTACGTGGTGTTGGTCTTTTAAATTAAAATGTGCAATCCACTGTAATGGATGCCATTTCAGTTGATCTTTTTGTCTATTTGTCGTTTGTACTAGTAATTTGTCACGCTCAGTAATACGACCTTCTTGTAATAATTGTTCTAGACACCAATGTGCGTCTATTTCTACATGTGCATTCATGTGTTATCCCCAATATATTTTTATAATATAGCAGAGATGTTTTAGATTTAACTGGCCTTAAAATCTTCAAATTTAGCTTTTAAATATCTTTTAACTTCAATTATTTAAACCAATTCTCAACTTGGTATTTTTTTGTGTCGTAGATCATATTTATAAAAATATTTATTGTGAGAGTTTGATTAAAAAAGAGACTAGGCTCAATACAATAAAAAGCATAAACTGGACATGAATATATGATTTAAAAATGATTAACTTCTGTATATAACAATAAACCAAAGAGGAAGTATTATGAATCTTCCAATGACAATGTCATTACAAACTGCATCATTTGAAGAATTTATTACTATCATTGCTGCCGCATTAGGCTGCGGGTTATTAATTGGTCTGGAACGTGAACGAAGTAAGCTTAAACATGAATACAAAACGTTTGCAGGTTTTCGTTCTTTTGCAATTAGTTCGCTACTCGGTGCAATCTGTTTTTTATTTGGTACTGAAATTGGAATAGTTGGCGCTCTACTTATTGGCGCCATCAGTATTGTCTCTCTTAAAAATCAGCCGAATGACCCCGGCGTGACTACCGAACTCGCCTTTATTATGACTTACTTCATCGGGGCGCTTTGTATTTGGAATATCTCGTTAGCTGCGGGACTCGCCGTCATCATGACGATTATTTTATTAGCAAAACAATCTATGCATGGTATTGCCAGTCAATGGATTACCGAATCGGAATTGCGTGACGGGATTTTTTTACTTGCTCTACTTCTAATCGCCTTACCGTTAGTCCCCAATAAACCTTTTTGGGGGCCAGTTCTAAACCCACATGTGATTTTAAAATTACTGACTTTAATTTTATTTGTGCAAGCGCTCGCACATATTGCAAAGCGGCTTTTATCTTCTAAAAATGCTTTATTACTCTCTTCCTTAGCCTCTGGTTTCGTTTCAAGTACAGCCACTATCGCAAGTCTAGGTTTAGAAGTCCGTTCTGGTCGTGCAAATGCAAAGACAAATGCAGGTGCAGCATTGATGTCATGCGTTTCCACACTCATTCAGATCTTAATTATTGTGGTTGGAATTAGCTTAGCATGGTTCAAATTCATTATATTTCCTACACTCATTGCATTGGCTTTTTTAGCAGTGTGGGCTTTTATTTTATTACGTAAAGCAGAACCAAGTACGACTTCACCCGAGCTAGACTCCAGAATGTTCAGCTTAAAAGAAGCGGTCATTATTGCCGGCACACTCACCCTCATTCAGGTAAGTGTCTATGGTCTAAGTCTATATTTAGGAGATGCTGGCTTAATTGCAGGGACCTTACTTGCCTCTTTATTCGAAATACATGCAGCAATTGCAGCAGTGATTGTACAAGGAGAACCGAATAACGCTCATACCTCACTACTCATTGCTTTTATGGGCGGTTTTGCTGTGCATGCGATTGCTAAGAGCATTAACTCAGCTATTTCAGGTGGAATACACTACGCCCTTGCTTTTGTTCCTGCCCAACTGATTCACATGGCAATATTGATTAGCCTGCTATGGATGAACATACATTGGTTTTAAATCTTACTTTTAAACACACGAAGTATCTTCCACCATATCAACAACTGTAATGACATTATCATTCACTTTAAAATGAATATCAAAATTAGAAAACTTCATTTTATAGACTCGTTCAGGGTCTTCTTGATAGGCAGGTCTAGGGTCTAAAGCTAGAACTTGCTCTAATTCATCCAGATATTGCCCGTTAATTTTTTTATTTTTTAGAAGATTTTGCTGGATATTCACTGCACTTTCCGACCAGATGACTTGCTTTCGTTCTGGTTCAGCTTGTGCATAGCCACTTTGAGCATCAATAATGGCATCTGAATATTGTATATAAGGTTTAATATCTAAAATTGGCGTGCCATTTAATAAATCACTGCCAGTAACATAAACTCTTAATGATTTACCGACTTTTTCAACCTTGTTTAAACGTACTACAGATAAGCCTATAGGTGCTGGACGATACATACTACGTGTTGCAAACACACCAATTTTTTCATTGCCCCCTAAACGTGGTGGGCGAACTTGAGGCCGAAACTTAGTTGCAGTCTCCTGATTTTTATTGTCATGAAACTGCCAGATGAGCCAGAGATGGGTAAATTGTTCAATTCCTTCAAAAGCCAATAAGTCATTATAAGGTTCTACCATTTCAATATAAGACTCGATATTGACCAAATTAGGTTGGCGTGGAATACCAAATTTTTCTCGAAAAGGTGAGCACATGTGCCCGACTATTGGGAGGGTGACAGAATTCATCATCACTTTTTCTTATAAACACAATTAAATATATTCAGTTTATCGGGAATGAAATTATATTAGAATAGCTATCTGTTTTCTTTTAATCGTGATCGAGACCTTTAATGGCTGCTTTTAACGTTGAACGCATTACTCATGTGCACCACTGGAATGACACCCTTTTCAGTTTTAAAACTACACGCGATACCAGCTTACGTTTTAAAAATGGTCAGTTCGTAATGATCGGACTAGAAGTGAATGGCAAACCGTTAATGCGTGCATATTCGATTGCAAGTGCGAACTACGAAGAAGAGTTAGAGTTCTTCTCAATTAAAGTACAAGACGGTCCTTTAACTTCGATTTTGCAAAAAGTACAAGTTGGTGACGAAATTTTAGTTTCTAAAAAACCAACAGGTACATTGGTTCATGATGACCTTTTACCAGGTAAAAACTTGTACCTTTTATCTTCTGGTACTGGTCTTGCGCCATTCTTATCAATTATTCGTGACCCAGAAACTTACGAACGCTTTGAAAAAGTAATCGTTGTTCATGGTACACGCTATATTTCTGAATTAGCGTATCAAGACCTAATCTTGAACGAATTACCAAACCATGAATTCTTTGAAGAATTAGGTATTAAAGACAAACTTGTTTACTACCCTACTGTTACTCGTGAGCCTTTCCACACTCAAGGCCGTGTAACAACTGCAATTGAAACTGGCGCTTTATTTGAAAAAATTGGTTTGCCACGTTTCAACCGTGAAACTGACCGTGCAATGCTTTGCGGTAGCCCTGCATTCTTAAAAGATGTTGCTGCATTACTTGACCAACATGGTTTAGTTGAATCACCTCGTATGGGTGAAATGGGTGACTACGTGATTGAACGTGCGTTCGTAGAAAAATAAGCTTTTTCTAAATAAAAAACCGAGGCTAAGTCCTCGGTTTTTTAATAGCTTTTTTATAAGGTAATACTGCCATCGATACAGGTAACAGCGGTTCCACCCACTAAAATTTTATCTTGATGCAATTCAAGTTGAAGCTGTCCGTCACGACCTAAAGCCTGCCCCTGTGAAGAAAGAACGACATCATTTTGTGCTGGTAAAATACCATAGTGACGAATGAAAGATGCCACACTGCCATTACCACTACCACAAACTGGATCTTCATTTATTCCACAAGCAGGTCCAAATGAACGAACTTCTATGTGTTTTTGCTCATCATTATTTTCATAAAAACCAAAAACAGTCGCGCCCGTAACTTTCATTTCTAAATCATGTTGTTTTAAGGCTGCAAAGTCTGGTTGAGTCGCTAAAACAGCTTCGGCATTCACCGCTTGTAATACAATCCAACGTGCACCTACATCAACCAATGTGGCATTCCATTGAGTGTTAATTTTACATTTTAAAATTTCTGCTAATTTCTCAGTGTGCATTGCATCTAATGGTGTAATTTTAGGTTTAGGGAGTTCAAATGATATATGCCCTGACTCACTTACGGTAAGCGTTACCAAGCCCGCAGCACATTGCTGTACCAGCTTACCTTCTTTAGCTGTCACGAGGCCCGCTTCAAGCAAAGCATAGGCAGTACCAATTGTAGGATGTCCTGCAAATGGCAACTCACTTTGCGGAGTAAAAATTCGAACCTGATAATCAGCTTGAGAATCGGTCGCAGGGAGCACAAATGTCGTTTCAGAAAGATTCGTCCAATTCGCAATTTCCTGCATCTGTTCAGATGTTAAGGTACTGGCGTCCATAATAACTGCGACAGGATTACCTTTAAATGCTTGTGAAGTAAAAACATCAACTTGTTTAAATGCAACAACAGACATAGACCACTCCTACTGATTTTAAAATTAAAAAATATGGCTTTTAAGTCCTTACCATTTTTTGATCTTACTGATTTATTTTTAATGGTCACAGTATCAGTTAATATGAAAAATAATAGACACAGTTTTTAAGTTTAGATTTGTGTTAAATGAACCAATCAAAAGCGATCACAATATTTGAGTTAAATAAAAGATCACGATAAAGTGTATCCATTGCTATGGATTTTTCATGAATTGACATGTACAAATATAAAAAAGTGAGTGATGACCTAACCCTTCAAATTCAAAATGGAAGGCAGCCTATTGGTTCACGCTTACCATCAATTCGCGACTGCGCAAATCATTATCAGGTCAGCATTAACACCGTAAAAGAAGCTTATCGTCAGCTTGAAGACCAAGGTTTAATTTCAGTTCGTCCACAGTCTGGTTACTATGTTTGCCATGCACCTTCAAACTTACTAGAACTCGAAGAACGTTATGTCAGTGAAGAAAAAGTATCTCTTTCAGGAATTAGCTGTTTTCTAGCACAAATTGTTAAAAAGCAGATGGATCCCGACTATGTCAATTTGGCCTTAGCTTGCCCTACAGGTGAAAACTTCTATCCAATTGAACGCTTAAAACGCTTAACTGCTCAAGTTTTACGGACACAACCAGATATTTTTAAAAACTATACTTTACCGCCCGGCTCTATACGTTTACGTACTCAAATTGCGAGGCGAAGTTTACAGCTTGGTATGTTTCTTTCAGCAGATGATATTGTACTCACTCACGGCACGATGGAGGCTTTAAGTCTCGCGATTATGGCAACAACTCAAGCGGGTGACAGCATTGCTCTTGAGATCCCTACTTTTCATAACTTGTACCCACTCCTTCATAATTTAGGCCGAAAAATTGTAGAAGTGCCGACTTCGCCGCATACAGGTATGTGCCTAGATGCTCTTGAAGAACTCTTAAAATCTAAAAGTGTACAAGCCATATTAACCATTCCAACTGGACATAACCCTCTCGGTTTTAGCATGCCTGAAAACAACCGCCGTCGCGTGGCAGAGCTAGCCAATCAATTTCAAGTTCCCGTCATTGAAGATGCAATGTACGCCGAACTGCAACTCACTGAACCGCTCTTACCCAACATTAAGGCATTTGACCAAAATGGATGGGTTTTGGTGTGTGGTAGCTATACCAAGACTGTAGCACCAGACTATCGAATTGGTTGGTTAGAAGCTGGGCGCTTTCGTAATATTGTGCAGCAGCTTAAATTTACAACCACTGTTGCCGAACCAGCTTTACTCACAGAAACGTTGGGACTTTTTTTAGAAAATGGCGGATATGATCTGCACTTAAGGCATCTTAAAAAACGCTATCAACAACAAATTGACACCATCAAATCTTATATATGCCGTTATTTTCCAGTCGGTACTCGAGTCAGTCGACCGCAAGCAGGATTTATTTTATGGTTAGAGCTACCCGAGTCTATTGATGCATTAGAACTTTTTCATCAGGCAATGGATGAAAAAATCTTATGCATGCCGGGAATTTTATGTTCAGCTGATAAACGATTTAGTCACTGCTTACGTATAGCAGCTTGTTTTGAATTAAATCCCAAAATGTTAAATGCTTTGATGCGCTTAGGAGAGCTAGCAAAAAATATGCTGCCCGTACAAAAGGATAATGATCAAATCCCTACTAATTCAGTAGGTTGAATCCCAAATGTGGAGTTAATAAAATAAAACCATATATTTTTTATGCCTTTTATTTTATGAAAACTGAACTCCTCTCTCCCGCAGGTTCACTAAAAAACATGCGCTATGCATTTGCCTATGGAGCGGATGCCGTATATGCAGGCCAACCACGTTACAGTTTACGTGTGCGTAATAATGCTTTTGATCATGACAACTTAAAAATTGGAATTGATGAAGCGCATGCTTTGGGTAAAAAGTTTTATGTTGTGGTGAATATTCAGCCTCATAACAGCAAATTAAAGAACTTTATTCGTGATCTTGAGCCGATTGTAGCAATGCAGCCAGATGCGCTCATTATGTCTGACCCAGGTTTAATTATGATGGTACGTGAACATTTCCCAGAAGTACAAATTCATTTATCTGTTCAAGCCAATGCCATTAACTGGGCCACTGTTAAATTTTGGAAAGATTACGGTTTAAGCCGTGTGATTTTATCGCGCGAGTTGTCATTAGAAGAAATCGAAGAAATCCAGCAACACGTACCAGACATTGAACTCGAAGTTTTTGTACATGGCGCACTATGTATGGCCTACTCAGGTCGCTGTTTACTTTCTGGATATATGAACAAACGTGATGCCAACCAAGGTGCTTGTACCAATGCTTGTCGTTGGGACTATAAGTTGCATGAAGCCCAAGAAGATGCAAACGGCGACGTGATTCCAGTTACTCAGCTCAACACGTCAGAGAAGTCTTGCTGTTCATCAGCACAATCAGAGACAACTTCATCTCAAACTTTGCTTGTACAACGTAATGATGAAGAAATGTTTGCTGCCGAAGAAGATGAACACGGTACTTATTTTATGAACTCCAAAGATTTACGTGCGGTACAGCATGTAGATCGTTTAACCAAAATGGGCATTGCTTCACTGAAAATTGAAGGCCGTACTAAATCGTATTTTTACTGTGCGCGTACTGCTCAAATTTATCGAAAAGCCATTGATGATGCTTTATCAGGTAAACCCTTTGACCCAAGCTTAATGACTCAACTCGAAGGGTTGGCAAATCGTGGTTATACCGAAGGTTTTTTAAGACGTCATGTACATAGCGAATATCAAAACTATGCTGATGGTTCATCATATTTTGACTACCAACAATTTTGCGGCGAAGTATTAGAACGTCACGGCGATTATATTCGCATTGAGGTGAAAAACCGTTTTGTGGTTGGCGACTCACTTGAACTCATGACGCCTCAAGGCAACATCACATTTACCTTAGCCGCAATGCGTGATTTAAAAGGTAACCCGATTACAGATGCTAAAGGTTCGGGGTATTTTGTTGAAATTCCACTCTCACAAAATGTTGATATCAGTTATGCCCTACTCGTACGCAATTTGCCTCATGCGAAAGAAAGTATTACCGCATCTAGATTGACTTATTCAGCGAGTTAAACATGGCTCTTTTGATTACCAGTGACTGCATCAACTGTGATATGTGCTTACCTGAATGCCCCAACATCGCTATTTTTGAAGGGAGCAAAGTTTATGAAATTGATCCACACCGTTGTACCGAGTGTGTAGGCTTTTACGATGCGCCAACATGTAAGGCGGTTTGCCCTATCGATTGCATAAAACCAGACCCTGCGCATATTGAGAATAAAGAGCAACTTTTAGAGAAATTTAAAGGGTTAAATTTACTCAGCGAATCTATTTCTTAAAAAGACTATCGAGGATCAGGATAAAGTTACTGATCCTCTTAAATGACTATGCAGATCAATGATTAAATAAATGAATAAATAGCTGAGAACACTTTGCTAGTGATAAAATCAATTTATCAGTTCAGTTTGATTTACTGGTCATTTTGTACCAAAAAAATTAAACAATCGTTAAAACTGCCAAACCATTTCAACATTTCATGTAGATTGATTAAAACTCATTCTGGCGCAGCTCCCCATGTCTTATCTTTATTTAGCAATTGCGATTGCTTGTGAAGTCATTGCAACTTCAGCTTTAAAAGCATCTCAAGGTTTTACTGTTCCTATTCCATCCATTATTACAGTTGTGGGTTATGCAATTGCTTTTTATTTATTGTCTCTTACGCTAAAAACGATTCCGATTGGAATTGCATACGCCATTTGGTCGGGCGCGGGTATTATTTTAATTTCTGCAATTGGCTGGATATTTTACAAACAGCATTTAGACTTGGCGGCCTGTATTGGTCTTACTTTGATGATTGCAGGTATTATCATTATTAATGTGTTTTCTAAAAACACTCATCTATAAAATATAATTTAAAAGCAACCGAGTAAGATGTGAATCCTTTTTTAAAAAGTTTCACCTTACTCGGTATAAACAGCTTATTTCAAACTGCCCGTCAAAAATTGCTTTAAACGCTCACTTTTCGGATTATTGAGTACTTCATCAGGATGGCCCTGTTCCTCAATTTTCCCTTGATGCAAGAAAATCACTTGATTAGACACATGACGTGCAAAGCCCATTTCATGTGTCACCACAATCATGGTACGGCCTTCTTCAGCCAAACTCTGCATAACCTTGAGTACTTCACCCACCAACTCCGGATCAAGTGCACTTGTTGGTTCATCAAATAGCATCACTTCTGGTTCCATCGCCAAAGCACGAGCAATTGCTACCCGCTGCTGCTGACCACCAGATAAAAATGCCGGATATTTACTCTCAACGCTTTCAGGCAATCCAACTTTGCGCAGATATTTCCGCGCACACTCTTCTGCTTCAGCACGCTTTACTCCAAGCACATGAATTGGCCCTTCAATGACATTTTCAAGCACTGTCATATGTGACCATAAATTAAAGTGCTGGAACACCATCATCAGTTGAGTACGCATTTTTTGTAGTTGCTTTGGATCAACCACTTTTAAATTGCCTTTTTTATCAAAGACTGTGCGTAATTTTTCACCATTGAGTTTAATGGTGCCATTGCTCGGTTGTTCTAAAAAGTTGATACAACGCAGCAAGGTACTTTTACCTGAACCGGATGAACCAATAATACTAATCACATCGCCAGCATTTGCATCAAGTGATATCCCTTTCAGTACTTCATGATCGCCAAATGTTTTGTGTAAATCACGAATCACTAGTTTTGCAACGTGTTCCATTTATGTCTCCTAATGATTCGATGGCTTTAAAAATGCCAACCAACGTTTTTCCAACTTACGAAATATCCAAATCAAAATAAATGCCAACATCGCATATAACACCGCGGCAATCCCAAAAGCATTGAAAGTGTCATAAGTTGCCGCATTTACATCACGCGCAATTTTTAAAATGTCAGGAACAGTTGCTGTAAACGCAATGGTTGTCGCATGCAACATCAAAATGACTTCATTGCTGTAAAATGGCAAAGCACGGCGTAACATCGACGGAATGATAATACGTGTGTAGAGTTTCCATTTTGACATTCCAAAAGCTTGGGCAGCTTCAATCTCGCCATGTGGAATAGAACGAATCGCTCCAGCGAAGATTTCAGTCGTATATGCACCAGTATTGAGCGCGAACGCCAAAATGGTGCAATTTATGCCCTCTCGAAAAAATGCATCAAGCGTCTGATGTTCATGGACGTAATCAAAGCTGTAAATACCTGAATAAATAATTAACAGTTGGATATACAGTGGTGTGCCACGAAAAACGTAGGTAAACAACCAAACAGGACCACGCAACCAAAGATTTTCTGATACTCGTGCAAGTGATAAAGGCACAGCAAGCACAAAGCCAATACCAATAGAAAGCACCAATAACCAAGCAGTCATCGCGACACCGGTCATCTGTAGGCCATCGGTCCAAAGGTATGCCTGCCAATATTGTTGAAGGATTTCAATCATAATTGTCCCTTCCTCACACCAGCAGAATAACGACGTTCAAGCCACATTAAGATCAAGTTCGACACGGTGGTAATTGCCAAATAAATCGCAGCAGCCACGATGCTGAAAAAGAACAGTTGCATGGTACTTCTACCCGCATCTTGCGTAATTTTTACAATATCAGTCAGGCCAATAATGGAAACTAGTGCGGTTGCCTTAATCAAAACCTGCCAATTATTACCAATACCCGGCAATGCAAAACGCATCATTTGAGGGAATAATACACGTCGGAAAACCTGCCAAGGAGTCATCCCATAGGCCTTTGCTGCTTCAATTTGACCCGTTGGAACCGATTGAAATGCACCACGAAAGGTCTCGGTAAAATATGCACCATAAATGAACGCTAAAGTAATCACACCAGCCACGAATGGGTTGATATCAATCTGGTCCATTTGCAATGCTTCAGTAATTTGGTTTAAACCTAACTGCAAGCTATAAAATAACAGCAGCATAATTACCAAATCAGGCACACTACGGATGAGTGTGGTATATGCGGTCGCAATATAGCGTAAAGCTTTAATATTAGAGAGTTTTGAACTCGCACCAATTAAGCCAATAATGACAGAAAGCAAAAGTGACAACAGCGCAAGCTGTATGGTCATCCATGTTCCGCTGAGAAGGAGTGGCCCATAGCCAGATAAAAACATGACTCATCTTCTCCTTAAAAACAATATCTAATATTGATGAGATGAGAATAGATTTTAAAATGTCGGCACTAAGCCGACATTTTTCACATCATTAGTAAATGTTAAAGGAGAAATATTTTTTCTCGAGTTTCTTGTATGTGCCATCCGCAATGATTGCTGCGAGAGCTTTGTCAATATTCGCTTTCAAATCTGCATCTTCTTTGCGTAAACCGATCGCTGCACCTACACCCAGTGTTTTTGCATCAACCACATTGCTGCCGACAAAAGTAAAGTTTTTGCCTTTTGGTTGTTTTAAGAAAGCACCATCAACCATGATTGCATCTTGTAAAGTTGCATCTAAACGACCTGACATCATGTCTTGATAAATCAAATCTTGGACTGGATAAGGTACAACAGTTACACCTTTTGTTGCCCAATAGGTTTTAGCATAAGTTTCTTGAATTGTGCCCTGTTGTACCCCTACACGCTTACCTTTTAATGAAGTAGGTGTTGGCAATAACGGTGAGCCTTTTTTTGCAACCATACGCGTTGGCGTATTGTAGATTTTGCTACTAAATAAAATTTGTTTTGCACGTTCATCAGTCACAGTCATTGATGAAAGAATGCCATCAAATTTTTTCGCTTTAAGTGCCGGAATCATTCCGTCAAAAGAGTTTTCAACCCAAACACATTTAGCTTTGAGTTTTGCACAAATGGCATTACCCAAATCAACATCAAAACCAGTTAACTTGCCATCTGGTGTTTTATATTCAAATGGAGCATAAGACGACTCAGTACCAAAACGAATCACCTTCCAATCCTTTGCTTGAACATTCGTTGCAACAGCAGCCAAAACCAAGGTTGTTGAAACGAACATTTTTTTCATAAAGCTTGCCATCTTGAAGCTTCTCCTTAAAATCCAAATAAGGTGATAAAAAAACTTGAGCAATTTCTAAATTACTCTTCTACCGAAATAATTGCAATTTCTATACCAGTAAATTAAGGATTTATGAAACTATCAAAACAGCTGATCGCCTTACCCCATTAAATATTGAAAAATCACTCAAATTTTAATTTAGTTTTTGAGTGTGTAAGCCTCTGCCATATTTTCATTTTCAACCAATGTCCGAATGGTGTATTCATGGTTATGTTCTTTGGCACTGGCAAATTCACATTTTTGATCTAATGACATTGAACAACCACTCAGCAATGGACAACCTGCAAATAATTCGGCTACCCAATCTACAAATACACGGACTTTAGGCGATAAATGACGGTTTTGTAGATAAACGACTGATATTGGCATAGGCGCAGGTAACCATTCAGTCAACACCTCTCTAAGAGCACCAGACTCTAAATGTTTTGCCACCATATAATATGGACATTGAATTAGGCCAAAACCTTGTACTGCCAAATCAATATATGAATCGCCATCGTTAACAGAAACACGTCCCTTCACACCGACACTATGAATTTCACCGTTCACCATGAAATCCCAATCGATATTGCGTCCGGTACGGCTGTTAAAATAATGTACCACTTGATGTTTTTGTAAGTCTTCAATGGTTCTTGGTTCGCCATGTTCCATCAAGTAACGTGGCGCAGCTACTGTCACACACTGAATTGTTCCGATACGGCGTGCAACTAAACTTGAATCTTTCAATTGACCAATACGAATGACACAGTCCACCGCATCTTGAACTAAATCGACTGGACGATCACTCATGCCAATCACCAAATCAATATCGGGGTACTTGGCATGAAAATCACACAGCATCGGAATCAGAATCAACCGCCCGATTGAAGCTTTAACATCAATGCGCAGTCGTCCTCGAGGTCCACGTTCAGAATCATGAAAAGTTGATTCTACGTCTTCGACATCGGCCAAAATTCGCGCGGTCCGTTCATAATAAACCGCGCCATCTGGTGTCAAACTGAGTTTACGGGTGGTACGGTTTAATAAGCGAACTTGTAAATGCTTCTCTAAAGCCTGAATGGTTGTCGTTACAGAAGCACGCGGTAGGCCTAAACTGTCAGCCGCTAAACTGAAACTATTTGTTTCGACAACTTTGTTAAAGACTTTCATCGCATGAAATAGATCCACACGCACACTCCTATCAATGCATTTATTTAATCAAACACATCAATTGTTATAAAAATACGAATAGTGTTATCGAATTTAATATATTTATTCGTGATTGACAAACTTTTATGCTCCGTCCATCCCATAAACCCTGTTTCTCCCATACGGACCAAAACTAAAAGTCTGAAAACAGGTATCCAAATAACTAGGAGCACCTCATGTCATTTTCTCGCAAACAGTTCGCACTGTCTGCCATCTTTGTCGCCATTTTGGCTACAGGGGGCAGTTTTATGTTTTTACATGAAAATGCCGATGCAAAAGCTGCACCGACCAGTGCCCAACAAGCTGCAACTGTTGATATTTCTAATGTCATCAGCAAAACCATTACCGATTGGCAAGAATATTCCGGTCGCTTAGAAGCAATCGATCAAGTCGATATTCGGCCACAGGTTTCAGGTAAACTCATTTCCGTACACTTCAAAGATGGCAGTCTTGTTAAAAAAGGCGATTTACTATTTACCATTGACCCGCGTCCTTTCGAAGCAGAACTCAATCGAGCCAAAGCTCAACTTGCTTCGGCTGAGGCACAAGTAACATATACGGGTTCTAACCTTTCTCGTATTCAACGTTTAATTCAGAGTAATGCTGTTTCTCGCCAAGAGTTAGATTTGGCAGAAAATGATGCACGATCAGCCAATGCTAACCTTCAAGCCGCTAGAGCAGCCGTTCAATCTGCACGTTTAAATCTGGAATACACTCGTATTACTGCACCAGTCAGCGGCCGAATTTCCCGCGCCGAAGTAACCGTTGGTAATGTGGTTTCTGCAGGTAACGGCGCACAGGTTTTAACAAGTTTAGTATCAGTATCACGCCTATACGCATCTTTCGATGTTGATGAACAAACTTACCTAAAATACATCAGCAACCAGCGTAACTCAGCACAAGTTCCTGTCTACATGGGACTTGCCAATGAAACAGGTTTTACTCGCGAAGGTACGATCAATTCAATCGACAATAACTTAAATACCACCTCAGGTACGATTCGTGTCCGCGCAACCTTTGACAATCCAAACGGAGTTTTATTGCCGGGTTTATATGCACGCATCCGTTTAGGTGGTGGTCAACCTCGTTCAGCAATTTTGATTAGCCCAACCGCAGTTGGAGTCGATCAAGATAAACGTTTTGTCGTAGTAGTTGATGCGAAAAATCAAACTGCTTACCGCGAAGTAGAACTCGGTGCCCAACAAGATGGCTTGCAAATCGTGAATAGCGGATTACAAGCGGGTGATCGTATTGTGGTAAATGGTTTACAGCGAATTCGTCCGGGTGACCCTGTTACACCTCATCTTGTTCCTATGCCAAATGCGCAAATCACTGCGAGCAGCACTACTCCTCAACCTCAGCCAACAGATAAAACATCAACTCCGGCAAAAGGTTAATCACATATGAATATTTCTAAATTCTTTATTGATCGGCCGATCTTTGCTGGTGTGTTATCAGTACTGATTTTACTTGCTGGTTTACTGTCGGTATTTAAATTACCGATTTCGGAATACCCCGAAGTTGTTCCACCATCTGTGGTGGTACGTGCTCAATATCCGGGTGCAAACCCGAAAGTCATTGCTGAAACTGTTGCTTCTCCGCTTGAAGAATCCATCAACGGCGTTGAAGACATGCTGTATATGCAGTCTCAGGCAAACAGTGACGGTAACTTAACCATTACAGTGAACTTTAAGCTCGGTATTGACCCAGACAAAGCTCAGCAATTGGTTCAAAACCGTGTGTCTCAGGCCATGCCTCGTTTACCTGAAGACGTACAGCGTTTAGGTGTCACTACCTTAAAAAGCTCGCCTACTTTAACCATGGTTGTGCATCTGACTTCACCAGATAATCGCTATGACATGACCTACTTGCGTAACTACGCGGTGCTCAACGTAAAAGACCGTTTGGCTCGTTTACAAGGTGTAGGTGAAGTCGGTTTATTTGGTTCTGGTGACTACGCAATGCGTGTGTGGCTCGACCCACAAAAGGTAGCGCAACGTAATCTCACAGCAACTGAAATTGTGAGTGCAATCCGCGAACAAAACATTCAGGTAGCTGCTGGTACCATTGGTGCTTCGCCAAGTAATTCACCTTTGCAGCTTTCGGTCAATGCTCAAGGTCGTTTAACCACTGAACAAGAATTTGCAGATATTATTTTAAAAACTGCCCCTGATGGCGCGGTTACCCGATTGGGTGATGTTGCTCGTGTTGAACTTGCAGCTTCACAATACGGCTTACGTTCGTTACTCGATAATAAACAAGCGGTTGCCATTCCAATTTTCCAAGCACCGGGTGCTAATGCTTTACAAGTTTCTGATCAAGTGCGTAGCACAATGAAAGAACTTTCAAAAGATTTCCCATCTTCGATTAAATACGACATTGTGTACGACCCGACTCAGTTCGTACGTGCCAGTATTAAAGCGGTTGTTCATACCTTACTTGAAGCGATTGCACTGGTTGTTGTGGTTGTTATTTTATTCTTGCAAACATGGCGTGCTTCAATCATTCCATTGCTTGCCGTACCAGTTTCAATTATTGGTACATTCGCGCTCATGCTTGCTTTTGGTTACTCGATCAATGCGCTTTCTCTGTTTGGGATGGTACTTGCTATCGGGATTGTGGTCGATGATGCCATTGTCGTCGTCGAAAATGTCGAGAGGAATATTGAAGCAGGCTTAAGCCCAAGAGATGCAACTTATCGCGCGATGAGAGAAGTGAGCGGACCAATTATTGCGATTGCCTTAACGCTGGTTGCCGTGTTCGTTCCACTTGCCTTTATGACAGGCTTAACAGGGCAATTTTATAAACAATTTGCCATGACCATTGCCATTTCAACTGTTATTTCGGCATTTAACTCCCTTACTCTATCTCCTGCTTTAGCAGCCATGCTACTAAAAGGACATGATGCTAAACCTGATGCATTAACACGCATTATGAACCGTGTATTTGGACGTTTCTTTGCGCTGTTTAACCGCGTATTTACACGTGCATCAGACAACTATGGTAAAGGCGTAAGTCGCGTTATCTCTCATAAAGCATCGGCAATGGGTGTCTATGCAGCTCTTCTAGGCTTAACAGTTGGTATTTCTTATATTGTTCCGGGTGGCTTTGTTCCAGCTCAAGACAAACAATATTTGATTAGCTTTGCGCAGCTACCAAATGGCGCATCATTAGATCGTACCGAAGCAGTCATTCGTAAAATGAGTGACACTGCACTTAAACAGCCTGGTGTAGAAAGTGCGGTTGCCTTCCCTGGCCTATCAATTAATGGTTTCACCAATAGCTCAAGTGCAGGTATTGTCTTTGTGACCTTAAAGCCATTCGATGAACGTAAGGCCAAAGACTTATCTGCAAATGCTATTGCAGGTGCACTCAACCAGAAATATTCAGCTATTCAAGATGCTTATATTGCGGTTTTTCCACCGCCACCAGTGATGGGCTTAGGGACCATGGGCGGCTTTAAACTCCAACTTGAAGACCGAGGTGCCTTAGGCTATTCAGCCTTGAATGATGCTGCTCAAAACTTTATGAAAGCAGCAAAATCAGCTCCTGAACTGGGTCCAATGTTCTCAAGTTATCAAATTAACGTACCTCAACTAAACGTAGATCTGGACCGTGTAAAAGCCAAGCAACAAGGTGTTGCAGTGACAGATGTTTTCAACACCATGCAGATTTATTTAGGTTCTCAGTACGTTAACGACTTTAACCGCTTTGGACGTGTTTATCAGGTTCGTGCACAAGCCGATGCGCCTTTCCGTGCTAATCCTGAAGATATTTTGCAGCTTAAAACCCGTAACAGTGCCGGGCAAATGGTACCGTTATCTTCATTGGTAAATGTAACTCAAACTTATGGTCCAGAAATGGTAGTTCGTTATAACGGCTATACCTCAGCAGATATTAACGGTGGACCTGCACCGGGTTATTCATCTAGCCAAGCAGAAGCTGCGGTTGAACGTATTGCTGCTCAAACTCTACCGCGTGGTATCAAGTTTGAATGGACAGATTTAACTTACCAAAAAATCTTGGCTGGTAATGCAGGACTCTGGGTATTCCCAATTAGCGTATTACTGGTGTTCTTGGTGCTAGCTGCTCAATATGAAAGTCTAACCTTACCTTTAGCTGTAATTCTAATTGTGCCGATGGGAATTTTGGCTGCCCTCACTGGGGTTTGGCTCACCAGTGGAGATAACAACATCTTTACCCAAATCGGTCTGATGGTACTGGTCGGGCTGGCCTGTAAAAATGCCATTTTGATTGTTGAATTTGCGCGGGAGCTCGAAATGCAAGGTGCAACTGCTTTTAAAGCAGCAGTTGAAGCAAGTCGTCTTCGTTTACGTCCAATTTTAATGACCTCTATTGCATTCATTATGGGTGTCGTCCCACTGGTTACTTCAACTGGTGCAGGTTCTGAAATGCGTCATGCGATGGGTGTTGCAGTGTTCTTCGGAATGATCGGGGTAACTTTCTTTGGTTTATTCCTGACTCCTGCCTTTTATGTCCTGATTCGTACACTGAACAGCAAACATAAATTGCATTCGGCGGCAGTTCATGAAGCGCCATTAGCTAGCCCACATGATCATTAAGGAGGACATTTGATGACTACAGCAAAACAAAGCTTGTTATTGTCCTCACTCATAGGGAGCCTGCTTCTTGCAGGCTGCTCTTTGGCTCCGGAATATCAACCTGCAAAAGTTATAGTTCCAGTCAAATTTAAAGAGTCAGACCCTAAACTTGAAGATAATAACTGGAAGATTGCCCAACCTGCCGACCAACAAGTTCGAGGTGAATGGTGGCGTGTTTTTAATGATGCTCAATTGAATGAGCTAGAACAACAAGCGATTGCTGGCAACCAAAATCTTAAAGCGGTGGCAGCCAACATTCAGGCTTCACGTGCAATACGTTCAGCAGCACAAGCCGAACGCCTGCCAAGTATTGGTGCTGGCTTTGGCCCAACTCGTCAAAAACCCTCTCCTGCTTCATTGGGTTTAGATGACAATGCCCATACATCTGCACAAACCTTATGGCGTGCTCAAGCCAATGTTTCATATGAGCTCGATTTATTTGGTCGTGTCGCCAGTAGTGTTAATGCAGCAACAGCGGATCTACAACAGCAAGAAGCTTTATATCAGTCGGCACTTTTAGCCTTACAAGCAGATGTTGCACAAGGTTATTTTCTGATACGTCAACTTGATACCGAACAAGCAATTTATAACCGTACAATCAAATTATTAGGTGAAACACGAGATTTAATGCAGCTTCGTTTTAAAAATGGACTGGTCAGTGAATTAGATGTTTCTCGTGCAGAAACTGAACTTTCAACAGCTCAAACCAATGCACTGAACATTGCTCGTAGTAGAGCCAATGCAGAGCATGCACTTGCAGTATTGTTAGGCAAAACACCAGCTGACTTTAGCTTGGCTGTTCAACCTTTAACTGCAAATAGTATCCGTCTCCCTGCCGGTTTGCCGTCAACTTTACTTGAAAGACGACCCGATATTGCGGCTGCAGAGCGTGCAATGGCAGCAGATAATGCGCGTATTGGAATTGCACGTACTGCTTTCTTCCCGAAAGTTAATCTAACGGGTACCTTAGGTTATGAATCTTCAAGTTTAAGCGAGTTGGGTAAATGGTCGAGCCGTACATTCTTGCTTGGTCCAGTCGCAGGCACTATTTTATCTTTACCATTATTTGATGGCGGACAACGTAAAGCAGGTGTTGCTCAAGCACGCGCAGCTTATGAAGAAAGCGTTGCCAACTATAGACAAACTGTACTAAACGCCTTTCGTGAAGTTGAAAATGGTTTGTCCGATCAACGTATTCTTGATCAGCAAATTCAAGCTCAAAACCAAGCACTCTCATCGTCTCGCCATGCAAATCAATTGTCTCATCTACGCTATCGAGAAGGTGCGATTAGCTATCTTGATGTGATTGACTCCGACCGGACTATTTTACAGCAAGAACAATTGGCAGCTCAGCTTAAAGGTGGCCAAATCATTGCAAGTGTAAACTTAATCCGTGCTTTAGGTGGGGGTTGGAGTAATTGATATAAAAAAAGCGCCTTACGGCGCTTTTTTATACACACAAATTATTTTGCATATACAGGGAATTTTGCACAAACAGCTTCAACTTTCGCTTTTACATCAGCAATAACTTTTTCGTCACCTTTGCTGTCAATCACGTCAGCGATCCAACCAGCAAGTTCACGAACTTCAGTTTCACCAAAACCACGAGTTGTTACTGCTGGAGTACCAATACGGATACCAGAAGTTACAAATGGAGAACGTGGGTCATTTGGAACTGAGTTTTTGTTCACAGTAATGTGAGCAGCACCTAACCAAGCGTCAGCATCTTTACCAGTTACGTCTTGTTTGATTAAAGATAACAAGAATAAGTGGTTGTCTGTACCGCCAGAAACAACGTCATAACCACGTGCGATTAATACTTCAGCCATTGCTTGAGCATTTTTCACAACTTGTTGTTGGTAAGCTTTAAAGTCATCAGACATTGCTTCTTTGAAGCAGATTGCTTTAGCAGCAATCGCATGCATTAATGGGCCACCTTGGTTACCAGGGAATACAGCTGATTGAAGTTTTTTCTCAATTTCTTCATTCGCTTTCGCAAGGATTAAACCAGAACGTGGACCACGAAGTGTTTTGTGAGTCGTTGTTGTTGTTACATCAGCAATTTGAACTGGGTTTGGATATACGCCAGCAGCTACAAGACCTGCAACGTGAGCCATATCAACAAAAAGATAAGCGCCAACTTTGTCCGCGATGTCACGGAAACGTTGCCAATCTACAACACGGCTATAAGCAGAGAAACCAGCAACGATCATACGTGGCTTGTGTTCTAATGCTAAACGTTCAACTTCTTCGTAATCGATCTCACCAGTTTCAGAGTTTAAACCATACTGAACAGCGTTATACGTTTTACCAGAGAAGCTTACTTTTGCACCGTGAGTCAAGTGACCACCGTGAGCCAAGCTCATACCCAAAACTGTATCGCCTGGGTTAAGAAGTGCTAAATAAACAGCAGAGTTAGCTTGTGAACCAGCATGTGGTTGAACGTTTGCGTAATCGGCACCAAAAAGTTCTTTAGCACGGTCAATCGCCATTTGCTCAATAACGTCTACATACTCGCAACCGCCATAATAGCGTTTGCCTGGATAACCTTCTGCGTATTTGTTAGTAAGTTTTGATCCTTGCGCTTCCATCACAGCAGGAGAGCAATAGTTTTCAGATGCAATTAACTCGATATGTGCTTCTTGACGCTCACCTTCAGAAGCAATAGCTTGAGCTAATTCTGGATCAAATTCAGAAATGGAAATATTGGCAAACATTAGCGGGGGTCCTATAAATTAGGGCTTTTAAGCCGTGCTAAGATTGCGGCATATTGTAGCATGAACTTTATAATTAAACAGAATCAAGTTAGCTCAGTTTTAAATAAAAATGGCTCAATTTTTATAAAAAATGAGCCATCAAATCTAAAATAATTTATAAACACTTAAAAAACTTTTATTTAATAATTTTCTAAAGTTAAATTTAGCTTCTCAAAACAACAAAAAAACTTTAAATATCAACTACTCTTATTGAGCTGACAACAAGTTTTGCACATTCCCAACAATGTTATCTACATTATTGCTCATAGCCGTCTCATGGTCCCAGTTACCCGTTACATAGCTATTAATTTTTGTGCCCACGACAGTGGCATTAGATATCAAAATATCAGTCGCTACTTTAGGAACCGTTGTATCAGCTAACCCCTGATAAATAATAATTGGGGTAGATACTTTTGTCTGCAGAGGTTGAGAATCTTTATCTAAGAATGTTTTTACGGTTGGCACAGCCATAAAGTTAGGTTGTGTACGCGTAAAACCATCTAGTGTGCCGCCATGTGTTGCTGCGTAGGTTTGCATATTAACTGCCAAGGCTTGGCCCAATGGCCCTGCACAAATCGTTTCTGCCTGCTGTGCAGTACTTGCTGTTTGTGAAGTAAATACCTGTGAGTAATCAAAGCTTGGCTGTGTATTTCGAATACCCGCTGTAACTAAAGCAGTATATGTATCAAGCTGTGCATACATCGGAATCTTTTTATCCAAAGTTGCATTGGCAACAGCTTGTTCTCCTGCAGTTAAAATGAATCCCAAATTAGAAGCTGGAGCTACCACTACCGTACCTTTATAGTTTAGCTGTGCACGGCTTGCATATTGTGCAGCGCCCAATGCAGCATGCCCACCCTGGGAGTGACCTACGGTGACCCATTTGTTCGAAGTCAATAAATTACGCTGAGATAAATAATTGCGTGTTGCAACCACGGCGTCAGTAATTGAATAAGCTTCACTTTTAACATTTAAGAATGGATGTATGCCTGCGGTTCCTAAGCCCTCATAATCTGGAGCAACCACTACATAACCTGCCGCAAGAAGTTTACTAATTAAATCTTTAGTACTGTCTGTTAATGCCGATTTACTCGGTGCACATGCATCTGCAACCCCCGTCGTGCCATGTGCCCAAACCACAATTGGCCAACCGCCTGCTGGTGGTGGTGTCGTTGGTGTAAATACTAAACTGGTTGCCTGAACCTCTTGCCCACTTTGACCTAACATTTTATAAGTTAAAATACTACTTTCAGCAGCAACTGATCCTAAGTTAGTACTTGTATAAGCATCTACCTTAACCACTGGGTTTTGAATATTATTGGCTGGTGCACCAGATGGATCAGTAGTTGCCGGACTGTCATCACTACTTCCATCTCCACATGCCGTCAACAATAAACTTGTACTAAGAACACTGGTCATGAACAGTTTCATTTTCATTGATATATCCCTTAAATTCGATTTTTGTTGTGCTTTACTTTTTAATGAACATTTTAAATGTCTTACAAACAATTACGCCTAATCTTCATTTTTCGCAAGTGATATTTAATCAAAATGAGCAGCTAAATTTTCTACTTTTTTAACATAAATTGCATTTGATAGCTCATCTAGCCTTACTCCATGTTTTAAAGTAGATAGCCAACTGTTAACATTGATGGTTACTTGTAATTGTTTAAAGGTTCAAAAGATGCAAGCCATTATTTTAGATACAGAAACTCATACACTAAATGGTTTGCCTATTGAAATTGCATACGCTCCCATTGAACTTAATGTGGGTAAACTCACTTTAGATAAAAGCAAATTGTTTGATCAACTCTATCAGGTGGGAGCTCCGATCTCTTATGCTGCAATGGCGGTCCACCACATCTTGGAGTCTGACCTAGAAAACCAGCCTCACTATAAAACCTTTAAATTACCTGATAGCACGACTTATATTATTGGTCATAACATTGATTATGATATTGCTGCCATTGCTCGTTGTGGCGTTGATGTATCTCATATCAAACCGATTTGTACTCTAGCTTTAGCACGTAAAGCTTGGCCAGATGCTGAAGCTCATAATATTTCGGCTCTCATTTATATGATTTCTCAAGGCAGCAGTAAAGCGCGAGAATTACTCAAAGGTGCACACCGTGCCGATGCGGACATTATTTTAACTGCCAATATTTTGATGCATATTATCTATCATTTAAATATTCAAGATATTGAAGAGCTTTACCAAGTTTCTGAAGAAGCCCGTATCCCCACGACTATTAATTTTGGCAAGCATAAAGGTACGGCAATTTCTGAACTGCCAAAAGACTATATTCAATGGCTTCTACGTCAAGACGAGCTAGATGTCTATTTACGTAAGGCTCTAGAAAGCGCATTTTAAAGACTTAACTTAAATAGATGATATTCATAAATTCTTCATCATATTGTCATTTTTGAGTTTTATCGTTAACCCCATTTATATTTTATTAAGAACAGTACTGTTTGATAGAAAAATTCAAACAGGCTGCTTCATTTTTTATATTGGGGAAATACAATGTCTGGTTTTTATAGAACCAATTTGGGAAGAGTTGCGCTTCAACAACGTAATATCACGTTAAATGCAAAACAAAGACGTTTACTTCTATTAATAGACCATGAAGATTTTCAAAGCCTCGATCCCGAGTTTAAGAAACGGATTGCCCCACCAGAGCTAATTCAACAGCTCATTGATTTAAAACTCATTGCTACTTCTAACGAAAGTTATTTAGAGTTGACCGAACAAATATCTCCCCCAGAGTCATCTGTAACGACTAAAGAAGTACATCAGAAAAATATTGATGAGAATAAAAATAATGATTTAGTTGGAGAAATTCAGATTCCTCACTCAACATCTGAGACGTCTTCAAATATAGAAAATGGCCAGCCATCTATTCCAGTTCAACAACTGTCTTTTGAAGAAATACAACTATTAATGAAACAAAGCTTGAGCCAGTACTGTGGCCTTATGGCAAAACCACTTATTCACAAAATAGAGCAAATAAAAACGCTTCAAGAACTTAAAATGTGCCAAATGCAATGGATTACCAGTTTACAGGAGTCACGTATTCCTCCTCGTGAGCTAGCACATACGCTTCATTCTATTAATTATTCAATTCAGCTTATTCAACAACGCGTCTAAAATAGGACAAGCTGCTGTTTAATTAAGCATTAAACTCACTTGGTACGTATTTCGTGCTTTACCTACCAGTGTTTTTTTCCTATGATGTGCCCCACACATGTGCGCTCGTAGCTCAGTTGGATAGAGTACAGGTTTCCGAAGCCTGGGGTCGTGGGTTCGATCCCCGCCGGGCGCACCAATTTATATATAATAACTTCATAAATTTATCCCAATTTCATAAAATTCCGACTATTTTACTTGGTTTATTAATCATTATCGCTCAAAATATACCCCTCTTTCATAATGTGAGAATTTCATGACTGATGCTTTGGTATTAAAAGATTTGTCCAAAACATATCGTAATGGTTTTCAGGCGTTAAAAGGTATTAACCTCACTGTGCCTGAAGGTGAATTTTATGCGTTGTTAGGCCCAAATGGTGCCGGCAAATCAACAACCATTGGTATTATCAGCTCCCTCACAAAAAAGACCTCAGGAACAGTTGAGATTTTTGGGCATAATCTCGACACACATCCATCCTTAGCAAAACAACAGCTTGGCGTCGTTCCTCAAGAATTTAATTTTGGCCAGTTCGAAAAAGCATTTGATATTTTAGTCACTCAAGCTGGCTATTACGGTATTCACAAAAAGATTGCCGAAAAACGTGCCGAACATTATTTAGAAAAACTTGGCTTGTGGGAAAAACGCAATATACAAGCACGTATGCTGTCTGGTGGTATGAAGCGCCGTCTAATGATTGCCCGCGCCATGATGCATGAGCCTAAACTTCTTATTTTAGATGAACCTACTGCTGGTGTAGATATTGAATTACGCCGTTCTATGTGGGATTTTCTGACCGAAATGAACGAAAGTGGCACTTCTATTATTTTAACGACACACTATTTAGAAGAAGCGGAAATGCTCTGTCGTCAAATTGCCATCATTGACCGTGGTGTTATCAAAGAAGATACCAGCATGAAAAGTTTCTTAAACCAGCTGAGTGAAGAATCTTTTATTTTCGATTTGGCAGAACCGATTGCCCCACTCCAGTTAAATATTATTGGTGTGAAGTTCAACTTAATTGATAGCAGCACTTTAGAAGTAACAATGGATAAGGCACATACATTAAATGACTTATTCCAACTTTTAGAGTCACAAGGCATTCGTGTTCGTAGTATGCGTAACAAATCAAATCGCCTTGAAGAGCTATTTGTCAAAATGGTTGAGAAAAATCTTGAAGGAGAGGCAAAATGAACTTTAACCAACTGCAAATTGCCCTCTGGACTTTAGTTCGTAAAGAAGTACGCCGATTTCTTCGCATTTGGCCCCAAACCTTATTACCACCTGCGATTACCATGAGCTTGTATTTTGTCATTTTTGGTAATTTGGTTGGCTCACGTATTGGACAAATGGGCGGCGTAAGCTACATGCAGTTTATTGTGCCTGGCCTAATCATGATGGCTGTTATTACCAACAGTTATGCGAACGTTTCTTCCAGTTTCTTTAGTGTGAAATTCCAAAAAAGCATTGAAGAGCTCATTATGAGCCCTGTGCCATTACATATTATTTTATGGGGCTATGTCATTGGTGGTATTTGTCGTGGTGTTCTAGTTGGGGCCATTGTTACCGCGATGAGTATGTTCTTTACTGACCTTTTTATACATAACTGGTTCGTAACTATATATACAGTCTTAATTACATCTGTTTTATTTTCCTTAGGCGGCTTTATTAATGCGGTCTATGCAAAATCTTTTGATGATATTTCTATTATTCCAACATTTGTACTTACTCCACTCACCTACTTAGGTGGTGTGTTTTATGCCATTAGTGCACTTGGTCCTTTTTGGCAAAAACTTTCTTTAATTAATCCTATTGTGTATATGGTTAATGCTTTCCGTTTTGGCATTTTAGGTCATAGCGACGTGAACGTTACGTTCTCTTTAATCGTTGTGACATTATGTTGTGTTGTACTTTACGGAGTTGCTTACTATTTACTTGCTCGTGGTTCAGGAATGCGTGAATGAGTGTAGAACAGTCTTTATTGGGTAAAGAAACCCAGTATCCAACCAGCTATCAACCCGATGTGTTATTTCCAATCGCACGTGCTCAATCTCGTGAAAACTATTCACATATTGAAGGCATTACCCAAGGTAAAGATTGGTGGCATGTTTTTGAAATATCTTGGTTAAACTCGGACGGTATTCCGCAGGTTGCTATTGGTAGAATTACCCTGCCAGCTTCTTCACCAAATTTGATTGAATCAAAGTCATTAAAACTTTACTTCAATAGTCTTAACTTCACTCAGTTTGACTCTAAAGCGTTATTCATTGAAACAGTTGAAAAAGATTTATCGGCTGCGGCAGGCGCAAAAGTTGAGCTAACGCTATTTCAAGTAGATGATCTCGATATTTCCAAGCCACAAGGTATTTGTATTGATGATCTAACACCTGAACGTTTAGAACAACATCCCGATGCATCGCTTTTAAAATTAGATGAGTCTGGTGAAGAAGTTGAAATTGAACTGTATTCTCATCTTTTGAGAAGTAACTGTCCAGTCACGGGACAACCTGATTGGGGTACAGTTTTTATCCGTTTTAAGGGCAAAAAACCTTGTTATCGTAGTCTTTTAGCTTATATTATCTCGTACCGTCAGCATAACGGTTTCCACGAACAGTGTGTTGAGCAAATCTTTGCAGATGTTTGGCAAAATTTGCAACCTGAAAAGCTGATGGTTTATGCAACTTATACTCGCCGCGGTGGACTTGATATCAATCCTTGCCGAGTATCGGATCTATCATGGATGCCAAAACCGATTCGATTGGCACGACAATAAAACGAATAATTTGAGGATACACCATGCCGTTTTTTGGTTTTACCCCTTCTGAAGGCTTATTGAACGATATGCAGACTGGAATTGCGAATAAAAATTCTAGTGAACCGCTATATCCACTTCGAGACAAAATTGCTTTACAACTCAATGAAGAAATTATTGATAATGTACTGATTCAGTTAGTACAACATTTCCCAGCGAGTGAAAAAAGAGATACTGCCGAGAAACTTGCTGGTTATGTCAAATCTACAGTTGCCGTACTTTTAAAGCAATTACTCAGTAAAGCACCAAATGACGTTGTTAAACAGTCAGTTGAGTTTTCAGAGAAAAGCTTATTTAAAGATCCACAAGGTCAATATAAAGTTGGCGTAGCTTTAGATGCTGGCTTAGTGACTAATTTGAAGCATAATTTTACTGAGCTTCAAGCAGGTAATGACATTAATAAAGCAGCATTAGCGGAACTCTATAAACAGTTTGGTGATGCTATGGTTAGACACTTTATGTCTGATTTTAACAAGACATTAGATTTAGGCATGATTAAACGTAAAGCTGCTGATATTGGCGCTGCTGCTGTGACTAAAGCGGTTCATATCGCGATTGATAAACTGATCCCAAGTCTAAATCGTACCGAACTAAAAGCGATGGCTGAATACCATGATGGGCTATTCTTTAATTAATAAAAAATAGTCTATCGGAAACCTGGCGAGAGCCAGGTTTTTTTATTGCAAAATATTGATATACATTGCCATAAATCAGGTTTATGTTAGCATGCGCCAAGCACTGATTGACCTAGTTAAAGCCGCATGTCTCCTAGTCCACAATATAAATTTTTACGCCAAGCTCCTCGAGATGGTCTTAGTACTGCCATGCAACCATCACGCTGGCAGCAACTTCATATTGACCCTTGGTTATGTCTATTTTTATTCCTAAATGCCCTGTTAGGTTTAACGGTACTATATAGTGCTTCCGCACAAGATGTCGGCTTAGTCAGTAAACAGGCTATGAGCTTTGGTATTGGCTTTTTAGTCATGATTGGTCTTGCTCAAATTCCCCCTAAGGTTTATCAAGCTTTTTCACCCTACTTTTATTTATTTGCACTATTTTCCTTAATTGGAGTTATGGTCTTTGGTGAAGTTCGTATGGGGGCTAAACGTTGGATCGATATTCCGGGTTTCGGAAGTGTGCAACCCAGTGAATTCATGAAAATTGGCATGCCAATGATGATTTCATGGTTTTTAGCACGCAAACCACTTCCTCCCAGCTTTTCTCAAGTTGTTTTATCATTAATGTTAATTGGTGTTCCTTTTTTACTCATTGCAGAACAACCTGACTTAGGAACATCCCTACTCGTATTAGCGAGTGGTATTTTCGTACTATTTTTAAGTGGACTATCTTGGCGCATGATCGGTGCAGCAGCAGCCTGTGCCGCTATTGTTATTCCAATTGCGTGGGAATTTCTTTTACACGACTATCAACGTCAACGGGTTCTAACACTACTTGACCCAGAAGCAGATGCATTAGGAACAGGCTGGAACATTATTCAATCTAAAACAGCTATCGGTTCTGGTGGTTTCTCAGGTAAAGGCTTTCTTGAAGGGACACAGTCACATTTACACTTTTTACCCGAAGGTCATACTGACTTTATTATTGCGGCTTATTCCGAAGAATTTGGCCTGATTGGCGTACTTATATTAGTTATTCTTTATTCAGCTATTATTTTTAGAACATTCCAAATTGGTTTACAGAGCTTTCATAATTATGGCCGCTTGGTTGCTGGCGCCTTTGGTTTGTCTTTTTTTGTTTATGTATTTGTAAACGCAGGAATGGTCAGTGGTATTTTACCTGTAGTGGGTGTTCCTTTGCCTTTTATGAGTTATGGCGGTACCGCTATTATTACTTTAATGGCCACTTTTGGTTTAGTTATGTCTATTCATACACATCGATAATTTGGAATTTTAAAAAGATATGTTGTCTCAATTTGTTAATAAAACTTTAAAAGTACTCGCCTTGTGTACTGGTCTAGTGAGCACTAGTCATTTTGCTCAGGCCAATGATTTTGTAAATGATCCTAATTATTTAAATTTTAAACAAAAAGCCATGAACACTTATGGTCTAAGTAGTGTACAAGTCGATGCCGCAATGAGCGGTGCAAAAAATTTACCAAACATTATAAATATTATGACTCGCCCAGGTGAAAGTAAGCCTTGGTACGACTATCGCTCTATGTTTTTGGTTGAAGGTACTATTCAGCGTGGTGTCCGTTTTAAAAACCAATATGCAGATGCACTTAACCGAGCTGAACAGCAATTTGGTGTCTCTCAAGCTGTCATTTTGGGCATTTTAGGTGTTGAAACAGGATATGGAGCAAATAAAGGTTCTTTTATTACTCGTGACGCGCTTGCGACATTAGCGTTTGGCTACCCGCGCCGTGCTGATTATTTCAGTGATGAATTAGCTGCTCTGATTGCATGGACGTATAAAGAAGGCTACCCAACTAGTAGTATTGTTGGCTCTTATGCTGGAGCAATTGGCTATCCACAGTTTATGCCAAGCAATATTAGTAAATATGGAGTCGATTTTGATGGTAACGGCCACATTGATTTACGAAACTCTGCGGAAGATGCGATTGGATCAATCGCAAATTACTTAGCAAAACAAGGATGGCAGCGCGATCAGCCGATTGGTTTTATGGCACGTTACACAGGTTCAAATCCAGAAAGTATTATTGCTAAAGACCTGACCCAACCTTCTCCATATGGCGTACTTAAAAATCAGGGGATTTCTCCATTAAACCCATTAGTTAAAATTGATGACCTAGATATGGTAAATGTTATTCAATTACAAGACTATAATGGTCCAATTTATTATTTAACCTATCCGAATTTTCAAGTAATTACGACTTATAACAAAAGCCGAATGTATGCGACTGCTGTATGGTTGTTAGGCACAGAAGTAGCTAGCCGATAGGCTAGCTTTTTGATGAGTTTATGTAAAAGTCAATAAATATTTTTGTTAAATCGATCACAATACACACATTTTAAATATCTTGTTACATATTTGGTTATTTTTTAATCTAAAACTGTAAGTTTTTGCCCTTTTTGTAACTATTTCTCGTTAAAGACTAGACACTCTCCGTAAGCGATGAATATTATCCACCCCAATCAAGCAATTGCAAAAGTGAATAATTAGGCATGTTCACTTCAATTTTTAGCCTGCCGGCTAAAAGAAAAAGAGCATGTTCTCAGGAGTTTATATAAATGCAGTTATCGCTGAAATACATTCTTGCACTGACGGCTAGTTTAAGTATGGCCCCGCTGCACGCTGAAATGATGCAGTCATCATCATTAAACAGTGATGTAGATGGTCCAAATGCTAATTTAGCTGCCCGTGTGTTGAGTAAAGATACTCAAAGCTTTAATTCTCGTTTTTCTAACATTAACAGTCTTTCAATCACTGAACGTTCTGGCGATCAAATTCGTCGTCAAGCTATCGCAGCTAAAATTGAAATCCCTGAAGATGAGCCTTCAGTGATTGAAAAACTTAACACAGTAGCTTCAAATACTGTTCGTAAGTTTAGCCAAACTGGCATGGCATCTTGGTATGGTCGTCAATTTCACGGTCGTAAAACTGCAAGTGGTGAAACATTCGACATGAATGCACTTACTGCTGCTCACCGTAGTCTGCCATTGAACTGTTATATCCGTGTTACAAACAAAGACAATGGTAAAAGTGTGGTTGTAAAAGTAAACGACCGTGGTCCATTCCATGCAAATCGTGTACTTGATTTATCATACGGTGCAGCAAAACGCCTTGGTATTACCAATGCAGGCACTGCTAAAGTAAGTATTGAACGTGTAGACGGTCCTACTTCATAAGCGATTACTCCTAGAGTTCATGAAAAAGCCACAATTTAATTTGTGGCTTTTTTAATTTTTGGAGTTCACGATAAAAAAATTATGTTCAAAAATTTTATGTTTCTACTCATTTTCCAATTACAAAATTGATTATTTTTTAACCCAAAAACACATCATTTTCTTACCCATCTTTTTTTGCTTATATTTTTTGATTACAGCTATTTTAAAAAAATTACGCTACCCTAGTACCACTTTAGTCTAAAAAGAGCTATTTATCGCGTTTTAAGACAAGTTGAGTTGAGTCTTTTTCTATTATTTTCCCACTTCTCATAAAAAAGTGCTTTTCTGGGTCATTTCCTCACTTCAAAATCCAAAAATAACTAACCTGATTTTCCTTAAATAAATCTCGCTCTTTTTTAAGTCCAACTTTGAACTTTTTTCCTCCTGTTTTTCCAAACAATGAGTCATTAAATTTTTAAAGATACATAAATGAACGAGAAGGAAGATTTGCGACTTTCTTGTCTACCCACCTAACAACAGGATAAAATATAGACATAAAAAGAATGACTCAAAATTAGACACGGAGAACAAGGTCTATGAAATCTATTGGTGAATGGTTTGATGAATATAGTGAAAGTCATCAAAATCCAACAAATAAAAAAATCCACTGGGTATGCGTTCCCGCTATTTTATTTTCTATTATCGGAATCATTGCCCACTTTAGCGCCTTACTCACTGCTTTACTCATTGTACTGACTCTAATTTTCTATGCTCGACTCGATCTTGTACTTGCAGTAGCAATGGCTGCACTTCTCGTCGTGATGGCTTGGCTTATTTATGTCTTACCTGTAGGGGGGGGATTTTATATTGCTCTTTTTGTAATTGCTTGGATTGGACAATTTTACGGACATAAAGTTGAAGGGAAAAAACCTTCCTTCTTTAAAGATTTACAATTTTTATTGATTGGTCCAGTCTGGTGTATGGATGCCTATCTTGCAAAAATATTACCTAAGTGGAAAAGTCGCCAAAATAAATTGATTACTCAATAATTTTTAAAAAGCTGAATCTTTTTTAGATTCAGCTTAAATTTACTGATTTATTAGAAAATTTATAAAATAGAAAAATGCTAGGCTGAGCAGAACACTGGGCAAAACTTTTTTTAAATAGAAAGCAACTACAATACAAAATACTGTCGCATATAAATATGGATTATCTAAAGTCCCTCTCAATTCATTTCTTTCAAAAAAGATTACCGGTATACAAATAGCACTCAATAAACAAGGCGCTGAATAATTCAGCATTTTATTCATAAGTACTGGTAATTTTACTTTTACATTAGGTTCTAAAAAATAATAACGATTAAAAAAGACAATTACTGCCACACCTAAAATCATGAACCATGACATTTCATTTCTCTCCCACTCTATTTTCTACAACAACGGCAATAAGCATTCCCAATAAACCAGAAATCAGAATGGCGCCTTCAATGTGAAAAAATTTGAGAACAAAACCACTAACACAAGTTGTTAAAACTCCTGCTATGACAGGTTTTCCTTTACACATAGGAACAATCATGGCCACAAAAATAGCAACAATCGAAAAGTCTAAGTGATAAGACAATAAATTAGGAATCGCCGTAGCTAATAAAATTCCAACTAGACTAAAAATTACCCAGAATAAATAAAAATTTATACCGGCCCCTAATAAATAGTGGGGGTGTCTTTTTTCGTTCGGAGCACTTAGCGCAAATAATTCATCTGTTAATAGAAAGCCTAAACTTAATCGTTTGGGTAAAGACAAAATAGAAATATCATTTCTTAAAGTTAATGCATAAATAAAATGCTGTGCAGTAAGAAAGAAAATCGTGATATAGATCGTTAATAATGATGCACCTTCCATCACCATACTCAAACTGACCAATTGTGCAGCACCAGCAAACACAATTCCTGACATTGCTAATGCTTTATAAAATGATAAACCTGCATGAATTGCCATTGAACCAGCCAAAATAGCCCACGGAATAACCGAAATAGACAATGGCAATATATCTACCGCCCCTCGAAAAAAAAGATACGAAGGTTGGTTTTTAGAAAATCTAATAGATTGATTTAAACGAGTATTCATCTCTAGACATCTATAACATTAAATATTTATAGATTTTCTTCTATGCAGGTTAGCTTCTCTTGAACAAAATTGCGTTTAGAAATGAAAATAAATCTTAGAGATTAAGACTAGCTACATACTGGGTAGGTGTAACGCCCATCGCCTTTTTAAAGTGGCGGTTAAAATGACTTTGATCAGAAAATCCGCATTGCTGTGCAACCATTACAATTTGAATACCCTGTTTTAATAACTGCCTCGCCTTTTGCAAACGTGCCTGCACTAGCCAAGCATGTGGTGGTAAACCCACATGTTTTTTAAATTGTCTTAAAAAATGCCAAGCACTTAATCCAACCATGTCAGCCAATTCCTGCAAAGAAAAATTATTTTCAGGCATATCTGCCAACAAATCTTTAACTTTTAAGATTTTCGAATAAGCTTCTGGTAGCTCGCAAAAGGCGTGCCGTGATTTACCATGACGCATCATCAAACATGCTAATGTTGATAAATACATGGTTTCTTTAAGCAGAAAATTATCTTTTTGTTCTAATAAATCAAATAATAAGCAAAGTTGTTGAGATAATCCCAAATCTTGAATAACTGCTTGAGGGAACCAAGGCGCACCATGAAAATTTTCAAAAAAATCCTGACTCACTTCAGCGAGCATTTCAGGTGTAGGATAAATTGCCCGATAGCGCCAACCCGATTCGACAGCAGATGAACCTGTGTGAATTTCATCTGCGTTCACCAAAATAATGTCACCTTTAGGAGCAACGTGTAGTTGACCCGTCCTAAAAAAAGACTGCGCACCTTCTTCAATCACACCAATACAATACCCTTCATGGGTATGCTTTGAAAATTGCGTTTGGTGATAATGTGCTTTTAATAATTCTAAACCGCCTAACTCTCGCAAATGCAAGTAGTCAGCCTGTTCCCGGTGCATATATACATCTCATCTATTTATCTGAAAAAAACATAACATGTTTTAAAAAGATGCATAGAACAAAATTGCTGTTAGGTCGAAATGAATATCCCTTTTTCTATTGGTAAATACGTCCATTATGTTTCAACCAACCATTCTCATGACGGTTTTGTGGGTCATGATGCGTCCAATGCAATACACCACCTTTCTCGTTATATTCATATTCACCATTAAATTCGACAATATCCCCTTTATGCAAATCGTCAATTTTTGGTGCTAAATCAATATTATGAGCCACTAAAATTGAAAGGCCATTTTTTAATACAAGAATAAATTTTTGATGTTTTGCCCCATCATTATCTTCTCTTAAAATTGCTTTTACTCGACCACTTCCCTGCACTTGAACATTACTTTGTCTGCGGTCATAGGCAGCTTTTATAGTATCTATCCCATCATTTGAAAACGTAGTTTCAGTATGCTGAGTTACAGGACTTGATGATGGCGATTGATTTTTCTTATGCCCAGATAAATCTAGACCGAAATATGCAGCAATCAATAAAACAATAATGCCGCCAATACTCAGATTTTTTTTATTTGTCATCTTTATATTCCGATTTCAATAGGGATAAAAAAAGCCCCATAGGGGCTTTTTTTATTGTGATACGAATTACTTCGCAGCAGCTTGAGCAGCAGCAACTTCTTCAGCGAAGCTCATTTCTGCTTTTTTCTCGATACCTTCACCAACTTCGAAACGTACGAAGTTAGCAACAGTTGTACCAGTTGCCTTTAATACGTCAGCAACTTTTTTGTCGTTGTCGATAACGTACATTTGACGGTCAAGAGCAACTTCGTTTAAGTATTTCTCAACAGAACCAGTTACCATTTTCTCAACGATGTTCGCTGGCTTACCAGATTCTAACGCTTTCGCTTCAGCAATTTCTTTCTCTTTAGCGATAAGGTCAGCTGGAACAGCTTCAGCACTTACTGCTACTGGGTTGAATGCAGCAACGTGCATTGCAATACCTTTACCAGTCTCAGCATCACCTGTGTAAGAAACTACAACACCGATTTTTAAACCGTGTTTGTAGATCGCCAAGTTTTCGCCTTCAACGATTTTCGCGCGACGAACTTGGATGTTTTCACCGATTTTTTGAACAAGCGCAATACGAGCTTCTTCAACTGATTGGCCATCAGCCAATTTTAATTCAGCGATTTTAGCAGCATCAGTTTCGCCAACAGCTAAAGCAGCAGCAGCAACTGCGTGTGCAAAGTTAGAGAAGTTTTCGTCTTTAGCAACGAAGTCAGTTTGACAGTTTACTTCAACTAAGATCGCTTTATTACCGTCTTGAACGATAGTGATTGCACCGTCAGCAGCAATGTTGCCAGCTTTTTTAGCAGCTTTAGCTTGACCAGATTTACGAAGGTTATCAATAGCAAGTTCGATGTCACCGTTCGCTTCTGTTAATGCTTTTTTGCATTCCATCATTGCAAGACCAGTACGGTCACGTAATTCTTTTACCATGCTTGCAGTAATTGCAGTCATGTTGATCTCCTAAAATCGGTAGAAAATAAATCTGTTCAACAAAAACGGCCCAAAGAAACTCTGGGCCGTTTGCACTCTCGACGCTTAATTTGCCACCATTACATGTCGCAAAAATGACAAGCCTGCGTCAAAAAACGCATTAAGCCTCAGAAGCGTCTTTCGCAGCGTCATCGCCTTTTGCTTGAGCGTTCGCTTGAGATTGAGCGTATTCTTTACCAGCAAGAATTGCGTCAGCCATAGCTGAAGCATATAAAGTTACTGCACGGATCGCATCATCGTTACCAGGAATAACGTAATCAACGTTGTCTGGGTTAGAGTTTGTATCAACGATACCGATAACTGGAATACCTAAGTTCTTAGCTTCTTTAATTGCAATCGCTTCGTGATCAACGTCGATTACAAATAATGCGTCAGGTAAACCACCCATGTTTTTAACGCCGCCTAAAGAGCGCTCAAGTTTTTCCATCTCACGAGTACGTTCTAAAGCTTCACGTTTAGTAAGCTTAGCAAAAGTACCGTCTTGAGATTGAGTTTGAAGATCTTTTAAACGGTTGATAGATTGGCGAAGTGTTTTCCAGTTCGTCAACATACCACCTAACCAACGGTGGTCTACATATGGTTGACCAGCGCGTTGAGCTTGTTCACGGATGATGTTAGAAGCAGCACGTTTTGTACCAACGAACAAAACTTTGTTCTTTTTGCTTGCTAATTGGTTAGCGAAGTTCAAAGCATCATTTAACGCAGGAACAGTGTGCTCAAGGTTGATGATGTGAATTTTGTTGCGCGCGCCAAAAATGTATTGACGCATTTTTGGGTTCCAGAAACGAGTTTGGTGACCAAAGTGCGCACCTGCTTGAAGAAGGTCGCGCATGCTTACGTTGTAATCTGCCATTTTCTTTACCTTAAAAGTTGGGTTAGGCCTCCATATATCCGCATTCTCCACCTTTTTACGGGCACCCAGAGTAATGTGACGATATATGTGCGGATTTTTTACTCCATCTATCAATATTCTTCGTAAAAGATATTCACGAAAAGCATTTGATAAAATGGGCGGCTATTTATACCATATACACTTATAAATTACCAAAAGTTTTTAGAGATCATGAACAGTACTTATACAGCTCCACGTCGATTAATCAAAACTCCAGATGAAATTGAAAAAATGCGCATTGCAGGACGACTGGCGGCTGAAGTTCTAGAGATGATCAAGCCGTATATTAAGGCCGGTGTAAGCACACTCGAGCTTGATACGATTTGTCGTAATCATATTGAAAATGTACAGCATGCTATTCCGGCCTGCGTAGGTTACGGTGGTGCTCCAGGACGCCCTGCTTTTCAACACTCTATCTGTACTTCGGTTAACCATGTCGTATGTCATGGTATTCCATCTGAAAATAAAATCTTAAAAAACGGCGACATCCTTAATATTGATGTAACCGTCATTAAAGACGGCTATCATGGCGACACGAACATGATGTACATCGTGGGTGGTGAGACTTCTATTTTGGCAAACCGTTTATGTAAAGTTGCTCAAGAAGCGATGTATCGTGGAATGGCAACAGTTAGAGATGGTTCATATTTAGGTGACATTGGTCACGCAATCCAAAAATATGTTGAGTCAGAACGTTTTAGCGTAGTACGTGAATATTGCGGTCACGGTATTGGTACTGTGTTCCATGACGAACCTCAAGTATTGCACTATGGACAACCTGGTACAGGCATGCGCTTAGAAGCTGGGATGACTTTTACGATTGAACCAATGGTCAATGCTGGTGTATGGCAAACTAAATTGCTTGGTGACAAATGGACTGTTGTAACCAAAGACCATAAACTCTCAGCTCAATATGAACATACTATTTTGGTCACTCAAACAGGTATTGAAGTGTTAACAGCTCGTCCTGAAGAAGACCTTTCGCGCTTTAATTAATAATTTAATCAAATTTAATAAAAGGCTACTTTATGTAGTCTTTTATTTTGTACTTTTTATTAATAAATCTTTCTAAATATAAACAAATATTTCAAAAACATTACAATTATTAATTTTTATTACACAATCATTTTAATAAAACGCGTTATGGTGGGCTCAATAAAAATCAGTAAACAAATGTCTGGACATGGAGTCCTTTATGATGAAAAAGTCATTATTTTGTATGACAGCTGCCTTTTTTGCTCTGCCTACAGTCACTTTCGCTGCTTCACCGTATTTTAGTTTAAAAGATGGTGATGGTTTCAAACGTTTTTCGGTCTCGGCTGGTTGGCTCCATGCTATGCCTCAAGGCTCAGGAAATCCTGTTAATATCAATACTAGCGTTGCAGAAGGTACAACATCTAAAGTTGGAGATGTATCTACAAAAGCCGTTTTAGATGCAATCGATCAAAGTAAAACTTCAGGAAAATTCTGGTATAGCACTATTAGCCTTCTTGATAAGCTTACAGACACTCTTCCCTCATCACTTGCAGGTACAGCAGAAGTTAATGGTCTTTCTCAATGGCAACAACAGGGTTCTGGCTTAGAAGCTTCTGATGTTGATACTGTTGGCCTTATGTTTAACTACAACTTTACGGACAATTTATCTTTAGAAATTAAAGGTGGTATTCCTCCTAAAGTAGATATTAATGGAAAAGGTAATATTTACGCTCCCCTTTCTGGAAAAGCGACTCCACTAAAAGATGGATCTTCAATTGGAGAAATCATAGGAGGTGGAATTTCCGGGGCGGGTGGAGATATTCCTTTAAAACAAGATCTTCATATTACTGATCTTTCTCAAGGGGGTAAGGCTGCGACTGCACGTGCATGGTTACCAGCAGTTGAACTACACTATCAATTTGGTAAATCTGGGGTAAATAAATTCCGCCCATATGTAGGTGCTGGGGTCATGTATGCCTATTTTAATGATTTAAAAATGAATTCTGGTATTGAAGCCGATTTAATTCAAGCGGGACACATGATCCAGAATATCCATGATAATAAGGCAGGTGCAGCATTAGATCGCAAAACATCTTCAGCAAATCCTATTGTGAAACTAGAAGCAACCGATACTTTTGCACCTATTATTACTGTCGGTGCAACTTATGACTTTAACCCAAACTGGTTTGCTGTCGGTTCCGTTTCTTATTCAAAAATGAATAGTGAAGCAAAAATTTATGTTACTGACCAAAATACAGGTAAAGAGCTTATTAAAGCGAATACCAAAATTGATATTGATCCACTCATTACCTATGTAGGTGTAGGTTACCGCTTCTAATTTTTAAAAGAACCTAAGCTATAAAAGCTTTACTGAAGCTTTTATAGCTTTTTTATTAGGCAGATTAAGCCTGCTTCTTTTTAAACCAATATGCTAAAAAAATGAGCACTTTTTATGGAAGCTCTAGCAATATTTAGCTTCTATCATTCTTATTAGCATTTTTCGTTTCATGCTTATTTTATGATTCATTTTCTTAACCTCTAACTAATTTAATAAAATTAAAAACTAAGGTTTTCCTTTTAGTAAAAATTATTTTTTGGCACGTCCTTTGCTTTATTTACAGCATGATGAATCAATGGCGATTCAATGGATAAACCAAGACGGCCAATGACGTCCGCTCTGATCGGTATGCAGATAGACAATTCATTTTGTCATGCAAATTAAAATTTCGTTCAGTTCAGGGGGACGGCGTATGTCTTCAAATATCAATCTAGATGCCAAAAAAGCAACTGAGATTAAATTATTTAGTTTCTCAACTCCAGCCATGCGTGCCTTTCACATGTCTTGGCTCGCGTTCTTTGTCTGCTTCTTCGCATGGTTTGCCTGCGCTCCATTAATGCCTGTTATTAAAGGTGAATTTGGCTTAACAAAAGATCAAATTGCCAATATTAATATTGCCGCCGTTGCGATTACGATCTTAGTACGACTCGCTGTTGGACCACTTTGTGATAAATATGGTCCACGAATTACCTATACAGCCCTACTCTTACTCGGCAGTATTCCGGTATTTGGTGTCGCTGCTGCTAACAGTTATGAATCTTTTCTATTCTTCCGCTTGCTGATTGGTGCAATTGGCGCGAGCTTTGTCATTACGCAATATCATACAAGTATTATGTTTGCACCTAACGTTGTAGGCACAGCAAATGCAGCAGCGGCTGGTTGGGGCAATGCTGGTGGCGGTGCAACTCAAGCGTTAATGCCTTTATTACTCGGTGCAATTGTCATGTTTGGTGTTGAACAGACTATGGGCTGGCGCATTGCACTCATCGTACCTGGTGTAATGATGGTGATTGTTGGAGCCCTTTACTGGAAACTTACCCAAGATTGTCCTCAAGGAAATTTTAAAGAAGCTCGCGCACAAGGCATTGAAGTTGGCAGTGGTAAAAAAGGCGGTATGGCAATTTTAATGCAGGCTGCTCGTAACTACCGTGTCTGGATTTTATTTGTAGCTTATGGCGCATGCTTTGGTATCGAAATTTTCATCCATAATGTAGCAGCCATGTACTATGTTGATCAGTTTAAAATGGATTTAAAAACTGCTGGTTTAACTGCCGGAATATTTGGTCTTCTCGCATTATTTGCTCGTGCACTTGGCGGCATTATTTCCGATAAAGTCGCACTTACAAAAGGTCTAGATGGACGTACTAAAGTACTTGTACTCATGATTTTGGGCGAAGGTTTATTCTTAATTCTTTTCTCTCAAATGAACGGCGTCACTCTCGCTATTCTTTCAATGACGATTTTTGCACTATTTACCCACATGGCCTGCGGAGCAACATATGCTCTGGTACCATTTATTGACCGCAATGCATTAGGCGGTGTTGCTGGAATTATTGGTGCAGGTGGTAATGCAGGTGCAGTTGCAGCAGGTTTCTTGTTAAAAGGTGTACTTGATGTTCAAACTTGTCTATTTATTTTAGGTGGACTGGTTATGGTTGCAGGTTGTAGCGTAATTTTGATTCGCTTCACAACCGAACACAAAGAAAAGGAAAAAGTACTTTTTGAACAGGCTTTACTTGAACGTAATTCTGCAGCTTAACTTTTATAACAAGCAGGAATCAAAATGATTTCTGCTTGTTTATTTTTTTATAACGCCACACACCTTTTCTGAACTTTTTAATTCTTCTTAAATATTTTTATAGATATATCGATATTATTCGATATATCTTCTACAATGATTCATCACATTCTTATAACTTTCTATTCACAATGACCAAAACAAGCAATCAGTTTTCTCAATCACTTATTTATATGCTCATTGGTAGTGCCATTATTTTGGCTCTTTCATTAGGGGTACGTCATGGTTTTGGACTTTATTTAGTCCCAATGAGTCATGAATTTGGTTGGGGACAGCATGTTTTTAGTCTCGCAATTGCGATGCAAAACTTAATCTGGGGAGCCGTGCAGCCTTTTACCGGTGCAATCGCAGATAAATATGGCAGTAAAGTTGTGGTTGCTGTTGGGGGGTTACTTTATGCCCTTGGTTTACTGTTAATGGCTTTTAGCTCAAGTGTACTCATTTTGAATTTAAGCTTAGGATTGATTATTGGTTTAGCTTTATCAGCAACTTCTTTCACAGTTTTACTTAGTGCAGTAGGCAGAGCTGCTCCACCAGAAAAAAGAAGTATGGCAATGGGTATTGCCAGTGCAGCTGGTTCTTTTGGCCAATTTATTATGCTGCCTTCCACCCTTCTCTTACTCAAGAATGTTGGATGGTCAGCAGCCCTAATGGTTAGTGCGCTGTTAATTGCTCTTATTATTCCCCTTGCATGGATGTTAAAAGGACCAAGCAATCAAACACCAAAAGCAATTGCACAACCTCAGCTTACATTTAAACAAGTACTGAATATAGCCAGAAAACATAAACCCTTTTGGTGGTTAGCTTTAGGTTTCTTAGTATGTGGATTCCAAGTTGTTTTCTTAGGTGTACATTTACCCGGCTATTTAATTGACCACGGCTTTGATGCAGCTACAGGAACTGTGTTTCTGGCCCTAGTTGGACTATTTAATATTGTGGGGACTTATGGTGCTGGCTGGTTAGGAGATCGCTTCTCAAAACCTAAATTATTAATGGCGCTTTACGGAAGCCGTGGCATTGCGATCATTGCCTTTTTGTTATTACCGTTAAGCACTTATACGGTATATGCTTTTGGTGTCATTATGGGCCTTTTATGGCTCTCCACTGTTCCGCTCACCAACGGTATTGTGGCAAATATGTTTGGCGTTAAATATCTTTCAATGCTGAGCGGCATTGTGTTTTTCACTCATCAAGTCGGTTCTTTCTTTGGCGGTTGGCTTGGCGGTGTTAACCATGATTTAACAGGTAATTACAATGCGATTTGGCTATGTTCAATAGCTTTGAGTATATTAGGGGTAATTGTACATTTCTTTGTAAATGAGGAGGCTGTTATTCATGACGCATAATGCCTTACTTTTGAAAACAATTATGACTTTCTTTATTGTAGCTCTTCTGGTTCTCTCTATCGTTTTATGGAAACAGACACCTGATTTATTTGAATATTTTAATCAAGCATTTTGTGCACACTAGAGAGATAAGACGCTAAAATCGCTCTGTACGTTGTCATAAAAATATAAAAATCTTATGGTCTAATGAAAATAAAAAAGCCCGCAAGTTTGCGGGCTTTTTTATGAAAAACTTATTTAAAATCAAAACAAGCGATTCATACCGTTAAGTGCAGCTACACGGTAAGCTTCAGCCATGGTTGGATAGTTAAACGTTGTTTCAACAAAATATTTCAAGGTATTGTTTGGGCTGTGCATAACTGCTTGCCCAATGTGGATAATTTCGGCAGCGTTATTACCAAAACAGTGAATACCTAAAATTTCTAAAGTGTCGCGGTGGAAAAGAATCTTCAATTCACCCACTGTATCACCCGTAATTTGTGCACGAGCCAAATGACGGAAAGAAGCTTGACCTACTTCATACGGAATTTTCTCTTCCGTTAATTCCTGTTCATTTTTACCAATTGATGAGATTTCCGGAATGGTATAAATACCCGTTGGGATATCACGTACTGGCTTCGCATCTTCACCACTCATGTTTGCGCCAGCACAGCGCCCTTGGTCATAAGCAGCAGAAGCAAGGGATGGCCAACCAATCACGTCACCAGCAGCATAGATGTTTTCAACTTCAGTTTGGTATTGATCATTTACTGAAAGTTGACCACGGTTATTTGGTACTAACCCAACGTTCTCAAGACCTAAGCCTTCTGTATTACCTGAACGGCCATTACACCAAAGGATCGCATCGGCTTTGATTTTTTTACCACTTTGTAAGTGTAATACAACGTGGTCATCAAATGTTTCAAGATGATCCATTTGTTCGTTGTGACGAATTAACACACCTTGTTCACGTAAGTGATAAGACAAAGCATCAGCAATTTCATCATCTAAATAGCTTAAGAGTTTTTGCTGAGTATTAATCAAGTCAACTTTATGATCTAAACCAATAAAGATCGAAGCATATTCACAACCAATAACGCCTGCGCCGTAAATAATGATTTTTTGAATTGAGTAATCAAGATCAAGAATTTTGTCTGAATCAAATACACGTGGATGGTCAAAGTCGAGACCTTGTGGATGATAAGGACGACTACCTGTCGCAATCACGATTTGCTTACAGATGATTGTTTCTTTAATGCCTTCATGGCTAAAAACTAAAACTGTATTTTTATCTTGAATATATGCACGGCCATGAAATACGCCGATTTTGTTGCGGTCATAAAAGCGTGTATGCGTATCAACCTGTTGTTGAATCACTTTGTGTGCGTTGCGCAAAACCTGTTTCATGGTGAACTGTTTCCATTCACCTACTTTTTGAAACATTGGATCACGTTGATAGCGAATAATACTAGAAACTGTTTGACGCAATGCTTTACTTGGAATCGTTCCTACGTGGGCACAGTTACCACCGAGTTGATCACGTACATCTACAATTGCAACACGCTTACCCGCTTTTGCAAGCTTCATTGCCGCGCCTTCACCTGCAGGTCCAGAACCGAGAACTACCGCATCGTACTTAACGAAATTCCCACTAACGACCTCTTTTTTACGTGGCATTGAAAGCTCCTTCCTCTCTTGAATGACCATATTTTATAATAGATTATGACTAATATGCGGTGAATTTATGTATTTCTCAACCCTATATTTCTGAATAACCACATTTATTATATGAATAGTTATTTTCCGCTATTAACCAAAGAACTCCGCTATAATACAATGTCAATGTCTCTATAAACGAGTGGAAAAGTTAAATATGTCAGAACACCGTAAACCTGAACAGGGTGTAAAACTTCGTGGCGCAGAAAAAGTCGCAAGAATTCCTGTAAAAGTTGTACCTACGGTTGAAGTGCCGCGTAAACCTGACTGGATTCGTGTCAAGATGACGGCACCAGAAGAAGTTCAGCGTATTAAAACCACTTTACGTGCTCAAAAACTCCATACCGTTTGTGAAGAAGCAGCTTGCCCTAACCTACCAGAATGTTTTGGTGGTGGTACAGCAACATTTATGATTATGGGTGATATTTGTACACGTCGTTGCCCGTTCTGTGATGTAGCACATGGTCGTCCAAATGCGTTAGACCCTGACGAACCTCGTCACATGGCCGAAACCATTTCTAACCTAAAACTCAAGTATGCAGTAATTACTTCAGTTGACCGTGATGACTTACTTGACGGCGGTGCACAACACTTTGTGGACTGTATTAAAGAAGCTCGCGCACTTAGCCCGACGACATTGCTTGAGATTTTAGTACCAGACTTCCGTGGACGTATGGATATTGCTTTACGCATTATGACTGAATGTCCGCCAGACGTATTTAACCACAACATTGAGACTGTGCCTCGCTTATATAAAGCAATGCGTCCAGGTTCAGACTATCAACATTCTTTAACTTTATTAAAAATGTTTAAAGAATACTGCCCAGATATCCCAACAAAATGTGGTTTGATGGTCGGTATTGGTGAAACTGAAGAAGAAGTTATCGCATTGCTTGATGACTTACGTGCTCACGATGTTGACTATGTGACTATTGGTCAATATTTACAGCCTTCTAAACAACATGCACCAATCGACCGTTTTGTAACGCCAGAAGAGTTTGAACGTTATGCAGAGCATGGCCGTAAACTTGGCTTTAGAAATATCTGGTCTGCGCCAATGGTTCGTTCAAGTTACTTTGCTGATCGTCAATATCATGGTGAGCCAGTTCCAGAAGTTCGTCGTAAAGTAGATCCTGCTAAAAAAATCGCGGTTCAGGTCGTCGAAGCTTAATAAATTGAATATCTCTAAAAAGCCCTCTAATACTGAGGGCTTTTTATTTGTATAAGAAAATCAATAACATTTCTTGACAAATCGATAAAACAAGCCATTACACATTCATTGAAAAATATCTTATATCTAAAAGCACGATATATCCCTGCTCTAGCATATACATCAATTGCGACATAAAAAATTAAATTTAAACAGCATTAAAAAATTAGCTAGTTAAGCCTTAAATCTCTCCTCGCTTTTTTGTAACTTCCAACTTGAGGGCTTATCTAGCAAGGAGCAAGTATGATTTTCCTACTCTTTGTTTTAAGTATTGTGATTCAGCTCGCTGCAATATGGGCAATTTTCTTTTTTAACCTAAACAGAGTCATTGGTAGCATTCTGATGATTGCGGTAGCCATACTTACCGCAATCATTTTAACGCCATGGTCACTGCTTTTAGGGATTCCTCTTATTGCTCTTAGCATTATTATTTTGTTTAAGCCTTTACGGTTTAGCTTAATTACAAAACCTGCTTATAAAACTCTGGCAAACTCAATGCCAAGCATCAGTACAACCGAACAAGAAGCATTGGAAGCAGGAACAAGCTGGTGGGAAAAAGAATTATTTATGGGTGTACCAGATTGGTCGCAATTTGAAAAATATCCTTATCCTACACTTTCATCAGAAGAACAAAGTTTTATTGATAATGAAGTTGAAGTGCTATGCAGCATGCTCAATGAATGGGAAATTCACCATCACTTAAAAGACCTTCCACCTGAAGTTTGGCAGTTCATTAAAGATAAAGGTTTCTTAGGCCTGATTATCCCCAAGTCCTTTGGTGGTAAAGAATTTAGCTCATTTGCTCAAAGCCGTATTATGAGCAAAATTGCGTCACGCTCATTAACTGCAGCAGTAAGTTGTATGGTTCCGAACTCTTTAGGACCTGGTGAGTTACTCATGCACTACGGTACTGATGCGCAAAAGCAGCAATATTTACCGGGCCTTGCTAAAGGTGAAGAAATTCCATGTTTTGGTTTAACCAGTCCTGAAGCAGGTTCAGATGCAGGTGCAATTCCAGATTCAGGTGTAGTCTGCTATGGCGAATATGAAGGAGCTCAAGTTCTTGGACTCCGCATGAATTTCTCTAAACGCTGGATTACGCTTGCTCCAATTGCCACAGTAGTTGGCCTAGCATTTAAGCTTTATGACCCTGAAGGTCTGCTCGGCGATAAAAATAAAACCGAATACGGTATTACCTGTGCCCTCATTCCTGCAAGCCATTCAGGTGTAAAAATAGGAGCACGCCATTATCCCGGCTCTCCATTTATGAATGGAACAGTTGAAGGTGAAGATGTTTTCATTCCTATCGACTGGATTATTGGCGGGCAAGAAAATGCTGGTAAAGGCTGGCGTATGCTCATGGAGTGTTTAGGTGTTGGGCGTGGTATTTCACTTCCAGCATTAGCTACAGCCGCAGGCGAAATGAGCTATTTAACTGTAGGGGCTTTTGCGAGAATTCGTCAACAGTTCAATATTTCTGTTGGTAAATTTGAAGGTGTGCAAGAAGCAAGTAGTGAAATTGCCAGTGATGCCTATATGCTTGAAGCATTTCGTTATTTAGTCACATGTGGCCTAAATCAAGGCGGAACTCCTGCCGTGATGACCGCCATGGCAAAATACTATGCAACTGAAACCATGCGCAAAGTGATTAATCACGGCATGGATATTGCCGGTGGACGTGGTATTCAGCTTGGACCTCGTAACTTCCTTGCCCTTACCTATCAAGCCATCCCGATTGCAATTACCGTCGAAGGTGCAAACATTTTAACCCGCTCACTCATGATTTTTGGTCAGGGTTCAATGCGCTGTCACCCTTATCTTTTTGAAGAGCTACAATTACTTCAGTCTGAAGACAAAGCCAATGCAGTTCAAAAATTCGATGATCTGTTATTTAAACACTTAGCCTATACCTTTAACCGCGGTGCAAAATCATTTGCTTATGGTTGGGCGGATGGTTCGAGTGATGCGCCTCAGTCAGCAGATCAGTTCACAGCAAGTTACTATAAAACCATTAACCGTTTTAGTGCCAACTTCGCACTTGTTTCGGATATGTCACTTGGTTTACTTGCAGGAGACTTAAAACGCAAAGAAATGTTATCAGGACGCTTAGCAGATATTCACGCGCACCTCTTTATTTCTACTGCGATTTTAAAATTTTATGAAGCTGGCCAAAAAACTGAAGCTGAACAACTACATGCAAAACTAGCACTACAAAAAGCGTTCTTAAATATTCAGGAAGCATTTTGGGGGCTATTTGACAACTTCCCAGCCAAGCTTCCAGCAGCATTTGTAAAATGGATATGTTTCCCGCTAGGTCGTGTAATTGCAAAACCTGATGATGAGTTAAAACAGCAAGTTGCTGAACTCATGATGGAAGAACATCCGTTTAGAGAGCAGCTTAAACGCCATGTGTACTATTCAACTGAACCTAATGATGTCACTGGCCGTCTAGAGCACACGTTCCAGATTTTAAGAACTATTGAACCACTTTGGGATAAGTTTAAGAAAGCTGAATCCAAAGGCAAGTTTACAGGTCTTACTTTTGAAGAGAATATTGCACAAGCGATAAAAGAAGGCTTTATTTCTGAAAGCGAAGCTCAACAATTATTGCAGTACAACGCAATTCGATTTGACAGCATGCTTACCGATGTTTTTGATGAAAAACTTGATAAGGACCTGCCTTTGTCAAACCCTCATCAAATAGTGTGACTGGTGCCTCCACCAATTCACTATTGCAATCATTTTTGATTCGCATTAATTAATAAACAGCCATAAAAGCGTCACTCGACGCTTTTATTTTTAGGAGAAATTAATGTCTAAGCAAGATTACGAAAATGGATTAAAAGTACGCACAGAAGTGATGGGAGAAGCTTTTGTAAAACGTGCCCAAGAAAATACCGTACCCTTTACTCAGCCTTTACAAGACTGGATTAACGAACATGCATGGGGATCGACTTGGCAACGTGAAGGTGTACTTCCACGTAAATATCGCTCATTAATTACTTTGGCTATGCTAACCGCACTTAAATCGCCAACTGAACTTAAAGGCCATATTCGTGGTGCACTCAACAATGGTTGTACAGTCGAAGAGATTCAAGAAACTTTATTACACAGTCTGCCATATTGCGGCGCTCCCGCTACTCAAGAAGCTTTTCGTGCTGCTTTAGAAGTGATTCAAGAATATCAACAATAATAAATTCAATCTGAGCCAGAACTCTACTGGCTCACTTTGACCTAATTTAATGTAGTTGAATAAATATTTAAATTACGATCACCAATTATAATAGCCTGACGACAAATTCCTTCTGCTTTACGCTGGTTCTCAAAAACTGCAGCTGACATTGGTTCGAAACTATCAAAAAAGCAAATTTCTTTTGGATCTATAGAATAAACAAGAGACTGATTACCGACCCCATCCAAAGTGTCATAGTACACGATTACCATTTGCCCATTTTGAATTGCGACTTGAATATCTTGATAGCTCAGTGCTGGTCCCGTTGGTATTTTTAATACCTTTGCTTCTTTATAACTCATGCGTTCACTAGGGCTAATGTTAGGGTCTTTATCTGAGTGAAATGAAACATCAAAACCAAACTTTTTTAAAGCAACAGCTAAAGCAATGGTATAGGTACCATCTTGCTCATATCGGCAAACTTTAATCAATTCAGCAATATCAACTTGAACCCCATAATGCTTTAGCACCATCCAAACTGCAAAAACACCACTATTTGCCTCGAGGTTTGCCAAAGATTCGGGAATATTTAAGGCCATAATTTAAATCTAAAGTCGTAATTAAGCAGATAATAAACAAAACTGGATTGGCACTAAAAGCTTTTCCAAGTACAATGTTTCGCTAGTCGAGGGATGCTGCGACAAATGATCGGCACTAAAGATCATTTTGCCAGGCTCGACGATCGGTTAAACAATCGTTTTAACCAACAACGGCATCCGCGAACAGAATGATCAATACTATTTTTTCCTAGGAGATCCTGATGAACGCGGTTAATGCTTCATTTACAGATTACAAAGTTGCTGACATCTCACTTGCTGACTACGGTCGTAAAGAAATCAAACTTGCTGAAGCAGAAATGCCAGCTTTGATTGGCTTACGTAAACGCTATGCAGCGTCTAAACCACTTGCTGGTGCAAAAATTCTTGGTTGTATTCACATGACCATTCAAACAGCGGTTCTAATTGAAACGCTTGTTGAATTAGGTGCTGAAGTTCGTTGGACATCTTGTAACATTTTCTCAACTCAAGACCACGCTGCTGCTGCAATTGCTGCTCGCGGTATTCCAGTTTTTGCTTGGAAAGGTGAAACTGAAGAAGAATATGTATGGTGCTTAGAGCAACAAATCAATGTAAATGGTCAACCTTGGGATGCCAACATGATTTTGGACGATGGCGGTGACTTAACTGCTCTTGTTCATGAAAAATACCCTGCTCTTTTAGAACGTATTCACGGTATTACCGAAGAAACAACAACAGGTGTTCAACGTCTTATCGAAATGTGGAAAGACGGTTCTTTGAAAGTACCTGCAATTAACGTAAATGACTCAGTTACTAAGTCTAAAAACGACAACAAATATGGCTGCCGTCACTCATTAAATGACGCAATCAAACGTGCTACAGATATGTTGTTATCTGGCCGCCGTGCGCTTGTGATCGGTTACGGTGACGTAGGTAAAGGTTCTGCTCAATCTTTACGTCAAGAAGGCATGATTGTTCGTGTAACAGAAGTTGACCCAATTTGTGCAATGCAAGCATGTATGGACGGCTATGAAGTTGTATCTCCATACAAAAACGGCGTACAAACAGGTAAAAAAGAAGATATTAACCATGACCTTCTTGGCAACACTGACCTTGTTGTAACAACAACTGGTAACTACCACGTGTGTGATGCAGCAATGTTAGACAGCTTAAAAGCTGGTGCAGTTGTATGTAACATCGGTCACTTCGATACAGAAATCGACACAGCTTATTTACGTGGTTACAAGTGGGTTGAAGTTAAGCCACAAGTTCACCAAGTTTATCGTTCAGAAGACGAAAACAACTACCTTATCCTTCTTTCTGAAGGTCGCCTTGTAAACCTAGGTAATGCAACTGGTCACCCATCACGTGTAATGGATGGTTCTTTTGCTAACCAAGTTTTAGGCCAAATTCACTTATTCCAAGAGAAATTTGCTGACCTTCCTGCAAGTGAAAAAGCTGCAAAAATTCGTGTAGAAGTTCTTCCTAAGAAACTTGATGAAGAAGTTGCTGCGGCAATGGTTGCAGGTTTCGGTGGTGTACTTACTCAGTTAACTCAAGAGCAAGCAGATTACTTAGGTGTTGCTGTTGAGGGACCATTCAAGTCTGACGCATACAAATACTAAGAATTTAAGGGCAGACGGTGAACCGACTGCCCTTTTTTCTAAATAATGTTTCGCTGTTTACAAGGATTTGACATGACTAAACGTACACCTATTTCTTTTGAGTTTTTCCCGCCAAAAACTGATGCTGGTGCTGAAAAACTTCGTATTGTTCACCAAGAATTACAGCTATTAAACCCTGAGTTTTTCTCAATTACTTATGGTGCTGGTGGTTCTACTCGTGAGCGTACGCTTGCTGCCATTGATGATTTCAACGGTAAAGGCACGCCTGTTGCCCCTCACCTGTCTTGTATTGGCGATGATAAGACACGTATTGCTGAACTACTCGATTTGTACAAGGCACAAGGCATTGACCGTATAGTCGCTTTACGTGGTGACTTACCATCTGGTCAGGTTGGACTTGGCGAACTTCCTTATGCTCAAGATTTAGTACGTTTTATTCGTGAGCACTCAGGTGATCATTTTCATATTGAAGTTGCAGCTTATCCAGAAATGCATCCTCAAGCTGAAAGCCTTGATTCAGATATCCAACGTTTTATTGAAAAAGTACAAGCTGGTGCCAATGCAGGAATTACCCAATTCTTCTTTAATCCAGACTCATATTTTTATTTTATAGAGCGTTTGGAGAAAGCTGGAATTAATATTCCGGTCGCTCCTGGTATCATGCCAATTACCAATGCAAGTAACTTAATTCGCTTTGCAGATGGTACTGGTGCTGAAATTCCTCGTTGGATTCGTAAGCAATTACAAGCCTACGGCGATGACAGTGAAAGTATTAAAGCTTTTGGCCATGAAGTTGTTGTTAAGCTATGCGAGCGCCTGATTGCAGGTGGTGCACCAAGCTTACACTTCTATTCAATGAATCAAGTCGAACCAACCCGTCAACTTGTTGTTGATCTTGGTTTAAATTAATTTTGTAAGGCGTACCCAATGAATCGTTTTTTTATCGAAACTAAACTTACAGTTGGCTCAACAATTCAACTGACTGAATCGGTATTTCATCATTGGGTGCGTGTTTTACGCGCACAACTACAAGAACAAGCGACTCTATTTAATGGACAAGGTGGCGAATATCTCGCAACTCTGACCGAAATTAATAAAAAAAATGCATTTGTCACCATTGAGAATTTTAATCCTGCAAACCGTAATGCCCCTTTTAAAGCTGTTCTTGGTCAGGTCATGAGTAAAGGTGACCGAATGGATTACGCCATTCAGAAAGCCACCGAACTTGGTGTAAGCAAAATTCAGCTTTTAACCAGTGAACGTTGTGAAATGCGTTTAAAATATGACAGAGATCAAAAAAAATTAGAACACTGGCAAGCCGTTGCAATTGCAGCATGCGAACAATGTGGACTTAACTTAGTCCCAGAAGTTTTAGCGCCAGTTTCTCTTCATGAATGGTTAAGTTCTTCTGATCTTCCTGCATCTAAATTTGTTTTAGCTCCGGAAAAAGAACAAAAAGATGTATTGGCAGGGATCCAACCCGAACTTGCTCTCTTAATTGGTCCAGAGGGTGGTTTAAGTGAAAATGAAATTACGCAAGCCAATCAAGCAGGTTTCATGAACTGGTGCATTGGAGACCGTGTATTACGCACTGAAACTGCCCCAGTTGTTGCATTATCTATTTTAAATTATCGGTTTTTATCCATATAAACTAATTGAACATTGATTAAATCAACAATTAAAGTTAACTTACTTTTACTGTATGAATATTAATTTAAATTTTTTTCCACTGATAAATCAGATTCTTTCTGTATAAATGTAAAAAAATAGGATAGAAAAATCTTATGTCTGGCCTTCAGGAAGAATATTTACAGCATCAAACCAAAATTGAACAGCTCCGGCTCTCAATTCAATATATTCGCTGGTATCTGATTAGCTTAATATTACTTTGTCTGATTTCAGCCATTATTTTCTCTTGTTACTTTATTTCTTACATTACTAAATTTATTTGGTCAATTGGCTTTACTGTTTTAACTTTTACTTGTCTATTATTTATTCCAAAACTTTTAACCCAGTATCGTGATATTAATTTTATTAAGAAAACTGATTTAACGCTGCAAGGTATTTGTTTGCTCTCTGGAATTTTAATGGGAATAAATATAATTGTTCTTCATTTTTCGCTTCCAGCTACATTAATATCCGTCTCTGATGTTCATATCCTCATTGCCCTATTTATTACCTCAGCACACATTATTGGCCTGACTTTTCTGACTCAGCAGCCCCGATATTTCTATTTGCTGTTTATTCCAAGTACAGTTCCACTCATTATTAGTCAATTTACCCATTCTCAAATCACGCAACTTCCTTTTTACTTTGCTTATAACTTAGCCTTTGTAGCAACTTTGCTTTGTGCTTATGCAACTCAACGTAACTATCAAAAAATCTCTCAACTACTATTTAAAAATAAACAACTCGTACAAGTCGCAGAACAGCATACACAATGGGCTGAAGAATTATGCGTACAGCTTCAGCAAGAAGTAAATAAATCCAAAGATATTGAGGCACAGCTTCAATTTAATAATCATTTACTCGAACAAAAAGTACGTGAAAGAACATACGACTTAACTAAAATGAATGAGAGGCTTGAAAGCAATCATCATAATTTAGCATTTGCCCATGAAACCGCAGGTATTCGACCGTGGGACTGGGATATTGAAAAACAAAAACTAGAAATCACTTTCTTTGATCAGCAAAAACAAACGCAAAATACGTCTTTACATCTCAAGACCATATTAGAGCGTATACATCCTAATGACCGACAATTATTTGATGAGCGTTTAAAAGAACACTTGGAAGGAAAATCTGATCATTTCAATATTACTTTCCGTATCTTACGTCGTAATGGCTCTTGGCGTTGGATTCATGATGTAGGTCGTGTCATTAGCCGTGATCCTAAAACCAATAAAGCTTTACGCATGGTCGGAATGACCAGAGATATCCATCAGGAAAAAAAAGATCAAGAGCATCTAAGACTCTGCGCTATTGTGCTTGAACAAGCTGCTGAAGGTATTTTTATTCTAGATGAAAAACTTAATTATATTGATGTTAACCCCTATTATGAAAAATTAACTGGTTTTTCAAAGTCTGAATTATTAAATCAGCAGCTATTTAACATCGCAATAAATCAGAAATTACAGCAACAACAGTTTCATGACTCAATTACTCAACAACTTCTAAAAACTGGCGAATATATGGGCCAATTTGATGAAAAGTTTGCATCGGGTAAGAGTGTTTATTTATGGCTTCATATTAATGCAGTGAAAGATGAACACAGCCAAGTTATTAATTATATTGGTTTTGCACGTGATTTAACTGAGCAGAAACGCCAAGAGCAACATTTATCTTATTTAAAAAATTATGATAGTTTAACTCACCTTCCTAACCGTTTTTATTATTACAATCAATTACATCAGTATTTAGTCAATCCTTCTTATAGTTTTAAAAATTTGGCATTAATAAGAATTAATATTGATAGATTTAGAGCATTTAATGAATTTCTAAATAATGATAGTGGTGATGAACTGCTAAAACAATTTGCACAGCGTCTACGACTCACCAATATTAATGCCATTTTAGTTGCTTATTTAAATGGGGATGATTTTGCAATCATTTATGAAATATCACCGATTCATCCAAATATTGAGCAATATTGCCAAAATATATTACAAGCATTAAATGCCCCTTTTTATATTGATCAGCAAGAATATTTTATTACAGCCTCTATTGGAGTTGCTTGTTTTCCTGAGCACGGCAGACAAATTGACCATCTCAACAACCACGCAGAACAAGCATTGTCCGAAGCAAAACGCTTGGGTGGCAATACTATTAGCTACTATTGTAATAAAACAACGAATCCATATAAGACAGCAGATTTAGAACAAGAGCTACGTAAAGCCATTCAAAATGATGAATTTGTGGTTTATTACCAACCAAAAATTAATTTAAATGATAAATCGGTTAAAGGTTTTGAAGCCTTAATTCGCTGGCAACATCCTGAAAAAGGACTAGTTATGCCAAATATGTTCATTCCTTTTGCCGAGCGTAGTAGTCTTATTTCCGATATCGGTAAAGTTGTTTTAGATAAAGTCGGCAAACAATTACAAGAATGGAAAAATGCTGGCTATACAGATATCCAAGTATCGGTAAATATTGTAGCTCAACAAATTCATCGAGGATTATTGCTTAACGATTTAGATGAATTTTTAGAGCAATATCAGCTAGATGGTTCAAATATAGAACTAGAAATTACTGAATCAGCTTTATTGGACAATACCGATAATGTGAAGAAACTATTGCACTCAATTAAAGAGCGCAACATTTCGATCGCACTTGATGATTTTGGTACTGGCTATTCATCTTTAGCTTACCTAACTGAATACCCAATTGATGTTTTGAAAATTGATCGAGCCTTTATTTCGAAAATCGGTGATCAAAAACAAGAAGCTATTGTCAATGCCATGATTGCAATGGGCAAAAGTATGGGGCTTAAACTGGTTGCTGAAGGTGTTGAAACTGAAGAGCAAGTTATTTATCTACAAAAACAACAATGTGATTTTTTACAAGGCTATTTCTTTAGTCGCCCGCTCCATCCAAATCAGATTATTCAATATCTACAATCAAATACGTATATTTCATAATTGTTTTAACAGTCTATTTTACATGCGCTGGTTTTTCCAAAAATGAGCGTTTTTGACTGTGAGAAATAAAGAAGTAGTGTTATATTCTTTAGCATTTAGCTCACTACGGGGCTATTGGCAATTCGTCTACTATTCTCTTAATTGGTAAAAATTAAAGCATAGTAAAAGAACTGAGTTGCCTCCCCCTAAATGAGTGATTTGACTAGTTTGCTTTTTTGTATCAAATAGAGACTCAGATGGACGATCAATCTTTAAAACAGGCCGCTTTAAATTACCACGAATATCCAAATCCAGGGAAAATCAGCGTCACGCCTAGTAAGCAACTCGTCAACCAACGAGATTTGGCTCTAGCTTATTCACCAGGGGTTGCTGCTCCATGTTTAGAGATTGAACGTGATCCTTCAGCTGCTGCAAAATACACTGCACGTGGCAACTTAGTTGCTGTTGTAAGTAACGGTACTGCGGTTCTTGGTTTAGGTAACATCGGTCCATTAGCTTCTAAACCAGTAATGGAAGGTAAAGGCGTTCTGTTCAAAAAGTTCGCTGGTGTTGACGTATTTGATATTGAAATTGCTGAAAACGACCCAGATAAAATCGTTGATATTGTTGCTTCATTAGAACCAACTTTCGGCGGTATTAACCTTGAAGATATCAAAGCGCCAGAATGTTTCTATATCGAGAAGAAACTTCGTGAACGCATGAAAATTCCTGTGTTCCATGATGACCAACACGGTACAAGTATTATTGTAGGTTCAGCATTATTAAATGCTCTACAACTGGTTAACAAGAAAATTGAAGAAATCAAAATTGTTGCTTCAGGCGCAGGTGCTGCTGCTCTTTCTTGTTTAGATTTACTTTGCGCTCTAGGCGTAAATAAAGAAAATATCATTGTTGCCGATTCTCGCGGTCTACTTACGACTTCACGTGAAGGCTTAGATGAATCTAAAAAACGTTATGTACAAGACATTAAAGCGACGCAATTACATGAAGTAATGGCTGGTGCAGATATGTTCTTGGGTCTTTCAGCTGCTGGTATTCTCACCAAAGATATGGTGAAACAAATGGCTGAAAATCCAATTATCTTTGCTTTGGCAAACCCGGATCCAGAAATTCTGCCTGAACACGCCCATGAAGTACGTCCTGATGTCATCATGGCAACTGGTCGTTCGGACTACCCGAACCAAGTAAACAACGCTTTATGTTTCCCTTATATCTTCCGTGGCGCACTTGATGTAGGTGCGACAACTATTAACGAAGATATGAAAATTGCATGTGTACACGCAATTGCACGTATGGCTCATGTAGAAGCTGATGCTGCAACATATGGTGAAAAATCTGCTTCATTTGGTCGTGACTACTTAATTCCACGTCCACTTGACCAACGCTTGATTTTAGAAATCGCGCCTGCTGTTGCTAAAGCTGCAATGGACTCAGGTGTTGCAACTCGTCCTATCGAAGATTTCTCTGCATATCGTCAAAAACTTTCTGAGTTTGTTTATAACTCAGCATTCTTGATGAAACCAATCTTTGCTCAAGCAAAAACAGATCCTAAACGTATTGCATACGCTGAAGGTGAAGATGAGCGCGTATTACGTGCTGTTCAAATTGCAGTTGATGAAGATTTAGCTAAACCAATCTTAGTTGGTCGTACTGCAGTCATTGAAGCAAACATCAAAAAATTGGGTCTACGCTTACAACATGGCGTGAACATTGAGATTGTAGATCAAGAACAAAACCCGATGTATGAAGAGTTTTGGAAAGACTACTATCAAACAATGCAACGTAAAGGCATTACTGTTGAATATGCTCAACGTGAAGCTCGCCGTCGTTCAACTTTAATCGCATCTCTTCTGGTTAAATTTGGTAAAGCAGACGGTATGTTATGTGGTACTTACAGTAGCTATAACATTCACCTTGATTTCGTACGTAACGTTATTGGCCTTAAAGAAGGTATGAACAACTTCTTCACGCTCAATGCATTAATGCTTGAAGACCGTAACTTGTTTATTGCTGATACATATGTAAACACTAACCCGACTGCTGAACAACTTGCTGAAATGACAATTTTAGCAGCTGAAGAAGTACGTCGCTTTGGTATTACACCACGTGTAGCTTTACTTTCTCACTCAAGTTTCGGTAGCGACCAGACTGATTCAAGCGCTCAAAAAATGCGTGAAGTTTATCGTATTTTATCTGAGCAAGCTCCAGAGCTTGAAGTTGAAGGTGAAATGCATGGTGATGCAGCATTAGACGAAAATATTCGTCATTTTGCATTCCCTGGTTCTCGTTTCAAAGGTTCAGCGAACTTGTTGATTATGCCGAACCTAGATGCAGCAAATATTTCGTTCAACTTATTAAAAGCAACTTCTGGTAACAACGTAACAATTGGTCCAATTTTGCTAGGTGCTGCTAAACCAGTTCATATTTTGACACCTACAGCGACGACTCGCCGTCTTATCAATATGACTGCTTTAACAGTTGCTGAGATTCAACAACAAGAAAAGTAATTTAGAAACCGCTTTTTACGAAAAGCCTTTCTAATGACTTGAGAAAACCTCTATTCTGTAGCATGATTGCTTGAAGAATAGAGGTTTTTTCATGCAAGTGTATTTAGTAGGCGGTGCTGTTCGAGATTATTTACTTGGGCACCCCTATCAAGAAAAAGACTATGTTGTGGTCGGTGCAACGCCGGAACACATGCTCGCCCAAGGTTTCCAACCTGTAGGCAAAGATTTCCCTGTGTTTCTTCATCCCCAAACCAAAGAAGAATATGCACTTGCACGAACCGAGCGAAAGTCTGGTCAGGGATACCACGGATTTCAATTCTTTACTGATACAACTGTAAGTTTAGAAGACGACTTAATTCGTCGTGACTTAACTATTAATGCAATAGCCATGGATCAGGACGGCAAAATATATGATCCATATGGTGGCCAAAGCGACTTAGAAAATAAAATTCTGCGTCATGTTTCGGAAGCATTTGCTGAAGATCCTTTACGGGTTTTACGTGTCGCTCGTTTTGCAGCTCGATATTTCCCATATGGCTTTCAAATTGCTCCTGAGACCTTGCAGCTTATGCAAACCATGGCAGAGTCAGGTGAACTAGATGCATTAACACCGGAGCGTGTCTGGAAAGAAACTTCTCGCGCTTTAATGGAAACTCATGCTGATATTTATTTCCAAACTTTGCGTGATTGTGGCGCATTAAAACATCTTTTCCCTGAGATTGATGCTTTATTCGGTGTACCTCAACGCCCTGAATACCATCCAGAAGTGGATTGTGGCGTTCATACCCTTATGTCTCTGCAACAAGCTTGTAAATCGAATTATTCACTCGATGTACGTTTTGCTGTTTTAGTACACGATCTGGGCAAGGCGCTTACTCCAGCCGATGAGCTTCCTCGTCATATCATGCATGAAGAACGTGGAATTAAACCGGTTACCCAATTATGCGAACGTTTAAGAGTTCCAACACAAACCAAGCAATTGGCATTATCAGTGTGTAAAGAACATTTAAAATGCCACCAGATTATGTCATTAAAACCAGGTACTTTATGGCGTCTATTACAACGCTTAGATGTTTTACGTCGCCCAGAAAGAGTTGAGGCTTTTGTCCAAGCTTGTGAATGTGATGCAAAAGGAAGATTAGGACTAGAAGATCGTCCGTATCCTCAAGCTCAATATATGCGTGAAGCCATGCAGATTGTTCGCTCTATTAAAGTTCAAGATTTACCAGAGAACATTAAGGGTGCCGAAATTGGTGAAATGCTCATTCAATATCGAATTGAGGCTTTAGCTGAGTTTAAAAACCAACATCAAAGTCTTAGCCACTCTTAATCAGTAATCATAAAAAAAAGCCTCATCGTGAGGCTTTTTTTATTGAGGTTTTAACGTTTAGGAAGCGGGATATACTGAGATTGCGTATTTTGCGCTTTTCGCTCACCCACAGTCACAACAAAGTTTTGTTGTTTCCCATCTCGTTCAACCAATACATTAATTTCGCTATTTGGCGCTTGTAAAGCCACGTAATTAATCAAATGAGAAGCCGAAGTAATCGGTTCATTATTTACCTGAACAATTTTATCGCCCACTTTAATCCCAGCAGAAGCCGCTGGACCACTTTTTAATACATCAGCAACAACTACACCTACTGGTGGTTTTGGTGCCAAGACATCATCTTGTGTAGGTGGAAGTAAACTAATACCTAACCAACCACGAACTACACGACCATCTTTTAAAATTGAGTTAAGTACTTGTTGACAAACCTTAGCAGGAATTGCGAAGCCAATACCTAAAGAACCACCTGATTGTGAAAAAATAGCCGTATTCACACCAATCAAATTACCAGCCACATCAATTAAAGCCCCGCCTGAATTCCCAGGGTTAATTGCCGCATCAGTTTGAATAAAGTCTTCATAGGTATTAATACCTAAATCTGAGCGACCTGTTGCTGAAACAATACCTTGGGTTACTGTTTGCCCAACACCAAATGGGTTACCAATTGCTAAAACAACATCGCCTACCTCATTACCACTTAACTTAAATGGCAATACTGGCAGCTTATCTAAATCGATTTTAATGACTGCCAAATCGGTATCTGGGTCAGTTCCAACAATTGTAGCTTCTGCACGACGTCCGTCATGTAAAGCAACTACAATCTGATCAGCTTGAGCAATCACATGGTTATTGGTAAGGATATAGCCGTCAGCACGAACAATAACCCCTGAACCTAAGCTATTTTCATTTTGCTGTTGTTGTTCGGGAACCTGATTTCCAAAAAATTCACGGAAAACCGGATCACTCAACAAAGGATGATTTTGTTTAACTTTCTGGGTCGTAAAAATATTAACAACTGCTGGCGCTGCAACTTTTACCGCAGCACTATAAGACACCACCCCGCCCGTTCGAGAAGTATCCACCAGTGGCTCAACTTTCTCAGCAGGCATTTGCACCCCATCAACTGCAACAGTTGGTTTCGGCTGATGGTATTTTTGCCATGCAATAAAACTGGCAATTACAATAATAAGTAACACCCAAGGTAACCATGTAAAGGTGCGGCGCACGTTCATATCCTCTACGCAAAGAAGTTTTTAATTAAATTAATATATTGAACAAAAAGAGTTTTCAGTTAAGCATTTTAAATTAAATATGTCGATATACATAAAAAAGTCAAAAAAGATTTGTCTAGCTTTAGTTACACAACAAAATATGTTTCTATAGCTTTAGCAATTATTTACTACTCAATTCAGGAAATATCATGGCGAATTTGCATGAAATTATTCAGTGGTGCGACCAAACCTTAAAAGCAGCAGAGTTTAAAGATTACGCACCAAATGGCCTGCAAATTGAAGGTTCAACTGAAGTAAAACGTATTCTTTGTGCAGTTACTGCTTCTGAAGATGCAATTGATGCAGCGATTGCTCAAAATGCAGACTTATTACTCGTACACCACGGTTATTTTTGGAAGGGCGAACCGTATCCAATCACTGGTATGCGAGGCAATCGCATTAAAAAACTTATTCAAAATAATATTTCATTAGTGGCTTACCATCTACCTTTAGATGCACATCCAAGTTTAGGCAATAATATCGCTATTGCAGAAAAACTAAACTTACAAAATTTAGTACCACTTGATCTAACTGAGAAACATCCGATTGGTAATATTGGTTATTTAGAACAAGCGCTTTCTGTAGATGAATTTAAAGCAAAACTGCAAAACAGTTTTGATTTTAAGGTGATTCACTTACCAGCTGAAAAACAAAGCATCCAAAAAGTAGGCTTCTGTACAGGGGGCGCTCAAGATTTTATTGCTAAAGCTGCTTTGCAAAACTGCGATGCTTACATTTCAGGCGAAGTCAGTGAACGAACTTTTTATGAAGCAAAAGAATTAGGTGTTCATTATTTTGCCTGTGGCCACCATGCAACCGAACGTTATGGTGTTCAACGTTTGGCACAAGCTATTTCAAAACAGTTCTCTGTTGAAAGTGAATATTTTGAATTGAATAATCCGATTTAATTAAGTCTTTTTTTCAATCTGTGTTATGCGTATTAATTAGATCTTTATTGTGTATAGTTCTTTAAAACGATGCCCTATTGTGAACAGAATCATTTACAATAGAGCCACTTAATATTGTATAACCCAGCAAATGCAAGGAATAGGAACATGACAACCATTACTTTACCTGCACTTCCATATGGCTATGATGATTTAGCGCCACATATCAGTAAAGAAACTTTAGAATACCATCACGACAAACACCACAATACCTATGTTGTTAACTTAAACAACTTAATCAAAGGTACTGACCTTGAAGGTAAAACTTTAGAAGAAATCATTAAAGCAACTGCTGGTGATGCATCTAAAGCTGGTATTTTCAACAACGCTGCTCAAGTTTGGAACCACACATTCTACTGGAACAGCATGAAGCCAAACGGTGGTGGTAAGCCTACTGGTGCAATCGCTGCTAAAATTGACGAAGCTTTTGGTAGCTACGAAAAATTTGCAGAAGAATTTACTGCTGCTGCAACAACTCAATTCGGTTCAGGTTGGGCTTGGTTAGTTGCTGATGAAGTAAACGGTAAACTTTCTATTACTAAAACTTCTAATGCAGACACTCCACTTGCACATGGTCAAATTGCTGTATTAACAATTGACGTATGGGAACATGCTTACTACATCGATTTCCGTAACTTACGTCCTAAATACATCGCAACTTTCTTAGAAAGCCTTGTGAACTGGGACTATGCAAATGCAAAACTTGCAGGTCAACCAGCTGGTGTAGAGAAATAAGTTTATTTCTTTATAAAAAACCACCCTCTTTAGGGTGGTTTTTTTATTTTTAGTACAACAAAAGCATATTAATCAAGCAAACGATTCATTTTCTTTAATATTCTTATTGACGCTTTTAGATTTCATCCATAAAATGCGCATCAGATTCTCCAATAGCTCAGTCGGTAGAGCGACGGACTGTTAATCCGCAGGTCCCTGGTTCGAGCCCAGGTTGGAGAGCCATCTACTAATCTCCCATAGCTCAGTCGGTAGAGCGACGGACTGTTAATCCGCAGGTCCCTGGTTCGAGCCCAGGTGGGAGAGCCAAGATTCTAAAAGCCCGCATCTATTGCGGGCTTTTTCTTTTCTAATCATTTAATAATTTTCTATTATTTTGAATAAAATCAATGTTTCGAGTATTTTTAAGCCAATCAGTTAGATATTCTCTTTAATTCTCTTATTAACCCTTGACCTAGCCCCCTTTCCTGCCTAAAATCCTTTTCCAGATTCTCCCATAGCTCAGTCGGTAGAGCGACGGACTGTTAATCCGCAGGTCCCTGGTTCGAGCCCAGGTGGGAGAGCCAAGATTCTTAAAAACCCACTCATTACGAGTGGGTTTTTATTTGTATGATGTTATCCCATGTTCGAATCGAGTCATTTATTTTTTATTATTTTAGGTTGCTTAAGCACCTGCATTTTTCTTGTTGTTTGTTTACGTCCCTATTTATTTCCAAAACAAAAATTCTTTGCCCGTCCTGTCATTACTAATTTTGAAACTCAGATGTTTATACGTTTAAAACAGAGTTTCCCAAGTTACCATGTTTTAGCTCAAGTGGCCTTTAGCGCGTTAATTACCAGTAATGATTATAAAATTCGTAGTCAGTTCAACCGTAAAGTCACTGATTTTGTTTTGCTTGATGAAAACATGGAAGTAATAGCCATTATTGAATTAGATGACCCCTCTCATCTTGAGAAAGCAGAAGAAGACCGTATGCGTGATCAAATGCTTACCGAAGCAGGTTATATCGTAAAACGATATACAAGCATTCCTAGCGTACGCCAATTACAAAGAGATATTCATTAAAAGCTACTGTTGTCTATTTTCAGAATTTGTAGCTTGTTTTTCAGCTATTCTTTTTTCCATTTCTAAACGTTGCTGCTCATATTGCTTTTTATTCTCAGCATCACTCTTTGCAGCAAAGAAAAGTATTCCAATAATCAAAAAAGGAATAAGCAAACCCAATCCCATTAATAACCAAGGAACAGACTTTTTTTCAACAGGTTGCTGGCTCATAAGTGTTTTAAACTCTAACATCATCAATTTTAAGATATGTAACAATATAACAAAAAGGGCCCACTTTTGGACCCTTTTAATTTGAATATTTTAAATACACACTTATTGTGCTACACCAGTACATTCAAAATTCTTACTTGCATCTATTACCGATGGATCGAGCACAATATTGGTTTTAGCTGGCATCTTAGATTGTACAAATTGATAAATTTCAGCATTTCTACATACAATCGCTTGAGTATGAGCAGCCCCTAGAACAGGCACAAACGTCACGTCAGTTCCCATTTTTTTAAGACCATTTTGCAAGGCATCTGTGACTGGATATGGTACAGCCATATCAGCAGTACCCTGAACAATCATGACTGGTGAATTAATTTTTTTAGTAGCAGGTTGGTTATCTACCAAGAATTTTTTCACAGTTGGGTTTTCTTGGAAATTACCCGCTAAACCCGGATAATCTGTAACTATTTTACCTGCATTAGTCGCAAGATAATCACGAATATCAGCCGCAAATTTATTATGTAAATCGGTTAAGCACATACCATTCTCGCCGGTGGTGCCTTCTGCGAACTCAGCTATACTTTGTGAACGTTGTTGGAAAATTTCACGATAATTAAATTTAGGCTCATAAGCAGTAATACCTACCGTAGTATATGCAGCATATGCAAGTAGCTCAGCATAAACTTCTACAGCCGTACCAATAGGTGCTGTACCAGCTTGCTCTTTTTTAAGAATATCTTGGATTGCTTGTGGTGCAACTGTAGAAATAATATAGCCAAGGCTAGAAGCTGGTGCTGTTGCAACTGCACCTTTATAGTTGGTGTCGTTATTTGCAAACTCTGCAGTACCTAGTGAAGCATGCCCACCTTGAGACTGTCCAATCGACATCCACGCACCGTTTAGCTGATTACCATAATGATCTTTTGCGGCCTTCACTGCTGCAATTGCAGATTTAGCTTCACTTCCCAAATTAAGGTATGGATGCATTCCTCGCGTACCTAAACCCTCATAGTCTGGTGCAATCACAACATAGCCAGCTGCCAATAGAGTATCTGCTAAAATTTTGAAACGTGGATTAATTATATTATTACTTGGTGCACAACCATCTCCTACACCTACTGTTCCATGTTCCCATACCACGACCCGATAACCATCTTTAGGTTGAGCAATTTTAGGGAACATGACAAGTGCCGTTGCTTGAGCTGTTTTCCCTTGTACATTCTCCATGTTATAGGTCATCACTTTGATAGATGCAGCGCCACTTAAACTGTCCTGAGAATAGTTTTTTTCTGAAATATAAGTTTTATCAGGGTTTACACCAGTATAGTCATCATCATTGTCATCACAGGCTGCAAGAAAAAAAGTTGAAGCTGTTAATGTTATAGCTAAAGCAATGTTTGACCGTTTCATACAATATCCTTTTTATGTTATGTGTTATTTATTCCGCATATTTCTTATGCACAAATATTAAGACATAAAAAAAGTGCTCTGCATAGAACACTTTTCAACCTCACGGTCATTTTTACTATATGAAATTTAAAAATATTCCTAGAAAAATGATTAATCCAACCCAGCGATTGTGACGAAATGCCCAGAAACAAACCTGAGGGTTGCGGTCTTTGGTTTTAATTGTTTGATATATAAAATCGAATGCCACAACAATTAAAGCAATGATCGCCCATGGAAATAAGATATTTTCTAAATATAATGCCGTTCCTATCAAAACAAGACTGATTGCTTGTAAAAGTGCAATAATTTGGATGTCATATCGCCCAAAAAGAATAGCTGTAGATTTCACACCAATTTTTAAATCATATTCACGATCGGTAATTGCATATTGAGTGTCATAAGCCACTGTCCAAGCCAAATTACCAAAATAGAGCAACCAACAAGTCAAATCTGGAGTTTTACCTACAGCGGTAAAAGCCATAGGAATAGACCATGAAAATGCTGCGCCTAAAAATACTTGCGGTAAGTTGGTATAGCGTTTCATAAATGGATAAATAAACGCTAAAAATAATGCTCCAAATGACCAGTAGAAAGTTTCTATAGGTAAAAAGAACAAAAGACATGCGCTTGCTAAAACGAGTACCAAGAACACATACACCGCTTCTCTTGCACGAATAATTCCGGTTGCAAGTGGACGCGTTTTAGTACGCTCAACATGACCATCTACTTTACGGTCTGCAAAATCATTAATCGCACATCCCGCAGCGCGCATAAAAATGACGCCTAAAATCATGACGAATAAAACACCTAAATCAGGTATTCCTTTTGATGCAACCCAAAGCGCCCACATGGTTGGCCAGAACACCAGTTCAGTACCAATTGGCTTATCAAATCGACATAGATAATAATAAGCTTCTAAACGCTGACGCCATGTTATGCCTGTTGCAGTCGTCATAGTAATTCCTTGTCGTGCTGCTGATATAAAAAAGCTTCAAAAGCCGGTAAGAATGTTTCTTGAACAATAAATTTACATCCATGCCAAGTATAGCAACTTTGCCGCGTCCAGCCTTCTGGTAAGCGAATAACACGGCGGTCACACAGAGGTGTTGTTCTTTGAAATAAAAAACGCCCTATCGGTTTAGAACCAATATGCTGAAATATACGGGCTTTTTTTTGTAAACTTTGAATTGGAAAAATACTTTTTGCTTTAACCCATGGCTCTATTTCACAGCCATATAAATAGGTTTCCCTCACCCATGAAGTGTGGGTATGAGGCATACTCATCCATTGACTGTCTGCAAAAGTTAAACGTTGAAAGTGTTCTTTAAAAGGCTTTACGCTGAACTGTCCACCACCAAGTTCAGTCAATTGTTGGGTCAGAGAACCAGACGCATACAACCATGTTTTCAATGCAGGATTTAAAACTTGTTCCTGTTTAAGTACTGGTTGTCGTTTACGCATAATCTGCTCACATGAAAACTCGCACCTAGTTTACCCCAAATTTTTGATAAAAAACGTAGAGAATTCAATCAACATTCCAAGCAATAAAAAAAGCCTGCATAAGCAGGCTTTTTTAAGAAATACGTATTACAAGCTGTAGTACATATCGAATTCAACTGGGTGAGTAGTCGTGTTAAGACGACGTACATCTTCAGTTTTAAGTTCGATGTATGCATCAAGCATTTCTTTAGTGAACACGCCGCCTTTTAACAAGAATTCGTGATCTGCTTGAAGTGCTTCAAGAGCCATATCTAAGCTATGAGCAACTGTTGGGATTTTTGCTTCTTCTTCTGGAGGAAGATCATACAAGTTCTTGTCAGCAGCTTCGCCCGGATGGATCTTATTTTGGATACCGTCGATACCAGCCATTAACAATGCAGCGAAACCTAAGTACGGGTTCATCATTGGGTCTGGGAAACGAGCTTCGATACGCTTACCTTTAGGGCTAGAAACGTATGGAATACGGATAGACGCAGAACGGTTACGCGCTGAGTAAGCAAGCATAATTGGTGCTTCGAAGTGAGGAACCAAACGCTTGTATGAGTTTGTAGATGGGTTTGTGATTGCATTCAATGCACGAGCGTGCTTGATGATACCACCGATGAAGTACAACGCCATTTCTGAAAGGCCAGCATATTCATCACCAGCAAACAAGTTCTTGCCATCTTTAGAGATAGACATGTGAACGTGCATACCAGAACCGTTATCACCTACCATTGGTTTAGGCATAAACGTAGCTGTTTTTGCATATTGATGTGCAACGTTCCAAACAGCATATTTGAACTGTTGAACTTCGTCAGCTTTACGAACAAGAGTGTTGAAGCTCACACCAATTTCTAACTGGCAAGAAGCAACTTCGTGGTGATGTACTTCTACACGACCTGGGCCCATGATATCTTCGATTTTTGCACACATTTCTGCACGCATATCTTGTGAAGAATCAACTGGAGGAACTGGGAAGTAACCGCCTTTAACACGTGGACGGTGACCAGAGTTACCAGACTCATAGCTGTTACCAGTAGACCAAGCAGCTTCTTCAGCGATTAATGTATGACGAGCGCCAGACATATCGATGTCCCACTTCACTTCGTCAAATACAAAGAATTCTGGTTCTGGACCGAAGAATGCAGTATCACCGATACCTGTAGATTTTAAGTATTCTTCTGCACGGCGAGCAATCGAACGTGGGTCACGCTCATAACCTTGACCAGTTGAAGGTTCAATAACGTCACAAGTCACAACTACAGTTGGTTCAGCAAAGAACGGGTCGATGAAACCAGTTTCCGCATCTGGACGTAAGATCATGTCAGATGCTTCAATACCTTTCCAACCAGCGATTGAAGAACCATCAAACATTTTACCGTCTTCAAAAGTATCTTCATCAATAGAATCAGCTGGGTAAGTTACGTGCTGTTCTTTACCCTTAGTATCAGTAAAGCGAAAATCGACCCATTTTGCGCCACTTTCTTGTATGAGTTGAAGGACCTTGTTCGCCATGCTCATTTTGCTCCAATGAAATTTTGTTGCACTTGTTAAGTGCGTGTTAGTTGCTGGTATTTATTAAGCAATTCTCATACCAACTTTATAAGACTTACCTAAAACATTGAATTACTTATAAGTATTCATGATTTAGGCCCCTTGTCTTGAACCCATTATACTGTTTGCTTGTGCAAATGCACCATATTCACACATTTTCAAATTATGGCATATTTAAACAGCTCATTATTGCCCTAATTTAGTGCAAAATTGTTGCACTGATATAATTCGCTGCATCAATTTCTAACAGTCGTTCCTGATCATAATACTTTCTTATATATAATGTTGAGATTGTTATGAGATTACACAAAAATATTTACATCTCTTAAAGCTACAGATCTCGCCCTTTTTACGCTTCTTAAAAGACTCTCGTTTCTTGGCTAAGCAAGTTTGAAAAGTTCTTTATTGCTTATCCACAATCTACCAAACACTTTTCATTTTTATGAATTCTTATAAATCATTTCGCTTTTAACAGGACTTTGATTTATCAAATGAACGCACCTTACTGTGATTTATCTAATAACAAACTCCACTATTCATGTTCTTTTTCATTCACTGTTTTTATACAAGGTAAATTTGCTTTTATTGTTAAAAATAACTAAAAAATAAAAACATAAATTTTGGTTATAAATAGATAAACTAAAAGTTATGTTTATAAAAAAACATAAAATCATTCAAGGATTTGAATAATGAAGTATGAACTTGAACAGTCCGATAAAGCATTTTTCGGTCATCCAAAACCTCTAAAAACTTTATTTTTTACAGAACTTTGGGAAAGATTTTCTTATTATGGAATTCGACCCTTACTCGTTCTTTATATGGTTGCTATGGTGAATGACGGTGGGCTAGCACTTGATCGACCAACTGCCGCCGCCATTGTGGGATTATTTGCAGGCTCCATGTATTTAATGACCGTCTTTGGTGGATGGATTGCAGATAACTGGTTAGGTCAGGCGCGCGCTGTCTGGTACGGTTCAATTATTATTGCTTTAGGTCACTTATCAATTGCCCTCACCACCATTTTTGATCAATTCTTTTTTTATTTCGGTCTAGTTCTGATTGTTTTAGGTACTGGGTTATTTAAAACATGTATTTCAGTCATTGTAGGAACTTTATACAAAGCTCAAGATAGTAGACGAGATGCCGGATTCTCCATTTTTTATATGGGAATTAATACGGGCTCGTTTATTGCCCCGCTCATTACAGGTCTATTAGCTCGCGATTATGGCTGGCACTTAGGCTTTGGTATTGGTGGCATTGGGATGCTCATTGCTTTATTAATTTTCCGCTTTTTGGCTGTCCCACAGCTCCAAATTTTCAATGAATTGCGACAAGAAGCCAACAGCTGTAGCAAACCTGTCGTAGAAAATAAAAATGCACCTAAAATTGTCTTTAGCTTTTTATTCGCTGTTGCAGTGGTTATTGGATTAACTTTCTTTGGGATTATTCACATCAACCCAGTCGTTGTTGCAACCTACTTAACTGTAGGAATTAGCATTGGGATTATTGCTTATTTTGCATACTTACTACTTTTCCTGAATTTAGAGCAACATGAAAAATTTAAAATCGTTATTTGCTTCGTTTTATTAGCAGCATCCGCTTTATTCTGGTCAGCTTTCGAACAAAAACCCACAACTTTTACTTTATTTGCGCAAGATTATACGGACCGTATTGTTTTCGGATTTGAGATTCCAACTGTATGGTTTGAATCAATCAATGCTCTTTTTATTATTATCTTTGCTCCAGTAGCAGCTTGGCTATGGGCTAAACTAGGTAAAGTAAATAAAGACCCAAGCTATATCAGCAAATTTATTATTGCGTTGTTATTCGCAGCAGGTGGCTTTTTTCTTATGACTTTAGCCAGTCATTTTGCTATTCATGGCGGAGTAGTTTCACCATTTTGGTTAGTCGGTACTTTATTTTTTCTTACCATAGGTGAACTTTGCTTAAGCCCGATTGGCTTATCAACCATGACCAAGCTTGCACCTGATGTTATACGCAGTCAAATTATGGGTTTATGGTTCACTGGTTCAGCTTTAGGCAACCTCATGGCAGGTTTAATTGGCGGACATGTATCGGCAGATGGTATTAATCATTTACCTAGCCTATTTATGCGCTGTGTATTGGCCTTGGTTATTGGCGCAATCGTGTTATTTTTATTAAAGAAACCAATGAATAAATTAATGGGCAAAAGCACCAACAAAGTTCAACCTGATTTGGAAACCATATGAACGACTTAACTGTTCCAGAAAAACTAGCAAAACTTCGTGAACTCATGACCAATCAACACGTTGATGCTTTGGTTGTCATGAGTGCAGACCCCCATATGTCTGAATATTTACCAGACTATTGGAAAGCAAGGCAGTGGTTAAGCGGTTTTAGTGGCTCTGTTGGCACTCTAGTCGTGACCAAAAACTTTGCAGGACTCTGGGCTGATGGCCGCTATTGGGTACAAGCTGAACAACAACTTGTTGGAACTGGCTTTCAATTACAAAAACTGACCAGTGATGAGTCTTCAACACATCTCGCGTGGATTGAGAAAAATTTATCAACTGGTTCGGTCATTTCAGTAAATGGACAAACGCTTTCAATCCAGCAGTTTAAAGCTTTGGAAAATACGGCAAAACAACGTGGCTTTAAACTTGAAACACAGCAAGATTTAATTGGTTCAATCTGGTTAAACCGTCCTGAACTTCCTTTAGAGCAGATTCATTTAATGCCTGAAGGGTTAAATGCCCTATCTCGTAAAGAGAAAATACAAACAATTCGCGAAACGTTAAAAACTAAGGCGATTGAAGGACATTTCATTTCATCTTTAGATGATATTGCATGGGTCTTAAATGCACGTGGACAAGATGTAGAATACAACCCTGTATTCCTTTCGCATTTATATATCAGTACTCAACAGGCTGTTTTATTTGTTGATAGCAACAAAGTTGATTCAACCATTCAACAGGCTTTCAAAGCTGATGGTATTGAGATTCGTAACTACGAAGATTCCGCTCAGTTTTTAGCGAATATTTCTGATGCTTCAGTACTTTTAGATTCAGCCAAAGTATCGATTTTTCATGAACAAGCTATCGCAAAAGATATTCGGGTTGTATATGACATCAACCCGAGTACACTTTTAAAATCGCGTAAACATGAAAGTGAAATAGCTCATATCCGTCATGCCATGCTTAAAGATGGTGTCGCACTTTGTCACTTTTTTCACTGGTTAGAAAAAGCACTTCATCATGGTGAAAGCATTTCAGAACTGACTATTGATGAGAAAATTACAGCTTTCCGTGCTCAGCAAGAGGGTTTTATAGGCCCAAGTTTTTCAACGATTGCTGGCTTTAACGCGAATGGTGCTCTACCCCATTACCGTGCAACTGAAGAACATTACTCATTCCTTGAAGGCGATGGCCTATTACTGATTGACTCAGGTGGACAATATGTAGATGGAACAACCGATATTACTCGTGTTGTTCCTGTAGGCACGCCAACAGAACAACAAAAACGTGACTACACCTTGGTTTTAAAATGTCACATAGCTTTGGCAAAAATGATTTATCCAGAAGGTTTAGCTGCTCCTCTACTCGATTCAATTTGTCGCAATACTTTATGGCAACATGGTTTAGATTATCGCCATGGAACAGGACACGGCGTAGGCTTTGCGCTTAATGTTCATGAAGGTCCGCAAGTACTTTCTTATTACGCTCCTATACATGCCTATAGCAAGTTGCGTGAAGGAATGATTATTTCTAACGAGCCGGGTCTGTACCATGAAGGACAATACGGTATTCGCATTGAAAATCTGGTGGCAAACAAACTTCACTCTGGATTTGAAAAAACTTACGGTGAATTTTTAGAGTTTGAAACGCTGACCCTTTGCCCAATTCATTTAGATTGTATTGTGGTTGACATGCTAACGAATGAAGAGAAAGACTGGTTAAATGGTTACCACCAAACTGTTCAAGAAAGACTCGCTGAACACTTGTCTGACGATGTTTTAGATTGGCTGATTTATAACACACGTAAAATTTAATCTTCTTTTTGATTAAGGCAGAATAATTTTTATTTCCAATAGAAGCTTATTCTGCCTTATTTGTACTTATTTATAATTTTAAAAAGCACCCATTCCCAAAGCTTTTTTCATCAAATTTCTAACGAATGAAATAGTTAAACTGGTTACTTCTTTTTTTGCTATATTAGCCCATTAGAAAGCGGCTTCTTATTTTTTAAACCTAAAAAGTCTTTTCTAAACAGTGAGTATGAATGTGAGTAATATTCTAATCACTCATTAAATATATTTTAATTATCATGAGGTTAAGTTCATCATGCTTCTAATGATCGACAATTACGACTCTTTTACCTACAACATCGTCCAGTATTTTGGCGAGTTGAATCAGGAAGTAAAAGTTGTTCGCAATGATCAAGTCACATTAGAGGATATTGAACGATGGCAACCTAAATATCTCGTGATTGGTCCTGGCCCTTGCTCTCCAAGCGAAGCTGGTATTTCAATTCCTGCAATTAATCACTTTGCCGGAAAAATACCTTTGCTTGGCGTATGTTTGGGACATCAAAGTATCGGGCAAGCTTTTGGCGGAAAAATTGTAAGAGCCAAAACGGTGATGCACGGACGTTTATCTGATATGTACCACAGCAATAAAGGTATTTTCAGTAACCTGCCTAGCCCATTCTCGGCAACTCGTTATCACTCTTTGGTGATTGATCAGGAAACGCTACCTGACTGTCTTGAAGTAACATGCTGGACCAATGAAGCAGATGGTTCAATGGAAGAAATTATGGGCGTTAAACATAAGATACTTCCTGTTGAAGGCGTGCAGTTCCATCCTGAATCAATTTTGAGTCAGCATGGCCATCAAATCTTTAAAAACTTTTTAGATATCTACGCATAAGCCAGCTGTAAATAGATTGTTTTAAAAGTAATTTGATAAGAACCTGAATAAAAAAGCCAACTACGATCAGTTGGCTTTTTTTATGACTGAATCAATTACAACTGTAACTGTTGCACAATTGATCCATCCTGTTTTGCTACCAAAGATTCGCAGAGTTGAATACGTTCTTTGGTTTGTTTCAATCCTCTTTCTACCCCAACCAACTCTTTAGTTCGTGGTGCAAAAAAGTCATTTAACTGGACTGCCTGTTGTTGGGTACATGCTGCCCCACTGAACATTGCAGGAAAACGCCCAGCCGAAGATTTACCTAAACGATCAAACACGGCATCATGATTTACTTTAAACCAAGACCATAGACCACCTTGTTCATCTCCATAATTATTGATTGAGTTGACCACAGTACGAACTTCACCAACTTTAACACGCGGGTTTAGAATCAACTGTCGTGCTTGTTGGCGTGTTGCTTCTTGATTTGCTGAACCTAGTGCCGTAAGAATTGCAAGACGTTGGGTTGGTTGAGTCACGCGTTGTAACTCTCCAGATAAACGATCAAAAGCAGGCTGGCCTTTTTCTTGTACACGTACAGCTAAAATAGTTGGTAATAATTCAGGGGTTACCTGCGCAAAGTTAAGCTGCTTTTGAGCAAATAGTGCATCTGACTGTTTTAAAAGTTGTGTACGAACTTCAGGAACTTGAATATCTAAAGCAAGAAACTTAACCAACTCACTACGCCATAAACTGTCTTCAGCTGATTCACCTGTTTTGCTGACATAACCCAACTGATTTAATTTAGGTAAATATAAATTGGCCAAAACTTTTCTAAAATGTTCACGTTCAGCTTCTGTTTTCAATACATGACGATGAATCGTACTTAACTGGGAAAACAACGCTGTACTAATTTGTCGGCTATTCGAATTGGCAAATTTCTTCGCAGCATCTACGACAGCCAATAAATTAATATCACCATGGTTAAAAGCAGCTGAAATTGCATAGGCATAGGCCAACTGTTCACTGTTAGAAAGTTTCTCTGTAGCGGCAGTTAGACGAGTAAACTCTTTTTGAGGCAAACTAAATTGGTAATACCCTGCCGCATCTGCATTTGGAATATACCAACTGCCAAGGCTAGCACCTTTGAGTTCAATCTTAGCTTCTGCTTGGTCTACCAGCTCACACTGGACCTTACTGGCTGCATTTGGAACTTCATAACGTACACATAACGGTACGCCCCAGAGGCTTCTTGCATCACCTTTTGAGCCCACAGGTAAATAACGAGTTTGCTTCACATTTAAAAAGACTTTATTGCCTTCTTGCTGTAGTGAAGTATTCAGTAAAGGTACACCTGGTTGATCAAGGAAACTTTTCATCGCTTTGGCAAAGCGCTCACTTTGCTCAGACTGCTCTGCTAAAGCACTAATTAAATCATTGGCTGTCGCATTACCATATTGGTGCTTATTAATATAATTGCGTACCCCTTGTTTGAATTTTTCTTCGCCTAAATAGCTCTCAAACATATTTAAAACAGCCGCACCTTTTTGGTAAGTGATGCCATCAAAAGCCGTTTGAATATCAGCATTGCTTAAAATAGGCTGACGAATACGACGCACACTTACCAAGCTGTCACTTTTCATCGCATCTGCGGTGTCTGTAATACGTTCTAGGTCAGCATTAAATTCGGGATGTAATTTTTGAGTGATTTTGCTTTGCATCCATGTAGCAAAAGATTCATTGAGCCACAAATCATCCCACCACGGCATCGTGACGACATCACCGAACCATTGATGCGCGAGCTCATGTGCATTGACGTTAAATGAATTCTGTACAAAAGAGACTGGCGAGTCCTTATCCAACAACATTAGATAGTCTCTGAAAGTAATTAGCCCTGGGTTTTCCATTGCACCAGCGGCGAAGTCTGGTGCTGCCAGTAAATCGAGCTTGTCAAATGGATAACCAAAGGCAAAATAATCTTCTAAAGTTTTTAAAATGGTTGGCGTTTCAGATAAAGCATGCTGCATTTTTTCAGCTTTAGCATCAGGCGCAATACCACGTAATTGGATCGGCTGCTTACGCCATGAAGTTACTCCAATATCAGGCCCTTTTTGTAATTGCCACGGTCCAACAGCCAGTGCAAGTAAATACGTTGGTAATGGTTTAGTTTGTGCAAAACTGAGGGTTTTCCAACCCGACTTCTCTGCTTGCTCGGATGTTTGTTGGGTATTGGCAAACGCTGAATATTTGCTTGGAATCGTCAAACGAATATTAAACGGCGTTTTAAAACGTGGCTCATCAAATGACGGAAATGACTGGCGTGCACTAATTGCTTCCATTTGTGTCATAACATAAGGTTTACCCTCAAACTCGATTTTATAAATACCGTCAAGTTGCTGGTCATACGCCGCATTAAAATCTAGAACGAGTTGATACTGGCCTGCTGGCAAGGTCTTGGCAAATTTAATTTTACTTACCCCATCTACCTCAGAGGCTTGCTCATATTTTGCTTTGGTTTTAGCACCCTCAGCCGATATGATATTCACATCTTTCACCGTCAAAGATTTACCATGAATCCAGATGTGATCTGTGGCTTGAGCCAGCTTTAAATGAATAGTGGTTTTACCGGTATAGCCTTTTTGTGCGGGATCAATCTTAAAATCTAAATCATAAGATTCTGGTACAACCCATTCAGGTAATTTACCAATCGGGATTTGTTCACTGTTATTCGATGCAAAAATCTGTGTCGCCGATAAAGATAATAATGTTGTAAGTAGCAATCTTTTTTTAAATGAAGGCTTGACCAGCATAAGGGGTTTTATCCTCTGTAGTTTTAAATAAAAAGATGCAGCAAATGCTGTACCACTTCGCTGCATCCATACATCATTCTTAGAATTTATAGTTAAACTCCAACCAACCTTGACGGCCAAATGGTGAATATGATCCTACCGGATAATACGGCCAACCGCCTGTGTCATCTCGTTTCACTTTGTCAAACAAATTATTAATAATGATTGAAGCAGAAGCTTTTGGAGAGATTTGATAAGTACCGCTCCAGTTCACTAAATACGTTGGGCTTAAATAGGCAGTTTGGTCGCCGTTTGGAATTTTGCCATAACGATTAACTAATACTGTTGACGCCCAATCACCAAAGCTCCAGCTAAGACTGGTATTAAAACGGTCACGCCAATCAGGAATACTTAAATCTTTTAAGTAGTCATCTTTCTCGCCATCTTTTGATTGTTGATATTCATGTTCTAGTACACGGCTATAATTGATCGTCCAGAGAAAGTTACCAAAGCTGTCTGTTTTCCAGCGCCATCTGCTAGTGAAATCAACCCCGCGGGTATGGTCTGATGCAGCATTAATCGGAACGATATTAATATTTTTAATCACATTTGGATCGACAACTGCATTTGCAGGGTTACGCTCTACACGTGCTAATGCATCAACACAGGCTGCAGAGTTAATATCTTGGTTGCCTAAACGGCAATCTGCTTCCAAACGTAGAATTTTGTCCGCACTTAAGTTGGTCACAAGATTATCAATTTTAATATCCCAGTAATCGATGCTGATATCAAATTTATTGGTTGGCGACCAAACAAACCCTGCACCATAAGATTTACCCTCTTCAGGTTTCAGCTCTTTGTTTCCGGTTAAAGTGTAGTTCGCCCCAGGTGCGTAATCTTTAAAGCTACATTTATCTAAAGGTTGTCCCGTTTGGCTACAACGTAAATAATCGGTCGTACTTGCGAAATAACCTTTTTGCTTATTTAAGAACAGATAGTTCATATCTGGTGCACGAAAGCTAGTCGCGTAGTTACCGCGCACCAATAAAGTCGGATGTGGTCTAAACTCGAGACCCGAACCGAAAGTTAACTTATCAATACTGTTATCTGACAAAGCATAACGGTCATAACGTCCAGACAGCGTTAAATTTAATGGTTTCGCTAAAGGCAAGAATAATTCTGCACCAAGTGCTTGGCGTGTACGAGTACCACTATATTCTCCACTAGAACTTGTATTATAAAACTCACCATTTTCAACTGCCTGATCTGGCTTAATCGAAAAGCCTTGACGCCCAATTTCGGCCACAGCCGCAAGTTTGGCCGTTCCTGCAGGTAACTTAAACACATCACCATTTGCGCTTAAGGTTAAACTTTGCGCCCACGACTTATCTTTTTCTTTTGTTGTGCCCGAAATACTTTCAAATTCACTGGCTGTTAGTGGTCGACTTAAACGATCTAAATGAGGTGAATAAATAGGAATACCATCTGCATCTGTACCAAGTTGCTGACCTAAGAAGTACTCATCAACATTCGAACGTAATAAGCCTTGGCGGCGTAGCTGACTGGTATAGATGGAACCATTATAGGCTGCTTCATAACTCCAGCTCGTTTCTCCAATATCCCCTCGAATTCCGAAGTTTAAGTTCGAAGAAAGTTCTTTCCATTTTTTATTTATTCGTTCTACTCCGCCTAATTCTTCAGGTGCAAAGCGGCGATTCCAAATTTCATAATTTCCCGAATCTTGATTTAGGAAATAACCACTTGATGCGCCAAGAGAAGTCCATATCGGACTACGGGTATTGTTTTCAATTTGATTTGCCCCAATTAAAAAATCGGCAAATAATTGAGTTTTATCATTTAACTCATAATCTAAACCGAGATAACCATTTTGACTGCGATTTTGAGTTTGAACAGTCCAATAAGTTGGTCGAGCCAAACCACTGGCACAATTGTCTGCACCTGCTTGTCCAATATTATTGACTGATCCGTTAAATAAACCATTAAAGGCCTGACACCCACCAATTGAAAGATATTTACCAGTATCAGCATTTTTACGACCCACAATAGTGTCTGGTTTTTCTCCTAAACGAGTTCGGCTCGACATAAAATCTCGATCGGCTGCCCATATCGGTTCACGGCCGCTGAGTTCAATCCCATAGACGAGACTAAGCTTGTCTAAAGTTTTACTACCACTCAGTTGTAAACGTAAATTTTCACCGCCTTCTTTGGTTCCGCCTGCCTTGATATTAAATTGTGTGCCGTCTGTTTTCTTTTTCAGAATAATATTCACCACGCCTGCAATTGCATCTGAACCATAAATTGCAGAGGCACCACCATTTAATATTTCAATACGGTCAATAATGGCAGTGGGAATATTGGCTAAATTCACGAAATTGACAGACCCATCGTACGGTACAGGATAGTCTGCAACCCGATGTCCATTAATCAAAGTTAAAGTATGATTCGGTCCCAAGCCCCGTAAACTAATAGCATTAGCCGCAGGTGTAAAAGTATTTCCATAATCGGCGCCTTGTACAAAACCCGTGTTCTGCGTCAGGTTATTGAGTGCATCAAATGCATTACTAAAACCTTGTTTTTCAATATCGGCTGCGGTAATGACGGTCACACTGGTCGGGCCATCTTTTTGTGCTTTTGAAATCCGAGATCCTGTCACAGCAACACGAACTACTTTATCTGGTTTAGCTTGGTTTTGTGGTTGCTCTACAGCTTCTTGCGCATAGCTTTCTAATGGATGAAACAGTGCAACAAATACAAAAATAAATGAGCGCTTATTTTTTAACGTCCCTAGATATTTCAAGTTATTTAAATACATATTTATTGATAGACAAAATAAAGATCGCCCTACTATATCCACTTTTATTTGGTTGATTTATACACATTTTTTCTAGATATATTTATGTTTAATATATACCAAATGGTTAATTATTTATCATAAAAACTCACAACAAACTAAAACCTTTTTCAATAAATAAATTTTGTTTATGAATAGATTCAAAACCTTCACTGAGCAAAATTTCTAATTCTCTTATCGAACAGCAAAAATCTTTGGTTATTTTCTGCTAACATAGCTCCCCGTAGCTAGTGAAACATGGAACGCAATAGGCCGAACCTCCCACTCTTGATCAACTTCACCTAAAAATTTTAATCATTAATGCTGTAAATCATGACTATGAATATCCAACAGGCGCTCAACCACATTACCAAGAACATTCATTTGACTCAGCCTCAAATGGAAGAAATTATGCGCAGCATCATGCAAGGTGAGGCAACCGAAGCACAAATTGGTGCTTTAATGATGGGCCTACGCATGAAAGGTGAAAGCATTGACGAAATGACGGCAGCCGCACGTGTCATGCGTGAATTTGCGATTAAAATTGATGTGAGTGATATCAAACATTTAGTTGATATTGTGGGAACTGGCGGTGATGGACAAAATTTATTTAATGTGTCTACAGCGTCTAGCTTTGTGATTGCAGCAGCAGGTGCGACCATTGCAAAACATGGTAACCGTGGCGTTTCAAGTAAATCAGGTTCATCAGACCTACTTGAACAAGCGGGTATTCACCTTGATTTAGATATGCAACAAACCGAACGCTGCATCCGTGAAATGGGTGTAGGTTTCTTGTTTGCACCAAACCACCACAAAGCCATGAAATACGCTGCTGGCCCACGTCGTGAACTTGGTATTCGTAGTATTTTTAATTTACTTGGCCCACTGACCAACCCAGCTGGGGTAAAACGCTTTGTGATTGGTGTGTTTTCAGATGAACTATGTCGCCCAATTGCCGAAGTAATGAAACAACTTGGTGCCGAACATGTGATGGTTGTTCATTCAAGAGATGGTCTTGATGAAATTAGTCTTGCAGCACCTACCACTGTTGCCGAACTCAAAGATGGCGAAGTTACTGAGTGGACACTTAACCCTGAAGATGTCGGAATTGAGTCACAAACGTTAAATGGTTTAGTGGTTGCTGATGCATCGGCAAGTCTAAAGCTCATTAAAGATGCTTTAAGTAAAAATAAATCTGACATTGGCGAAAAAGCTGCAAACATGATTGCGCTTAATGCAGGCGCAGGTATTTATGTAGCAGGCATTACCAAGACTTATGCTCAGGCTGTTACATTCGCGCAAGATATTATTTACGGCGGGCAAGCATTAGAAAAAATGAGTGTTTTGGCTGAATTTACCAAAACATTAAAACAATCTCAGGCAGATTAAGGACTTCTCATGATTAATATTCAAAATACCATTTTAGGTAAAATTGTTGACCGTAAACATGAGGAACTTGCTGCACGTTTAAAACAACGTAATTTGCAAGATGTAGAAGAGCTTGCAAAAGCTGCGACTCCAGTGCGTGGCTTTGCCAATGCTTTGCAGCATAAGCGTCCAGGTGTGATTGCTGAAATTAAAAAAGCATCTCCATCAAAAGGAATTATTCGCGCAGACTTTAATCCTGCCGAAATTGCCCAGCAATATGAACAAGCTGGAGCAGCATGTTTATCGGTACTGACTGATGTTGATTTCTTTCAGGGTGCAGATGAAAATATTGCCATTGCTCGCAATCATTGTGCCCTACCTGCTTTACGTAAAGACTTTCTGATCGATCCATATAATGTAGTTGAAGCCCGTGCTTTGCATGCGGACTGCATTTTATTAATTGTTGCTTGTTTGTCTGACCAGCAACTCGAAGAAATGTCTAAAACTGCGTTTGAACATCAACTTGATGTATTGGTTGAAGTTCATGACGAAGAAGAAATGGAACGTGCATTAAAGCTTTCTGAACAATGTTTATTAGGCGTGAATAACCGTAATTTAAAAACGTTTGATGTAGATTTAAATACATCTATCCGTTTGAAAAAGTTACTTCCATCTTCACGTTTATTAATTACTGAAAGCGGTATTGCGACACCAGATGATGTGCGTATGATGCAAGAACATGATATTCACAGCTTCTTGGTTGGCGAGAGTTTTATGAAACAACCACGTCCAGATCAAGCTTTTACTGACCTTTTTGGACAACCTCAAACGGTTTAATGAAGATATATGAGTAATAAAGATTCATCGCTTTCTAAAGAGCAACAAAAGTTATTGAAGCAATTTAAAAAGCAAATCTCCAATCCTCATTCAAGCAAAATCGCAAATCAGCCTGAGACTAAAAAATCTCAGGTTGAGACTGAAGAATTGGAAGATACACACCTGTTTCAACAGGCTGTTGCAGGTGTTAAACGCATCAACAATAGTAATGTGGCTGATGTAAAACCACCTCGTGCTAAAAAAGTCGATGCACAAACACTAGCAAAACGCGCAGCCGCTGAAGGCGGACGTGATACTGAACATGCCGAGTTATCAGATACTCAAGCAGCATTAAATCCGGTCGCAAGCCAAGCCACTTTAAGCTATCGCATAGCCACCCTTCAGCATAAAGTTTTTGAAGACTTAAAAGCTGGTAAAATGCGCTGGTTTGAAGCAGTGGATTTACACGGCTGTACCATTGAACAAGCACGTGAAGCAGTTTTACAAATCATCCAGATGGCAAAAGATGAAAATCAAAATGTCATTAAAATTGTGCATGGTAAAGGCCCTGAAGCTGTTTTAAAAACCTATGTAAATGGATGGCTACGCCAACATCGCGATGTTTTGGCATTTGTAAGTGCCCCTGAAAATCAAGGTGGCACCGGCGCTGTTCTCGTTCTGCTTAAACGAGCAGAAAAAAATCCCAAGTACAAACAATAATCGGCTTTTTCTACAGAATTCAGTCTTTTGATAGTTTTCTGGTAGAATGCCGTTTTGTTCAACCAGTGTAAGTGAACATTCTTATGTCTATGCAGCAATCGTACGCAAATATTCTGACTGCCGTCGGTGAAGATCTTGATCGTCCCGGCCTTAAAGATACGCCTGTGCGTGCGGCTAAAGCTTTTTCATATTTAACTTCTGGCTATAGTAAAACTTTAGAAGAAGTCACCAATAATGCTGTTTTCCCATCAGATAACCATGAAATGGTATTGGTGAAGAATATTGAATTTTATTCGCTCTGCGAACACCATCTTCTCCCATTCTATGGCCGTGTTCATGTTGCCTATTTACCAGAAGGCAAAGTTCTTGGCTTATCTAAATTTGCACGTATTACCGAGATGTTTGCTCGCCGTTTGCAAATTCAGGAAAACCTAACTCAGCAAATCGCTGAAGCTGTTGCTGAAGTGACTGGCGCTCGTGGCGTTGCTGTAGTCATCGATTCAGCACATATGTGTATGATGATGCGTGGTGTAGGTAAACAGGAATCTACCACCCGTACAGTTTCATTTGTCGGAGATTTTAAAACCGATAAAGAAGCACGCCGTGAATTCTTAAGTGCTGTACCAGAAAGCTACTAATCTGGTTGTTAATGCACAAAAAGCCCGACAATGTTGGGCTTTTTTATAGGCTAACTTTATAAAGTTCAACCCAACTCTATAAAACATAACAATTAAATTAGGTGATTTTTGTTATAAAAGTACGCATCTTTATTTTTAAATAATTTATGAGTTAATCATGCGATTTAAAAAAATTTCTTGCTTACTTTTACCTTCTCTTTTTATTCTTAATACCTCAATTTATGCAGGTAATACCTCTAAAGATCAGGAAATTAAACAACTGGTAGATCAAAACTTTAAACCCTTATTAGAAAAATATAATGTGCCGGGTATGGCGGTAGGTGTTATTCAAAATAATAAAAAATATGAAATGTATTATGGTTTGCAGTCCGTTCAAGATAAAAAAGTCGTAAACAGCAATACCATTTTTGAGCTAGGTTCTGTCAGTAAATTATTTACTGCAACCGCAGGTGCCTATGCCAAAAATAAAGGAAAAATCTCTTTTGAAGACACACCAAGTAAATACTGGAAAGAACTCAAAAATACGCCAATTGACCAAGTTAACCTACTTCAACTTGCCACCTATACCAGTGGTAACCTTGCCCTTCAATTTCCAGATGAAGTACAAACAGATCAACAAGTTTTAACTTTTTTCAAAGACTGGAAGCCTAAGAACTCAATCGGTGAATATCGACAATATTCAAATCCAAGCATTGGTTTATTTGGAAAAATTGTAGGCCTATCGATGAATCAGCCTTTTAGTCAGTTCTTAGAAAAGACAATTTTTCCAGACCTTGGCTTAAAACATAGCTATGTCAATGTGCCTAAAACCCAAATACAAAACTATGCATTTGGCTACAACCCAGAAAATCAGCCGATTCGCGTTAACCCCGGTCCACTCGATGCTCCAGCATATGGGGTTAAATCGACGCTACCAGATATGCTAAGTTTTATTCATGCCAACCTGAACCCGCAGCAATATCCGGCAGATATTCAAAGCGCAATTAATGAAACTCACAAAGGTTTCTATCAAGTGGGCACCATGTATCAGGCACTTGGTTGGGAAGAGTTTTCTTATCCTGCAACGTTACAAACTTTATTAGACAGTAATTCAGAACAAATCGTGATGAAACCTAATAAAGTGAGTGCTATTTCAAAAGAACCTTCAGTTAAGATGTACCATAAAACAGGTTCAACCAACGGTTTTGGAACATATGTCGTATTTATCCCTAAAGAAAATATTGGCTTAGTCATGTTAACCAATAAACGCATTCCAAACGAAGAACGCATTAAGGCAGCGTATGCCGTGTTGAATGCAATAAAGAAATAATTGTCTTTTCTTAAAACAAAAAGAGAGAAATAGACTTCATCTACTTCTCTCTTTTTTATAGACATACTATTTAAAAGAACCAGACATATCCTAAGCTGGATTTCATCCAGTCCAGATGATTTTGTTTTTCATAATCCCAATTAAGACGAATAGCATTGTTGCTATTAATGGCATATTGCCACTGTGTATTTAAGCGTAAGTTCCATTGGTTTTGGTCTTCCCAATATGGCAGTTCAACTTGTACCACTGAGTTAAACTTTTCAAACCATTGGTTCATACAGCCTAAAGTTGGGCCCATTCCCACACGCCAGCCTTTATCTAAATTTGAACCCGCTTGAACATAAGCTTGAACTTGACCATAGCACACATGTTTACGCTCATAGTCTGCAACACTGTAGCCGACTTGGGTATTAAAACTTGCTACACCGTGCTGTTTTTCATCACTATAAACGCCGTCATGGACTGCTTCTTGACGCCAACCTAAGTTAAATCCCCAAGTAAGCGGTGTTTTAAAGGGTTGAATCGGGTTGTAAGAGTTCACTTCCAGAACATCAAGATGCTCTAGCTTTAAGTGATCGTTACGCCACTGCGCACTACCATTTAAAAAGAGCAATTGAGTACCAGCTCTATACCCCCCTTGTGGATCAATCAAGTCATGGTAAGCCTGTCTATGTCCAATTTCGATAAACTGATCACCCTGCACTTCACCCAGTTTTAGCGAAACATTACGTGCATTATGGCCTTGGGTTGGCTCAGTCGATGGCCGTTTCGGTTCTTGACGCTGTTTATCTAAATCAATCTGACTTCTTAAAGCCAAAAGCTGCCGTAACTGTGGTTGAGCAACGCTTTCTTCAACTTTACGACTAATAAATTGCAAATATAAATCATCGTAAGCCATCTCAAGAATTTTGGCCTGATCTGGCTGACTATATGACTTAAGTATTTCAGAAGACTGCTTGGTTGGCGTCATTGCTACTTTATGAGCAACTTTAGCTAAAGACGCGCCATGCTGATGAGCTTGGGCCAATAATTGAGTTTCTAAAGCGGGTCGATACACAGGTGCTTTAGTTAGCCCTCGTTGATGCATCGCTTTAATGGTTTCCATTGGAATAGAAGCATAATTAAACTTTTCTTGGAGATTAGACTCAGGTTTAACTAAATCAACTAATCCTAATAACCGATAAGCACAGTTGTCACTCACAAAGTAATAAGGGAAGCTCACATGCTGCATTTCCCAAATGTGACTCACTAAAAAACGGGTTTCTTCAGGGGATAGTTTTAACTCATATTCCCATAAATCACGGCTCTCGAAATCACCATATTCTTTTACCTTACGATAATAAGGCATAAGTGAATATTCACCCGGATACTGCCCTGTTAAACCTTTCCATGCATATGACCAGTTGTCGTTACCTGCTACAGTTGCTGCGTAGTTTACGGCGTAAGAAACAAGGTTTAACTGCTGTTGATCTTTAGGGTCTAGGCGCAATAAGGTATGCCCGAACATGGAGCTCGGATTGCCCATAAAATCTGTCGCGTAAATTAAGGTCGCTTTATAAGGCTTAATTTGGCCAATCCAGTTTTCAAACTCTGGGCATTTTACTTGCGGCAATTCATTTTCTTGAATGCCTAATTGCTTTATAAGCCACTGACTACGAGCTGGAAATTTACAACGAATTGACTGGTTATCTGGTGCAGGTGTAAACAATGCCGCGATATCGGCTTTTAACTCTTCTTTTAAATGATTTTTTCCATTTTCTGCAATAAAATAACCAGAATAACTCACTTCACTGTTATGGTTTTTATTGGCATACATGAGCCTTTGCCATGTAATGTCTTGGTCTAATTTTTTTTGTTCTGCAACTGACCAATAGTTTTGAATAGATGGATTTATTTCTGCTGAATACGCAATATTAACTGCCAATGAGGCAAAAATTAAAACAACTGATTTCATTAAGCTCATCAATTTTTATCATTAAATATAAGAAAAACCCTGCCAAAAGACAGGGTTTTCAATTTTAAACTTATACGTAAGCTTTTAAAACTTCATCTTTAGCCATTACGTTTTGTAATGATGCCAATACTTGAAGTGTGTTTTGGTTGTTTGTTGAATAGATTTCACCAAAGTTTGCTTTTGAAACTTTGAAGAAACGGTCTTTGTCTTGTGGTTTGATTTGCATTAACTCAGCAAGAACGTTCAGGCTTTCACCTTGGCCTACAGCCATATCACGTGCTAAAGCTTCTGCATTTTCATTTGTGAATGTAACAACTTGAGCTGTTACTGTTCCGCCTTGACGGCAACCTAAAGTACCGAAAGTAATACCTAATAATTGGTTAGTAAAAATACCGTTTGTTGTTGCAGCAAGAATTTTAGGCGCTACTCCTTTTTTGCCTGCCCATACTTGCGTACCCACACCACAACCTACATCATTATCAGCCATAGCAACACTTGAACCAGCTGCTAACAAAGCAGCTAAAGCTAATTTTTTTAACATGATGAATATCTCCAAAAATCATTATTGATTGTTTCTTATGTATTGTTATGTGTAATTATTATTACACCCTTCAAAGATAACGATAAGCTTGTCTTTTAGCAATTAAAAATTAAACAATATGATAAAAAGAGAAAAGGAAATTTTTATCTTAAATTCCAATTACCTTGATTATCTCGATGACCTAAAATTTTAAGAACTAATACTAAACTTAGTAGTAATAATAAATACCATGAACCGAGTTTACCCCACCCGACCATATGCCAAGCATTAATCTGACTTGGATAAACCCAAATTTTATAAAAGGTACTAATATTTTCAGCAACCCAGATAACAAACGCGAGTGTCAACAACACTGGGAGCATCGGGGTTTTAAATTTACGTTCATTTATTTGAAAATAAAGTGTAGTTTTCCAGAAAATATAAACACTAAAAGCAAATAAAATATAGCGAATATCAGGAATAAAAAATTTACTCATGAAATTAATATATGAGAAAAATGCGAGAAAAAGCATGCTTCCAAAACTTGGAAGTTTCTCAAAAGAAACCTGAAACAAACGGATTGAGCGAGCAAAGAAACTGCCTACAGCCGAGTACATAAAGCCTGCAAATAAAGGCACAGTAATAATTTTAAACACAGCCGGCTGCGGATATTGCCATGAAGCAATGCCAGGATGTGTTAAAAAGATTTCCATGACCATTGCCATGATATGAAATAGAGCAATGACTTTGGCTTCTTGCCATGACTCAAGCTTTAAATACAACAAGCAAATTTGAATAATGAGCGCATAGATGAGTAAATAATCATAACGATAAAAACCCATATATTCATGGCTTCCCATCGGTGCTGTCAGAGCAAAAGCAATTAATAGCAAAATACCAAACAAGGCTGCCGAAACAGCCTTGCCAATAAATTGAAGAGGTAAAAACAGATATTGCACAAAAAACTATCCTAGATATTTAGCACTATACTCATGTACTGTATCTACAAAGATTTTTGGCTGCGCTGGATCTACCCATTGGGTAATACCATGACCCAAGTTTGCAACATAGCCAGTCTTTTCACCATTTGCATAAGCATCATCCAGCATTGCTTTCACTGCTTTTTCAATAGTAGCTGCTGAACCATATAAAACCGCCGGATCAAGGTTCCCTTGTAGGGCAACACGGCCTGCTACAGTTGTACGAGCTGTATTTAATGGTGTGGTCCAGTCTAAACCTAATGCATCTGCACCTGTTGTAATCATTGGCTCTAGCCACTGACCACCACCTTTGGTGAATACAATCACTGGAATACGGCGTCCGTCTTTTTCACGTTGCAAGCCCGCAATAATCTTTTTCATATAGTTCAGTGAGAACTCTACATATTCACGGTGTGCTAAAGCCCCACCCCAACTGTCAAAAATCTGAATAGCTTGAGCACCTGCATCAATTTGAGCATTTAGATAGTCAATCACTGAATCTGCTAAATGGTCGAGCAACGCATGCAAAACTTCTGGCTGCGCATACATCATTTGCTTGGTAAAACGGAACTCTTTGCTTGAACCACCTTCAACCATATAAGTCGCCAGTGTCCAAGGGCTACCCGAAAAACCAATCAGTGGAACTTGACCACCTAAAGCAGAGCGAATTGTGCTTACTGCATTCATGACATAATCAAGATCAGATTTAGCATTTAACTTCGGTAAGTTTGCTACATCTTGTTCAGTACGAACCGTTTTATGAAACTTAGGGCCTTCGCCTGTTTCAAAATAAAGACCTAGTCCTAAAGCATCTGGAATTGTTAAAATATCTGAAAATAAAATTGCTGCATCTAAATCGTAACGACGCAAAGGTTGTAAAGTTACTTCACAAGCAAACTCTGTATTTTTGCATAAAGATAGAAAATCACCTGCTTTTGAGCGTGTTTCCCGATATTCAGGCAAATAACGTCCTGCTTGGCGCATCATCCATATTGGAGTGGTATCTACAGGCTCACGTAATAAAGCACGTAAGAAACGATCATTTTTAAGTGTCGTCATTGCCGATCTCTATCTTTTTCATGTGGCAGCATCATATCAAAAAGGTGAATGTTTTTATAATTTCAATTTCATACAAAAAACTTGTCAATCTACTAAAAAATGCATATTTACACAAAAGTCTACTGCAAGTAGCTCGGTTTTCTGCAATACTTGCAACATGTTACATCGGGTTTATTGATATTCCTTTAATGCTTAAATTCATCAATACTTAAATACGCACACATTGCGTTTTTGGTGATTTTATAAACGTTAGGATCAGTCTTCTTACCCTATTGCTTATATGAAAATTCTTAAGGTTGAATTACATGTTTGTTCGCTCATTACTCGCTATGAGTTTAAGTTGTATTATTGCTAATGTTGCTTTGGCTGCGTCAACAACTGAGCAACCAGTCACTCCTAAAAAAGTATCTGCTCCTGTAGAAGATCCGATTGATCCGCTTGCTGTAGATGCTGCTTCAACTGTTAAAGCTCAAGCTCAGACACAGATTACTGCTCAAGAACAAAATGACTTAAATCGAGCGTCTACTACATTACAAAATTTGCAAAAAGCTGAAGACCCAAATGCTGACTCAGGCATTGCTGCTTCAGAACCAACAGCACCAGCTAAAACAACAACAGCATCTAAGTCTACTACTTCTGCTCCAGCTGTTTCATGGACATTAGATGGCTTAAATAATGCTGAGTGGTATGAAAATATTGGTAAAGGTCAATTACCAGTTTATGCACGTGCCCACGTCATGCTCAATAACGCGCATGCTTCACCGGGTGCGATTGATGGCATGAGCGGTAAAAATACCCTAAAAGCAATTGCATCTTTCCAGCAAATGAATGGTTTATCTCCTACTGGCGAGTTAACTAAAGAAACTTGGGATGCGCTTGTTGCAAAACAAACGAAACCAGCATTTATTGAATACACGATTACTGATGCAGACCTAAAAGGTCCATATGCTGAGTCAATTCCTTCTGACTACGCATTACAAGCCAAAATGAAAGGTTTGTACTACACGCGTGTGACTGAAATGTTGGGCGAAAAGTTCCATATTGATGAAGGTTTCTTAAAGAAATTAAACCCGAAAGCGACCTTCAAAAAAGTTGGTGAGAAAGTTATCGTTCCAAACGTACGCAATGACTTACCAGAAGACATTCATTTAATTATTGCGCATAAAGGTGCTAAACAGTTATATCTGTTTAATAGCCGCAATCAAATGATTGCCTCATTTCCTGCAACAATTGGCAGTACTGATACGCCATCTCCGACCGGTACTTATAAGGTAGTTGGTGTTGCGCGTAACCCTTGGTATAGCTATTCACCTTCGAACTTCGTACAAGGTAAAAACTTAAAACCACTTTCTTTACCACCAGGTCCTAACGCTCCTGTAGGTAATATCTGGATTGGTTTAAGTAAAAAGTCATTCGGTATTCACGGTACACCAAACCCATCTTTAATTTCTAAAACTGCATCACACGGTTGTATCCGTTTAACCAACTGGGATGCTAACGATTTAGGTAATAAAGTACGTTCTGGTGTTACTGTTAAATTCTTAGAATAATCTTTCAAATAAGAAAGCCTGCTTTATGCAGGCTTTTTTTATATCTGAAATTTAAAACGAATATTTATAGACATTTCATCATATTAAAAACGCAACAATATGTTGCATCTACTCTATTTTTAGCTTGATTCTACAGGTTTAACATAGTCCTCAAGAGATCAATAATAATTTGAGGAGATCAAATCATGAATGCTTTTTTGCATCGTAGTGAAGATCGTGGTCATGTTAAAGCGGGTTGGTTAGAGTCTTATCATAGCTTTTCATTTGGTAACTGGTATAACCCTAAATATATGGGTGTCAGTGCATTACGCGTTATTAATGATGACCGAATTGATGCCCATAACGGTTTCGGCACACACTCTCATGACAACATGGAAATTTTAACCTGTGTGCTCGATGGTGCAATTTCACACCGTGATACGATGGGAAATGAAGGTCAAATTAAGGCTGGTGAATGGCAACTCATGAGCGCTGGTACAGGCGTGGCGCACAGTGAAATCAATAACACTGATACCCCCGTGCATCTATTACAAATCTGGATTATTCCAGATGTAAAAGAAGCCGAGCCAAATTACCAACAAATTAATTTGGACCCACGTAAAGATCCAAATAAATGGCATTTAATTGCAGGCCCAGATGCAAATGCACCGATGCACATACGCCAAAACGCAGAAGTAAAATCTGCTGTATTGGAAAAAGGAAATGAACTTCCTGTTGAAACATCAAAACGGGTAAATTACGTTCATGTGATTTCAGGTGTAATTCGTATTGGTGATCAAGAAGTTAAAGCTGGTGATGCTTTAGTGTTTGAAGATAATGCCGTGATTCATGCACTTGAAGACAGTCAATTTATTTGGTTTGATTTACCTTAAACAGCTAAAAGCCCTTTTATATAAAAGGGCTTTTTAGTCACTGCCACCGCCACTATCGCAGCTGCCTGAATCCGAAGATGAAGAACAATCATTTGAATAGCTTGAGCTATGATGATGGCTATTGTCATGAACATAATGATTTGCTGATGATGAATAATCATGCTCACTCGATGATGAATAATTCTTTCGATAGCGAAGAGCTGCAATTAAAAGAAATAGTCCAACACTGGAAAAAATGGTAATAAATACAATAATAAATACCTTCAAATAACCACCTTCTTAGTACAGCTATAACAAACATGATTTATGTCTATTCAATTATTTAAATGAGCCACATCTATTAAACAAGTTATTTTTTGATAAATACCACAAAACTTTCAATGTAAAAATTGGATGAGTAACCTTTCAAAATAACTCGAAGGTTACACACTACCACTCTCAGCATAGCTTAAATAAAACCACTCTCATTTTATAAATTATTAAAAATCGTTTTGAGTTTCCTTTACATACAAATAGGCACTTGCTCTAGAGATACCTAAATGCTGAGCAACCGTTTCCACGGCCTTTTTAATGTCTAATAAGCCATTATTCTTGAGTTCATGTATTAATTGTTTTCGCTCATTGAGTTTTAACATACGCGGTGTCGTAGCATGTTTTGAGGCAAATTGATCGATATATCTTCGAATTGCTTCTGTACCATTCGGTTCTAAATTTTCAATAATGTTGTCAGTTTCAATTTTAGTGAACTGATCTAGAGCACTTTGCATTCCCCTAAATAGGGTTAAATCTATATTCATACATAAAGCGGCCACATATTGCCCTTGTTCATCTTTAATTCCAATAGATGTACTTTTGGCAGGACGACCATCTGCAAATTGGTTTGCGTAATTTGAAATGAGGTTTGGAAACTCTGGAGACATGATTCTAGCCAGCCCTAACTCGGTTGCAGGATCTCCAATTTTCCGACCAGATAAATTGTTATGTATAGAAAGTATGGCATGCTCAGGATTTGTTAAGTCATGGACAACAACTTCGCAAAAAGGAAATAGTGTTTCACTTAGCCCTTTCGCGATAGTATCTAGTTGAGTGAGTAAATGTTTATCACGATTGCCCAATGTATTTCCTCCAAATGACTTAGTTACTATTTCAAGCCCTAGCGTAAAGCATGCAATAGTAATTTAGACTTTTTATCTAATTTTAAACTTAATGTAAATCAAAATCTTATATCTCATTGTTATCACATTAAAAAATAAAATTAGACATTTTATCTAAATCTATATATTTTATCTAAACAAGGTCAATATATTGTGCGTTGCTTGAGCAATAGCAAATCTTGCATCCGAAAACATTGAATAGCATTAGGTTTAATTATGAAAAATTTAACCCTTCCCACTTATGAAGATGTTGCAGCCGCTGCTGAACGTATAAAAGGTTTTGCAAATAAGACTCCTGTTTTAACTTCACGTACTGTGAACAATGAGTTTGAAGCAGAAGTATTTTTTAAATGTGAGAATTTTCAGCGTGTTGGCGCTTTCAAATTTCGTGGTGCAATGAATGCGCTTTTGCAATTTAGTGAAGCTCAAAAAAAAGCGGGTGTAGTTGCTTTCTCTTCGGGAAACCATGCACAAGCAATTGCACTGTCAGCAAAAACGCTTGGTATTCCAGCCATAATCGTTATGCCACAAGATGCTCCTGCGGCAAAAATGGCAGCAACGCGAGAATACGGCGCCGATATTGTTGAATTTGACCGCTACAGGGAAGATCGGGAAAAAATTGGAAAAGAAATAGCTGAGAAAAATGGCCTTACACTCATACCATCTTATGACCATCCTCATGTAATTGCAGGTCAAGGTACGGCTGCAAAAGAGTTATTTGAAGAAGTCGGCGAATTAGATTACCTGTTTGTATGTTTAGGGGGCGGTGGTTTATTGGCAGGTTCTGCCCTGTCTGCTCGCCAGCTCTCGCCTAACTGTAAAATATATGGTGTTGAACCTGCTCTAGGAAATGATGGACAAATGTCTTTTAGAAAAGGAGAAATTGTTCATATTGATACGCCACAAACCATAGCCGATGGCGCTCAAACTCAATATTTAGGCAAATTAACATTCCCTATTATTCAAAAGAATGTGGATGACATTTTGACAGTAGAAGATGAAGACCTCATTAGCTGTATGAAGTTCTTTGCTGAAAGAATGAAAATGGTGGTTGAACCGACAGGATGTCTCGGATTTGCTGCTGCACGTAATTTAAAGCATGAGTTAAAAGGCAAACGTATAGGCATCATTATTAGTGGTGGCAATGTCGATATTTCTAAATATGTAGAGTTTTTATCTGCTTAATAAAAGTTAGTGCCTATCTATGAGTTCAGTTAATACGTCATAGATAGGCATTACATGCTACTCGCCTCTCGACGTGTTCGTGTCTTAATTTAAATAAACTTTTGGAGATGGTGATGAGATTTATTTCTGAGTCTGAATCTTCTGCTCTCATCAATCATGAACTGGCTTATGACGCCATTTACCAAGCTTTAATTGCTGCAACTCAACCTGACACTAAAAGTTTTCCTGTGGTTCACGGTCAAGGTTCCGATAGCAAAAATACCTTTAGTGTTAAGTCATCGGCGACTCAGCATTTGGCTGGCCTTAAGGTTGGTTCTTTTTGGGAAGATAACCCTAAACATGGTTTGCCTCGCCATAACGCGCTCATTTTATTATTTAATCAAGCCAATGGAAAAATTGCAGCAGCCATCGAAGCAGGCAAAGTTAATGCGTTTCGAACAGCAGCATCTAATGCTGTTGCAACCCATGTACTAGCAAGAAATGATTCAAAAGTATTAGCGATATTTGGTACAGGAAATCAGGCCAAATATGAATGTGAAGCTATAGCGAGAATTAGAAATTTCGAACAGATTTTGATAGTAGGACGCGACTCAAGTAAAGCTGAAAAAATGGCAGAAGACCTCAAACCATTAGGTATTAAAACTGAGGTTACAGAAGCAAAAGAAGCCTGTGAACAAGCCGATATTATTGTGACCGCAACTTCTTCGCATACTCCTCTTTTTAAAGCAGAATGGGTCAAAGCTGGCACGCATATTTCATCTATGGGTTCAGATAAACAAGGCAAGCAAGAGCTTCCGCCAGAGCTATTTTCACATAGTGATTTATTTTGTGATCTTAATGTCCAGTCTAAACTCATTGGTGAATTTCAACATGCGCCTGAGTCTGCAACCTTAATCAATATAGGTGATGTGCTTTTAGCAAATGCCCAAGGTAGGCAGTCACCAGAACAAATCACAATTTATGATAGTTCAGGCTTATCTATACAAGATTTATATATCGCTCAGAAAATTTTAGAAATTTCTTAATCTTTACATTTAACTGCATCGTTCACGTTGATGCAGTTAAATGTAAAAGAGTTTTTTTTATATTCTTACTTAACCTTTTTTGAAGACTTCTCTAAAGATTGGAGCAGTACTGACAAAGAGGCATTGATATTGTCTATTTCATTACTCGACAGTACTGAAAGTATATGACGTTCATTCTCTACATGTGCTTCCACTGCCTTATTGATTAACTCCAATCCATGACTGGTAAGTTGTACGAGCATACTACGAGCATCTTCTTCGTTATCGATACGCTCAATAAGGTTTCTCTGCTCTAGTTTCTTTAAACGATGCGTCATTGTCCCAGAAGTAATCATTAATGCTGAAAACAATTCAGTTGGACTTAGCCTATATGGGGATCCCGAACGTCTAAGCGTAGCCAACATATCAAACTCCCAAAGACTCAGGTCAAAGGTTGAGAACGTAGATTCTAAAAGCCGCTCTAACAAAGTCGCACAGCGTTTAATGCGACCAATAGGCCCCATAGGACTAGCATCAAGATCCGGTCGTTCTTTCGCCCATTGTTCTAAAATTTTATCAACTTCATCTTTTCCTAGACTATCGTTCTGATTTTTCATTTATCTTGACTTCAAGCTAATTGGTATGACAACATAATGATATCTTGAATTGAAGATAAATTACAACAATATGTCAAATACATTACCAACATCACGCGGGTTAGATATTTTACTCACCGCATTAGCTCCTCTCATTTGGGGTTCCACCTATATTGTGACATCGGAGCTTTTACCATCCGACCGTCCATTTACCTCAGCACTTATAAGAGTATTACCAGCAGGCTTACTTTTACTTTTGTTGACGCGCCGCATGCCTGCAAAAAATGATTGGTGGCGCCTCATCATACTTGGGGCACTCAATATAGGATTTTTCCAAGCCTTTTTGTTTATAGCAGCCTATCGTTTACCCGGTGGATTAGCAGCTGTACTTGGTGCAATTCAGCCTTTACTGGTAATGGTAATCGCTTGGGTAGTAGATGGTCGGTCACCGCTCAGATCTACATTATGGGCAGCCGTAATAGGTATGTTTGGAATGGCCATCTTGCTGTTATCGCCTAATACCGTATTTGAACCGATTGGAATCTTAGCAGCCTTATTAGGTGCTATTTGTATGGCATGTGGTGTGTGGCTAACCTCCCGCTGGAAGTTGGATATGCCATTACTCGCTCTTACGGGTTGGCAGCTTGTGATTGGGGGCTTAATTCTTCTACCTATAGCTTGGATGGTAGATGCACCTCTCCCTACTTTAAAACCTGTCCAATATATTTCTTATGCTTATTTGAGCTTAGCGGGTGCTTTAGTGGCTTATGTACTTTGGTTTAGAGGCATAAGCCGTCTGCCAAGTGTAGCTGTTGCATCCCTTGGGTTACTTAGTCCCCTTACTGCGGTTGTACTGGGTTGGGCTTTGTTATCACAGTCAATTTCAGGAACTGCCCTTTTAGGATTAGTCATCGTGCTCATTAGTGTGTTCGTAGTGCAATGGACCACTGCACGTCGTAATTAATAATTAACTTTAAAATTATCTCTCTTTTCTGAGGCTTATATGAATATCTCTATACAACATGCTATTGAAACTCGCACATCAATTAATAACTTTCAGCCAAATCGCTCATTAGATGAAGCGACCATCAAGAAATTAGTCGAATTAGCAACTAAAGCTCCCTCGGCTTATAATTTACAAAATTGGCGTTTTATAGCGGTACGCTCTGAAGAGACAAAACAATTGTTGAAAGCGGCGGCTTTCGGACAAGATAAAATTACGGATGCTTCCGTAAACTTTATAATCTGCGGCACTTTTGATGCACATCATCAACTGCATAATGCACTTCAGCCATCCCTAGAAAATAATATTATGGGACATAAAGTTATTGATAGCTGGGTAAGACAAGCGACTCATGCTTATCAAGATAACGCTATATTACAACGCGATGAGGCTATTCGCTCGGCATCTTTAGCTGCAATGACTTTAATACTCGCAGCACAAGAGATGGGGTTAGGAACTTGTGCAATGGGTGGATTTGATACAAAACAAGTATCTCAAGATTTTGAACTTACAGCGAATGAATTGCCTGTCATGATTGTTGCTGTGGGTTATTCAACAACCAATAATTGGGCGCAAAAAATACGTAAGCCTGTAACCGAAGTTCTTACTATTGTTTAGTAAAGCTATAACCAAAATGGAAAGCATCTGCTGTTATTCATTCTATAGATATTCTTTAGTCATTATTTTTTAATTGGTTATAGAACTGCTCTCGTTTAAATCTGATAGTTATCATTTTTTGTGTGACTATCAGATTTTAAATAGAGCTAACATTTTCTCAGTCTAAGTTCATTTCCCATCCATGAATATTGAATAAATTACGTGGACGATGAGATACCAAATATTTTTATAAACGTTAAACCAACCTTCGCAAAAAATACTCAAGCACCGTCTCACTTTCATCTGCCCCATCCGAGCTTAAAAGCTGAATAATGGCGCTCTCAATCATATATAAAAAGATTCTGGCATCGGTAAAGGAAACATCTGTTTTGAGTTGTCTAAGCTGGCTATAAATTTCATTGGTGAGCCACGTTCTGTACCTCACCGCGGTTTTATAAGCCTTTGAATAAGTATTTTTTGTTTCAAAAATGGCCCTAAATAATAAGTAATACGGCCCTTCTAAGTCGGTATGTAATACATAAAGTTTCTTGAGTTTATCGATTGTACTGGTGTCATCGTCGTACTCGACCATTGCAACCACTTGGTCTTGAAGGCGTTCTTTTTGCACGATTAGACAAATTTCAATGAAGCGTTCTTTAGAGTGAAAATAATTATAAAACGTCATTTTGTTCACTTCGGTTTCTCTCACAATTTTGTCGACGCCGACCATGTGAAATCCACCGTGATGGAACAAATTAATCCCTTTTTTTACAACTTCAAAAGCACGTGTTGGGAGTATTAAATTTGGCATAGTTTTACCGTTATAAAATAAATTTTTGTTGTATATAAATGAGATAAAAAAGCCTGTACCCTTTCTGGGAGAAAAAAAGGCACAGCAAAGCCTATAAAGACTGTGCTTGGCACATCTCAAGTTTTATTGTTGATGCAAGTTTTTTGAGCCGTAATGACTTAAAGCCTGAAAACCCTAAAGGTGATCAAGCTGCTTTAAATTTTAAGTTGTGTCGTTATAGCTTTTGGCAACGGCTGCCAAGAAATAATGGATGTGCAAAGCCAACTCCTTTTTATTGGGAGTTCTGCCAGACATTTATAGAATTATGGTGGCAGAACGGAAGAAGGTTGACAGACTAGTATTATCTCAAACTAGCACACCCGAAGGTGTCCCTCTCCCGTCCTACCGCTACGGGAAAGAGACGAGTGGCACACCACACACAAAACTATTCCTCAGAAGGAAAAGCTCTGATGCGGGAGATAATATTCAGCCTGTCAAAGCCGGCTGGCAATGTGGCCAGCAGGCAAAGAATAGTGCCCAACCCTGTTGCAGTCAAGCACACAAAATGACATTTGTTTTAAATTAGATCATTAAAAAGTAAGAATAAATAATGAATAAGTGATTGTTTAAGTGGGGTTTATAAAGGTGAGATATTTTAGAGATCACAGACTTTTTTCTAGAAAATAGACAGATCTGTATATTTTTCTTTGTTATCATTCGCCCAATTCATGAAAATAACAAGGAATAATAATTTGGCTACACCCTATATAACCATAGGTTGCCCAACTACGGGCGGCGGCAAAGTAATTAGTGGAAACTCATTATTTCTCATTGATGGAAAAGCTGTAGCATGCACAGGCGATAAAGCCACCTGCCCGACGCATAAATTAGTAGCCACGATTGTATCGGGTGATCCGTGCATGAATATTTTTGGCAAACTGGCGGCACGTGTTGGTGACTCTCTGTCTTGTGGCTGTAAGCTACTTCCGCAACAAAGTTTAGTTGTTCAGGATAATGGTGGTGGAGCAGCTCAAGGTTCATCTTCAAGCACAGCACAAACTCAAAATAGTTTTGCACCTCAAACTGACGAACACGGACTTAAGTTCCAACTTAAAGATCAAGAGACAGGCAAACCACTTGCGCAACAGTATTTTAAATTAAAGAGTCCTGACGGAACCGAAATTGAAGGATTTACTGACAAAAGTGGTTATACAAAATTAATTAAAACGGGTACCGAAGCTAAAGAAATTGATTTAACAACTTTCGATTTATCCGAACCTATGGCTGAGTGGAATTAATAATGTCAGATAAAAATTTAAGAAGCCCTTATAGTCGTAATATACCTGACACCTCGCCCGCTTGGGATGCTTACCCAAAGGAAGTAAAGGTCTGTGAAATTACTGAGCCACTTTGCAACGATCATATAAAATTCCGAAATTATTCTATGGCTAGACCCTATAATTTCATGATGAATATTAATCAATGGGCAGATGTGAAAAATACAATTGAATTATTGATGGCCGTACGCTTCGGAATGGAATGGGATATGAACAAACAGCCAGAACAAAATATGGCTGATCCCGCCTTTCATACACAAATGTACATAAAATTTCATAATTACGTTTTAAAGCACTCAATTAAAGAAGCAACTCGTATTGTCAGTGAGTTTCAACAGACTGCATTTAAAGTACGTTTTTTAAGTACATTCGCAGTTGATGAATTATTAGAACTGCGTAATCTAAGTAAGTTCGACCAAGGAAAAGAGATCTATTCAAAAATTGGTGACTTAAAAGACACTTTTGCTAAATTAAATGTAGCTGAAGCTGTAATCGATTTAAGCAGATTACAAGCAAATAACGGTCCACTTTATATAAATCGTAATATGTTTAAAAAAGTCTTTAATCAAGACTTCAACCCTAAGATGATTCAAATTTTAAAAGAAAACAGAGAATATCGCGGAGACCCAACTAATGTACTTATGCAAAACTTCTAGTCTTGTAAAGCTAATATTTATATCACTATTTTTTTCACTAACTGGATGTGCAAACACACAAGTGAATAATGATAGAGAAGCAATAATTAATGCGAGTCGTGGCGCGGTTAATATGCTAATTATAGATCAACCTGTCTATAAAAATGCGATTGCAACAGAAACCAATAAAGTTACAAAAGCTTTATTAGTTACGACACTGGAAAAAGTTGGTGTTTTAAAAGGTTTAGAAAAGCAAATAGGAAATGGGTACATCGTTGAGGAAAGTTTATCTTTAGGAAAACTCAATCAATTGTGTTGGACAACAAAATTTCTTCTACATTATAAAAAAGATATCCCGCAAGAAGCTCAAGCCGCCTATAGTGATGTTTACTCTTGGATCGATACTAAACAAACTGCTTGGACGAAAAAACTCAATAGTGCATACACTAAAGATGAACTAGGTGAAGACGATTGCCGAAAGTAAGTAATAAAAAAGCCCTAATTATTTAGGGCTTTTTTCTATTTCCGTTCCATCTATGAAAAGGTTTATTTGACCGCTAAATATATGGGTTATATGTACTGAAAATTGATTGCTCATAAATAAATCAAATCTTTCAAATTAAGCCCTAAATAATATATGTACAAATAAAGCTTGAATGCTATATTCAGCTCATAAGTTAGCTCTATTTGCTTAAATGCTTAGGTGGGTTAACTTGCCAAAGCCATTTTATGAATAGCTTAATGACCTGCTTCTTGTCGTGATCATTTTTACAATTTAATCTCAATGGGGGCAGGTCGCCATCTCACCTACTACCCGCTTCAATCTTCGCTGTTGATTTTAATTCTAATCGGTTTAATACAACAAATAGGCATTAAAAAAGGGCTTACATGTTATTAGAACGATGCAAACCCTTTATAAATCTTGGTAGTATATCCAATACCAAATTGAAACTTAAGACATTGATTTAAATTACAAATAAATTAAAATAAAAAATATGGTGTACAATTAGGTGTACAAATAATTAATTACTACAGCAATCTACATACAGGTATAATTAGAGTTGCTACCCCACTTCCAGCCACACAACATTGTCCTCAAATTGTTAGCGGTTGTACATCCCAAGGGACCATATACCCATTTTGATGAGGATCAAAAATAAAAAGGTCTTCTCTTGTATTCGCAGGGAAACTAAATTTAGGGATATAGTATGTTGATGAATCACTATTCAACAATTCTATTTCGAAGTGCTGATTTATTAGTGAAGACAACGTGGTGTTGTTGCTTAATAAGTAAAATGGACCATATTTAGCACAATACATAACGATATTAGCAGTAATCGCATCCATCACATTCTCTAACGTAGCACATGAAAAAAAATTTTTGCGATCATGCTTAGTTTTATTATAAGCATCATACCAACTTAAAGATTGCGTCGGATGTGAGGCATTCCAATTAATAAACGGCTTAAATTTTCGTACATTATAGTTTTTGAAACTAATTTGAAATTCCCCTAGGCATAATTTAGGTAACAACTTTACATAATCTTGAGTTGTAAACGTTCGACCATTAGCAGCAGGTGTGCCAGTTTTATTAAATAATGATACCCACATATTCTCTACTTCGGTGCAAGCTAAAATCAATAACTCACGGGATTTATGACCAAAGGACTGAGCACCATTCTGATCGGGTTCAACATATAAAAAAATATCATCTAATTTATCAAGTAGAATTAGTAATGCTTGTTCTGCTGAACGCTGTTCGTACATATCAATATTAAGCGCATTTTGAATATCTTCAGAATATAACAAGGATGGTCTCCAAACCCCCTCAATACTTTGCCCAATTGGTAAATTAAGAGGCTGTATATTTTGGGCTCCAAAAGTTCTAATAGCCCAGTCTTCTAAAGTCCCTTGTTTTTTCTCGATTGCAGTTAAACCTACCGATATAGTGTTTAACCCTTTATTTCCCCCATATAAGTGCACAAAATGAGTGTCAGTTTCGTACGCATATCCTAATGGCTGGCTTTCATGAATAGGTTGTACACAGCGAGGTATTGTAGTTTTCGTATTTTCATAAAAAATTCCGTTCATGATGATCCCGTAATAAATATATAATTATCAAGTAATGTTTTTTAACTAAGCATGTATCAAAAGATTAGTTTAAAATTTTCACTTCTTATTTGGCAATGAAATTCTAATTAGATTCCTATCTATTATTAAATAAAAAGCAATTAGGCAGCTAAAAATGAAAAAGAAATACATCATTACTCTTGAAGGCAATGCCCCGCCTAGACTCTTCTTAGGGGAAGAAATAGCAGGTTGCAAGATCATTGAATTAAGATCAGAAGAACTGCCAAGAAGAGTTGATGCTGCATGACTACTAGAAAGGTACTCACTTTCAAGAAAATCGCTTATAGAACACCTCCGGGTATTTAATAAAGGGAATGAAGGTAAACATCTTTATGATCCAAATGAAGTTATCCCCATTTTAGATAACTTACATTTGCTAAATATAAAAAGAGGTGCTCGGTGGAAAAACTAGAATTAATGTAGGTACTTTCATCTATAGTCTTACAAACTAAATATTAGGAAATCATCCTGATGGCCACCGAAATAAAATTTGTTTTGATAACAGCTGACGAACTTACAAAATTATTGGAAGAGGCATGTGAACGTGCGGTTACTAAGATATTAGCTAATCAGGAGGATGAGTTACTTAATATAAGTCAAATATGTGAGCGAATACCTGGTATAACTTACTACCTTTTTAAAAACCTCTGCAAAGAACAAAAGATTAAAAGCATACGCGGCCGTTACTCATTAAAAAGGGTGAAAACCGCATTAGAACCTACCTAATTCATAAATTTCAAAGTACTTATTTTTTAGTTTTTTATGAATACTTAGGTGTATCCTCTTTAGTGGGTTGAAGCTTTTCTTCCGTTCTTTTAATTTTTTCTTGAACTCGAGTGTTTAACACTATTTTCATGGAGCTCAACTTCATTTCCTCTTTTATGGATTCCAATTCCGCATCAACTAAGTGCATAAAAGATTCTGTTCCATAACGTTTCAAGTAGAAGTCGAATATTTCCTGCTTAAGTAAATTAAAGGTTGTGTCACAATCAAACATGACAACCTGCGTGATTGCCTCCACAGACTCTCCCGACAATGCATAATAATTTGCCTTAATAGAAATTAGATCTTGCAACTTCTTTTTTGACTCAGCCAATGTATCTTCCAAATCTTTGCATTCAGCAATTAGTTTTTCAATATCCAAAGTTCTTATCCTAAAAATTTATCACTACCAGTATTGTAGTTAAGAAAAGCTATATAAATCTTTATATCGTGTTAGTAGTGTCAACAGCTAATCTATAAGATGCTTCTCTCTCTATGTGTCCAGCAATATCTGGTCTTAATACTTCAGGGTTTTACCTGCGGTCTAATGTCAATTGCTTTGACCTAAAATCCAACTCCTCCATTTCATCATCCCAAAGGTTAATTTCCTCACTTTTTAATAGTTCCTTCAAAATTTGATACTCTTTCTTTCCATGTAAACAAGTAGATAAAAATGCTGCGTAAGGACTATCAGCCTGACAACTGTTCAAAAGTTTAGACAAACTTTTTCTTGCTTCATCCAAATTTATGATATTTCTAAAAATACTATCTAACTGGCTAGCGATTTCATTACTAGCAAGAAAACGAGGCAGAACTAGCCTTTTATCATCATTAAGATCGAGCTTAGAAATCGTTGTTTCCCCTTTCAAGTCTTTTGCATAAAGTCTAAATTCTTCTAAAGAGAAATGATTTTTAGGGTAATCAACATATGGATTAACAATCGGTTCGACAACTACATCTAACGTCCATTTCTTTCTATTACATCTCTGGCAAGATGGTAAAAGGTTTTCCCAATCAACAACACTGTCTGGATAAGTGTCCTTATCTTTAAAATGCTCAATTTGCATATATGAGTCTTCTATTTGCAAGGAGCATTCACAATAAGCACATTTAAATGAACTACTATCCAGTAATGCTTCTCCTATTTCTGCATGCTTCCAAACACTAGCCTTCGTTGCCTTAAATTTATTAGTAAGCTCTTCAACTTTCTTAGCTGTCAAATATGCAGGCTTTTTGCCCCTTTCCAGTTTAATCACAGACTATTCTCCAAGACTATCTAACTGTAGCTTGAATACTGGACGTAAAGGATAGTTAGGGTGAAGCATCTTATCTAACTCACAATATGCTTCATATGCTTTATCTCTATTTCTTTCTTGAAGTGCTTCATCAAATCGATCTTTAACCGATTTATAAAGCTTAGTTCTTAAATCCGCCATTCCCATAACATCTTCAAGGATTTCTTCTATTGTCCACCCTTGGTAACCGTACTCTGGATTTGGTATGTCACGAAGAACTATTTCATTATTTTGCCTTTCTAATGCGATTACTTCTCCAGCAAAGGCCGACTGAATAACATGAGGGCTGTGTGTAGCGATGAAGAACTGAGCATAAGGGAAAAGTTCTTTAAGAATATTGATAATTCGACCTTGCCATTCGGGGTGTAAATGTAATTCGATTTCATCAATTAGTATAATCCCCTCAAAATCCTTGGCCGCTATTCTATTTTTATCAAAACGAAAGTCTATTTCTTTTATTAATCCCAAAAGTATGAATAGTGTTGACTTAAAGCCAGATGAAAGGAATTCTAAAAAAATCTCTCCAGTAGGAGTATCAACAAATATTTCATTACTTGTATTAAGACGTTTAAATTTAAACTCTGGATTCAAGAGATTAAAACACGCTTTTGCTGATTCAAGATTTTTTAATTGCGTTTCTGTTAAATGATCGTAATGCTTACTATGTAACACTCTATTTAACAACCAATCTTTGATATCCTCATTTTTTACACCAGAAGAATTATTTCTCATCCTATGCGTTGAGTCTGGGTCAGCAATAATAGCTTTGACTTTTTTGTAATCAATTCCCCTATTAGTTTTTATGTACAACATTAAATGTTTGTTTTCTTCATAGTTTTTATTGTTAATAAGAAAATATTCAGACTCATTCGGTTCAAAGTCTGTAATATCCACATAAATATCCGGAGAACCTTTTTTATCATGTTTGATTGTAATTATTGCTTTATCACTCCCTGCCCTTTTTCTAACATGATTTTTATCAAACTGGCTGAAAGAAGCAGCAATAGCATCTAAAATATTAGTTTTACCAACCCCATTTTCTCCACAAATTATATTCATTTTTGAATTTAAATTTTCGAGTTTTAAATATGGGATTCCGCCTACATCTTTTAACTCAATAGAATGGATTTTCATCTTATAACTACCTTAATTTTCTATCTTAAATAAGATATAGTTGATAGAATACCTTACCTAAAAGTTACTTCATTCATAAACTTATAACTATTTTAAAAAATTGTTTTTTATTTTAATTCAATCATGCCACGCATTTCATAATTTTGAAATGCAAAGTCAAATGTACTAGATACTGTCTCATTTCTTTCTGATACAAATTTAAAAAGACTTCTTAATATCTCAATAACATTTTCAATATTGAAACCTGAATCATGGAATTCAGCTTTTATAAGTTCTTTGAATTTTTCTGTGTCTACACCTTTAACGAAAATCAAAACGCTTGAATCATCTAAGACTCTAGGCTCTTCAGTATTAGCATTTATATAGACTGCCCTATCACCAGCATCTGTCAAATAAATTGCAGTTAGGTGGGTAGTATCCAACCAATAATCATCTATTGTATTCCGAGCTTTATAGCGCTCAAGATATTCAACGATTTGATACATATCAGTAATTGGACTGTTAGCAGCAAATGCTTTCACATCTTCTAATAGATCAGCACTTCCACTACCAGAAATATATCCGCCATTCCATTCAATAATTTTTTTTATATCATTAGAAACTACCCGGGCTACTTTACCATTTTGCATGTAGACCGACCTATTATCTGCTGCCATTGCTAATGCACCAGCATTTCTTATTAATACACACATTGTCATTTTTATTAATACCTAATTGAGGATGTCTTATTTTAGGCTATCAAAAAATTGAAAAGAATAGTTCAGTGAAAAGATGCTTTGCGCCATAAAATGACGCGCACTTACTCTATGAGATGATCATCGCTAATATACGTAGATCTATTTTCATCTACTCATTTTATTATTGAAAAAAAAAACATCAAATCGATGATTTTTACTTTTAAATGTATATTCACTTATTCGCTCAAATCCCACCAATAGCTATTGCCCAAATTTTCTAACCGTTTTTTTGTTTTTGGTAAGTAGTCAGGGTCAATCATGTTTTGAAGTTTAGAGTACAACATTCTGTCAATTATGACCTTACTCTACCATATGTTTTGGAATGGCAAATTACCCTTCAAAGTATTTGCAATTTCCATTGCTCGTGTAGATTCTTTACCTTCAATAAAGTTATTGCCCATATGCTATTACGCACGGCGGTTAATGTGAAAGAAAACACTTTCACAGTGCTGCAGCATAAATCGCTTAACTACGATAAACCGATTTATATTGAAGTTGATATGCACCCGGAACTTGCTGAAACAGTAGTTAAATGTATTGCCAATTCTTTTCGTTTGAATTGTCCACATTTAATTGCTACTCGTCCGGAACGTATTACCGAACATAATCGGATTCCAAAACCGCACCCCTATGCAGTTACTGAGGATCACTTAACAAAGCAATTTCAGAAATACCGTGATTTGTCTGGAGCATGTGACCATCTAGAACCAAGACAACGCCCATCTTTTCATGATCTACGTGCACTTGGTATTTTCAATATTACCGAGAAATATGGAAAACCTTATGCCCAAGCATTGGCAGGACATGCAACGGAAAAAATGACTGATCACTACTTGCAAGGTCACGAAGAACCGAAGCCAGAAAGGGTTAGTTTTCGTTAGTTTTTAAATTCTAAACTTGATTAATTTTCGCACTTATCCACATTAGGGCGTGAATTAGTTCCCCGAAAATACCCCGAAAGATGCCCGAAAAGAAAAAACCGCCAATTAAGGCGGTTTTTTAAATTACTGATTTAACAGCGAATCTTGGTAGGTATATCCAGACTCGAACTGGAGACCTCTACGATGTCAACGTAGCGCTCTAACCAACTGAGCTATACACCTAGAATGGAAAGCATCATATTCATTTTTCAAAAGCAAAACAAGAGATTTGCCATTGAAAAAAATACAAATGAGCAGACTTTGAGCAAACTCTTTTTCATTTCCCAAAAAGTAAAACGGTACATGGTTCAACCACATACCGTCTTTGGTTAGCCAAATATCAAGCTCAACTTAACAAGGGCATTTCTTCAAAGTACCACCTGCCGATGGATAACGCACATCAACACAATGTCGATAGAAAGTCTTCGCATCCATAGGTGTTAAATCTGGATGGTGGACTTTCATATGCTCCAAATACGTTTGATAGTCCGGCACGCCTACCATCAGTCGGAAGCTTTGCTGCAAACGCTGCCACAAGGTTGCTATACGCGACCAGTTCTTTGGAGAAAGTAATAGCTCTTTTTGCGAGAGCACTGTCATTTTGATGATTTTCGCAATAATGACAGTTCCATTTTTTGCAAATTTAAAGTTCATCTTTATTCTCCTCGAGTGGTAACCACTTCAGGATCAGCATATACCGCAGGTGCTTCATTTACAGTCGGAGTACGACTCGCTAAAGCACGGCGAACAATACCAATTGAGGCAATAATCATGACAATCGAAACAATCATAAAGAAGCCACAAAGCGCAGCATTAATCTGATTCGACATCACAATGTTTTGCATCTCAGCAATAGTTTTGGCTGGTTTAATAATTTCACCACGAGCAATCGCGTCAGAGAACTTATGCGCTTGCGCCAAGAAACCAATTTTTGGGTTTTCGTGGAAAATCTTTTGCCAGCCTGCTGTCATACAGGTAATGAACAAGAAAATTGTTGGGAAAATGGTCACCCAAACATACTTTTCTTTTTTCATTTTAAACAGAATGACTGTACCTAAAATGAGTGCCATAGAAGCCAGCATTTGGTTACCAACACCAAATAAAGGCCATAATGAGTTAACGCCACCTAATGGGTCAATCACACCTTGATAGACGAAGAAGCCCCATCCACCAACTGCAACAGCTGTACCAACCAAATTACCAAAGAAAGAACCTGATGCTTTAACTGCAGGAATAACAATACCTACAGTGTCTTGCACCATAAAACGACAAGCACGAGTACCCGCATCGACAGCAGTTAAAATAAACAATGCTTCAAATAAAATGGCAAAGTGATACCAAAATGCCATCATTTGGCGGCTATTAAAAATTTCAGAAATGATATGAGCCATACCAATAGCGAAGGTAGGCGCACCACCTGTACGTGAAAGAATCGAGCTTTCACCTACTTCTTGAGCCAATACGGTTAACATTTCTGGGGTAACAACAAAGCCTAAATTACGTACAGCTTCTGCCGCAGTTTCTACAGTTGTACCGAGTACTGCCGCTGGCGCATTAATCGCAAAATACACACCTGGGTCTAAAACTGTCGCACAGATCATTGCCATGATCCCGACAAAAGACTCCATAAGCATACCGCCATAGCCAATCATGCGCATGTCAGCTTCGTTATCGACGAGTTTTGGTGTCGTACCACTAGATACAAGCGCATGGAAACCAGAAATGGCACCACAAGCAATGGTAATAAATAAGAATGGGAATAAGCTACCTGAGAAAACCGGACCTGTACCATCAATAAAATGAGTTACAGCAGGCATTTTCAATTCAGGTAATGCAATGATAATACCCACCGCTAAACCAAGAATTACCCCGATTTTGAGGAAGGTAGATAAATAATCACGCGGTGCTAACAACAACCAAACAGGTAATACCGATGCGATAAAACCATAAATGATGAGACACCAAGTCAGTTGTGTACCAGTTAAAGTGAAGAATTCACCCCAGTACGGGTCTGCTGCAACATGTCCACCATAGACAATTGCCAGCATCATTAAAACAAAGCCAATAATTGAAACTTCTGCAATACGTCCCGGACGGATAAAGCGCATATAAACGCCCATGAACAATGCAATTGGAATGGTTGCTGCAATACTAAAGACACCCCATGGACTATGTGCAAGTGCTTTAACAACCACCAATGCCAGTACTGCAAGGATAATAATCATTACCCCAAGCGCACCGAGCATTACGACAATACCAGCAAAAGAACCAAGCTCCTGCTTTGCCATTTCACCCAGTGAACGACCATCACGGCGTGTTGAAATAAATAAAACTAAAAAGTCTTGTACTGCACCCGCCAGAACTACACCGACCAATAACCAGATGGTTCCCGGTAAAAAGCCCATTTGTGCTGCCAAAATTGGTCCAACTAACGGCCCTGCTCCTGCAATTGCAGCAAAGTGGTGACCGAAAAGCACATATTTATTGGTGGGTACATAATCCAGACCATCGGCTAAACGGTGGGCTGGGGTTAAACGTCTTGGGTTTAATTCAAATACTTTAGTTGCAATAAATAGACTATAAAATCGATATGCGATGCTATATACACATGCTGCAGCCAGTACAAGCCAAACCGCGTTAACATGTTCACCACGACTGAGTGCCAGCATCCCAAAAGAAATTGCACCTATAATTGCCACTAGGCTCCAGACCAGCTTGGAGGGAAGCGTAGATTTCGCTTGCATTGTGTCCATTCTTAACCTCTCAATAAATAACTACAGCATTTTTATATTGTTATGCACTGTTTCTCTTAATCCCTGTGACTCTACTCCTCCTTTTTCTTTTTTCCTCTTATACTTTCGCATAAAAAAAGGGATGATTTACATCATCCCTTCGATAATAGTTTATTTTTTAACTATTATGCACGCTCTAAATAATCGCCAGTACGAGTATCTACACGAACGCTTTCTTCTTGCTGAACAAATAACGGAACACGAACAACCGCACCTGTTTCAAGCTTAGCTGGTTTACCGCCACCGCCAGATGTATCACCACGTACGCCTGGATCAGTTTCAACAATTTTTAATACAACGAAGTTCGGTGGGCTTACTGTTAAAGGTACGCCGTTGAACAACATAATTGTACATTTTTCATTTGAATCATCTTTTAACCATTTAGCAGCATCGCCCATTGCAATTTTGTCTGCAGCGATTTGCTCAAAAGTTACAGGATCCATGAAGTTCCACATTTCACCGTCGTTGTATAGGTATTCCATTTCAACTTCAACGATGTCAGCCGCTTCTAAAGAGTCACCTGATTTGAAAGTTTTTTCTAATACTTTGCCAGTTTTAAGGTTACGTAATTTTACACGGTTGAACGCTTGACCTTTACCTGGTTTTACATATTCGTTTTCCATGATAGAACATGGGTTACCATCAAGCATAACCTTAAGGCCAGCTTTGAAATCATTTGTAGAATAATAGGCCATGAAAGGCACACTCCAAACTTAACAAGTCAACTATGCGATATAATGCGTTGTTGCATTATCTTAATCGTGTCAAATGATAAACTATTTATACCAAGAGCAAAACTGGCAATCACAACTCAGTGACCTTATTACTGATCCTTCTGAATTGCTAAGCCTACTCGAGTTATCCTCAGATCAGCTATTATCAGGTGCGATTCTGGCTTCTGAAAAGTTTAAATTGCGTGTTCCTCGTGCGTTCGTCGGAAAAATGAACGTTAAAAACCCGCTTGACCCGCTTTTACTACAAGTATTACCTCATCATTTAGAGCTTGAGGAACATCCCGAGTTTGTAACCGACCCTTTAGGTGAAGAAGCAGCCAACCAGTTACCGGGTGTTTTACATAAATATAAATCGCGCTTTTTACTGACTTTGACGGGTGCATGTGCTGTGCATTGTCGTTATTGTTTCCGCCGTCACTTCCCTTATCAGGAAAATCTGCCAAAAAATGATGATTGGCTCAATATTAAAAACTATATCGAAGCCAATCCTGACATTAATGAAGTAATTTTAAGTGGAGGTGACCCACTTACACTTTCTAACCGCAAGCTTGCACTTTGGCTAGAACGTTTATCATCTCTCAAACAAGTAAAGATTTTGCGAATTCATTCACGAGTTCCAATTGTCATTCCAAATCGAATCGACGAAGAGCTTATTTCTTTATTAAAAAACAGTAGGCTGCGTATTGTTCTGGTGGTACACTCGAACCATGCTTCTGAGCTCGATGACTTTACTTGTTCAAAGTTGATGGAGTTATCTTCACACCACATTACTGTACTAAATCAGGCGGTATTGCTAAAAGGTGTCAATGATTCTGCTCAAACTTTAACTGATTTAAGTTATCGTCTATTTGAAGCTCGCGTTATGCCATATTACTTACACGTATTAGATAAAGTAAAAGGTGCACAACATTTTGATTTAATGCCATCTGAAATAGATGCGATATATCAAGACGTGTTAGCGAGCCTACCTGGATATCTGGTTCCTAAACTCGTCAGGGAAATTGCGGGCGAAAAGAATAAAACACCGCTTTTTGGGGCTACAACTTTTTGAGTTATATAATAAGTGATGATGAATAATGCACTTTCGGACATTTTTCACAATCAAACCTCACGTACTCGTGAACGGTTAAGCTTTTGTGAAGCCAACATTAAAGACCTTAATGAATGGGTCACTACCCTTTCTATTATGCAATTGGGTGATACTTCAAAAGCGCTATTTACTGCAATTTTGGAATTAAATGAATTAAATTGCAGTGAAACGCTTCGCTTTGACTTAATTCAAACGCTTCACCCAACTATTAATAATGTTTTGGCAAGTTTAGAAAAGAACTTCTTTAACCAAGGTGTGATTAGTACAGACCGGAACGAGCATATTATTGAGCTGGCAATGCTGTTGCGCTGTTATTTTGCCAGCATTTATTTAAATATTGCGCAGACCAGCCACGAACAGCTGCAAAAACAGAAGTTCTCTTTGTTTTCTTTTAAACAAAAGAAAAACTTACAAACTGCACGTATTTTGGCGACATTCCATGCGTTGCAGCAACTGACCAATCTTTTATACCAACAGCATATGCTCTATAGCGAACCTGTAAAAGGACAATGGTTAATTGCACATCAACTTTATGAAACAGCCGTTCAGCACAAATACCATTTAACCAATATTAATCATATTCAAGGCGTGCAACATCCTTTAGCGAATATTACGCAGGCTTATGCACAGCTTATTTTATTAGATATTTTTAATACCAATCAGATTCGTCAATCAGAAATTCAGGCTTTGTTTCAATGTAGCTTCGACTGGGCACGCATGATTCAGATCTTGCCTAAAGACTCTGCTTTAACAAAGTATGTGGTCGATCCAACTAAAGACCACCCACCTGTATATAACAAAAAGCAAAGTTCAAACTTCAACCCAAGCATTTTTATTAGTACACAAGCGTTGCTTGAGCATGTCACTGCTACCATGCATAAAAATGCTCAATATATGTCTAAAAATGAAAAGATTTATTTGAGTCCAGCGTTAAAGTTTCACGTTCAAACCATTTTGGGCACGACAGCACAACGCCGTCATGAACGTTATGAATATAATGCTGCACTACAAATCTGTTTCGGATTAAGTACCGCTCATTTTTACTTATCTAAAGCAAAAAACTTTGAAGAAACGCTACAGCTTAACAATAACTATAATCTACAAAGCGAATCGAAAGTTTTATCAAACCTAGAGAAAAAAGAGCAACAAACTTCGTCTTACCAACGCTTAAGCCGTGAGAGTAAAACCATCTATCAAACCACCGTGCTTGATATTAGTGTGAATGGCTATCGTATTAAATGGTCTGGTGAAGCGCCTAAAAACTTAAGAACTGGCGAATATATTTTAGTCAAAGAAACACTGCATGGTCAGTGGCGTGGCGGTGTGATTCGCTGGATTAAACAATCAACAGAAAAAAGTCTGGAACTGGGTTTAGAAATTCTTTCACAAGCCATGTTTCCTTGTGCTGTACATATTCAGGCAGAGCGCCATACTCGTAATTACCACCCTGCACTATTACTACAAACTCAAAACTTAGAAGAAATACAAAACACGCTTATTTTACCGGGGTCTCAAATTTTTAGAGAGCAACAAACAATTCATTTACGATTGGGGACAGAAGAAATCAAAGTGTATCTACTCAAAGCACAACTCATTACTCAAAGTTTTATTCAATTTCAATTTGAACTTTTGAATGAGCAGCAGCAACACCTGCTTGATCAGTTCATGCTGAAAAAGAATAGTAACGTGAATAGCCAAGATTTATGGGAAGCATTAAAGTGAGAAACTCTTTACTATCTAAAAGGTTAAAACGTACTGAAATACGTTTACTCATTATTGATGATAACCAGTTACGTTATAACCAAATTTTAAATTTATTATCGGGGAATGATTATCAAGTTAATGCCTTATTACTTGATGATTTAAAAAGTTTTGAAAAGCAGCTCAATACATCGTGGGATGTCATTATTTTTGGTCGCGCATATGATTTGAAAATTGAACAAACTCTCTCCCTTGTTCAAGCCTCAGAACAGCCGCAGCTACCAATTTTACTTTTACAACCAGATGATTACCAAGCGCAGCAATATCAAAGCTATATTCAAAAAGGTATTTATGATGTAGTCCCGCTAGAACCTCTGGACTATTTCTATATTACGCTTGTTCGAGCACTGTCATACAGCCGCCTTTTACAAAAGGAACAACGTCTTTTGGCGGAGCTTGATACCATTCATACGCATACGCAAACATTGGTCGATAACAGCCATAAAGCGGTCGCTATTTTTCAAGAAGGCATCCACATTAAGGCAAATACCGAATATTTGAATCTTTTTGGCTTTCAGCAAGAAGAAGATATTATTGGTTTGCCGATTTTAGATGTCTTACAACCCAACGATTTAAATATTTTTAAACAACGTTTTAAGAAAATTTCTTTAGGACAGTTTGATCAAGCACGCTTCGAGATTCAAAGTCAGCATCAAGCCATTTCGGGTAATAATGCTTTAAAACTGGAATTTATTCCGAGCCAAGAAGAAGATGCTGTACAGCTGACCATCGACTATCAAGTTGATTTAAAAACACCAGCAAATACGGCGCCGTCCGAGAAAACAACTGGGTTAAGCACGGCTTGGCCACAGATTAACCGACATTTATCGACCCACCCTGCGCAAGCAAATGCCATAGTTCTATTTAGACTTGCACAGTGCCCAGAACGCCTCTTTCAACAAGGTTGGCAGACTTTGGGGCAGTATTTCAATCAGCTACATGGTTTTTTAAAAGACCATGCACAAATGCCGATTTACCAAGTCGATTTGGGTACGTATATCGGCATCTTACAAGCTGAAAATAGTACAGTTTTAAACTCTCAGTTGACGAGTTTGCAAACTTTGCAAAAAGAACACTTGTTAAAAGTGAATGAGCAAAACTTTTCGGTACAGTTAAAGCTTGGCTATGCTCCGCTTAATCAACCACTCACTGAGGTTTCATTTAGCTCATTACTTAATGAAGCTGAAAAGCAGAACCTACCTCAAGTTACCCCTCAGCTTGAAATAACGCCTATCGTAGAAAAAACAGTTTCGCCAAGCATTGAAGCTGTTCCTCTTGATTTAACAATTGAACATTTTGAGACGACTTCGCAGTCTTCTTTGCTACAGCAGTTAAGACAAAAATTAGCTCAGGGACAAATACACCTGAAGTATCAGCAAGTTTATGACAAGCATGATGAAGAAACTCATAACTATGAAGTGACGAGTGGCTTTATTGCTGATGAACAATGGCATGATTTAAATGACTTAGCTGACTTAAAAGAAGATGCTGAACTATCAATTCAACTAGACCGCTGGATATTGGTAGAAGCGTGTAAACAGCTTCATAACTTCATTGCTCAGTATCCTAAAGCAAGACTCATTATTAACCTTAATATTGATATTTTGCTGAAAGATAAGTCATTCCCTGAGCTGATTTCAAAACTGCTTACCATCATTGGTAGCAAGCTTGAAAGTCCGCTAATTTTGCAATTTTCGGAACAGGCACTTCAGCACTACCTCCCAACAGCTCAGCCGCTGATTGGTCGTTTACGTCAACATGGTGCGGAGGTTTCAATCCGAGACTTTGCTTCTTCTATATATAGCGATTCAATTTTGCAGCAGCTTGATATTCAGCTCGTAAAATTACAGTCCAGCAAAACTGACCTATTAAGCTCAGGCCAAGGACTTAGTAGCTTGCAAGAAAAAGTATTGAACTATTTGACTGTAAAACCGATTGGAATTTTATTGGCTAACTTAAATGATATGAACCTGTTTGCTAATGCATGGAATGTGGAAGCACGTTTCTTACAAGGTGATTATTTTCAGAAAAAGCTTGATCGCTTAACAGATGTGCAAGACCAATAATGGTCTTGTACGCTAAAAACAAAAAACGGGCATAAGCCCGTTTTTTGTTTCGTTTTGAAGTATTAACGCTTGATAGAGCGAGACATACCAGCAAAACGTTGTTTGAATTTGTCGATACGACCACCAGTGTCTACATTCTTTTGTTTACCAGTGTAGAAAGGGTGGCAAGCTGAACATACGTCAAGGTAAATAGTTTCTTTACCTAAAGCAGAACGAGTTTCGATTACGTTACCGCATGAGCAAGTTGCAACTAATTTTTCATATTTTGGGTGAATATCGGCGCGCATCGTCGATTACTCCTAATTGAAGAAAGGCTTAAGCTGTCATCGCAATTGATCACTCTCAATTAAATTGAGGCAGGCTTTTTCAAGCAGATCAACACCACAACAGACCATTCTTTTGGCCCACCGAAACCTCTAGGGTTAGAGCTAAGCACAACAAGTGGACAGTATTATACGCCATATAATTTTTTTTTGCGACTTAATCTTGGGATTTAGCCCAGTAATTTGCGATTACTCCACACACCATTAATTGTATTTGGTGAAATATCATAATTGGCAATACAATCATTCCTAACGGCTGACCAATAAATAAGATTTGTGCCATTGGGACCCCACTTGCCAAGGTCTTTTTTGAGCCACAAAAGAACACGGTAATCTGATCGGCACGGCTAAAACCAAAAGCACGCGGTAAATACAGTGCAAGCAACATAATAATAGTCAGTAATACCGAGCAAGCGAGTGCCAAAAGAAGTAAGGTTTTCCAATTCACTTGATGCCAAAGTCCGGCAACTACTGCCCCACTAAATGCACCATAGACCACCATCAAAATTGAGCCTTGATCGAATGCTTTTACAATGCTTGGTACTTTTGCCATATATGGAAAAACATAAGGACGAAGCAATTGCCCTAAAACAAATGGCACTAATAACAATAGCGTAATTTCTATAATGGACGATGTAGGATCAAACCCGTGCTGACTTTGCCCTAAAATAAAGAAACTGACTAAAACTGGCGTAATGAACATACCCACCAAGTTTGAGAAAGATGCACTACATACCGCCCCTGCCACATTCCCTTTTGCCACTGAAGTAAAAGCAATAGAAGACTGAACTGTAGAGGGTAAAAAACACATAAACAGAAAGCCCCAATAAAGCTGCTGTCCCAATAAAGGTAAAAGAATAGGTTTAGCCAATAAACCAAGGGCAGGAAAAATAAAGAACGTAATTGCAAATACCAGTAAATGCATTTTCCAATGCAAAATACCTTCAATTACAGCCTCACGAGACAACTTAGCCCCATGCAGGAAGAATAAAATTGCAATCGCGACTGTAGTTAATGTATTGAAATACTGCGCAGCTTGACCACTGACTGGAAAAAATGTTGCTAGCAGCACCATACCAACCAACAAAATTGTAAATCGATCAAGTGCCAAGAACTTCAGCATGTTCACATCCTATGATTATTTTAGACAAATAAAAACCCAGTTGACAAATTGACCATTTGGTCAAGCCTTCATCATACTGGGCTATAAAAATAAAGCTAGGCTTTTAAGACCTAAATCTTAAAGCGCCATATTCAATTATTTAATTATTTCTAGCATTTGCATCTTGCTGAATGAGCTCGATTTTGTAGCCATCTGGATCTTCAACAAAGGCAATAACCGTAACGCCACCCTTCATTGGGCCAGCTTCACGCACAACTTTACCGCCACGTGCTTTAATTTCTTCACATGCTTTGTAAGCGTCTTCGACACCAATTGCGATGTGACCATAAGCATTACCTAAATCATAACTTGATGTATCCCAGTTATGAGTAAGTTCAAGCACGGTATTATTTTCTTCATCGCCATAACCAACAAATGCCAGTGTAAAACGACCTTCTTCATAATCACGCTTACGAAGTAACTTCATCCCTAATACTTCGGTATAGAACTTTAAAGATTGTTCTAAATTGCCTACTCGCAACATTGTATGAAGCATTCGCATGTTTATTCACCTGCCTTTTCTGTTTCATGTGTTTGATGATCTTTGAGTAGTTTTCCAACCCAAACCACTAAAATTAAGATTGGAATCCCGATCAGTGTGGTCATCAAAAAGAAGTTTGGGTACCCAATATTACTCACTATGGTACCTGAATATCCACCTAAAAGTTTTGGTGTAAGGGTCATGAGTGAACTAAAGATCGCATATTGAACAGCAGTAAATGACACACTAGTTAAGCTCGAAAGGAATGCAATAAATGCTGCACCAGCAAGACCCGAAGCCATATTATCTACAACAATTGCGAAGTAGAGCCACAGCGAACTATAAGGCTTGATGACTTTACCGCTAATCTCAACTTCTTGACCTGACTTGGTGTCAATGTATGGTAGAGGTTCAATGTTCACATCTAATTCTGCTTTTGGTGCAGAATTTGAAGCGACTTGATATTGATGGGAAACTGATAATACTTTTTGGTTTCCTTCAACCACCGCAGCAGTTAGTTGCTTGCTTGGTGATGACAATAATTTTTGCATATCAATTGCAGCGTTAAACACGCCTTTTTGATCTGTCATTTTTGCATCAAAATTCTGTCCATCAAGATTCACCACAATCTTTTGGTTAGGCGATAAAGCTTTGCCAAAGTACTGACCACGAACAACCACACTGCCTTCAGAAGATTTAGCAGTGATTTGGTCACTTCCCATTAAAGGTAAAATTTGTAGAGGAACATGTTCAGCATGCGTTGTTACTAATGGTTGAACTCGGACTATAGTCTCTGCTTGTTGACCTTGCAAAGCATAGCCAGCTTTTACATCAACTTGTTTAGTCCCATCAAAAGTGGAACTCGGGACTTTAATCTTCCAATAACCCACTTCATCTGGCTGAGCTTTATAATGTTTATTACCCACTTGAACATCAACCATATCAAGCGGTTTGCCAGATTTTACTAAACCAATGAAAATGAGGTTAGTCGAGCTTGCTAATACAGCACCAACAAACATGAGTTTCATGATGTTCATACGCTGCGCTAGTAAGCCGCCTAAGAAGCCACCAACCAAGCTAAAGATAACACCATAAACTTTTACAGCTTCGGCAATTTGCTCTTTGCTAAAGTTCAAATCTTGATAAAAGACATTTGAAATCACACCCGCAATAATGTCTGAAATACGGAAGAAACCAATCAAGAATAAAAGCACTAACGCAAGTTTGACACCATAACGTTTAAAGAAATCAAGAATTGGTGCAATCCAAGTTTCTTTTGCCATTTGCTGGTTGACCACGCCTATTTTCACCAGTATGTAACCGACTAAAATGGCAGTGCCTGTTGCCGTTAAAAATCTTAAAGCTTCTAAGCCAAATAAAGCTGCGCTGTCTTGAATATTGCCAGCTTTAGAAATTGCCTCAGTAATTTGACCTGAGTAAATATAAGTTATGACAAACGAAATGACCGCTACAAAGAAGACTAAAACCAGACGGTAATAATCTGTGGTTTTATAGTTTTTATATACGCGATTAACCTTAGGTTCGCGAACAAGCAAGGTTGTAATAATACCTACCGACATGACGGCTGCCATCGTTAAGTAGGTGGTTTTCCAAGCCTCGTAAATATAGTTGCCTTTAGCTGTTCCTAAATGTGCGGCTAAGAATAATGCACCAGCACCCGCGACAATCATACCGATACGGTAACCCGCATTATAAGTAGATGCTAACACTGTCTGCATTTCAGTTTCAGCTAACTCAATACGATAAGCATCAATCACGATATCTTGCGTTGCTGCTGAAAAGCCGAGCAACACGGCACCTGCCGCCATTTGAACAAGGTAGCTATGACCTAAAGCTGGGTCGGCAAAAGCCATGGTACAAATCGCAAGCACAATTAAACACTGCGCGATTAGCAACCAAGCACGTCTTCGGCCTAAAGCCTTGGTCAAGACCGGTACTGGTAACTCATCAATTAAGGGTGCCCAAACAAACTTAAAGGAATATCCCAAAGCTGCCCAACTGAAAAAAGTGACTGCACTTTTATCAATGCCCGCTTCACCTAGCCATAAAGAAAGACTAGAGAAAATTAGTAAAATAGGTATTCCGGCAGAAAAACCCAGAAATAGCATAATTAATGCACGACGGTCTAAAAATGCTTTAAACGCCGAGACCCAACCAGAGGTTTGTGTGGTCATTCGTTTTTTATTTTCCATAAATTATAAATGCGCCTATTCAATCGCTTCTTACAATTGCTTTCAAGATTCTTTCTGCAATCAAGTTTTGTTTTGGTGATAAAAGCAGCAAGTTTGCTTGATATTTTATGCTAAACCTGTATACCTTTAATCTTCAACCTTCGTTTTCTTTTGCTGGATATCAACAGTGACACAAAAACTTGATCAAGTGACAACTTCAACTTTATCACTCGCTAAAACAAACACCACAAACGTCACAATAAATGCATTTCCTTCAGCTTTTGAGCAACCTGATATAAAAATGACTTTGGATAAAACAGCCTTAAAACCCGAACAACTTACGCATATTCCAAATTTCGAAAATATCCCAGCTTCTACAAAACGTATAAAACCGCTTAATAACTTTTTAGGGCAAGACCGTGCCAAAGCTTCGGTAGAAGCAGGCATTTCTTTACCCTACTCTGGTTATAACATTTTTGCAGTAGGAACGGCAGGCTTGGGTAAACGCACCATGATCAAGCGTTTACTCCAACAACATGCGAAAACAATGCCTACTCCAGATGATTGGGTATATGTCTATAATTTTAAGCAAGCACGCCAACCACTTGCTCTACGCTTCCCTGCTGGGCAAGGAACGAAGTTTCAGCATACTCTTCACCAAACTTGGCAAATTATTTTAAAACAGCTTGAACGCCGTTTTAGTGCCGAGACTTACCATAACCGTATTGAGCGTATCCGTGAAGAAACCGGAGATGAACAACAACAAGCGCTGGTTGAGTTAACCAAAGAAGGCGAAGAGCTCGATTTAAAATTGATTTCTCGAAATGAGAAACATGGTTTTGTACCTGTACAAGTAAAAGATGATCAGGTGCAAGAACTGACTCAAACAGAAATTGATGCTTTAAATACTAAGCAGCGTGCTGAGATCGCAGCTAATGTTCGTTACATGGATAAAAAGCTCGAGCGTCTTGGTTTGCATTTAGGCGATTTAGAAGATGACGCACGTGACAAAGTGTCTGTGTTAAATCGAGACATCGCGACTCAAGTGGTTATGCCACGCATGGATTTGATTTTAAATAAATATGGCCAAGTCAAAGGCCTTGAAGATTATTTAAAGCAGTATGCGCAAGATGTAATTGACAATGTTGAGCTCATTTTAGAGCAAGAAGAAGATGACTTTGCTCCAGCTATGTTCAATCGTGTACCTGCTCGCTATCAAGCTAATGTGATTGTCTCAAACAAACCAAACAGTGGTGCACCGGTTATTTTTGAAGATTTCCCAACGCACTACAACTTGCTTGGTCATGTCGAACAACTTACTCACAACGGCACAATTACCACAGATTTCACTCTCATTCGCCCAGGTGCTCTACATCAAGCGAATGGTGGTTTTTTAATGCTTGAGGCCGAGCAATTACTCGAGCAGCCTTATGCATGGCAAGGTTTGAAGCGTGCTTTAAAATCAGGCCAGCTCAAGCTCTCTTCTCTTGAACATATGTTGACGTTAACAGGCTCTATCTCAATAGAACCTGCTGCAGTTCCACTTGATATTAAAGTGGTTCTTATGGCGGAACCTGAAATTTATTATGAAATTTTAGAAGTAGAACCAGAGCTTGGTAGTGTATTTAAAATTCGTGCAGATTTTACCGATACATTACAACGTAATGACGAAAATGAACAAGCTTACATGCAGCTAATTGCTGACTATGTACAAGCAGATAAATTGCTTCCGTTTGACCGCAGTGCATTAGCAGCTTTACTTACCGATTCAAGCCGTCAGGCAGAAGACCAAAGCTCGCTGTCGTTACATGCTTCAACTTTGGGTGACCTCATTCGCGAAGCGCATCATCATGCATTTAAAGCCAATGAAAAGATTGTAACCGACCAGCACATTAACCTTGCACTACAACATAGACAATATCGCTTAGGCTATTTAAGAGAGCTTTACTGGCAAGATCTGTCGCGAGGAACTCAGTTAATCGAAACTTCTGGTCATCGTTTAGGTCAAATCAATGCCCTCTCCGTCATTCACTATGCAGATGTTGAGTTTGGTTTACCTTCACGTTTGACTGCATCAGTCTATCAAGGTGGCGGCGATATTCTTGATATTGAACGTAGTGTAGAACTTGGTGGTTCACTACATGCCAAAGGCGTGTTGCTCATGTCTAGCTTCTTGAAAGCTCACTTTGGCCGTGAACAGATTTTACATTTCTCTGCTGCGCTTGCATTTGAACAAAGCTATGGGCAAGTGGATGGCGACAGTGCAACAGTTGCCGAGCTTTCTGCATTAATTTCAGCAATTAGCCAAATACCAATTGATCAATCATGGGCGATTACCGGTTCTATGAACCAGTTAGGCCAAGTTCAACCAATTGGTGGTGTAAATGCCAAAATTGAAGGCTTTTATGATGCTTGTAAATTACAAGGTTTAACTGGCAAACAAGGTGTCATTATTCCACGTCAAAACATGCAGCATTTGATGTTACGTCAAGATGTGATTGATGCGGTGCAAAGTGGTCAATTCCATATCCATGCGATTGATACCATCGATCAAGCGCTTGAGATTTTAATGGCCCGCCCTGTAGGTACACTCGACAAAAAAGGCAAGTACAGTAAACACTCTATTTATGCTGCTGTAATGGAGCAACTCGAATATTGGCAGGCCATTGAAGACGGCGCAGAAATTGAAGAGGAGCCAAAGAAGAAAAAGAAAAATAAGAAAAAGATCAAAAAGCATGAAGAACTCACAGCTGATGATCTTCCCCAAGAGACTCAAGAAGAGGTTGCGACTCTGAAGCAGAAATAACATCAATAAAAAAGGGCTTGTAATCACAAGCCCTTTTTTATGAATAAGATCAAATTAGCGAACAATTTGCATGGCTCTTCCGCCTGCCAACTGACTAAAATATTGTTTAAGCGCTTCAACACAACGCTGAATCTTCATTGGCTGTTGATCGTGTTTTGCGATCTCTGCATATAAAGTGAAAGCTGGGAGTTTCCAATCTGGAAGGATTTCAATTAAAGAACCAGCCTTAAGTTCTTTTTGAGCATCTAAATATAAGATTCTGGCAATACCATGTCCCTGCTGACATAAGGCTTTAGCAACTTGCAAATTATTACTTTGCAAACGACTTACCATCTCTATATGTAATTTTTCACCGGTTTTAGCATGTTGAAAACTAAAACTGCGTGATTCATTCATTGCATTGATAGAAAGCAATTCATGGTTGTTTAAATCATTTGGATGCAAAATCGGGCTTGATTGATTGAGATAGCTGGGAGAGGCTACCAAAATCTGATCAACAAAAGCCATAGGAACTACAGTACTACTCTCTTCTACTGGTGTAGAACTCATACGCACTGCAATATCAATTCGCTCTTCAATTAGATCGATATAACGATGCCCCACTTCAAAATGAACAGATAAACCACGATGGGCAGACATCCAGTGAGATAACGCAGGAATAATGTGCTGAACTGCTAAATCAGGTGTAGTTGCAATACGCAAATCACCAATCAAATCATCTCGCAATTCATTGATTCTGATTTTACCTCTTTCTGCTGCTGCCAACATTTCTTGGCAACTTGAGAAAAAAGCCTGTCCAGCCTCTGTCAAACTAAGTTTTCGAGTAGAACGGTGTAATAAAATTACATCCATTTCATTTTCAAGAGAACGTATTTGCTGACTTACAGCACTTGTTGTAATGCCTAATTCACGTGCCGCACCACTAAATGAACTTTTTTCAACCACACAAGCAAAAACACCCATCGCACGAAGCTGATCTAACATAGGTTTCCTCAAATCTAATTCTAAATTTATAAAAAATGCTTATTGTTGTAATGAAAGCAACCAATTGCATTATACGAGGAAACCTATATTTATTGCATTAGCTAATTTGGTAAAAGATTTGCTGGATTGATTGGTTTACCGTCAAGGCGAATTTGGAACTCAAGCATGACACGAGAAGCCCCTGAAGACCCCATCTCAGCAATCTTTTGGCCCGCGGTTACATTATCTCCACTCTTCACCATCATCTTGCTATTGTGGGCATACGCACTGATATAGCCATCAATATGTTTAATCAAAACGAGATTACCATATTCTTTTAAACCATCGGCTGCGTATACAACTTGACCATCAGCCGCGGCATAAATCGGGTCACCCTGGTTACCACCGTAACGAATTCCTTTGACATTATTCGCCAAATTAAATCCTTGGATCACTGGACCACTATTTGGTTTCACCCAACGCAAGCTTGAACTTGGAACAGAGACACCCACTGTAGTATTGGTAGTTGGTGCAACTGTTCTTGGTGGCGGTGTAGTCACCGTCGTTTTTGGTGGGGTTGTTGTAGTTGTCGGTAATGCAATGGTTTGACGCTTAATTGGTTCTTGTTGCGCCATGACTTGTGTCGACACGGTTTTTGGTGAAGAAGATTTCTTCAATCGTAGTGATTGATTGACATAAATGCGATATGGCGGAGCAATATCATTCATCTCTGCAACACTGAGGTAGTCCAAACCATAACGCATTGCGATACCACTTAAAGTATCACCTGAACGGACGGTGTAATAGTTAGGAGCCATTGAATAGCGAGAACTATTATTAATTTGTGGTTTAGAAGCACACCCTGCCATTGCAACAGTGAAACCTACAGCTACAGACAACATCATAATTTTCATTATATTGTCTCTTTGAATATGCGATCTGCTTTGTTGCCCAGTTAAATGCATCGATCTCCCTCACTAAATGCTACAAATCATTTCGGCTAAGAGTACCAAAAAAGTAAGAGGAAACATGTTCCTCTTTTTCTTTATTCACAAAGTTATAACATTTGGCCCAGATTATTAGCCCAGACTTGCCTGCAAATCTTCTAAAACCGCATAGTTTGTTGCATCCATCTGAATTGGGGTTACGCTTACAAAACCGTTCGCAACCGCAAAAAAGTCAGACTGAACTTGGCTGGCAATACGCTGTGGGTCCGTAACCGCTTCACCTGCTAGACCAATCCAGTAAACCTGCCTTCCTCTTGGGTCAACATGACTTGTAATTGGTTTAGACTGAGCACGACGACCTTGATAGGTAATTTGAGTCCCTTTAAGCTGTGGCACATCCGGAATATTAATATTAAAAATATGTCGCGGCGGTAGCGCAGGTAATCCATTGGCAATAAAGTCATGCACCCACTTGGCTGCTTGAGCATAATCATCTTTATGGTTGTATGAGCGAACATCCGACCCAGCCAAAGAAACCGCAATTGCTGGCTGTTTCATTAAGCGCCCTTCAAAGGCAGCGCCGACTGTTCCAGAGTACAGAACATCATCACCTAAGTTTGCGCCGCTGTTGATTCCACTCACCACCAAGTCAAATTCGAAATCGAATAATCCATTCATAGATAAATAGACGCAATCGGCTGGTGTTCCATTGACTGCCCATACATCTTCAGCAATTTGAATAGGACGTAAAGGACGATCTAGTGTTAACGCACTCGAAAATCCACTTCTTTCACTTTCCGGAGCAACCACGACAACACGGCCTAGTGGTTTTAAGGCTTCAGCTAAAGCTTGTATACCTGGTGCAAATACACCGTCATCATTCGCAATTAGAATATTCACAAAAAATCTTTCTCGACAAATAAACCCAAAGGTTTTCTCAATTGAATTATTTGTTGAATTATATATATTTATGCCTCCATAGCATTATAAAATTGTGAAAAAATGAAAACTTTCGCTCCTTTTTTTCAAGTATTGGGGATCAGTATCACATTGTGTACGCAAACGGTTTTTGCTGATGAGGGTATCTCGACACAAGAAGCTGACAGCTTAATTAAAGATGACATTGCATCTACTCAAGTTTTACAAGAAATTTGCCCTACTTTTGTTGGCGCAAATAAAAATCTTGAAACCAATACTAAAAAGATTATTGCGATGTACCTCGGCGGTTATTCCAATAAAGCAATTACCTTCTCTGCACTGCAAAATGATGCAGAGTATAAAACTTTATTAAATGAAGCTCGCCAAGCTGCAAAAGAAATGGATCATCATGAGCAACATGAACTTTGTGAAGAAGTTGTAAATTACAAAGACTAAGCTTAATTCGCTTTTCTTTGGAGGGTTTTCTGTTTATGTAAAGCAGAAAACCTACATAACAATACATTTTTTCCATTTTTTTAGCGTTTAAATTGTTTAAGCTATCGGCATATTTCAAATTTTTGTTTCAGGTTATCCATGTTTATGAAAAAAAGCTTAGTTCAATCACTTTCTGTTGTTTTACTCATGACAATGGCAACAGTGGGTTATGCTGCTGACAAGAAAAAAACAGCTGAAAAGAAAACTGAAAATGAAAATGTTGTTGAAGTTACACCGACCAAAGGTACTACGCCGGAAGAATTAGCAGCAATTCAAGTACTTTCTGAAATTTGCCCAAGTTTGATTGGTAAAAAAGATGCAGAATTTGCTCAAGGTTATGAGCGTCTTGTTAAAGACTATTTACCAAATGAAGCAGATCCAGTTGCCGCTTTAGAAAAACGTACTAAAGACAAAAGTTTCAAGAAAGTCTTAAAAGAAGCACGTAATGATGCAAAAGCTGCTGGTAACGAGCAAAATACGTTAGTTTGTCAAGACGTAAAAGCTTATCAATCGCAAAACTAAATTAGTTAAAAACTCTCTAGTTACAATACTGTTTGAAAAAGCCGACTTCCCCCATAGAAGTCGGCTTTGCTTTGTCCTAAAATGCTAGGCTCTTCTGCTTCACACAAGATATTGGAATTACCTAGAATGACTCGAAAAAGCGCTATTGCTGCACTCCTCCTCTTACCAAGTTTTTCTTATGCAGCAACTGTCTTATCAGCTCCGCCAGAATTAAATAATAAGTCTTATGTATTAATGGATTACGAGACAGGACAAATTCTCGCTTCTAAAAATGAAAATGAAAAGCTTGCTCCTGCTTCTATGACTAAAATGATGACAAGCTACATCATTGAACAAAAATTATTAAAAGGTGAACTTACCGAGAACGAAAAGGTTCGTATGAACGAATCAGCTTGGTGTAAAGGAAGCAGCGCTGAATCATGTATGTATGTACCATTAAATGGCACAGCTACTGTTTTAGAAATGCTTCGAGGTATTATCATTCAGTCTGGTAATGATGCATCAAAAGCAATGGCTGAACACATTGCCGGAAATGAAGGTACTTTTGCTCACCTGATGAATCAGGAAGCAAAACGTATTGGTATGACAAATACCCAATTTATGAACTCTACAGGCTTACCTGCTGAAGGTCATTATTCAACTGCAAAAGATATGGCAGTTTTAGCTCAGCATATTATTAAAGATAGCTCAAGATACTATCCAATTTACTCTGAGAAAGAATTTACATTTAACGGTATCAAGCAAGGTAACCGTAATGCTTTACTTTACACTGACCCAAGTGTTGATGGTTTAAAAACAGGCCATACAGATGAAGCTGGTTATTGCTTAACGACTTCGAGTAAACGTGGTCCAATGCGTTTAATCTCAGTGATTTTTGGTACCGACAGCGTTAATGAACGTGCTAATCAAACTCGCTCATTGTTGTCTTGGGGCTTTGCAAACTTTGAAACTGCAAATGTTCAACCTGCAAACCAAGTTCTTGCAAAAGCGAAAGTATGGTTCGGTAAAGAAAATGAAGTTCAAATTGGTTTAGCCGAGAACTTTAACGTTACTATGCCTAAAGGCAAAGCAGGCGGTATTAAGACTCAATTAGTTGTACAACCAAACCTTAATGCTCCGCTACAAAAAGGCCAAGTGGTGGGTAAACTTGTTGCAAGTTTAGATGGCAAAGTCATTGCTGAAAAACCTCTTGTTGCATTAAAACCAGTTGAAGAAGCAAGTTTCTTCGCACGTATGATTGACCATATCAAACAATTCTTCAGCAACTTATTCTAAGTTTAGAGTAGTTGGATTAAGCACTCATGCTATTAGCTTGAGTGCTTTTTTATTTTATAATTCGATTAAATTTTATTTTGATGCTTCTCATGACAAAAAACATCCGTCCTTATTTAGATCATCATCCACAAATTGATCCAAGCTGTTACATTGATGAAATGTCAGTGGTTGTTGGTGATGTTAAATTGGCCGAAAATGTTTCGGTTTGGCCTTTTGCAGTCATTCGCGGAGATGTAAATAGTATTCAAATTGGTAAAAACAGTAATGTACAAGACCACTGTATGTTACATGTGAGCCATAAAAATGATGCAAAACCGAATGGTTCACCTCTTATTATTGGTGAAGACGTAACAGTAGGTCATCATGTTACTTTACATGGCTGTACAATTGGCAACCGCGTACTAGTCGGAATTAATACCGTCATTTTAGATGATGTCGTTATTGAAGATGATGTAATGATTGGTGCGGGCAGTTTAGTTCCACCTCGTAAAGTCTTAAAAAGTGGTTATCTATATGTTGGAAGCCCTGTACAGCAAGTACGTCCTCTAACTGAAAAAGAATTGGCATTTTTACCTTATTCAGCAAGACATTATGTAAAAGTGCAAAATAACCATAAAGATAACCAAACAAATTAAAAACGTAGTTAGTTTTTCAAACGATAGAGTTTTTAGAGTGCTCTATCGTTTGTAAGATCACCGTAGCCAAAAACCCCTAAATTTCGTATCATACGACTTTTAAATTCATGGTGCTTTTTTATGGCCGCATGGACTCCTCATGTCACTGTCGCTACAGTCGTAGAAAAAGATGGACGCTATCTTTTTGTCGAAGAACATAGCGAAGGTTTTGTACACACTGTGTTTAATCAACCTGCTGGTCATGTGGAATGTGGTGAAACGCTAACAGAAGCTGCTATTCGTGAAACACTTGAAGAAACGGGTCATCATGTTGAGATAGATGCCTTACTTGGTATTTATACATATACCCCACCCATGTTTCCGGACCGTACTTACTATCGCTTCTGCTTTTTAGCACATGTCACTCAAGTCGAAAGCGACCCTAAACTTGATACAGGTATTGTTTCTGCTGTCTGGATGACTCTAGATGAGCTTCAAGAATCTGCCCGTGCTCGTAGTCCTTTGGTCATTAAAGCCATTGAAGATGCTATAAAAGGCCACCATTATCCTTTAGCTCTTATTTATGAGCACCCTTTCTCTCCCTCATTAACTTCTCATTTGGATGCCTAGTCCTATGCAACAACGTGTCATCGTCGGTATGTCTGGTGGCGTAGATTCATCTGTTTCTGCGGCACTCTTACTTCAACAGGGTTATCAAGTTGAAGGTCTTTTCATGAAAAACTGGGAGGAAGATGACGGCACGGAATACTGTACAGCAATGGAAGATTTAGCCGATGCTCAAGCAGTAGCTGATAAAATCGGTATTAAACTCCATACTGCAAACTTTGCTATGGAATATTGGGATCGTGTATTCGAACACTTCTTGGCTGAATATGCAGCGGGTCGTACCCCAAACCCAGATATCTTGTGTAATAAAGAAATTAAGTTTCGTGCATTTTTAGACCATGCTATGACTTTAGGCGCAGATTTCATTGCAACAGGTCATTATGCTCGTCGTGCTGAAACTGCTTACAACTCTAAAGGTGAAGCATATGCACCTTTATTACGTGGTTTAGATAACAACAAAGACCAAACCTATTTTTTACATGCAGTGCATGGGCGTGAAATTAATAAAACCCTGTTCCCTATAGGCGAAATTGAAAAACCGGAAGTTCGTAGAATTGCCGAAGAACTGGACTTAGCAACTGCGAAGAAAAAAGATTCAACTGGTATATGTTTTATCGGTGAACGCCGTTTTAATGACTTCCTTAAACAATATTTACCCGCTCAACCAGGTAAAATTGTATTGGATAACGGTAAAGAAGTTGGTGAACATCACGGTCTGATGTACTATACGCTCGGTCAGCGTGGTGGTATTGGTCTAGGCGGTATGAAAGGTGCAGCAGAAGGTGCATGGTTTGTACTTCATAAAGACGTAGCAAATAACCGTTTAGTTGTAGGCCAAGGACATGAACACCCACTGATGCAAAGTACACAGCTTTGGAGTGAGTCCATTGACTGGGTAGCAGGTGAACAACATATTCCGTCTGAAGGATTACGTTGTACCGCTAAAACACGTTATCGCCAGCCTGATCAGGCTTGCACAGTGTTTATTGATGAAAATAGTGAACACGGTATTCGTGTTGAGTTTGATGAACCTCAACGCGCAGTTACACCGGGTCAAAGTGTTGTATTTTATTCAGATGAAGTTTGCCTAGGCGGGGGTGTGATTCACCATACAAATGCCCCTACACCAAATTTTATTTAAGGGAATGAGTGGCATGGTGGAGTTACCCTTTCAACAATCACAAGCCTTGAATGTTCGCCAAAACCGTGCCCTTGCTTTAGCTGGGGTATTCCAAGCGACCCAGCTTACACATATGACTGCTATGACAGGTCAGCAAAGTATTGGTGAAAGTGGTAACTTCTATTTTGAGTTATTAATAAAGGCGAGTTTAAATATTCGCCCTACAACAAATAATAATACCGTTCAGACTTTAGATTTTTTTAATCAACTGGCTGATATTTCGTTAGGTCTTAAAACACTCGAAAATTGTATTACCCAGCCTTTTACCAATGCGCCTAAGTCTCGTTTGCCTAAAATGCGTAGTGCAAAGCTTCCTATGTCTTACGCAATGTCACTTTTGCAATTAGAAAAAAAGGTCTATAGCAATCCTGAATATGTGGCAGTTATTGAAAAAGCGCAGCAGAAGATTTTAAAACAGCTTTCTTTTTTCGATAATAACTATTTACACCCAAGTATTTTAGCCAATTTGGCGCAAACCTATGTTGATACTGCCGGGCAAATTAATCCACGCATTTTAGTTCGTGGTAATGCTGAGGCATTTAAAGATACCAACCATACCAACCGTATTCGTGCTTGTCTGTTTACAGGGCTACAAATGGCTCATTTATGGCGACAACTCGGCGGTAGTTCATGGAACATGATTTTTAGCAAACGTAAATTGCTACAGGATATTCAAGCACTTGCTCGCTTACAGTACCAAGTTATCTAAGTCTGTAACGAGATTATTTTTGTTTTATGTTTATTCCAGCATTAAGGAATCGTTATGAACGCTTTAACCGCACTATCACCATTAGATGGACGTTATGCCAGCAAATGTGATGCGCTACGCCCTTTTCTTTCTGAGTTTGGTTTAATTCATGCTCGTGTCACTGTAGAAGTGCGTTGGTTACAAGCGCTTTCTAACCGTCCAGAAATTATTGAAGTTGCTCCTTTCTCAGCTGAAACAAATGCAGCTCTAGATGCAATCGTAAGCAACTTCTCTGAAGAAGATGCGAATCGCATTAAAGAAATTGAACGTACAACTAACCATGACGTAAAAGCAGTTGAATATTTCTTGAAAGAGAAAATTGCTGGTATTGCTGAATTACAAAATGCGGGTGAGTTCATTCACTTCGCTTGTACATCAGAAGACATCAACAACTTGTCTCATGCGCTTATGCTTAAAAACGGACGTGAAGTTTTAGTATCAAGCATGAAGCAAATTTTAAATGCAATTTCTGCTTTAGCAACGACTCATGCTGAACAACCTATGTTGTCTCGTACACATGGTCAAACTGCTAGCCCAACAACTTTGGGTAAAGAAATGGCGAACGTTGCATATCGTTTAGCTCGCCAAATCAAGCAATTTGAAAATGTTGAGTTACTCGGCAAAATCAATGGTGCAGTAGGTAACTACAATGCTCACCTTTCTGCTTACCCAGACGTTGATTGGCCAGCACACTCACAAGCTTTTGTTGAATCTTTAGGTTTAACATTTAACCCATACACAACTCAAATTGAGCCACATGACTACATGGCTGAGTTGTTTGATGCGTTACGTCGTTACAATACAATTTTGATCGACTTTAACCGTGATGTATGGGGTTATATCTCTTTAGGTTACTTCAAACAAAAACTTAAAGAAGGTGAAGTTGGTTCTTCAACTATGCCGCACAAAGTTAACCCAATCGACTTTGAAAACTCTGAAGGTAACTTAGGCATTGCAAATGCAGTGTTGGCTCACTTAGGCGAAAAATTACCAATTTCTCGCTGGCAGCGTGACTTAACTGACTCAACTGTACTTCGTAACATGGGTGTTGGTTTTGCTCAAAGCTTAATTGCTTTTGATGCTTGCTTAAAAGGTATTGGTAAACTTGAACTCAATGCAAACCGCTTAAATGAAGACCTTGACCAAGCTCAAGAAGTTCTTGCAGAACCAATTCAAACAGTTATGCGTCGTTATAACGTTGAAAAACCATACGAGAAGTTAAAAGCTTTAACTCGTGGTCAAGCAATGACTCGTGACATGATGGTTGACTTCGTAAATGGTAATGAACTTGCTCAAGTACCAAGCGAAGAACGTGCTCGTTTAGCTGAGCTTACACCTGCAACTTACACAGGTAATGCAGCTGAACAAGCAAAACAAATTAACGATTTAATTAGCAAAATCTAATTAAAAAAGTTATAAAAAGCGAAGCTTAGGCTTCGCTTTTTTATTACACTCATATAAATCAGAATAAAGACTTATCTAGAAGATGATCGAAAAAGAATTCAAAGTTAAACACTATATTGCGCTTGGCCTGCTTTTTATTGCCATTATCATTTCAGGTATTCAACCACTTGAGTTTGAGGCTTATTTACTTCATCAAGCTGGCACTGTTTTTATGGTGATTCTGCTTTTTATTATTTTCAAAAAAATTGGACTCGATTTCTTAAGTTTCACTTTTTATCTACTGTTTTTATTAATCCATATTATTGGCGCTCACTATCTCTACTCATACGTTCCGTATAATGACTGGATTCAACACATCTTTCATTTTAACTTAGATGAGTACATGGGCTGGTCTCGTAATATGTATGATCGTTTAGTTCATTTTGCCTATGGTGTTTTACTCTACCCTCTTATTTATCGTGTATTCCAAGTATGGTTGCCGACTGCACGACCTTTTTCGCTATTTTTACTTGTAGTCCAATTCGTGATGGCATCAAGTGTCTTTTATGAACTGATCGAATGGGCAATCGCAATTGGGTTATCACCTGAACAAGCAGAAAACTATAATGGGCAACAAGGTGATATGTGGGATGCTCATAAAGATATGTTACTCGCCACAATTGGCGCAATCCTCTATGGGCTTTTCACCTTGATAACATCACCTAAATTAGACAATAAACCGTAAATAAAAAGCGCTCATTGAGCGCTTTTTATTTGTTACCAAACGGCCTGTTAAACAACCGGATAGGTTTGCTCTAACATGTTTTGCAAAGGTGAAGAAGTCGTATTTGGCAAAAGATGATCAAGATTTGTTGTCTGATCCATTGAAGTATTTACATCATTTTGCTCAGGAGTCTGCGTCGTTTTTAATGCTGTCGATGATAGAAGTTTTGAGACAGGATCTGATTCGTTTAAAGAAGAGCTTTTTAGCAAATCATCTACAGGAACAGTTTTCTGCTGACTAGTCGGCTCAGTTGTCGTAGTTTGCGCAACCTTTAAAGTATGTAACCCAACACTATCTGCCAAAGATGGAGCTTCTGTACTTAAAGTATTGACTGAAGCATCGGCCAGACTCGCGACCTTCGGTGCAACCACATAAAAAGTAAATGGAGAGCTTGCTTCACTGGTCAGCCCTGCTGCATCGGTTTGGGTTAAAGTAATGCTGTGCTTACCAAGAGTTAAGTCTTTATCAAAAGTAAATGACCAAGATCTACCAGCCGTTACAGTCACCACCCCAATTGCAACACCATTATCATAAATCGTAAGTGTCGCATTTGCTTCACCTGAACCCGTAAGTTTTGGCCTAGCATCGTCAGTTTCCGAACCTGCCGCGATAGCGCCTTTGATGTCACCTACATCATCTTCTACACTGTTTAAGATAGGTTTGGTTGGAGGTATAGTATCTTTTATACCCACAATATCCAGACTTTCAGATCTATTTCCTGCACTATCAATCGCAGAAACAGCACCATGGTTGTTATCAGTCAATGCTGGCGAAATAGTAATGGTAAATTTTCCATTCGCATCTGCTGTTCCAGTACCAATCACTTTACCAGTTGCATCTTTAATTTCAATTTTGGCATTGGCTTCCGCTGTACCAGTTACTGAAGTGCCATCTGCATTAATTTGAGCCGTTGGTTTATCTGGTGCAATCGAGTCAAAACCTGGCTTAATTTCGACAGGCTTAGACGTATTACCGGCTGCATCTTCAACAACTACGGTGCCTTTTTGAGACTCTTTTAAAGCAGGTGAAAGCGTAATTTGAAAGTCACCTTGGGCATCCGCCATGCCAGATCCAATGACATTGCCATCGGCATCTTTGATTTGAACTTTTGCATTGGCTTCAGTTTTACCATGTATTACCGACCCTTCTTTGTTGACTTCAACAAAAGGAGAAGCTGGTGGCACGGTGTCTTTACCTGCAATAATTTTAACTTCTTCAGATTTATTACCAGCAGCATCTTCAGCAATAACTTTACCGCCCGCCTCACCAGTTAATGGCGGAGTAAGTTTTAAAGAATAAATACCATCTTTATTTGCAAAAACAGAACCTAGTACTTTGCCAGTGGCATCATAAACTGTAATTTTTGCATTTGCCTCTGCTTTACCAGTCAATAATGAACCATCATCGCTTAATTGGGCCTGTGGAGTATCTGGAGGTATTGTATCTTTTGTACCTGTTACAACAGTCGCTTTAGAGCTATTTCCAGCCGCATCTTGGGCAATAACATTTAATTTGTCCCCATTCACTAGAGGCTTATCTAATTTAATCGTGTAGTTACCACTTGCATCTGCAACACCCGATGCGACTGTATTGCCTGCAGCATCTTTAAGATAGATTTTTGCATTTGCTTCAGTTTTACCAGTCACTGTCACGGTATCATCAGCAAGCGTAGCGGTAGGAGCAGCAGGCGCGATTAAATCAGGTGCACTTGCTGAGTCATCCTTATCATCTTTCTTAAAAGCCCAAAGATATAATCCTTCCACAGCTAGAACTGCTAGACCAGCTTTGAGTACATTACCCATTGAAAAACTTGGATCACCATCAACCGCCATAGTTGCAGCTGTTGAACTCGTACTGGCATAGCCCAAATCTGTAACGTGATTTAAGCCTTTATAATCGATCACTTTGCCTTGGGCATCAAACTGTGCTTCAACAAACTTCCCTTGTTCTGTTGGAAAAACAAGTGAATGCTCTGTTGTATTCGTTGCTTCATTAAAGAAATTTTCTAAGACAATGGTCTCTCCATTTTTTAAATGGATGACTAGGCGTCCACCCTGTTTTTCCATCGATGCAATATCTTTTTGACTTACACCAATTTGAATAATAGTAGGCTGGTTTAAAATTACTTTATTGAGCTGACCATCTTGCAGAACGTCCAAACCCTCTTTGGATGCCACAATTATTCTTGTCATTATTTCCTATCCTGAATTTCAGTTATATTTTTAAATGTGTAACTTTTTAAATGAAACATCTAAAAGCTATTTTATTGTTGCCTAAAATATCAAAATCACTTATCTATCACAATTCAATAAGTATATTTATCAACAATATTTTTTGAATTCTCATTAAAAAATATAACTTCAAACAGGATTCATATGCACCTTATATATTACATCCTTAAATAAATAAAGCTAAAAGCTCCGACAAGAACTAACACCAATAATGTCATAAATTTTGTTATTTTTTTATCTGCTAATGTCATTTTAAGCATAGTCCAGCCTTGAAAGCGTTTAGCAAGAATGCTATTTAAAATAAGCGTTGAAAGATGCAATATAACCAAAGCTAAAAATAAATTTGCAAAAAATGAATGTAAGTCTCTCAAAGAATAAGTAAAGTGCTCTGTTCCATATCCAAGTACTACAACAATAGGAATGAGTATGAAAATAAATACAATCGAAGCTTGAAATAACCCAATACTGATCAATTGAATTGAATTTTTCGAAAAAATACTTACTGAATTTGCATGACTAAACGGCTTTTTAATTGCGTTGAATGCCATATTGCTTCGCTTCTTTATGCCAAATGGCGTAGTATTTGAAATACGTGGACTTAAAAAATGCCAGATAACCCGTGTGGTAATACTCATCAGGAGGATATAACCAAACATCATATGCACCTGATGTAAGTCCTCACTATCCCCCGTAAAATAAGCACCAACAAACGCAACCATAATAATGATGTGCAAGATTCTTATAAGAATATCAATATGAGATAAAGCCTTTGACATTACAAAACTCAAAAATTTAAAAATAACCACAACTTTGGCAATTGAAACTTAAACAAATATTAATCAAATTGGTTTAATCACTCCCATAAAAAAGAGCACCTATAAAGGTACTCTTTCGTTAAAAATATATCTTAATTAAAACTTCGTATCGCGCATTTGCACTAAAGTTGAATTCGCTTTTGCCAATGTATCTGCAACTTTATTCATTACCGCCGGAATCAAACTATCTGCCATTTGTGCAGCTTGTAGACCTAACTTTTCACCCAAAGTTGCCTTTTTACGTGTATTAATCACATAGACATCATGCTGAGGTAACAACGCTAATAGATACTCATCAGAAGTTTCTAATTTATCTACAAGGTTTAAATCAAGCGCGTCTTGTCCATACCAATGCTCACCTGTAGCAACTTTGTCTACATTAAGCTGTGGACGATACTTCTCTACAAAGTGCTTAAACAAGATATGTGTTTGTTGTAGTTCTTCTTCAAACTTCGCTTTACCTTCAGGCGTATTTTCACCAAACATAGTCACAGTACGCTTATATTGCCCTGCTGTGTAAAGTTCGAAGTCAACGTTATGCTCTTTTAAAAGACGATTGAAATTTGGAACCTGAGCAACGACACCAATCGAACCAACAACAGCAAATGGTGCAGAAATAATTTCATTTGCAATACAAGCCATCATATAGCCGCCACTTGCAGCGACCTTGTCAACACAAATCGTTAAATGAAAGCCTGCATCACGTAAACGAACCAATTGAGCTGCTGCTAGTCCATAACCATGAACCATACCACCCGGACTTTCAAGACGTACCACTACGCGGTCACGTCCAGCTTTAGCGGTAGCTAAAATAAGTGTGATTTCTTCACGAAGGTTTTCAACCGCAGATGCTTGAATGTCACCTTTAAAATCTAAAACAAAAATTTTCTGGTTGTTCTTACGGCGAATTTTAGCTTCTTTTGCAAGTTGTTGAGCCAATTGTAAAAGCTCTAAACGACTTGCTGTGGTTTGTGCAATTTTTTTTCTCTGTTCATTTACACGTGCATTTAAATGACTAACACGTATTTCCGCAGGGAGTTTAGGCAAATGGAATAACATAAAATTCTATGCTCATAAGTTTGTCTTTATAGCCTTAAGATGTGGTTCTTTTGATTAAAATTCAATAGCGATTTTGCAAAATAGATTCATTTTCATTTATTAAATAAAAAAAGAGCACAAGGCTCTTTTCTTTTACAGCTAGAAATTAACCGAAACGGCCAGTAATGTACGCTTCTGTCAATTGATGGTCAGGTTGCGTGAATACTTTTTCTGTAGAGTTTACTTCGATCAAATCACCTAAATGGAAGTAAGCTGTACGGTCTGAAACACGTGCCGCTTGTTGCATTGAGTGCGTTACAATCACAATCGTATATTGATCAGAAAGTTCTGAAATAAGCTCTTCCACTTTTGCTGTTGCAATTGGGTCAAGTGCAGAACATGGTTCATCCATCAAAATGACTTCAGGACTTACCGCAATCGTACGTGCAATACATAAACGTTGTTGCTGACCACCAGATAAGCCTGTACCTGGCTGATTCAAACGGTCTTTCACTTCTTCCCATAAGCCCGCTTTACGCAAGCTATTTTCAACAATTTCTTCTAAGTCATATTTGTCACGTGCTAAACCATGTAGCTTTGGTCCATATGCAACGTTATCAAAAATAGACTTAGGAAACGGGTTTGGCTTTTGGAATACCATACCCACCTGAGCACGTAGCAATACAACGTCCAGATTTGGATCATAGATATTTTTATTATCTAAAGTGATCTTACCTGTTACACGGCAGCCATCAATCGTGTCATTCATACGGTTTAAAGTACGTAGGAAAGTTGATTTACCACAACCTGATGGTCCAATGAATGCAATCACTTCATTTTGGTAGATATCTAAATCAATGCCTTTAATCGCTTCAAAGTCGCCATAATAAACATGGGCATCTTGTGCACTAATTTTGATTTCAGTTGAGTTCTGCTTTTTTGAAGTTTGTGGTTCAAAATGCGAAACATATGAAGTGCCATGATTCTGCGGCTTATCTGTAAATTGAGATTGTTCAGTATTCACTAACTTATCCTTTTCTAAGGAATTCGTAATATCAATAGTATTCATTATTTATCCTCTATTACCAACGCACTTCGAACTTTTTACGTAACCAAATTGCAAGGCTGTTTAAACCAATCATTAATGCAAGAAGTACGATAATCGCAGCAGCAGTACGGCCTTCGAAGAAGTTACGCAACTCATTACCCTGCCATAAGTAAACTTGAACAGGTAAAGCAGTTGCTTGATCAAATGGAGTGGTTGGAATACTTGCAACGAATGCACTCATTCCGATTAAAAGTAACGGCGCAGTTTCACCAAGCGCATGTGCAACACCAATAATTGAACCTGTCATGATGCCCGGCATAGCCAAAGGTAAAACATGATGGAAAACGGTTTGTACTTTTGAAGCACCTAAACCAAGTGCAGCTTGTCGAATTGATGGTGGGACAGCTTTTAAAGACGCACGGGTTGTAATAATAACTGTTGGCAGTGTCATTAAACTTAATACCAAACCACCGACAAATGGAGCCGACAGTGGTAAATGCATCCAACCAATGAAAATAGCTGCACCAAGTAAACCGAACACAATTGAAGGAACAGCTGCAAGGTTATTAATGTTGACTTCAATAATGTCTGTAAGGACATTCTTAGGAGCAAACTCTTCCAGATAAATAGCACTCGCCACACCAATTGGAATTGAAATAATGATCACAATCAGCATCATGAATAACGAGCCCATGAATGCACCTGCAAGACCACTAATTGCTGGTGAACTACGAGAGTCCGGATTTTTAAATAAGTTGGTATTAAACGTATTTTCGAGAATACCTTTTGCTTTCAAATCATCTGCGAGCTTACGGATTTCCGGATCAAGCTGTTGCTGGTCATCTGGTAATGAACGGTCAATATTGCCTTTTAACCATACATCTACGTTAGCATCGCCCAAGAAAGTAAGGTTCTCTTTTTTACCAATCAGCGATGGGTCGGCAAATACCATGTCACGCAAACGATAAGCTTCTGAGCTTGCATAAAGGCTACGTAAAGAATCACGTTGCGACTCAAGTGAAGGATCTTTAGCGACCATACCATTTACGATCAGGCTATCCCAATCCACCATACCCATTTTTGTTTGCCAAGCTACATAACGTTCTTGGTAATGCGCAGGTGTTTCACCTTGAGTACGTGCTGGCAATGGACCGGCATCAATCACTTTAGGATCGAAGTAAACTGGTACATTCATACTGGTTTGCCAAAAAGCAGGTAAACCTTTTGCCAAAATACTACCAAACAATAGCGCTACGAATGCAAGACCAATAACCACTGCCGATAAACCAGCAAAACGGAAAGCTTTTTCTTTGCGGTGACGTTTAGCCAATGACTTTTCAATCACTTTTTTACGGCGATCACGTGCTTGAGCAGCAGCTTGTGGATCAAATACGTTCTGATCCATAGGAGACGATGTATTTGATGTACTCATTCGTATTGCTCACGGTATTTACGCACAATGTACAGTGCAACAATGTTTAATCCCAAGGTGATTACAAAGAGTGTTAAACCCAGTGCAAATGCCACCAAGGCCTGTGGGCTTGCAAAATCGGTATCGCCAGTTAACTGTTTTACGATGGTTACAGTCACTGTCGAAACAGCTTCAAACGGATTTGCATGTAGAAGTGGACTGTTCCCCGCTGCCAAAACCACAATCATGGTTTCCCCCACGGCACGTGATACAGCCAATAAAAAGGCCCCTGTAATACCCGGTAATGCTGCTGGTAAAACCACTTGGCGAATTGTTTCTGATTTGGTTGCGCCAAGTCCGAGTGAACCATCACGAAGTGCACGAGGAACTTGAGTAATAATGTCATCAGACAAAGATGAAACGAATGGGATAATCATGATTCCCATTACGAAACCAGCAGTCAGTGCACTGGTTGCGTTAATTTCAATACCAATATGAGCACCCACAGCTTTAAAGAATGGACCAATAATCATCATGGCAAAAACACCATAAACAATTGTTGGAATACCCGCTAAAACTTCAATCGTTGGTTTTGCCCATGAGCGTAACCATGGTGAAGCATATTCAGCTAAATAAATGGCAATCATTAAGCCAACAGGTACAGCAACCAATAAAGCAATACCACTGACCATGAGCGTACCCCATAGCAATGGTAATAACCCATAACTACCTTCAGCGTTGCCTGAAGTACTAAAGCCAGGGTTCCATTCTGTACCAAAGAAAAAGTCAATTGGACTTACAAAATGGAAGAAGCGCATTGCTTCACCAAACATCGACATTACGATGCCGATTGTGGTTAAAATTGCTACACCAGAACACAAAATCAAACCAACATTAATGGCACGTTCAACTTGGTTACGTGCACGATATTCTTGGCTGATTTTTTTCTTTGCCCAGACTAAACCCAATAATGCAGCACATACAACAACGGCAAATTTGGCAAAAGAGCCAATAGTTTGAAATTTTGCATATTGCTGAGCAGCAGCCAACTCATAAGCTGCAGGATGATCACTTACCCCAAAACCAGAAGCAATCGCTTGAACTCGATCAACAAGTACGCTTCTTGCTGCTTCATCAAGAGAAGCTGACACAGAAGCTGGAACATTATTAAAGATAATATGATTTAAAATATTTGGTTCAACTAAGTTCCAAATCATCAAAATTAAAAAAGCAGGGATACCGCACCAAAGTCCAACCAGTGCGCCATAATAACCAGGACGAGAATGTAATGTCGCCGAGTTGCTTCCCTTACCTGCTAGGTTACGGCTTTTTCTCAGCCCAAGTTGATATGCAATTGCCACAAGGGCTAACAACACACCGATAAGTAGCAGATTCATGTATTCTCCACTGTTTTCTCAATTGTCATAATTTGGGAAAAACGTGTTAGACAAAAAGGCTGATGATCACTTGGGATCACCAGCCCCTATTCAAAACAATTTATTTAACAGTTTTACCTGCTTTAAAGTCAGCTAAGACTTTAGCGCGTTCTGCGTCAGACATCGCGATTAAACCGTCACGCTCAGCTTTAGAACCTTTACCAGTCGCTTTTTTGCTTAGGAAGTATTCTACATACTGTGGTAAACCTTTAACTGATTTTAAGTGTTCGCCTTTCACATAGAAGAATAATGGGCGAGATACAGGGTATGTACCATTTAACACAGTTTTCTCAGAAGGAAGTACGTTGTTTACTGATGCTACACGTAACTTGTCACGGTTCATGTCATAGAAACTTAAACCAAACACACCTACTGCACTTGGAGAAGTTTTTAAGCGAGCTAGAGTTTCTGTATAGTCGCCAGCAATTTCAATTACACGGCCGTCTTTACGGAAAGTCGAACATGCTTTCTTCTGAGCATCTTTATCTAGGTTTTTGAAGTATTCGTATGATTCACAACCAGCATCAACCATTTTTTCTTGGAAAACTTCACGCGTACCGTGGTTAGACGCAGGAATTACAAGCGTAATAGGTTCATTAGGAAGTGATTTGTCAATTTGGTTCCAGTTTGTATAAGGGTTTGGAACCAATTTACCTTTTGAAGGTAACTGTGCAGCTAAAGCAGCAAACACATGGTAAGGTTTTAATTTATAAGCTGCTTTGTGTGAGCTAGACGCGAATACAATACCGTCATAACCGATTTTGATTTCTTGAATTTGTTTTACGCCAGCTTTGTTACAAGCTTCAATTTCTGTAGTTTTAATTTTACGAGAAGCGTTTGCAACGTCGATCGTGTTGTCACCAACGCCTTGACAGAATTGTTTTAAACCAGCAGAAGAACCACCAGAACCTACAACAGGAGTTTTAAATTGAGGGAATGTATTACCAAACTCTTCAGCTACAACGCTGGCAAACGGTAATACAGTTGAAGAACCAGCAATTTGAATCGTATCACGAGCTGCATTTGCAGTCGTTGTTACAGCGGCCCCAGTTACTGCTAACGCAATTGCGATTTGACGTGGATTTAAGCGCATTCTGTTCTCTCTCATTAATGCAATAGGTTGTACGTCACTTTTTGTTGAGTGCTTGTACGCTCTTCGATAGCTGCATTGTGAATAGAAAATATGACAAATAAGTTACAGTATTATGACGCTTTCATGATTTTTATAATGTTCATTGTCACATTTCTAAATCTATTTTATATCAATCATTTAATCTTATTTTATAAGGGTTGTGTTACCTCAATTTTATATTAAATATGACAATCACCCAAATTGATAAAATTACAATTATTCTTAAATTATAAAAACTTAAAGAATTTAATAAATTGATATTACAAAGTTAATTTATTGACATATTTCTCAAATTTTTATATGTCATATTTATTTTTAAAAAATTATTTCGTTCTAACATGAAAATATTATGACAAAAAGATAAACGGTTACCTGCTCTTTGTCAGATAACCGCAATATCACTATCAATTTAGCAATTAGTTTGATTGTACTTCTGGCATAGGAACCATTTTTTTACGGTACTTGAAGAAATACATGATGGCTAAAACAGCAAGCCAGATTGGACCTAAAATTACAGCCAGTCTCATATCTGGCGTCATTGCCATAATAATAAGAATAAAGCATACAAAGCTAATGGTTAAATAATTACTCCATGGACTCATAATGCTTTGGAACTTGGTTTGGCGACGTTGTAATTTCATTGCTTTGGTAAATTTCAAATGTGTGACTGAAATCATGAGCCAGTTAATAACAAGTGCAGCCACAACCAACATCATAAAGAGCTGAAAAGCTTGACCAGGGATTAAATAGTTCACCACCACACAGACTGCTGTGATTGATGCAGAAACAAGTGCTGCTGGAACCGGAATACCACGGCTGTTTACTTTTTTCAAAATTGCAGGAGCATTACCCTGCTCTGCCAAACCATGCAACATACGGCTATTACAATAGATACAACTGTTATAAACCGAAATAGCAGCAATTAAGACCACAAAGTTCAGGACGTTCGCAACGCCATTACTATTGAGTGACTGGAAAATCATGACAAATGGACTACCGCCTTCTGCCACCATATTCCAAGGGTAAAGGCATAAAAGAATACCGATTGCGCCGATATAAAAAATCAGGATGCGGTACACAATCTGGTTCACTGCTTTTGGAATTGTTGTTTCTGGTTTCTTCGTTTCTGCCGCAGCAATACCAATAAGCTCTAAGCCACCAAATGCGAACATAATGACAGCCAAGGCCATAATAAAGCCATGAATACCATGTGGGAAAAAACCACCGTGTTGCCATAAATTTGCAACACCCGCTTGTGGACCTGCTGAACCTGAAAATAATAGATAAGCACCAAAGCCAATCATGCTTAAAATCGCAACAATTTTAATGCACGAAAATAAGAACTCGGATTCCCCAAAAAAGCGGACATTTACCAAGTTAATGCCGTTAATTAAAATAAAGAAAAATAATGCAGTCATCCATGTCGGAATTTCAGGCCACCAGAACTGTATAAACGTACCAATTGCACTCAGTTCGGCCATACTTACCAGTACATACAACACCCAGTAGTTCCAACCAGACATAAAACCAGCCATTTTGCCCCAGTATTTGTTCGCAAAATAACTAAAAGAACCACTTACCGGTTCTTCAACAACCATTTCGCCCAAATGACGCATAATTAAAAAGGCAATCACCCCTGCAATTGCATATCCTAATAAAATTGAAGGACCAGCCAATTTAATTGTTTGAGAAAGACCTAAGAATAACCCTGTTCCGATCGCCCCTCCGAGTGCGATGAGTTGAATATGCCGATTGGATAAGCCTTGTTTTAACTCGTGCTTATTGTTTGCATCCATAACATTATCTCCAATGTTGGTGTCACTTCCTGTACACCTTTATTCAGCACCATATCCGAAGGCCAGAAACCGACCTTCGGACATAAGTTGCTTTAATATGAGTCCATTTAATTTTGAGAAGACTTGTCCTATCTTCTATTTAAAACGAGCTTGCATCCTTACATTTAATCGGTTGGGAACGCTCCTTTAAAATTTCATAGCCACGATCGCCATAGTCAAAACGTGCAATCACGGAAGCAAATTTTTTCAAACTTACTGGCGCATCCATTGCAGGTAGTTTTAATTCAATAAAAGTTAACTGGTCATTTTGCTGAACGTTGTCTAAAACGCTCTTTAGCTGCCCTGCGGTTTCAACTACATAAGTTGTATGACCCTTTTTACCGTTAAATACCGCTGGAATTTCAGTGTATTTCCAGTTTTGTACATCGTTATAAGCAGCGGTTTCACCCATAATTAGGCGCTCAATGGTGTAACCACCATTGTTCAGCAAGAAAATAATTGGTTTTAAACCGTGACGGATAATTGTAGAAAGCTCTTGTACCGTAAGCTGGAAAGAACCATCGCCAATAAATAAAATTTGACGGCGTTCAGGAGCAGCTAACAAACTACCAAGCAAAGCCGGCAAGGTATAACCAATAGAACCCCAAAGCGGCTGAGCAATATATTTAGCTGTCGCTGGAAGCTTTATACCCGACAAAGCAGAGTTTGATGTCCCGACTTCACCAATAATCACATCATCTTCTTTTAAGAAACCTGAAATGTAGTTCCAAAGCACATCTTGGCTTAGCTTTTGTTGAGCTGGCGCTTCAACTACTTTCTGAGGTTGTTTTTCGAGAAGAGGAGTTGATGATTTACGTGGTGCAACTTTTTTATTTAGCTCAACAAGTAACTGGCCAATCTCAATACCTGGAAAATCCTGACCAAAAATATTTAAGCCATAAGATTTAATTTCGATGTAGTTCTTGGTCTCAATTTGATGCGTAAATACAGCTGAACCTACATCGGTAAAGCGTGCACCAATCCCAATTAAACAGTCAGATTGCTCAATGATATTTTTCACATGCGGTTGGCTTGCCCCACCTACATAAGTCCCGATATAACGAGGTGAGCCCTCATCCATAATATTTTTTGCAGTATTCATACCTGCAAATGGGATTGAGCATTTTTGAGATAAGTCATTTAAAAGTGAAGTAACCCCAAAAACCGAAGCTTCATTATCAATAAGAAGCGCTGGACTTTGAGCATTCTCAATAATGTCACAAAGTTTGCTTACCACACTTTGCAATAATTCAGGTTCAACTGCTGGATAGCTTAGGTCGAGCGGACGCTCAGATACTTCAATTTTAACGTGGGTAATATCACCTGGTAGTTGAATGTGTACAGGACGACGCTCAAGGAAACATTGACGTAACACGCGGTCAATTTCAAAGGCTGCATTTGCTGGAGTTAAACGTGTTTGGGCAACAGTGAACTCTTTCATACAGTTCATAATGTTGTCGTAGTTACCATCAACTAACGTATGGTGTATGAGAGTGCCCTTTTGAACTGCATGTAAAGGTGGAATACCTGAGATATGAATAAGAGGTACATTTTCTGCATAGGCCCCTGCAATACCATTAATCGCACTTAAGTCACCTACACCATAAGTGGTTGCCAAGGCAGAAAAGCCGTTAATTCGTGCATAACCGTCTGCTGCATAGGCAGCATTTAATTCATTACAATTTCCAATAAATTCGAGTTGTGGGTCTGCTTCAACTTGTTCTAGATATGAGAGGTTAAAATCACCAGGTACACCAAAAAGATGTTGGATACCCATTTGTTTTAGACGAAGATTTAAAAATTCACCAATTTCTATGAACATTGCTCTATATCCTTTGAGACCAATTTTTATTCCATAGAAAAATAATATTTCATCTATCTTTTAGATTTCGTGCATAATGAAAACGCATTTTAATAAAAATACATGATTTGTGTATCATAAAAGGATTTTATGCAATGGATAAGTTCGACTGGCAAATCATTCAGGCACTACAAAAGAATGGACGGCTCACTAATCAGGAAATTGGAGATTTAATCGGTTTATCTGCTTCGCAATGTTCAAGACGACGTCAATTGCTCGAGCAAAAAGGCGTGATTCTTGGTTACACGGCGCGCATTCAGCAACAGGCGCTAGGACTGGAAGTTACAGCGATGATTCATATTAATTTAAGGACACACGAGGCAAAATCACAACAAGCTTTTCAAGAGCTGATTGAAGCTGAAGACAACATTCAGGATGCATTTTCAATTAGTGGCGATGCGGATTTTATTTTAAAAGTTGTTGCTGAAAACTTAGAACAGCTTTCCCAATTTGTGACTGAAAGATTGCTTTCTTATAATTTTATAGGGCACATAAAGTCTTACATTGTTCTTAAAAAAATTAAAGAACAGAATCATTTTTTAATCAAGCCTAAAAGCATGAGCTATCATCACTCCCAGTAAGCAAGCGAAGCTTTTCTCCCATATAGATCAAAATAAAAAGGCGGATACTAGATCCGCCTTAAAATGAATATTTAGACTTTACTGATATGAACCGTTTGCCCAATCGTATTTTCAAGTAAACCTTCTAAGCCAAACTCAGCACCTAAGCCTGACATTTTCCAGCCACCAAAAGGTGCATGAGGCAGCACTTCTGCATGGGTATTAATCCAAACCGTTCCGCATTGAAGCTGAGTAGCATAAGTTTGAGCAGCCTTAATATCAGAAGACCAGATTGAACCACCCAAACCAAACTCGCTGTCATTGGCACGGGCAATTGCATCGTTGATATCTGTATATTTTAAAACAGGCAACACTGGACCAAATTGCTCTTCTTGTACCACGCGGCAAGAGTCAGAAACTTCAGTCAAAATAGTTGGCGCAATACAGTAGCCCTGCTCTGGAACTTGTTGTTGTCCAGAAAGTGCTTTTGCACCTTGTTCAATCGCTTCAGCAATAAGAGCTTTCACCTTGTTATATTGCATTTGGTTTTGTACTGGACCAAATGTTGTAGAAGATGCCATTCCATCCCCTACCACTTGAGCGTTGGCAATATCAGCTAACTTTTGAGATAAAGCTTCATATTGGCTTTCATGCACATATAAACGCTTTAACGCCGCACATGTTTGACCAGCATTCAAGAACGCCATATTAAAAATCTTGGCTGCAATTTCATCGATATTTGCATCTGGCAATACAATACCCGCATCATTACCACCCAACTCTAAAGTTAAGTGTTTTAACTGCTGAGCTGCACCAGCCATAATGTGCTGACCTGTTCGAGTTGATCCCGTAAACACGACTTTTTGCACATCTGGATGAGAAGATAATGCTTCACCAATCTCACCAGCACCAACCACAATTGAGATCACACCTGCCGGAACTTCTTGCTGAATGATTTCACATAAACGTAAAGTCGATAGTGGTGTGTATTCAGAAGGTTTGCTAATGACAACGTTACCTGCACGTAAAGCAGGCATGATATGCCAAACCGCAATCATGAGTGGCCAGTTCCATGGCGTAATTGAAGCCACTACACCTAATGGTTGGCGATGGCGCTCAATACGCTTAGTTTCACTGTCTTCAATGACTTCTACAGGTAAATCCATAGCAGCCGCATAACGCGTCCAACCAATTGCACCCTGCACTTCCATTTGTGCAAGTGCCAATGGCTTACCCTGTTCAAGCACAACCAACTCTGCAAGCATTTCAGCGTGCTTTTCAATGCCATCTGCAATCTTGTTTAAGATTGACTTACGCTCTTCGTGTGAAACTTGCTGCCAAGCTTTAGATGCCTGTTTAGCTGCACTCACTGCCTGATTGACCTGTGCAACCGATGCTTTTGCACAACGTGCAGCAGTTAAGCCAGTAGCGGGGTTAAGAATTTCTAGTTCACCTTGTTCACCTGAACAAAGTTGACCGCCAATAATGAGTTTAAATTCATTGAGCATATTCGCTTGTTGCATTTCTTCTTCCTTGTCTTAATTGTAATTACAGCCACTTACTTTTTTCAGTTAAAGCGGGATTATTTAAAGTGAGTACGATATTGATATATCAATGCGACCCAAAATATCGGGAACATACCAATACAATAAGAAATTTGCTCCCCATAAATCATGCATAATTATTTATGTTTTTTGAAAATATGCATGTTTTGTGCATTTCATTCTCTTGCGATGCACACTTTTAATAAAAATAATATGTAATAAAAAAGCCCGGCAATAAACCGAGCTTTTTTTGTTATCAACTTAATTAGTCGATTGGTGGTACATAGTTACCAGAAGCAATTGCATCTTTAATGCGGTCAGCTTCAGCCAATACTTGACCTAAAAGGTTTTTAACATTTTCGAATGTTACAACAGGGCTTAATGTTGTCATCTTCAATGACTGCACATTACCCACTTTTGTTACACCGATATTTGCTTCACCACGTGCAAACAATTCGTCTGCTACGTTTTGGTTTAAACTATCGATAAACTCAACTGGGTAGCCTTGTGGCACAACCCGGAACAATACCGAAGCAAATTGTGGTTCAACCAAAAGCTCTAAACCTTCAGTTGCCTTGATGTAATCTGCAACTTCACGAGTCAGTTTGACACCATGGTCAATCATTGAACCGTAAAGGTCTTCACCTAGTGATTCAATTGTCATCCACAATTTCAATGCATCAAAACGACGAGTCGTTTGTAATGACTTAGATACAAGGTTTGGTACACCATGTTCTTCGTCATAAGCAGAGTTCAAGTATTCAGCTTCGTAGTGCATGAAACGGTAGTTCGCTTCGTCTTTCAACAAGAACGCGCCACAGCTAATGCTTTGGAAATAATGCTTATGGAAGTCGAGGGTAATCGAGTCAGACAACTCAATACCATCAAGCATTGCACGATAGTCATTTGACAAGATCAGTGCACCGCCCCAAGCCGCATCGATGTGCATCCATGAACCATACTTAGTCGTGATTTCACGAATTTTCTTCAATGGGTCAATTGCACCAGCATCAGTTGTACCTGCTGTCGCAACAACACAAGCAACCACTTTGCCTTCAGCTTGAAGATGTGCCATCGTTTTTTCGAGAGCATCAACATCCATCTGTGCATTTTCATTCACAGGAACAGTCACAACTGACTGGAAGCCCATGCCCATCATTGCCATGTTCTTTTGCACAGAGAAATGCGCATTTTCAGAACAAATGACTTTGACGTTTTTCATTGCCTCAGCTGGAATACCATCACGCTGTACAGACCATGGGTTACCATTTTCGTCTTTCCAGTTTTTCGAGATGCACCAGTCACGAGCAAGCAATACACCCATCAAGTTAGATTGAGTACCGCCAGAAGTGAAAACACCAGCCTGACCAGAACCATAACCTACTTTTTGACGCAACCAATCAATAAGCTGAACTTCCATTAATGAACCTGCCGGGCTTTGATCCCATGAGTCCATAGACTGGTTAGTTGCATTGATTAACACTTCCGCAATCTGGCTCATCACCATAGTTGGGCAGTGTAAATGCGCTAATGAATGTGGATGGTGTACTTTCAAGCTTTTATTTAAGAAAAGCTCAATCATACGTTGAAGTGATTCTTGTACACCCATACCCTCTTTTGAAGGTTGGAAAGAAATTGCTGAACGCAATTCTTTAATGCTACCGCCTGTGTACATTTTTTCATTTTGCAACCATGCTGAAACGGCTTTTACCGCTTCGCCCATTGCTGACTCATAGTCAGCAATGGATTGTGCATCATTGCAGAGTAACGCTTTACGATGTTCTGCAAAATCCACCATTCTTACGCGCCTCGTACTGCAACCAATGCTTCTGCAATCGCTTTCTTGAAGCGGGCAATTACTTCAACACACTCTTCTTGAGTAATGATAAGTGGGCAAAGTAAACGAATTACTGTACCGTTACGACCGCCTTTTTCAAGCAATAACTTGTTGTTAAAGCAAGCAGTCTGGATCGCAGCCGCTAACTGAGAGTCAGCAGGATGAGAACCGATACGGTCAGCAGGTTTACGCTCGTCAACGATTTCAACGCCGATCATTAAACCACGGCCACGTACGTTACCGATACATGGGAATTCAGTAGCTAATTTTTTCAATTCAGCTTGTAAGAAATCACCGCGTTCTTGCGCATTTTGAGCGAGATTTTGTTCGCTAATCGTTTTTAATACGACAAGACCAGTACCCATAGCAAGTTGGTTACCACGGAAAGTACCCGTGTGACCAGCAGGCTGCCAAGCATCAAATTTACGCTTAATACCTAATACTGCAAGTGGTAAACCACCACCTACTGCTTTAGACATTACAACAACATCAGGTTCAATACCTGCATGTTCGAATGCAAACATTTTGCCTGAACGTGCAAAACCAGCTTGAACTTCGTCTAAAATTAAAACGATGTTGTGCTTTTCAGTCACTTCACGGATTTTTTGCAACCATTTTACTGGAGCAGTAACCACACCGCCTTCACCTTGAATTGCTTCAAGAATAACAGCTGCAGGCTTAGTTACACCGCTTTCAACATCTTCAATAAAGTTTTCAAAATAGTAAGTTAAAGCATCAACACCAGCTTCACCGCCTAAACCAAGTGGGCAGCGATATTCATGCGGATATGGCATGAATTGTACGCCTGGCATTAAACCATTAACCGAGTTTTTCGCACTTAAGTTACCAGTCATTGCAAGTGAACCATGGGTCATCCCATGATAACCACCAGAGAAACTGATAACTGAACTACGACCAGTGTAAGTCTTAGCAAGTTTAACCGCTGCTTCAGTCGCGTCTGCACCAGCAGGACCACAGAACTGTAAGCAGTACTCTTCTTTACCGCCTGGTAAATATGCTAACAACGCTTCAGTAAACGCATCTTTTAAAGGTGTGGTTAAGTCTAAAGTATGCAATGGCAAACCACTTGCCAATGTGTCTTGAATACTTTGAATCACCGCAGGATGATTATGACCTAAAGCCAATGTACCTGCCCCAGCTAAACAATCAAGGTACTGTGTACCTTCAACATCAGTAACCCAGCAACCTTGTGCTTTCGCTATCGCTAACGGTAATTTACGTGGATAGCTACGAACATTCGATTCCATCTGACTTTGGCGAGTCAAATAATATTCGTTGGTAGCATTAGTGGCAGGGTTGACAGAAGTAACGCTCATATCGGATTACCATCTCTGATAAGGGTAGAAAGAAATAAGTCTGGTGACTTTTGGTCCTTTGACTCGGTGCTTTATAGAACTAGCGAAGACACATATTTTATATCTTGTAACTAGGAGCGCGATGATACCTAATTTTGCAAGAAAAAAAACGTCTTTTGTGTACTTTACTCATCTAATCTTATTGAAAAAATGTATTATCCCAATAGTTATGATGAATTATCATCATACTATGTGACAACCTAAAGAAAATATTCTTTTTTTATATTAGTTTGATTTTTTAAGTTACATTGAAATACTTTATTTTTAAGTTTTTATTTTTTAAAGCTTTTATTTGCACCAAAAATTAAAAAAATTGATTTAAATATTACAAATACCCCACAAAATCTGCAAAAGTTATGCATAACTTATGTTTAACATTTCTTAATGAAAAAAATTAAATTTATATTAATTTTTAAAGGATAAATTTATGCGTACTTTAGCAATATCTACTCTTCTACTTGGTACGGTACTCAGCCCTATGGTTTTTGCCCAAGATGATAATGCACTTCACTACAATATCGTAAATGTACAAGCTGAAGCTTCTCGTCAGGTATCTAACGATGAAATGCACGCAACTTTATATATTGAAAAAAGTAACAAGCAACCTGCTGAACTTTCAAATCAAATTAACCAGTTAATGAATCAAGCACTTGCGACTTCACGTAAATACCCGCAAGTAAAAGTGGAAACTGGTGCTCAAAGCACTTATCCAATTTATGACAATGACAGTAACAAGTTAAAAGAATGGCGTGGCCGTGCAGAAATCCGTTTAGAAAGTAAAGATTTTAAAGCAGCAAGCCAATTGATTAATGAGTTACAGCAAAACTTCCAAACTCAGTCGATTAACTTTAGCGTTTCAGATGAGCAACGTAAAAAAGTTGAAAATGAGTTAATGGTTGAGGCATCTAAAAGCTTCCAGCAACGTGCTCAAATGCTGACTCAAGCTTGGAATAAAAGCCAATACACATTGGTGAATCTGAACTTGAATACCAACAATTACTTCCCTCAACCTGTTATGCGTGCCAGCCTAGCTAAGTTCGCTGCTGCTGAAGCGGCACCAGCTCAAGACATGGCTGCTGGTGAGTCTAAAATTACCGTAAATGCAAACGGTTCAATCCAGTTTAAATAATTTATGTTTCAAACTAAAAAACCGCATTCTTCATGCGGTTTTTTATTGCTCGCTATTAATGTTCTAAACGTAAATCCTGCAATGAACTCCACGCTGCTTTAGCTAACACATCTTTATAAACTTTAGGGTCGGACTTTACACGTTGTGATAACCACGCACGGCAATAGCTCTCTGTAGAACCAATCACCAATGAAAGCAAAAGCTCATTTGGAATTAAACTTAATGCTTTAAATTCTTCAAAATTTGCAATCAGACTAAATATATTTTGGTTTCTGTTCTTATTTCTTTGGACGAGCTGCTGGTGTTCTTCACCTTTCATCATGTTAAAACGTGCTGAATTTAAAAATCTTGCGAATTCAGGCTGCTCACTTACCCAGTCCACATAACTATGAATTAAAGCAAATACCACATCTTGTAGCGTTTTGGCCTGTTTTAAGTATTCATCTCTTAGAGCCGTTTGGTCATCTAAAGCTGAAAAAAATAATGCCGCGACGATACCCTCTTTATTTTTAAAATGGTGATAAATCGCTCCAACACTCGTTTTGGATTTGGCACGAATCATTTCTATACTGGTCGTTTCAATACCATGCTCTAAAAAACAGACTAAAGCATCTAACAATATTTGTCGTTTTAAAACAGCCCTTCTTCCGGGATACAAACGTTCTAATAAGTTTTGAGCAGATACCATTTTGTATTCTCTGACCAGTCATCGGAGATATTTTGAATGACTTGACGCCTATTTGTAAACAGAACTATATTCTTTAACAGAATAATATTCTGTATTTAAAATTATAGGAAGTAAAATTATGCCAACTACCTTAGAACTTTGGAAAAAAGTGACTGCTTTTCCTAAAGGAAAGTGGACATTCTCTCGTATGCTGTGTCTAAAAGCACCCTATTTCGGTAGCATTTCCCCTCTTTTTATTGAGTTAAAACCGAACTATTGCGAAATTTCTATTAAGAAGAAGCGCTCTGTGCTTAATCACATTGGAACAGTCCATGCGATTGCCATGTGCAATATGGCAGAACTCGCAGGTGGAACCATGACAGAAGTGTCTGTCCCTTCTACCCATCGCTGGATTCCTAAAGGCATGACCGTTGAATATTTAAAAAAGGCAGAAACAGATCTCATCGCTATTGCAACGCCTGTACAAACTGATTATGAGTGGGAAAAAGCAGGAGAATATTTAGTAAGTGTAGATGTTTACGACACTCATAAAGACAAAGTTTTTCATGCGGTCATTACAATGTGGATTTCTAAAAAGAAATAAAAAAAGCCCTGAAATTTCAGGGCTTTTTTAGCTTATTTTTTAAATGGGAAAGCATATTTTGCAATACGCCCAACCACTTGGCCGAACTGTTTAACAAAGCTGGCATTGTTATAGTTCAAACCATATTTTTTACAAACTGCTTCAACTTTTGGAGCCATTTGACGATAACGACGAGCAGGAATATCTGGGAATAAGTGGTGTTCAATTTGGTGGCTTAAGTGACCAGATAAAATGTGGAATGCTTCCGAACCAGTTAAGTTAGAAGAACCACGAATTTGGCGCATATACCAGTGACCGCGGCTTTCATCTTGTAAAACTGTTTTTGGAAACACTTCGGCATCTTTTGTGAAGTGACCACAGAAAATAATACTGAATGTCCAAATATTACGAAGACCATTTGCAACCAAGTTTCCTGTAAATACAGGTAATGCTGCAGGACCTGCAATGAGTGGGAAGAAAACATAGTCTTTAAAAAGTTGTTTACCAATCTTTTTATTCACTGGTTTTAACTCTTCCAAAAATTTTGCTTTAGTCTTACGTTTGTAAAGAACACGACCAATTTCAAGATTCTGGATTGCTACGCCCCACTGGAATAATAAGCAAAACGGAATACTATAAATAGGTTGAAACAAGAAACCTGGTTTCCAACGTTGCTCTGGGAATAAGCGAAGTAAGCCATAACCAATGTCATCATCGATACCTTTAATATTGGTATAAGTATGATGCTTATAGTTATGCGTTTGACGCCAGTTATCCGATGTACCTACTGTGTCCCACTCATACGTTTGACCATTAAACTTAGGATCATTCATCCAGTCATACTGACCGTGCATCACGTTATGGCCGAGCTCCATGTTCTCCATAATTTTAGAGAAGCCTAATAGACCTGTACCTAAAATCCATGCTGGCGGAAACCAACCTGCAAATAGACATGCACGGCCTAAAAGACCGCTATAGCGAACTGCTGCATAAACACGGCGGATGTATTTTGCGTCTTTTTCACCCAAATCATCCAATACTTCTTGTTTGATCTGATCAAGCTCTTTTGCAAATGCTTCAAGTTCCGCTGGAGTCAAATCGCGATTTTTAGGATTTTTAAAATATTCGACTTTCACTGGCATATTCATAAGAGGTCTCTCTTAAAGATCAATAACTAGATCGGATTGTGCTGAGTTCACACAAATCTTAAGTAACTGGCTTGGTTCTGTATTTTGACTACCGTTTAGTAAGTTACGTGTAGAACCTTGCGTTTTACTACAAACACATTTATTACAAATTCCCATACGGCAACCATGTGTTGGCTTAACACCTTCATGCTCTAGGCTCACCAAAATCGATTGACCCTTAGGAATTGCTATCACTTTATTAGACTGTGTTAATGTGACATTCACATAACCGACGTCATCTGCAGAGCTTTCATTAGTTAAACTAAATGCTTCAGTAAGCACGGCTGGTGCTTTTTCAAAAAGCTCTTCGACAGTTGAAACAAAACCAGATGGACCACATGCGTAGACCGTGCTGTTTTCAATATCATCAACCAATGCAAGATGTTCAGCATTTAAGCGCTCATCATTTGGTGTTTCTTGTGTGTAAAACACCTGATAGCTGAAGTTTGGATTTTGCTCTGCTACTTGTTCGAAAAACTCTGTAAAAGCAGCATCAGAACGCTGTTTTACCCAATATAAAAGCTGAACCTGTACTTTTTCTAACTGCTGGCTTTGCTTAATTGCTGTAATTAAGCTCAACATTGGTGTAATACCACTACCCGCAGCCAACATAATTAATTTTGGTGTCTGGATATTTTGTTGCATGTCACCATAAGGTTGACCTAACTCAAAAATATCACCAATTTTACTTTCCGCAATGAACCAGTTACTGACAATACCATTGGCAACTTTTTTAACTGTTAAACGTAAGCGCTCTGCATCTACTTGCGTCAAGCTATAAGTACGTTCATAACGGCGGCCTGCAATTTCAACAATAACCGGATGATGCTGACCTGCTGCTCCCATTTTAACCAAACGGTTGCATTTTAAAGTAAGGCTCACAGTGTCATGAGCTACGAATTCTTTTTTTACAATTTGAACTAGTCCATGCTGCACAGACCATAAAGGATTTATTTTTTGTAGCCAGAAACTCGCTATATCTTTATCAAATACAGCTTGTGTTAATGAATTGAATAGAGAATTTCTCTTTTCGATTGCTTGCATAACTGAGGGCTCTGTCGCTCTTTTTTAATTATTATACACATGTATATATATTTGTATATACACCTGTACTTTTAATTACAATTTCACAAGTTCCCTGTCTAACGCTATAATCCAGACAGTTTAAGAACATATTGAAAAGCATGACCCAAACCTCACTTTCTCAGAGCCCAAATGACACAGCCTCTTCACAAGATGTCATTGAAATAAAAACAGCAACGCGTTCTGTTGGAAGAAAAGCGACGATTACCAAAGACGAACTTTTTCAGGCTGCACTTAACCTGATTGGTCCACAAAAAAGTATCGCCTCATTAAGCTTACGTGAAGTTGCGAGAGAAGCTGGTATTGCACCAAATAGCTTTTATCGCCACTTTAAAGATATTGATGAATTAGCCATTTCACTCATTGACCGCGCTGGTATCGTTTTACGTAAGATTATTCGTCAAGCTCGTTTGCGTGCATCTTTTCAAGACAGCATTATTCGCAGTTCGGTAGAAATTTTTCTTCAGCAGCTTGATGCAGACGAAGGTAATTTAAGTCTGTTATTACGCGAAGGCTTTACAGGTTCAGCTTCTTATAAAGCTGCGGTAGACCGTCAGCTCAACTTTTTCCAGCAAGAGCTACAAGAAGATTTAATCCGCCTAGAGCGCTTAAATAACAACCACCTATACCATCCGGAACTCGTTGCAAAAGCAATTACTCAACTGGTGTTTCATATGGGTGCTAAAGTGATTGATCTTCCAGTTCATCAACGTGCGGAAGTCGCCGAACAAACCATGATCATGATCAGAATGATTTTAGAAGGTGCCCGTCATCTAGACGAAGCAAAAATACGATAAATTCAACATAAAATGGTTTGTCATTGTACAAGCCATTTTTTATACAGACATACCTATTTCTTGATAAAAATATAATTCACAGATTGAAGCAACCAACATGCAAGAGTATAAGTAATTATTATTCTAGCAATACATACCCATATTTCCCCACGATATTTAGGGATTCACATGCAAAGTTTGAGTAATCGTCAAAGCCTGATTGCAAGCTATATTCTGATGGGCATTTTTTTGCTTTCGGTTATCCCCTTGCATCTCTTAGCAAGTTTTTTTGCTGGCTTTCTCATTTATGAAATTATTATTAGTTTAAGCTCTATTGTTGAACGTTATATTGATGGTCAAAGAGCCCGCATTTTTATTAGTATTTTATTAAGTATTATCACGGTTTCACTTATTGCCTTTTTCATTACAAGTTTAATTAGCTTTGTCGTTTATGACTTAAAGGGTGTAGGTATCCATAATATCAACAATAAAGTCGATCAAACGCTATTACATTTACAAACCGAAATTGGTAAATATCTTCCAGGTTATATTCCAGATAGTGTTACAGAACTAAAAGATGAAATTTTTGCATTTATGAAAGATAACGTGACGACATTAAAAAATGCCAGTTCCGATATCTTACATAACTTCGTAACCATGATTATGGGCCTTATTATTGGTATCTTGGTCGCTATTCATGGCTTTCACCGTCGTACACCACAGCCTATATTTAAGTCGTTACTCATTCAACGTATTCAAAAATTATCAATTTCTTTTAGGAATGTAGTTTTTGCCCAAATTAAAATTTCAGCAATTAATACACTGCTCTTTATCTTATTTGCGTTTGTACTATTGCCGATTTGGGGTGTTCACCTACCTTTCGCAAAGACATTAACCATTCTTACTTTTTTGTTTGGTCTCATTCCAATTTTAGGCAACTTAATTTCAAATACGCTTACTTTTATTGCTGCACTTACGGTTTCACTCGGTCTAGCAGGTGTTGCTCTGCTCTACCTCGTATTAGTACATAAGTTAGAATATTTTATTAATGCGAAAATTATTGGTCATAAAATTAATGCCAACGCATGGGAAATTTTATTAGCCATGTTAATTTTTGAGTCAATTTTTGGTTTAGGTGGCCTGATTGCAGCACCGATCTTTTATGCCTATTTAAAACTAGAATTAAAAGATGCCAGAATGATTTAATTAAAATTTGCTCAATAAAAAAGCGCCTTTACGGCGCTTTTTTTTGATTCAACACTTATGGTTTAACCACTACGAGCACTTGAATTGCTTCCGGAGTTACCGTTAAGCCATCAAGTAAGCTCAAGCCTTCTTTTTGCAACTTCTGTAAGCGCTCGATTTCGTCTTGACGAATACTTGGGTTGAACTGTTTTAAATAAGTTAAACGATCAATCTCGTATTGCCATTTACTACCATAATGCTCTTTTGCCTGCTGTTGAAGCTGTGGCAAGCCGACTTTAGCGATATCAAGCGCTTGTCTATAACGCTCTTCAATCACTTCACGGCGAGCTTTAACCACTTGGCGGCAGCTATTGCCATCTAAATGATGCAAATATGGTTTTAAAATGGTTGGATCAATCTTTTCAGATAAGTCCTGACCATTTTCACTTAACAACACGCGAATGAGCTGTTTCGGCAAGCTTGATGGCAAGTTCAAAGCTTTTGGTGCAACCACATCAACTTTAAACCAAACTTCAAGTAATACAGAACCTTGCTTTAATGCATTTGACTTAAGAACAGCAACATTGGTACTACCGAACGCTTGTGTACGGATCATTTCCATAACACTTTCAATGAACGGATGTTCTAAAGTTAGATATTGAGCATCTTCACGCATTTGTGCCTGATCACGATAGAACGTGGCAGTCATGCCTTCTTCATCTAATGCCAAACCTTGTACTTGCATTTGGTCTGTCGGACGAATAATAACAGTACCGTTACTTTGCTCATCAAAATCAATATTAGTTGAAGACATAAAGCGCTTCACAAACATAGGTAATGTTGTGTTGTCATCGTAGTCTTCTAAGGCTTGAACAATTTCTTGTGCAACGATAGGACGGCATGAGTTGTATTCAAGCAAGCGATCTCGACCAGCTTGTAACTCTGTTTCTAAAGCTTGACGTTGAACATTTACTTCTTCGAGTAAATCTTCAAAGGTTTGACCTTGATCTGAAAGTAAGCAGTCTTTTAATTCAACAATAAAGTTTTCTTGCAGCGTTTGAGCTGTCGGAGAAATATTGCTGAAAATATTCAACGCTTCGTTGTACCAACGGAACATACGCTCTTGAGCAGTGCCCATTAAGTAAGGTACATGAATTTGGATACGGTTTTCTTGACCAATACGGTCTAAACGACCGATACGTTGTTCTAAAACATCAGGGTTTGCAGGCAAATCAAATAAAATCAGATCACTTGCAAACTGGAAGTTACGGCCTTCTGAACCAATTTCAGAACATAGTAGAATTTGAGCACCATAGCTTTCTTCTGCAAAGTAAGCAGCCGCTTGGTCACGCTCAAGTAGACTCATGCCTTCATGGAACATTGCAGTACGAATACCAGCATGCAAACGAAGTACACTTTCTAAAGATTCAACAACAGGACCACTACGAGCAATTAAAAGAACTTTTTTGTGCTTAAGTTCTTTACGCAAGATTTCCATTAACCATGGCACACGTGGGTCATTTTGCATCCATGAACCATCAAGTTGTGCTTCTTCTGGCCACATTTGCTCACGTAATTTACCGTCTTTTGACCAATCTTCTGGCGCTGGTAAAGGTGCTGGTTGGCAATCACGGCCTGGGAAGCCTTGAATCGCTTCACGCGTATTACGGAATAAAATACGACCTGTACCGTGACGGTCTAACAACTCATGAATTGCTCTGAAACGTTGTTCAGGCTGATCTTCAATTGAATGCCCCAATAAACCTTCTAAAGCTGTTAAATGCTCTTGAGTTAAAGGTTCATCTGACATCAAGACTTCTGCAACTTGAGCAGTTTGTTGATACTGCGCTTCTTCATCTAAGAAGCGTTCTAAACTGCTAAAGCGCTGTGGATCTAACAAACGTAAGCGTGCAAAGTGACTTTCTACACCAAGCTGTTCAGGTGTTGCTGTAAGCAACAATACACCCGCCGTGTTTTCAGCAAGTTCTTCAACTAAATCGTAACGATCATTACCGCCTTCTTCTTCGCTCCACATTAAGTGATGCGCTTCATCGACAACGAGTAAATCGAAACCAGCTTCTAATGCTTGCTCACGTAAATCATCATGGTCCACCATCAAATCTACGCTGGCAATAATGCATTGCTCAGTTAAGAACGGGTTAAGCTCTGGATCATGTTCTTTAATAGATGCAGTACGGGTTAAGTCGAACAGAGAAAATTGCAAGTTGAAACGGCGACGCATTTCAATCATCCACTGATATTGCAGTGAATCAGGGACTAAAATGAGGATTCGTTCAGAGCGACCAGTTTTAAGCTGTTGGTGGATAATTAAACCAGCTTCAATTGTTTTACCTAAACCTACTTCATCGGCAAGTAAAACACGCGGTGCGAAACGTTTACCGACTTCATGTGCAATATAGAGTTGATGCGGAATTAAACCTACACGTGCACCGACCAAGCCGCGTAAAGGACTGGTTTGCATTTGCGATTGCATGAGCATTGCTTCAATGCGTAAGTCATACCACTCTTTATAATCGATCTGGCTTGCCAGCAAACGATCTAAAGGTTTTGACAACTGAATTTGTGCACCAATACGAGTTTCATTGAGCGCTTTACGTTCTTGTTCGCCATTTTCTAAAGTACGAACGACGTTATAACGCAAAACACCATGACGGTCTTCAACCGACTCAACAATCCATTTCTGGCCTTCTTGGTCTTGAACTTCATCGTTTGTGTTAAAGATGATGCGAGATAGCGGTGCGTTATTACGTGCATACACACGCGTTTCATCGCTTTTGGGGAATAAAATGCTGACAGATCTTTCATCTACATCAATAAGAACGCCTAAACCGAGCTCAGTCTCTGTATCTGATAGCCAACGTTGACCAATAGCATACTGCTGCAATTTTTCCACCTTTTTCTCAAGTTCGCACTACATATTGTACGATGCAAATTAGCTTATTTTTGCATCTTTTTATGTAGTCTTTAAAGCAAAATTTTGCAGCAGAAACCAATTAAATTGTTTCGCTACAAAAATTACTCATTGAAAGTTTTTACATTAAAACGGTACAGGACAGTTAAACGTTAATGATTCCCCTGTAACAGGGTGATTAAAGCTTAACTGTTTGGCATGCAAGCACAGACGAGGAACAAGTAATTGTTCCGGTGTTGCATACAATGTATCACCTACAATTGGATGTCCCAGATATTGCATGTGTACACGGAGTTGATGAGAACGTCCGGTAATAGGTGTTAATTTGACACGCGTAACCGATTGTCCCTGAATCTGGAAATGTTCAATCGCCTGCCAATGTGTTAAAGCAGGTTTGTTATGAGAAGCATCGACAATATGCAAAGGTGGTCGACTCGGGTCATAGACTACAGGAATATCAACTGTCCCTTCGCCGTCTAGATGGCCTGCGACTAACGCTTCATATATTTTCGAAGTTTGACGGTCTTGAAATTGGCGTGCAATCGCACTTTGTCCACGCTTAGATAACCCAAAAACCAAAATACCAGAAGTATCACGGTCAAGGCGGTGAATGAGCAAAGTTCGTGGTTCAATTGCCACCAGTCTTGTCAAAACGCTGTCATGTAAATCACCTTTCCCTGGCACACTCAAAATGTCCGAAGGTTTATGAATCACCATAAAATCATCATCACGATAGATCAGATGTTCACTTAGAAAATCACTCAAAGTTGTATTCCCAAGGCAAGATGAAAAACAAGCGGGCAATAATAAAAAGCTTACGTCCGAATTACAATGCCGTTCGGGTAAATTAACGACAGAATTTGCAAATATTATGATTCAGTTTATGGCTAAAGCCGATTAGTGCTTCAATAACTGCATAATATGTTGCAAGGTAGGTGTTTGCATCAGCTCTTCAGTACTTAGACTCGCACCATTCGCACGCCATAATTCCACCAAATAATTGACGCCAGCAGTGTCTAAGCCATAGTTTCTTAAATCTATTTCTGGATGAATTTCCATTGGATGCCGCCCCACCTGTTCAGCAACTGCCAATAAAATTCCTTTATCGGATAACACCTGTGACGACGGTGCACTTAAAGACCATAAGCGCATTAAAGTCTGTGTGTTTATATGTTGAATGGAGTCAAAACTGATTTTTTCAATCCATTGTATATGCTGCTCTAAACTGCTCGCCAAAATCGCATCATTTACAACAGCTACATAATCTGTAATGGATAAAACAAGCTGCATGACTTGCTTAAATAGCGGTGATAAATTCCCTGCCATAATCACCTGTGCCTGAGTATTTGATGACAACTGTTGTCCAAGCTGCAACATGATCTGTTGAAGTTGAGATGACTGAATCATCATGACTGGAATTTCGAGTGCCTGTGCTCTTTTGCTTAGTAATTCTAAATGATCGGCTAATGGCTGATTCATCCAGTCAGGGGCATTTTCAAGTTCATTTAACCCAACCATGAGCAAGATGCTATGCGTAGATTCAATAGACCAATTTGAAGTACTTGCGGCTAACTGGATTTTTCGAGGTAAGGGATAAAACATCGTTCTCTACAAATATAAAAATAGCTCAAATGAAAAAGCCCGTTTAAAACGGGCCTTTTGCTTACTTCATTTCGGCGAATGTTTCTTTTGCAGCCTGAATCGTATATTCGATATCTTCATCTGAATGAGCAGATGAAATAAAGCCTGCTTCAAATGCCGATGGCGCTAAGTTTACACCGCGCTTTAACATGCCATGGAAGAACTTTTTGAAAGCTTCAATGTCACATGCCAACATTGAGTCAAAGCTTGTAATGTCTTCTTGGTCGGTAAAGTAAAGACCAAACATTGCGCCCGCTTGCTGAGTTTTAAATGGAATACCTGCTTCATCAGCCGCGGCTTGTAAGCCTGCAAGTAACTTTTCAAGTTGAGCAGATAACTTATTGTAAAAGTCAAGTTGGCGTAAATGTTTAAACATTTCGATACCAGCGCGCATAGCAAGTGGGTTACCAGATAAAGTTCCCGCTTGGTATACACCACCTAAAGGTGCGATGCATTCCATGATTTCACGCTTACCGCCAAATGCACCTACAGGTAAGCCAGCACCAATAATTTTACCCAAAGTCGTTAAGTCAGGTTTAACGTTATAAACTGACTGAGCACCACCTAAAGCAACACGGAAACCTGTCATTACTTCATCAATAATGAATACAGATTTATATTCATCACACACGTCACGAATCGCTTGTAAGAAACCATCAATTGGTTTCACCATATTCATGTTACCTGCGACAGGTTCAATAATAACGCCTGCAATTTCATGGCCAAATTTAGCAAAGCATTCTTTTAATGCTGGAATATCATTATATGGCAGCGTTAAAGTGTGTTTAGCGAAGTCAGCTGGTACACCTTTCGATGTTGGTTCGCCCTCACCTTTAGTTAATAAACCAGAACCTGCTTTTACCAATAAAGAGTCAGAGTGCCCGTGGTAACAACCTTCAAACTTCACGATTTTGTCACGGCCAGTATAACCACGTGCTAAACGAATAGCAGTCATTGTTGCTTCCGTACCAGAATTGGTCATACGTACCAATTCAATTGATGGCATGATTTCACAAATGATATCTGCCAACGTTGTTTCATGAACAGTCGGCGCACCAAAACTTAAACCATCTTCTGCTGCTGTTTGTACAGCTTTAATAATATCTGGATGAGCATGGCCCAAAATCATTGGTCCCCAAGAGCCAACATAATCTACATAGCGCTTGCCATCGACATCCCACAAATACGCACCTTTGGCTTTCTCGATGAAAACTGGTGTGCCTCCAACGCCATTAAAGGCACGTACCGGAGAGTTCACACCACCTGGAATGTGTTTGCTGGCTTGTTTAAATAACTGTTCTTGCTTTGGAGATAAACTCATGGAAATGCTCGTCTTAAATATCTAAAAAATAATTTTGAAAGCTTAAGAAAATAATTGTGCCCACGCCTGTACACGGGCAGGAATTTCAGCAGTTGATCGACCTAATATATCACTAATGACTGCACAGAGGTCAGCTCCAGCCTCAATCACAGGTTTTGAGTTTTCAACTGTTAAACCACCTATTGCACAAATAGGTAAATCATATTGAGCCGCTGCTTGCTTAATGACTTCAATACCGACATTGCCTGCTTCTGGTTTTGTGGCAGTTGCATACACTGCGCCAAAGGCAATATAAGTTGCGCCATCAGCAATTGCTTTTTGGGCAAGTTCTAATGAGTTTAGGCAAGTACGGCCAATAATGACACCTTCTGGTAACTGTGATTTTGCATCTGTGATTTCACCGTCACTTTGGCCTAAATGCACACCTAAACCAAACTGTGCAGCCAGTTTTAGGTCATCATTAATGACAAAAGGAACCTGATATTTTTCACATAACTGTTTGATCTGTTCAACTTCAGCAGACTGGTCGGCTTTGTCTACTTTCTTACGGCGGTATTGTAAAATTGCGATTTGACGGGTTGCGAGTGCGGCGTCTAATTTTTCTAATAATAATTGGATTGGGTCATCATTGGTAATGAGATATAAACCGCGCATACTCTACTCTCGCTTTAAAAAACTTCGCTAGTATAACGGATTTATAAGTCATCATAAGTACCGATTGATATAGGCTTACCAGTACCAATCGGTATATTAAGAAATAGAAATAAAAATTAACTTGGAATTTTATCGTGCTTACGATCAATCAAACTTAATCGACCAGTCGCAACATCAGACAGCATTCGCCAATCAGAAATAAAGCTATAAAGAGGCTGTTTAAAACTCGCAGGCTTATTTTTTTCAAACATAAAATGTCCAACCCATGCACATGCATAGCCAGAAACTAAACCATAAAGTGCGTATTTGGCCTGTTTTTTACGAATGGCTTTTGAAAAAAAGTATATGCCAATGCTACTACCCACCACATGTAAGCGTCTGCTCATAATGTTACGGTGTTCGGTTAAATAAAAACGATAAAATTCCTGATAGTTTTTAATCGGTAATTCAAACTCTGGCTGAGCTTCATGATTGAAGTTTACTGGTGCATTCACGATCATCTTCCTGATTTTTATTTGATCAAAACATCACCTGATTGTACACCTAAAAGAAAGCCTAAAGTCATATGTTTGATTGTAACTTTCTCTATCAAAAGCATTATTTTTAGCGCTAAGCTATTATACTTATTCAAGATAGTTTAAATACCTGATTCAGGGAGATCCATTATGGTTGAAGTTGAGCTTAAGTTTCAGTTACCTGAATCGAAGAAAAAAACTGTTCAGCAATATTTAAAAAAGCATAAAGCGCAGAATATTCATTTGCAGGCCAAATATTACGATACACCAAATCGCCTACTCGCGAAAAATGGTATGGCCCTACGTTTACGTAAAGAAAATGATTTGTGGGTACAAACCTTTAAAGCCGCTGGTCAAAGCCATTTACACCGGGTCGAAGAAGAAGTTTTTTTAGGTAAATGCGAACAAGAACCTGAACTAAACCTTGAGTTATACAAAGATAATAAAGCAGTTACCGATTTACTTACTCAAACTTTAGGCACTGAAGTCGAAAAGCTAAGCTTGCAGTTTGAAACTGATGTACATCGTACTTATCATGTATTTGAAGCCGACGACACCGCTATTGAAGTCTGTCTTGATGACGGTGTAGTAAAAACGGCAACCACCCAAAGTAAAATTTGTGAAGTTGAGTTTGAACTTAAACAAGGTGCTGTTAAAACACTAATTCAATTTGCACAGCAATGGATTAATCGTTATGAGTTATGGCTCGATGTTAGAAGCAAAGCCGAGCGCGGTAATTTATTAGCCTTAGGACAAGCCGTTTCACCTGCTGTTCACGCAAAAGGTTTGAGCTTAGATAAAAACATTTCAGCAGAACAAGCGCTCAAAAAAATTGTAGAAAACTGTTTAGGACAATTCTTACCGAATATGGCTGCAATTGCTGATGGCGTTGCCGAAGCTGAGCATATTCATCAGGCACGTGTGAGCTTACGTCGTTTACGCAGTGCACTTCATCACTTTTCAGCATGGTCGGACGAGTTAAATCCTGCTTGGGAAGAACAAATTGCCGAGCTTTTCCGCAAGCTTGGAGACACGCGTGATGAAGATGCTATTCGTACTGAAATTTTACCGATGATTGTGCAGCATGGTTCACCTGAGCTTTTGCTTCCGATTTCTGAACAGCCATTAAAAGACCTTGCTACACTGTTTAAATCGGCAGAAACCGTTAAGCTTATACTTGTCTTGTTAGCATTTGCCTATTCAGAAGAAGATAGTCAAAACACCAAAGGAAAATTAAAAAAACAGGTAGAAAAGAGCTTAGACAAGTTACATCATCAAGTCGTGAGTCATGCCGAGCATTTCACCGAACTTGAAGTCACTGAGCAGCACAAAATACGCAAAAAAGCGAAGCAATTACGTTACTGCATCGAATTTATATCGAGCTTATACCCTCGCAAAAATGTTCAGCAGTTTTTAAAACAATTACAACCTGTGCAAAATACCTTAGGGCTTTATAACGACTTGTTTATTGCCGAAGATCTATTTAATAAAGCAATTGAACACGACCCGCACTTTTGGTTTGCATTAGGATGGATTAAGGCCAAACAACCTTATTTACAAAATCAGTCTGCCAAAGCTTTGCAAAAATTTAAACAAGCAAAAACTTTTTGGTAAGTATCTTAAAGTCGCGACACATATGTCGCGACTTTTTATCGGTATTTACCAAATACTTTCCATACACCGTTATCTGCTAACGGGTCATTATAACTATCACTACGCTGTTTTCTTGGCTTATCGCGGGCATCGACGAGTTTAAAGTGCGGCTCTACTCCCAACACGATTCCATTGGTATAAAAACGTGAACGCGTATATTCACTTTGGCCATGCTGGAATACATAAGTTCTTAAATCGATAAATTCACGGTGTGCAACTAATGCTGCTGTGTCGTCGCTCTGCAACCATTCTTGCATGGTAAATATCTGATCTGTTTCAAACTGCCCACATTTTTCAATAAGACTGGCCACACCACGGAAAGTTTTCGATTCTTTAGCCCGTGTTTTATTAATCCGAATTCGGTCTACATGGAAAAAGAATAAAGGTAAGTTTAAATGACTCGGTAAATGAATCGCATCTGGTAATTCATCTTCCATAAAAGGTTGAAAAAGCTCTTGTGCCCTTTCTATTAAATCTTTCCATTGTTGGTAATAAGCTAAGACTTCTTCTTGCAAACCATAATAAATTGGCAGCCCTTCGACATGCTCCAAATATTGGGGCGGAAAAACATGCTGACGTAATAAAGCAATGTCTGTTTTTAGGCTTTGAACGGCAATTGCATCTTGCATATTATAACTCCCAATACTTAGGCTATTTACAGACTAAGGCAAAGGTTTTGTTTCCGCAAGGCTTTGCCTATAATAAGCAGCTCTATTTTTGCGGGAATAAGTCATGTCTCAAAAGATTAATGCAACAGATATTACTGAAGAAGAAGCGTTAAATGCTGTTTTCTTTGAGCGTGCGGATGAATTCATTAAACAAGCGAATGATTTTTGTCGCCCGCCTAAAGGCCAAAAACCTGATCCAGCTGAGCTTCGAGGTCAAGTGAGTGCTGCGATGTTATTTGCAACTGCCCGTTTTAATACATGGGTCGCTGCCAATAATTTTAAAGATGGCAATGAAATGCGTGATGCAAAAGAGCAAGTGATGTCTTATCTGCTTCAACAATTTCAAATGATGCTTGAAGATAACTTTGATGAGTACTGTGAACAGTTCGAAAACTATTTACGTTTCCGTAAGAATGAAGATTTTCATACTCATAAGCATGACCATGATCATTAATAAATTTTAAATACCCAAATAAAAAGCCACTTCATGTGGCTTTTTATTTGGCAAGTCATTTATTGCTTTTGCGGTTGACCATATTGGTCAGCCATCACTTCAACGAGATTGGAAAGTTTAATATATTTTTTAATGACTGCATTCACATCAGCAACAGTTAGCTTTGTTAAATCTTGATCATGCTTAACACGATCCAGTAATGTTTTACCTGACTCAAGCTCAATATTTAACATACCGTGAATATTACGCTCATCCTCTAATGCAGTAACACGTTTTTTCATGAGATCTGCTTTAGCTGCTGCAAGCTCTTGCTCGGTAATACCATTGGTTAATAAGTCATTTAATACCTTATGAACTGAAGCAGAAACTTGTGCCGAACGCCCCGCCGTATAGTTTGCACTAATACTTAATGCACCCACATTGGTGTCCTGATCAAGTTGCAGTCCTGTTCCAAAACCATAAACTAATGCATTTTTTTCACGAAGCTCTTGAGCCAAACGCGAAGAAATTTGAGAATCACCTAAAATATAATTCATTAAAATTAAGGCAGATGCATCTGGATGATTTTTTCCAACCGGTATCGCAAGTACGCTTTGATAACTACCAAACTCACGTTGTTCAGATAAAGCATGTACTTGCTGAGCAGGAAAATCGACGTGTTGAATTAAGATTTTTTCATATGGTTGTTTACTGTTCCAACTACCAAACTCCTGATTTAATAATTTTTTCATTTTCTTAGCATCAAATGCGCCGGTAATTGCAATTTGGGCATGGTTCATTGCAAAGAAATGCTGATATAACTCTTTGACTTGTTCTTGGGTCACATCCTTTAATTGTTTTTTAGCTAACTCAGGTTCAAAGTGGTAGCGTAAATCACCTGGCTGATATTCTTCAACTAAACGTGACAAAGTTAAACCTGCAACTACATCAGGTTCTGTATAAGGACGATCAAGACTAGATAAGCTTTGAGATTTAATTAAATCGAATTGAGATTGTTCAAATTTAGGGTTTTTCATAACCTCTAGAACAAACTTGAAGAATTCATCAAACTTTTCAGTTTTAGATTGAATATTAATGGTCATGCCATTGCCGTCAGCACTCGCATAAGCCGCGCCACCAGCATCAATCGATTTATCGGCAATATCTTGCAAGCTATATTTATCAGAACCGCGAAGTAATAAATACGAAGTTAAATCAACTACCGTGCCTTTATTAAATAAAGATTCTTCTGTACCGAAATCCATAGTAATGGTGGCATAGGTACGATCATCACGGGTTTCCACAGGGAACAAAGCATACTTCATTCCATTTTTAAGTTTTCCACGAATAATCTTTTTCTCATTACTCTCAGCATATTGCTTAGAAGTTTTTAAAAACTCGTTAACTTCTTCTTGATAAACTTTCGGGTCTTTTAAAGGTTCTGGTTTAACATCTGTCTGATCTAAAGTTTTAGGTTTATCTTTTGGGTCGAGTTGCAATGCTTTCTTTTGATCTTCAGGTGTTGGCAAAATATCGCCATCAATACGATGCCCAGCAATAAGGAACTGTTTTAAGGTTTGATTTAGGTCATTGAGCTTCACTTTCTCAACTGCATCTAAATCTTTGAAATATTGATCCCATTGCCCACCAGCTACGCTGTAATCACTTAAACGAGATCCCAAAGCAACGGCGTCTTTATTGACTAACTCGCTTTGTGTTTTCATTAAACTTTTTACACGTTTTAGCTCAGTCTCAGTAAAAGGTTTACCCTTTTCAATTCCAGAGAGCAAAGCGCTTTCAACTTTGTTAGGATCATTTTTTGGTGAGTAAACCGCACCTAAAAATACGACATTAAAATCTTGGTCTAACCAAGTTGATGCCTGAACGTCTGTGCTAATGCCTGTTTCAACCATATTCTGGTACAAATGACCGCTTGGCTGCATGGTATATAACATAGGCGCTAAAGCCAGTGTCGGCTGAATTTTGACGTTTTTTCCATTCATATAAATATGGAATTTGGCTAAATCACTGCCTTTTTTCACCACAAATTCACGATTCTTTATTTTTGTGGAATCTAACACCGGCACCTGAACAGGCTTCGGCACAGCTCGCGCAGGAATTGGGCTAAAATATTGGTCAATTGTCTTTAAAACATCAGTTTTATCAAACTTACCTGAAATCACCATAACCGCATTGTTAGGTGCATACCAACTGCGGTAGAACTGGTTCAACTCAGGCATTTTAATAGACTTAAGCTCAGGTAAATCACCAATTGGTAATCGTCCTAAATACTTGTTTCCATAAGCCGATTTCCACATTTGATCCATTAAGACAGCAAAAGGCTGATCCATACGGACTTCACGTTCACGCTTTACAATTTCAATTTCAGAAGGAACAAATTTTTCTTGGAGTACCAATTTATCCATACGTTCAGATTCAAGGTACAACACTTGATCTAGCGCATTTTTTTCTGGACGGACAATATTGGTGTATTTGGTTGAATAGTAGTCCGTGCTCGCGTTAGTCATTAATGTATATTGGTCTAAACGGCGCTGGAACTCTTCACCCTTCACATTTTGCGTGCCTTTAAACGCCAAATGTTCGAGTAAATGGGCTAAGCCGCCTTTACCTTGCGGGTCGTTTAAAGAACCTGTCAAATAGATGGTATTAATAAAGATTTTATTTTCTTTGTCATTCGGCGCAAGTACCACCCGAAAGCCATTATCTAATTTATATTCCTCAATATTTTGCTTACTTTTTACTAATGTCGTTTGTGCAAATGAGGCAGCACTTAAACCAAGAATACATAGGGAGAGAGTCAGTTGTTTAAACTGCATAAACATATAAATACCAATTAATTTGAATAATAAAAAATCAATAGTTGTGGGACTATAGTAGGAAATTTAAGCTGACATTAATAGTAAAGATTTGAAAAAAAAGCCGTTTATTTAAACGGCCTTATATTTTAAGGAAAAATTTCTGCTTGCATATAAAGTTTGCCATAGCCTGAAATTTCAATACGTTCCTGATTTAGGATATTGCAATATAAGACGCCTCCTCGGCTAGAAGCCTGATACGCTACAATATTATTTTTAGCGAGTTTCTCTGCCCATAGCGGTGCTATTGCAGTATGAATTGAACCCGTAACTGGGTCTTCGTCAATACCCGCAATAGGCGCAAAATAACGAGATACACAGTCATATTGCTGGTCGGCTTTTGAGGTAATTGCAACCTCCATGCCTGTAGTTGTAATAGCAGCCCGTTTACCTAAAGTCTTGAGGAGGTTCATGTCAGGCTGCTCATCTAATACATCTTGAACTGACTCATATTCAACAATATAAGCTTGAACGTTTTGATATACGGCTTTAAAGGGTTTCGTTAATGCTTGACGTAAAACAGCTGGGTAATCTTCAACTTGATGAGCCTTACGAATTGGAAAATTCATTCTGATTTTGCCATCATCATCTTGATGAACGATAAAAAGCCCTAAATTTCGGACATGAAAATTAATGGTCTTCTTGTCAGTAAAATCTTTAAATAATACAAAAGCACTGGCAAGCGTCGCATGCCCACAAAAATCGGCTTCAACTGTTGGCGTAAACCAACGAATTTCATAGTTTTCAGCGTCTATGATTTTTACAAAAGCAGTTTCAGACAAATTATTTTCAAGTGCTATCTTTTGCATTAAATCTGCATCTAGCCATTCTTTTTCAACAATCACAGCAGCCGGATTGCCACGAAATAACTCTTTGGTAAAAGCATCGACTTGATACATTTTCATGATAGTGCTCTCTTTTGTAATAGGTTCATTTTCAAAAATTATTTAAAAGAAAAACAGATACAGTTTTTTAAAAATTAACATCACAGCGGCAATTTAAGCATATAAAAAAACGGCTCATCCAAAGTGGAGAGCCGTTTCATATTAACTTTTAATGATGTTGAGTTAACTCAATTTCATCTTCACTATTTAATATGTCTTTATCGGTCTGCCCCATAAATTGGCTCGTAACTACACCCGCAGTCATTGAACCATTTACATTCAATGCTGTACGTCCCATATCAATTAACGGTTCAATTGAAATAAGAAGTGCAACTAAAGTCACAGGTAAGCCCATGGCAGGAAGCACGATCAATGCTGCGAAGGTTGCACCGCCACCTACTCCTGCAACACCAATCGAACTTAAAGTCACAATACCTACCAACGAAGCAATCCACATTGGGTCTAAAGTGTTAATCCCCATAGTTGGAGCAACCATCACGGCTAACATGGCAGGATATAAACCCGCACAACCATTTTGACCAATGGTCGCACCAAAAGAAGCAGAGAAGCTTGCAATAGACTCAGGTACGCCTAAACGACGAGTTTGTGCCTCAATATTCAGTGGAATACTTGCTGCACTTGAACGGCTCGTAAATGCGAATGTTAAAACTGGAGCAACTTTCTTAAAGAACTTAAGTGGAGAAACACCTGTTAGAGTCAAAATAATGGCATGTACGGCAAACATAATCGCCAAGCCTAAATAAGACGCCACCAAGAAACCGCCTAAGTTTAAGATATCTGCAACATTTGAACTTGCCACAACCTTAGTCATGAGGGCAAAAACACCATACGGCGTAAGCGTCATGACTAAGCGAACCAGCTTCATTACCCAAGACTGTAACGTCTGAATAGCAGTCAAAATACGCTGACCTTTCTCTGCGTCATCTTTCATTAGGTTGAGTGCTGCGATCCCTAAAAAGATAGCAAAGATAACCACGCTAATAATTGAAGTCGGATTTGCACCCGTTAACTCAGCAAAAGGGTTACTTGGAATAAAGGAAAGAATAAATTGCGGTACGCTTAAGTCTGTTACTTTACCCACATAGTCTGTCTGAATTGCAGTCAGACGTGCTGTTTCAGCGGCCCCTTGTACTAAACCTTTGGCAGTTAGGCCAAATAGGTTCGTCACAAATACCCCAACTAATGCAGCGATGAGTGTTGTAAATAACAAAGTTCCAATAGTGTAGACGCTGATTTTTCCTAAAGAGGAAGCTTGGTGTAATTTTGCAACTGCTCCCAAAATAGACACAAATACCAAAGGCATCACGACCATTTGTAAAAGTTTTACATAGCCGTTACCAACAATATTAAACCAGCTAATAGATTCAGCAAGAATCGGATGGCCACCGCCATAAATCAAATGTAGTCCTAAACCAAACACTACACCTAAAATTAAGCCAGCTAGAACTTTTTTAGATAAGCTCCAGTCTGTTTTACGTGTTTGGGCGAGTAAAAATATTAACCCGACAAAAACCACAATATTGATGATTAAGGGTATATTCATTCCCAAACTCCAAATTATTGCTTGTGTCATCTTTTAAGGGGGCATATTTGACCATAGCCGGTCTATATAAACTACCCTTTTCAACAATTTTCTAGCATGCAGATCATTACCGATCTGAATGAGAATATAAAATGACTTTTAAATACATATATATCACTTTTAAAACATAAGTTAAGTAGGATATTTATGTATAAAAATTAAGCGCATTTCTGTATAAATTGTTGCTCAATAAAACAAATAAATTGCTTTAAATTACTGCCCCATGTGTCAGCAGGCTGGGCAACTAAATAGGTGGTGAAATGTGCTGATTCAGTGTTAATTTCAAAACAATTTAATGAGACTTTATCGGCTACTTTAGTCAAATATGACTTTGGCAATAAAGCAAAACCAACACCTAATTCCACACAGCTTACAATCCCATCTAGGCTGCCCATTTCCATAATTTGCGAAGGCGGCACATTGTGATCATTTAAAAACAGCTCAATTGCATGGCGATATGAACACCCTTGTCGGAACGCAATAAATCGGGTCTTTGCAAGCGTAGCAATGTCGGGGAATTCAATTTGTTGTTTTGGGCAAACCAAAACCAATTGTTCTTGCCACACGGGCAAGCTATATAGCTCTGGAATCACATATTTAGAAGCAACAAAAGCACAATCGACCTCGCCTTGTTGCACAGCATTTAACAAATATCCTGTCGGGTGAGTTTGAAGTTCAAGCGGCAAATTCGGATATTGCTGCATACATTCATTAAGCAATTGAGGCAGTCTTATCGCTGCAGTCGTTTCCATACTGCCCAAACGAATCGTTTCATTCGGATCAATATCACCTTCTTGAAAGATCTTTTTAGCTTTATTGTGCAATGCAATCATTTGAACAGCGTAGCTATGTAGCTGTTGCCCTGCATTGGTTAATGTCACGGGATTATGGCGATTTAGTAAAATCACACCTAACTCTTCTTCAAGCTTTTTCACATGGCTGGTGATATTCGATTGAACCGTATACATTTTTTGTGCAGCCAATGAAAAACTTCCACTCTCTGCAACCGCTAAAAAAAACTCTAAAGACTTAAGCAACATAGCACTATCTCAAAACAAGATAATTAATATCATATTAAATCATTTTTAAAGATTATAAAACTCGCTTTTAATAATAAAAAAAATTGAGAGACTCCTCATGACTACGCTTTATCGAATGAGCCTGCTTGTCTTTCTAGCAACTTGCTTAGGAATTGGTATTTTTAGATTTTCTTACACTGCACTTATGCCCATCATGATTGTGCAATATGGATGGACTCACGACTTTGCAAGTTTTTTAGGCAGTGCAAATTTATTGGGCTACCTGCTAGGTGCCTTGTTGGCATTATTTAGTATTAAAGAAAAATCTATTCCAACTCTTATTATAAGTTCTGCACTTGCAGGCAGCTTAAGCCTACTCTGCTGCGCCTTTATACACATGCCTTTGGCTTGGTTTGTGTTTTGGCGGACCATCTCTGGTATTGCTGGTGGTCTACTCATGATTTTGGCACCCAGCTTTGCTATGAAAAGAATTGCCATAAGCCAAAGGCTTAAAGTCAACTTTTTAGGGTTTAGCGGTATTGGTGTGGGGGTGCTGTCTGCCACTATTATTATTCCTGCACTCAAAAACATGCCCGTCCAATATGTCTGGGGTATTTTTGCAGCACTGTCTATTATTGGCAGTTTGATACTTTTTCAGTTATTAAGGCACCAACCTACAGAGTCCGTACAAGCGGCCAATCAAGCACCTCAAAACAGCAAACATTCACGCTTGGGGCTGGTCATTATTATTGCCTATATGTGCAGTGCTTTTGCATATATTCCACACTCTTTGTTTTGGATGGACTACTTATCGGGAACCCTACATTTTCCATTAGAGCAACGAAATTTATTTTGGGTTCTTTACGGGGTCGGAAGCTGTATTGGCGCTTTTGTGGCGTATTGTTTAAGCCGTCTTACTGGATACTTACAAGCCATTAAATGGCTATATGGGTTCTACTGCTTGGCAGTTGCCCTACCGTTCTTTTCCCATGCTACTGCTTTGCTCGCTTTATCTTCATTTCTTACAGGTCTACTCACACCGGCCACAGTATTCATTAGTTCTTATAGCCTGCTACACATTTATGAGCAGCGTTATCAAAAAATCTGGAGCCTTGCCACCATTGGCTTTGCCAGTACCCAACTGCTAGGTGGCGTGGTAATTAGTACCTTGCATCACTTGCATTGGTCTTATGCACACCTGTTCTTAATGGGTGGCATTGTTTTGCTATTCGCTTTAATCCTTTTAGTTCGCACCCGTTCTTCTATACCTACCACTCTCGGAGAAACCGAACCGTGAAACCGTTGTTCTTTGCTCTATTTTTAGTTGCTTTCGTACTTGTTATTCAAACCTTAGATCAAAGCTATCAAAAGAAAATCGGGCTATCAAAAACTGCTAAACATCCTGAATTTATGCAATAAAAAATGCCCCGATATATCAGGGGCTTTTTCGATGAGCACTCAAATATTTCCGAAATAGAAATTGATGAATACATCAACAGTCAAAATCACATAGCAACTATAATTTTAAGTCTTATCAAGAATGCCTAGCTGACAAAAAATGTCACATTATGTCAATGTAGAGTGTAATTTTCTGATCTATATTCAATAAAAATTTATAATTTTTAATACTTAAAATAGAGTAAGACATGAGCAATAACAATTATATTGATGAGCTTTTAAAGCTCTTGGCGATGTTCGCTTTTATCTGTGTTTCATTATTGGCATTTAAATGTCGGACTGTGTTCGCACTTGATATGACTACATCATATGAGGTCTCTGTAAAGATTGTTATTTATATTGGCACGGCGGCTATTCTTAGTTTTTTAACACGCGATCATATTGAGTTTACAACACAATTTTTAATTGCTGTTCCATTCGCATACTTTTGGCTAGAGCCAGTTCTTGACTACAAGGCCATTCAAACTATACCAGATGTTCCGTTTTATCTGTCAGGTCATGGTCAAAGTTTAGGGCTATTGATTGTCATTATATTCTGTTTTGCCCTATGGGTATTTAAAGAAACAAGCTCAAATTCGCCTGAGTCTCAAAATGTCTAAATAGGTTTTTTTTGGGAGTTTTATAAAGTTAAAAATAGTCACTGTACTCTATGTTTTTATAATATATATTTTAAACAAATTACTTTATACCAATTAAAAACTTTTAAAAATGTTTAATATATCAAACCCAGCAAATGCCGTTGTTGTAGGTATTATCACAATAATTGCTACAGTTAGTCTTCTTATATGGAAGTTTAATTTTTATCTTGGCATAGATATATATACCAGTGGAGAAGTGCTTTTCAAAACGCTGCTATATGCAGCCACCATAGGTCTATTTAGTTACTATTTTCGTTATACCATTAAAATTAGTAATACGGTGATCTTATCATTACCTCTTTTTTTCTTTTGTATCAGACCCATTCTGAACTACAAAATGACGCATACCATGGGCAATATTCCACTGTATGCAACTCATCATGGTCAGGGTGGAATATTACTAAGTTTAACAATATTGGCTTGTATGCTATGGGCATTTACCGCTCACTCTTAGCTTAAATTATACTATTCCATAAACTTATTTTTATTCATTTCTATACTATAAAAAATCTATAAATAACAATTCTTCAAAGTAATTTAAAAAGCCCTCAATTGAGGGCTTTTCTATAAAAGATTAATCTTCCATGTGCTTAATAATGGCATCACCAAATTCAGAGCAACGCAATAAGGTTGCTCCCGGCATTAAACGCTCAAAATCGTAAGTTACCGTTTTAGCTGCAATCGCTCCTGAAATTCCTTTAATGATCAGGTCAGCCGCTTCAGTCCATCCCATGTCTCGAAGCATCATTTCAGCAGAAAGAATAATTGATCCCGGATTTACTTTATCTTGTCCGGCATATTTAGGAGCTGTGCCATGCGTTGCTTCATAAACTGCGATTGCACCACCAATATTTGCACCAGGCGCAATACCAATACCCCCTACTTCTGCCGCTAATGCATCAGAAATATAGTCACCATTTAAATTAAGAGTTGCAATAACTGAGTAGTCAGCAGGACGCATCAAAATTTGCTGTAAAAAGGCATCTGCAATTACATCTTTAATAACGATGTCTTTACCGGTCCTAGGATTTTTAATTTTAACCCACGGCCCGCCATCTATGAGTTCACCTCCGAATCGATCGAGTGCTAACTCATACCCCCATTCTTTAAAGGCACCTTCGGTATATTTCATGATATTCCCCTTATGAACAAGGGTTACCGATGGTTTGTCATTATCTATCGCAAATTGAATAGCTTTACGAACTAAACGTTGTGATCCTTCTTTAGATACAGGTTTGATTCCAATACCACATCCTTCTGGAAAGCGAATTTTTGTGACGCCCATTTCTTCTTGAAGGAATTTAATTACCTTCTTCGCTTCTTCAGAGTCTGCTTTCCATTCAATACCTGCATAAATATCTTCCGAGTTTTCACGGAAAATCACCATGTCGGTTAGTTCAGGGTGCTGAACAGGTGATGGAACACCTTTAAACCAACGTACAGGGCGTACACACACGTACAAGTCTAATTCTTGACGTAAAGCCACATTAAGCGAACGAATACCGCCACCGACTGGGGTAGTTAAAGGGCCTTTAATTGAAACAACAAACTCACGCAGGGCTTCAAAAGTTTCTTCTGGCATATAGGAGCCATAAATTTTATTGGCCTTTTCACCGCAATAGACTTCCATCCACTCGATGGAACGTTTACCGCCATAAGCTTTTAAAATAGCTGCATCGACGACGGTTTTCATTGTTGGTGTAATATCTACACCAATACCATCACCCTCAATAAAAGGAATAATTGGATGATTTGGTACATTCAGCGACAGGTCTGCTTTAACTTTAATTTTATCACCGTCGGCAGGAACCACGATCTTCTGATAACCCATTGTGTAGATTCTCCCTTTTATAATATTTAACTAACCAAACAAAAATAATTATCGATAAACAATACTTTCAACTTTTATTAACGCATAATAGCTTAATCGAATTTAATCCTTTTTGAGATTTATGTGGGAAATAAGCAAATTTCACACTTAAATATAGCTCAATGTTTTTACCGCTTATTTGAAAGAAGAAGTCATTTTTTATGAAAATCGTCATTCTTAACAAACCTTATGACGTGCTCTCCCAGTTTCGTAAAGACGAAGCGCACATGACGGTCTCTGACTTTGTAGATGACCCGACTTTACGCATAGCAGGTCGTCTTGATATGGACTCTGAGGGTTTAGTTTTTTTAACCGATCATGGTGGTTTGAATCAGTTCATTACCAACCCTGCGAATAAAAAATACAAAACGTATTTAGTTCAAGTTGATGGCGATGTAACCGAAGAAGCGCTTGAGCAACTTCGTAAAGGTGTAGAGCTTAATGATGGTATGACTTTACCAGCTAAAGCGATTAAGGTAAGTGAACCTGCATGGTTATGGGACCGTGACCCTCCTGTACGTTACCGTGCCAACATTCCAACGTCTTGGATTGAAATCTCTATTTGTGAAGGTCGTAACCGTCAAGTTCGTCGTATGACCTCTGCGGTAGGTTTCCCGACTTTACGTCTCATTCGTACTAAAATTGGTTCGATTGATTTAGTCCAATTAGGGTTACAACCGGGCGACACCAAAGAAATCGAACCTCTACTCTACCCAGACTTTAAAGATGTTCCAGCCGAGCAACCTTATCGTTCACGTTCTTATGTAAAAAAACCGGGTGGTACAGGTGGCAAACCAATGGTTCGTAAGAATAAAGATGGTTCTGTTAAAAAGTCTGGTACAAAACGTATTTGGCAAATGGATGAAAGTGAAAAACCACGTCGTAAGACCAATGGTACAACTCGTCCAAATACCAAGGCACCACGTGGTCGTGGCCGCAATGGTCGATAAAAACATTTAAGTTTTAAAGCTCACTTCGGTGGGCTTTTTATATATCCAGTTGTTTAAAAATTTGGTCAATCTCAGTAAGTGAAAAGTACCTCTTAATTTGTGAAAAATTATTCTCATCTTTAAAAAAGCCTGCAAAAATAATTGGCTCTTTTTTCAAAACCGATTGCTCTTTTGAAATATGTATACTATTCAATTCATAAAAATATGGTTCCCTACTAATTATTTCAGCAACCTTATCAAAATAACTAGGCTCAATATCCCAACCATAACCATTATAATCGATGTATGTCTTATCTAAGAATTTTACTACCGTTTTGTACTTATCAGAATCTTTAAATAAATCTTCAATTTCAGTATAGTCAAATTTATAAGAATTTGATTTTAATACCATCTGATAATATTTAATATTTCGTCCTTTTAATACTTCCATTATTTGCTCTTGGCACACTTTGGATAAATAATCTGGCAAAACTTCATTATCTTGATGTAAATCTTTCCGAGTTTTTGGCATTTTCAATCCAAAATAGATTGCTTTTACAGCTCTAAAGTCATATTCAACTTTACCAAAATTATCCATGATTATTCTTATTTCATCTTCATGCTGCCATCTTTTAGATTTTGTTCCCGATGTAAGCTTAAGCGTTTCAACTATATTATCAGCTCCACTTTGGATAAGCATATCGAATTTAATTTCAGGGATAAAATCTTGATAAATCACATCAAATGAGCAAGCAATTTTATTAAGTTCGCTTAGTTTTTCTAGCTCATACTCAATACAAAAACCTGTATGAGAGTCTGCATAATATGCCCAAAGTAGCTCATCCAAGACGGTCTTACTTAATGAATAGATACCTACTTTTTCTTGTATTTGTGCAACTAAAGCAAAAAAACTACCAGAGAGCTCTTTTGTAGAAACTGAACTAGTATTAGTTAGTTCAACTAAAGCTTGCTCAATACTCCGTATGTCAAATAAATTCTCACATGGGTCATTAAGCTTAGATGGATGTGGAGCATAAAAATAATCTTGTTTTAATGACTCTAAATCGCGCTCTGAACCATATCTGTATTTATAAACCTTCATATCTTTTTCTAATCGTGAGCTACATACAGAACACTTTTACATTAGTTTTATGTTTATTACAAAATAAAAAAACCGGTGCATAGGCACCGGTTTTAAGCTATTTACTAACGGATCAGTAATTAAGCTTGAACAGTTGAAAGTGCTGCATTAAATGTAGCGCTTGGACGCATTACAGCGTTTACTTTTGCAGGGTCAACTGCATAGTAACCACCGATGTCAGCAGCTTTACCTTGTACTTGAGCAAGTTCAGCAACAATCTTCTCTTCGTTTTCAGCTAGAGCTTTCGCAAGTGGAGCAAACTTCGCTTTCAACTCAGCATCTTCGTCTTGAGCAGCAAGTGCTTCAGCCCAATAAAGTGACAAGTAGAAATGGCTACCACGGTTGTCAAGCTCACCTGTACGACGTGATGGAGACTTGTCATTGTCAAGCAATTTACCAGTCGCTTCGTCAAGTGTCTTCGCAAGTAACTTCGCACGAGCATTGTTTTCTTTAATGCCCATTTCTTCTAGAGAAACTGCAAGTGCAAGGAACTCACCAAGCGAATCCCAACGTAAGTGGTTTTCTTCAACAAGTTGTTGTACGTGTTTAGGTGCTGAACCGCCTGCACCAGTTTCGTACATGCCACCACCCGCCATAAGCGGAACAATAGACAACATCTTCGCAGAAGTACCAAGCTCCATAATTGGGAACAAGTCTGTTAAGTAGTCACGTAAAATGTTACCAGTTACAGAAATCGTGTCTAGGCCACGAACTACGCGCTCAAGTGTGTAACGCATTGCACGTACTTGAGACATGATTTGGATATCAAGACCAGTCGTGTCGTGATCTTTCAAGTACTTCTGTACTTTCTTGATCAATTCGTTTTCGTGTGGACGGTATGGGTCAAGCCAGAAGATCGCAGGCATGCCTGAGTTACGTGCACGAGTTACTGCAAGTTTTACCCAGTCACGAATCGGAGCATCTTTAACCTGACACATACGCCAGATATCGCCTTCTTCAACATTTTGAGTCAATAACACTTCACCAGTATCAAGATCGGTAATGTTTGCAATACCAGCTTCTGAAATCTCAAAAGTTTTGTCGTGAGAACCGTATTCTTCAGCTTTTTGAGCCATCAAACCAACGTTTGGTACTGTACCCATAGTCTTCGGATCGAAGTTACCATGCCATTTACAGAAATTGATCATTTCTTGGTAAATACGGGCAAATGTTGATTCTGGCATTACTGCTTTAGCATCGTATTGCTTACCATCAGCACCCCACATTTTACCACCAGCACGGATCATTGCAGGCATAGAAGCATCTACGATGATGTCGTTAGGTGAATGGAAGTTTGTGATGCCTTTTGCCGAGTCAACCATTGCAAGTGCAGGACGGTGTTCTTGGCAAGCATGTAAGTCTTCGATGATTTCTTCACGTAATGAAGTAGGAAGAGTTTCGATTTTCTCGTATAACCCAGCCATACCGTTATTAACGTTAATACCTAATTCGTCAAATAACTTACCGTGTTTTTCGAAAGCTTCTTTGTAGTAAATTTTCACACAGTGACCGAAAACGATCGGGTGTGAAACTTTCATCATTGTCGCTTTTACATGTAAAGAGAATAAAATTCCAGCTTCTTTACAATCATCAAGTTCTTTTTCGTAGAAATCACAAAGTGCTTTCTTGCTCATGAACATTGAGTCGATGATTTCGCCTTCTTGAAGCGCAACTTTTGGCTTAAGAACAATGCTCTTACCACTGTTTGTGATAAGTTCCATTTTTACATTGCGTGCACGGTCAAGTGTCATTGACTTTTCACCGTGGTAGAAGTCACCTTCTTCCATGTGTGAAACGTGAGTTTGTGACCACTGTTTCCACTCGCTCATTGAGTGAGGGTGTTTCTTAGCGTAATTTTTAACGGCAGCAGGAGCACGACGGTCAGAGTTACCCTCACGAAGAACTGGGTTTACTGCTGAACCTAGGCATTTGCCATAACGAGCTTTAATAGTTTTTTCTTCTTCAGTCGCTGGGTTTTCCGGATAGTCAGGAATTGCAAAACCTTTAGATTGAAGTTCTTTAATACATGCTGTCAATTGCGCAACAGAGGCACTAATATTTGGGAGTTTGATAATGTTAGTATCTGGATCTTGTGTAAGACGACCTAGCTCAGCAAGGTTGTCGGATACCTTTTGCTCTTCACTTAGGTAGTCAGCGAATTCTGCGAGCACACGTGCAGCTACAGAGATGTCACTTTTAACAATCTCGATACCTGCTGGCTTAGTAAAGGTCTCAATGATCGGCAGTAGCGAATAAGTCGCCAATAATGGCGCCTCGTCAGTCAGTGTGTAAATGATAGTTGACTTTTCACCAGCCATATATAGCCCCTTCCGTTGAATTGAGTTTTGAGGACCGAGCTTTTGGCCCAGTGCCTACGAACCGATATGCTTAAATAAAACCCTGAGAGTATCGGCTCTCATTGGCTTTCAGTCAACGAAATATCCAGTGATAACGACATTTCGCAGCGAAATAATACATAATTTAAATCTATTGATAATAATCTTATACCTAACTTATGGTAATATATGTACGTTTACCAACTTTTTAGGTATAGGACATTGTTAAATTACATGAGATATCTTTCAGAGTTCTGACAAATATTATACTTTTCATTCAAAATAAACTCAAAGATAACACCTATTTCAATTTTCAAAATCTACTAAAAAGTAAAAAACCGATGTACGAAACATCGGTTTTTTATAAATTAATTCACTGTTATTTAGGCTTTTAACCATTTATCAGCTTTACTTTGATCTTCAATAATAAGTTCAACTTCAGTTAAGTTTATGCTGTCACCTGTCACTTCAAACGACAATAACTCATCACGGCGGAAAGCCAAGACTTGATAAATACCCTTTTGCTTAGCATATTTCTCAATAAGTTTTGTGGTCGCTTTTAATCCATCAATTGCGATAATGACATCATTGGCAGAAATACCTGCTTTTGCCCCAGCTCCTTCACGTTGAGCATTTTGTACCAATACACCTTCAGGTTTATCGGTTAGCTTTAAACCATAAGCTAATGTCTTATCATTTTTAAATGTATAACTTAAACCAAACTCAGGGAATAACTGATCTAGCGGTAACTCATCCGTTGTGTTAATCAAATGATTGATTTGCTCAACCCAACTATCACCCGTTAACTCTTCACATAAATCGAAAACGGTACGTTCATTAACCTGAATACCATTTTGTGTATTTTCATACAATCGACGCATTAAGGCATCAAGACTAGAACCACGTAAACGCAAGCCTAAATCTAAACATAGGGCAACTAATGCACCTTTGTTGTAATAGCTAGTGCCCGCATTATTGGTGTTTTCATCTGGACGATAAAACTTAATCCATGCATCAAAACTTGATTCAGCTACTGTTTGAACAAAGCGACCCGGATTTTGTAAATAACGATCAAGCTGTGACTTCAACAAATCTAGATAAGACTTCTGAGAGATCACACCGCTACGTAATAAAATGAGATCATCATAATATGAAGTAAACCCTTCAAAGATCCACAGTAGCGAGGTATAACCTTCTTGATGAAGATTATAATTTGCAAAGTTTTCTGGGCGAATAAACTTCACTAACCAAGAATGAAAATACTCATGGCTACATAAACCTAAGAAACGTTGATAGTCTTTTGATGGTTCAGTAGGTTCATTCGACTTTGGTAAATCATCACGTGGTGTAATCAGACTTGTACTATTGCAATGCTCTAAGCCACCATAACTATTCCCTGTTGCCATCGTCATAAACGTATAGTTTTTAAATGGCGCTGAACCAAACATTTCAATTTCAGCTGCACAGATTTTTTCAATGTCCGCTTTTAAACGGTCCACATTGGTACTGTGCTGTCCTGAAATTGCAAATTCATGTGCAATTCCGTGCGCTTCGAAACTAAAACGTGTTTGATCAGCCAGTTCAAATGGACTATCAATCAGTTGATCATAATGATCAGCTTTTAAGGTAAAACGTCCCTTAACTAAGCTTTTTGAAGCTAAGCCAGTGGCTAATTGAAAGTGTTTTAATTCATCAGGCAAAAAGATTTCTAATTCACAAGCAGATTGTTCTTGGCCATCTAAACCTAAGCATACACAGGCAGGGTTAATATATAGACGAGTTTGATCTACATAAGCACCACGTACCGACAAATCATAAGCATACACATCATATTCAACAGTAATTAACTCATGGTCGGTGTTAAATAAACGCCAGCGATTTTTTTCAGTTTTTTTAATATTGAGCATACGTCCAGCTTCATCGTAAGCTTTTACAGCCTCAATATGCTTAGAAAACTCACGAATTAAATAACTGCCCGGAATCCACGTTGGTAACCATAGTTCCTGATTTGGATTCGCTAAAAAACGAATTGTTACGTGAACAAGGTGCTGTTTGTAATCATCGAACTCTATTTGATAATGCAACATAAATTCTTCAATTTTAAAATAAGAACGGTTTCACATTAGATTATCACTTTTTTGTATCCACTTGCGTAGATGTATTTTTTGGCAACAATTCACACTAGCCTTCTACAAAAAAAAGGCATAGCATGCTGGGCATCTGTGTTCCGTATTTGCCAGTAAACGTCAAGGTCACCTAGTGAAATTCTTCCTATCTCTTTTTACGCTGTTTAGTATTTTCTGTACTACTCTTACCAATGCTGCTCTACTTAATATTGCTCCTGAAAGTGTTGAAGCCGCTGCATGGACAATTGTAGACACTCAATCTGGACAAATCATTGCTGAGCATAATAGTCATGTACAACGTGCACCAGCATCCTTAACCAAAATGATGGTTGCCTACATTGCATTAAAAGAGATTAAGGCTGGAAAATTAAAGCTAGATCAAGTCATTACTGCAACCCCTGTCGTAGGTGTGGTTCAGTGGGACGAATCACAAATGTACCTCAAAGCGGGCGAGCAAATTTCAGTTGATCAGCTTTTGGCTGGTTTAATTGTGATGTCGGCAAATGATGCTGCTGTGACTTTGGCAGAAAAAATTTCTGGTGACGTGCCTCATTTCGTACAACGTATGAATCAAGAAGCGCAAGCATTAGGTATGAAAGACACGCATTTTAGTAACCCTGCCGGGATTACAATGCCTGACCATTACACTACAGCTCATGATTTGAGCTTATTAAGTCAGGCAGTGATTCATCAAACACCTGAATATTTACATTATTCAAAAATGCCAAGCTTTAGCTACAATCAACGTTTTCACCATGCGACCAACCTTGCTTTGAAATATGATCCATCTGTAGATGGTTTAAAAACTGGCTATACCAAAGCAGCGGGTTATAACTTGGCTCTCACAGCTTCGCGCCCTTCGTTTTCACCAAACTTACCGCAAAGACGTTTACTGGTTATTGTTTTAGGTACACCAAGTGCCGTGAAACGCGCTGAAATTGCCGATAAGTTAATGAATCTTGCGTATGCATATACACGTGATGAAGTGGTTATTCCAGAGCAAAAACTAATTGCTGAGCTACCTGTGATTAAATCAACTTTAAAAATGTTTAAAGTAGAAACTAAGCAGCCGACCATTGTTACGACTTCTTTATATGCTGAGCCAGCAGCAATCGATTTAAATACGTTTGATTATGCTACACAGCGTATTCAAGTTCTTGATAGTAACAAGCAGCCTAAAACTATTGCTCCACTTGAAACCACTCAAACACGTGTAAACATTGAGTTAAATGAGCAAAAGTTAACTGCACCGTTAATGAAGGCGATGAACTTGGCAACTGTTTCAATTTATCAAAATAATCAATTGATTCGCAGCCTACAAATTGAAAATGATGTGCATATTGAAGAAGCGAACATTTTCCAAAGAATCATGATGTGGTTCTCTAATCTTTTCTCTATTTTTTCATCGAGTAACCATAGTGCAGCAAAACTCTACCCTGTAGATTCGCACTAAAAACATCAAATTGTGCACAGAGGCACAATAAATTTTATAAATAAAAGATGGCATAATTTAGCCATCTTTTTTTATAGAAAAATAATTAGGTGATAAAAATGGCCCAAAGTTTACATCATATTGTTATTGTCGGTGGTGGTGCGGGTGGTTTAGAACTTGCCACACAACTCGGTGAAACTTTTGGGAAAAGTGGTAAAGCTAAAATTACATTAGTCGACCAAAATTTGACTCATATCTGGAAGCCGCTACTGCATGAAATTGCTGCGGGTTCTTTAAATCCTCACGAAGAACAAACCAATTATTTTGCCCATGCAGAGAAACATCATTACGAATTTGTATTAGGAACGTTTGTTGCAATTGATAAAGAGAAAAAAATAATAGATTTAGTGCCCCCTCAAGTGTCTAAAGAACAAAACAATCATGTTCAACAACTGAGTTATGACACGCTTATTTTGGCGCTTGGTTCTGTATCAAATGACTTTAATACACCAGGGGTACGTGAAAACTGTCATTTTCTCGATAGTCGAAAACAAGCTGATATTTTCCAACAAGACCTTTTGCATTTATACATCGAAGCGCAAAATCAACCAGATCAACGTACCTTAAATATTGGAATCATTGGCGCGGGTGCAACTGGCGTCGAACTTGCAGCAGAACTTATTGAAACAACCAAAAACTTTTATCGCTATGGTTTGAAAAAAATCCATCCTAAACAAGTCCAAATTACACTGATTGAAGCATCAGGACGAATTCTTCCTGCCCTAAATGAGAAAACGGCTGAGCATAGTGCAAAACAGCTCCAAAAAATGGGCATCGAAATTTTAACTCAACACCGCGTTGAAAAAGTTGATAAGCATTGCATCTATTTCAGTAACGGTCATCAGCTCAAAAGTGATATTACGGTATGGGCAGCTGGGGTAAAAGCTCCCAAAGTTCTTGAAAGTTTTACCGACTTCGAACGTGACAACATTAACCGCTTAATGGTCTATGCAACCCTGCAAACTTATTCTGACCCAAATGTATTCGCTTTCGGTGACTGTGCACATTGCCAGCTTGATGCACGAAACCCGCCTCTTGGACCACGTGCTCAAGTTGCCAGCCAACAAGCAAGCTTTTTAGTTGATGCGATGGCTGCCAGACTTAATGGCCGTTCACAGCCAATGTTCACTTTTAATGACAAAGGTTCACTTGTGTCTTTAAGTCGTAATAAAGCCGTTGGAGAATTGCTTGGGGATGTCAGTGTACAAGGATATATTGCTAAAACGATGTATGTATCTTTATACCGTTTACATCAAGCAACAATTCACGGATACACTCAAGCTGGACTACTCACAGTGAAAGATTTACTTACAAGACGAGTACGTCCAAAAATTAAGCTGTATTGAGTTGAATTTTTTAAGTTCATCCCTATATAGACAAAAACGCATTAGAAAAAGTGTTAAAGATTGAGATTTTGTAGTCTACAAAATTTATTTTTCACTTTATGATGTACGCTTTAATTGATTGAATGGATCAAAAACATGACTGCAATTGCAAATAACCACGTGGTTTCATTCCACTATAAATTAACAAACGCTGAGGGTGAAACACTTGATCAATCTCAAGGTGAACCACTTGCCTATTTGCATGGCGCAGGCAATATCATTCCTGGTTTAGAAAATGCATTAACTGGTAAGACTGTTGGTGATAAATTCACTGTAAACGTACCAGCTGCTGAAGGTTATGGCGAATACAACCCAGACCTAGTACAAGAAGTTCCAGCTCAAATGTTCCAAGGTGTTGATAACATTCAACCTGGTATGCAATTCCAAGCTCAAACAGATGACGGCGTTCAAATCGTTACTGTTAAAGCGGTTGAAGGCGACAACGTTGTAGTTGATGCTAACTTCCCACTTGCTGGTCAAGATTTAACTTTTGAAGTTGAAATCGTAGAAATCCGTGAAGCTTCTCAAGAAGAATTAGATCACGGTCACGTACACGGTGCAGGTGGTCACCACCACTAATTCATCTTTCACAAGATGATAAAAAGCAAAGCTTCGGCTTTGCTTTTTTTATGCCTTTATTTTATATAATATTCAGTGAGTTAATTTATTATTGGACTATGCATGTCAAATGCTTATCAGTTGATTTGGTTCCGACAAGATTTGCGAGTACGCGATCATGCAGCTTTATGGCATGCCTGTCACCAAGGACCTTCAATTGGATTAGTCATCTTATCGCCAGAGCAATGGAAAAAACACGACGATGCTCCAATAAAAATTAATTTTTATTTACGACAACTCAAAGAGCTTCAAAAAGAATTAGCAACACTTCATATTCCACTTATTATCCAAGTCATTCCCAATTGGAAAGATATCGCCAAATTTATTTCTGATTTCAGCAAGAAATATAATATTGAAAATGTTTATGCCAATATTGAAATGGGTGTAAATGAATTAAAAAGAGATAAAACAGTACAAGACTCTTTAAATAAAGGCAGCAAAGAACTTTTTTTATTTCATGACCGCACGATTTTTCCCCTGCGTTCAGTTCGCAACAAATCAGAACAACCGTATCAAGTTTTTAGTGCATTCAAAAAAGCATGTTATGCAAAACTAGATACCAGCGGTTTACCTCAATGCTACCCTTTACCCAATAAACAAACTAAAGTTCCAACTGATTTCTTAAATGTGGGAAATGCAGACTTAGCTGAAATTGAAGAACTATTTTGTTCATCTATTTCTAAAGAACAGCAAGATTTATGGCATGTTGGCGAATCATATGCATTAGAACAGTTAGATGAATTTATTAAAGACTCGGTGTCTCACTATAAAGTCGAGCGAGATTTTCCTCACGTAGAAGGTACAAGCAAACTTTCGCCTTATTTAAATATTGGCATTTTATCTATTCGACAGTGTTTACAAGCGCTCTTTCGTGCTCAACACGGCAACTTTCACTTAGTCGATGAAGGCCAACAAACATGGTTGGATGAACTTCTTTGGCGAGAATTCTATCAGCATATTTTATTTGATTTTCCGTATGTGTCTAAACACATCCCATTTAAAAAAGATACTCAAAAAATTCAATGGAATCATAATCCAGAACACCTGACAGCATGGCAAACTGGCCAAACGGGTATCCCTATCGTTGATGCTGGCATGCGTCAACTTTTAGAGACAGGCTGGATGCATAACCGAGTACGAATGATTACCGCTATGTTTTTATGCAAAAACTTACTGATTGATTGGCGCATTGGTGAACAATGGTTTATGCAACATTTAATTGATGGGGACTTAGCGGCGAACAATGGTGGCTGGCAGTGGTGTGCCTCAACTGGAACAGATGCTGTACCTTATTTCCGGATTTTTAACCCAGTTAGTCAATCACAAAAATTTGATCCGAATGGAAACTATATTCGCAAGTGGGTGAAAGAATTAGCTCATCTGGACAATAAATCCATTCATGAACCTTACTCAACCAAAACGAGTCTTCGCTTAAATTATCCAAAACCAATTGTAGACTTAAAAGAATCACGTATTAAAGCAATTGAAACATTCAAGAGTATTTAGATAAGAATTGAGTCTTATCTGTTTATTTTTGATTAACAATTAATAAGAGGATTTGACTATAAAGGGACTTTCAACTACAAATAAATATATTAGATACTTAAAAAGGACAGAAACAACAACAACTTCGCAAATCAACACCTTTCATTATAAAAGTATAAAAAAATTAACATTACAAAAAGGTAGCATAGCGCGCATGCAGCAAAAAAACCCAGGTAGAACACTCGTCTTATGGATTATCGCAGCTCATCTATTTATGGGAATGGTTGCATATGAGTGGTTGCCTGTGAGTTTTAGAGGAAGTTGGATTTTTATTCTTCTTCTTTTAATTTCCGGCGCTTTTTTAGAAGTCGGCTTGTCTTTAATTGTCGGTTTACTCGCATTCATTGGAGTTGCCGTATATTTTCTACTCGACTTAGGAGCGCAAACGCACATTGAGCGGCAGCTTCTTTTACTTTTTATTATTCCCCTTATTCCGCTCTTTTTAAGTGCTGTACGCCACAATATCGAAATTAATGTTCAAAAATATCGAGATATTCAAAGCTATGACCGAAATTATCGCCGCGATATTTTCCCGATCAGTGCTTTAAAATATTTCCAGCGCAGCTTTTTTAAGCTTCTTGATCACCATAATGTACAAGACTATGAAGTCTTTGCGATCAAGATTCTTAATCGTAGTTTAATCAAAGAAATGCTAGGTGATGATGTTTGGAAAACCACTCAAAACGAAATGATTAAGATTTTGAGCCAACATGAACCTAATGAGATTATTTTCCAGTTTGCAGATGATGACTTGGAAAATATATACAGTATTGTCATTCGCCAGCAAAAAACTGAAGAAGAACCTGACTTTATTAAAAAATTAAGAGAAATTATGACATTACGCCTTGAGGTGGAATATAAAATTATTCCAATTCCACCTGAGGAGATGAGCTAATGTCCAATCTTCTCAATATTTGTGGAATTGTGATTGCTTCTAGCCAATATCCAGATGCCACTCTACAACAGTTTTATCGGCAATATTATCATTGTGAAATTAAAGCTGAGCAAATAAAAACTGAAGTTCAAAGTTCTAATGATCTTTCCATGTTTTTTCCATATCAAGACACATGGTGGCCTGTCTTTACCATTGACCAGCTCAAATCAGAAAGTTTCCAGAGACTTATACATCATGGAATTAAACCCGGCATTATCTTGCCAGATGAAGTATTTGGTTTCCCTCACTATTTCTTATTAAAAGAAGCAATAAGCCAAGGCGCTATTCCTATCGTTTTATTTAAAACAGAACAACCTCAATATTTTGCTGCTAAGGCCACATTTTCAACAGCTATTGGTTTACGGCCAATGGCTGCTTTTGTAAGTACTGGATGGGATGAAAATTTAATTTCACAACCTGCGGGAAGTTATATTGTTGAATTAAATACCTCGACCCTACCTTTACCCTCTAGAAAAATCCGACAAGGTCAGCATTTCTTTTACTCAGCAAAGAACTTTAACGGTCATGTTTCGGGTTATGAAATTATCATTAATCCTCCTACGGACTTACCTGTGTCCAATATTCGGTATCCTCAACTCGGTATTTCATGGAAATTTAATAATATTAACTACGTAAGTACACCTGAACATGTCACTACCAATCTTATTGGTTATATATTTATTGGTTTAAGCATTGTTGTTGTTCCTCTAGATCTGATTTTAACAACAACTTATCCAGATCTTCTCGGTACATTTGGTAGCTATATTTCGTGGATCTCTTTGGTCGTCGGGTTAATTTTACTGCTACTGCTCACCTTCTCTATTATTAGGAGGGTTCGTAAAAATGGCTCCCATTGATATCCTGTTTTTATTTGGTTTTTTAGGGATTTGGATTCCACAAGCATTTTGGGCTTGGTTAAGCTATCAAGCATGGAAATATTCAAAAACTGCTGAAAAAGAACTACACAATCTGCCAATACCAGAGAGATGGCCTGTCTTAAGTGTTTTAATTCCCGCCTATAACGAAGGCGTGGTGATTGAAGATACTTTACATGCCATTGCCCAACAGGACTATCCAGCAGAGTCTTATGAAGTACTGCTTATTAATGATGGCTCTAAAGACAACACCCTTGAAATTGCAGAAAACCTTGCAAAAATTTATCCGTGCATAAAGATTGTTAATGTCCCCAAAGGTATGGGCGGTAAAGGTAAATCAAGAACACTCAATAATGGCCTTCCTCATGCTAAAGGCGAGTTAATTGTTGTTTATGATGCAGATAGTACTCCTGAACCTGATTGTGTCCGATTACTCGCACAAACCTTACTGGCAGATAAAAAGTTAGTCGCTGTAAATGGCAAAGTTAGAACCCGTAACTGGCAAGATAGTATTTTGACTCGCTTTATTGCCATTGAGTTCATCTTTTTTCAGTGGATTTTTCAGGGTGGGCGCTGGCAACGTTTTGAACTATCAACATTGATGGGGACTAACTACGTTATCTGGCGCGATGCATTAGAAACTTTAGGTGGTTTTGATGAAAAGTCGCTAGTCGATGATACAGAAATGAGTTTCCGAATTTTTATCGGACAAAAACGAATTAAATGGGTTCCCTATGCAATTGGTTGGCAACAGGACCCTCCTTCCTTAAGTGTATTTGTTAAACAGCGCTCACGCTGGACTCAAGGTAATTTTTATGTGACACGTAAATATTTACCTGTAGCACTGAGAACGCCATTTCCTATCGGAATTGAAATTCTGAATAACATTATGTGCTACATCCTTTTCGTACCAGCTCTATTCTGGAGTCATATCACTTTAACGCTTGGCTTACTTGATATTGCAGGCATTTCAGTTCCGGGTCCATTTACGTTACTGTGGGGCCTTTCATTTTGCCTATATGTGGCACAAATGTGGTTTACGCTATCTTTAGAAAAAGTTAAACCAGAACTCTATTTTTACTCTGTTTTATCTTACGTAAGTTACTCACAAATCTTCTTATTTATTGTATTTAAAGCCGCATTTGACATGCTAAAAAATAAAATACAGGGCAACTCCCTTCAATGGTACAAAACGGAACGTAGCAAGGAGAAAAAATAAATGAAAAAGACTTTCGATCTTTACCAAACAGCTCAAGTGTTCCTTGCCAGCACCAGTTTTTTACTCGCCATGTCTGCTCATGCATATACATGGAAACTGGATGATATTAGTACCTCGACTAAATATACTGTCGAGCCTCATTTTTTCTATGTTGGGAAAGGTGCTGAATGGCAAAATGTCCAGTTTTCTAGTGACTACTCAACTGAAAACGACACAACATTACTGGTGAAATATGACGATAAACTCATCTATAACACGACCTTAAATGGTGACGGCCAATTTAAATTTAATATTCCTGCCAGCCCAAGTGGTTTTCACCGTTTAGATTTTATTATTCAACAATATGCTAAACCGACAACTCTAAACCAAACAAAAGAAACCTTCTGTACCGAAGATATCGATCATTTAACTTATTTGAGTAATTCCCAACTCGACTTTACTCCTGTCCGAAATATATACCGTTTAAAAGATTTACCAGATGCCCTATTTAACCCACAAGCTAGACGTCCTACCCCATTTGTTGGAATTTTAAAATATAACCGTAAGGAAATTACCGAAGCATCCATGCTAGCTCGTTTAGCAAGTTCTTGGAGTTCTGTAACACCAATTGAATGGGTCGATTCAGGGCAAACTAATTTAAACCCTGAAACAAACTTTATTATTGAAGTAATTCATTCGGCTAGCCCACTTAAAGGCGGTGCTTTAGTACAAATTGCAAAACCAGCAGAAGGTGTACCGACATTATCAATTACTTACCACACACCTCAAGAGCTTACAGCCACAATTAATGGACTAATTAACCCGTCTTATGTACAGCAGCTTGATACAGGCAGTGCTATTTTCCCAACCACAATTTCAACACCAGCGTGGGCGCAATTTAGAAAAATTGATACGCTTGCAGATTTGGGTATTAGCGACTTCAGACTCAACCATGCTGAAAAGAACCTCTTTCTTGATTTCCCAGCAGTGTGGCAACCAACTGATATCCTACAGGGACAAATCGCACTTCGTATTCAAAGTGGTTTATTACAAGGCTCTAGTATCACTGCATGGCTGGATGGCGGCCTTGCTGGTAGTATGAAAACGGCAGATCTTGCTTCTGACCCTGTAAACCGACAGTTCAACATCTTTGCCAAGGAAATTTCAAATACAACAAACTTTAGCTTAAAACTTGAAAACTCAGTCATTGCCAACTCACAGTGTTTACCAAATGCTCACGGTTCACTTTGGGTTGATACCGCCAAGTCAACGGTAAAACTTCCACATAAGCTCAAAAATGGTGTTGCAGCACTTTCCATGACGTTAGCAACTAAGCCAACAATTGCAATTGATGACCAGTCAGGTGCACTGAATATGGCTATTATTTTGGGGCAAGTCGCTAAAAATATGTTACTTACACAAGCGCCAATACCTTTAAACCTAGTACGTTTTTCACCCAACACTCCGCAAGCAGTTAATGTGAGAGTAAATAAAGAGATTTATCAGCAACAAATCTTAATGCATCAAAACATTATTTATGCACCTGCGGCAGCAAATGGTTTTATTGTGAGTTATAACAATAACCGCTTTGATGTGATTACTGACTCTGAAAACGGTGCACTCACCTTTATGCATTTATGGGGGAAAATACAACATAAAATTCCAAACAATGTCACCAAAATGCTGGTTTCTGAAAATGGTAATATTTATGTTCTCCAAAAATTAATTGTAGGCAACCAAAAAGCACCACTAGTCCAACAGTCATCATTCTTTTTGCTAGTTGTGATTATCTCTGCAATTATGATAATAGTGATCTTCTTGTGGTATTGGTTACGACGAAATAATGAGAAAACAGATACCAATTAAAATAACTGCTTTTATTATTTTAATTATATGTAGTGTAGTAGCTTATGCGGGGTTGTTCAAAAATCATGGACAGCCTCCTATTATTGAAGGCATTTTCTGGCAACCCGACAATAACACCACTCCTCCTAAAGGAAACTGGCATTACTTAGGAGTGAACACTTTTGTTCCTCAATGGTCAGTCGTCGAATCTAAATCTTGGTGGAAAAACTCCACTCTTCCTCAATGGGAAAATGCCATTGATATACAAAAAATTAAACAACAACCTTGGGCTCAAAATCTTATCTTGGGTTTAGCAGGTGAATATAACGAACGTGAAGCACGTGCAAATGTCGTTGCTTTAGGAGAAAAATCTGCGCAAATTATTCAAGAACAAAAAGATGCACCATTAAAAGGTTATTATTTTCCAGTAGAAGCCGATCCAACATGGCTAAGAGTCAGTACATTAGGCCATGTTTTAGAAAAGCTCCCTTCACCTATCTGGGTTAGTGTTTACAGCGGCGAAAGTGAACCCGAAAACTATGATTTGTGGGTTAAAAGTTGGCTACCTCAACAAGCGGGCATCTTTTTTCAAGACGGCGTAGGCGTTGGTGTAAGGACTCCTCAACAAGCTAGACGTATTTTAGATCAACTTGAGCAAACTCTTGGAAAAGATAAAACGGTGATTGTGCTAGAAGCCTTTCGAACCAAGAAAAATGGACAATTCCGAGCAGCCTATCCTTGGGAAATCATTTCTCAGATTAAAGCTTATGAAGGCAAGAAAATTTATATTTTTGATGGTCCACACTACATGGGACGGTGGTCGGTTTACATCGTCGGTTTATGGTATCGCCTCACTTATGGCAGCACATCTACCGCCATAAACGAATCTGAAATTTCAAAATAAATGACTTCTATTCATAAGTTTTAGCAATTTCATCCAATATTCGCTGAGCAGCACGCCCATCACCAAACGGATTTTCAACATTTGCCATTTTTTGATAATGCTGTGAATCCGTTAAAAGTTTCTCAGCTTCATCTATAATTTTTTGCTGATTTGTACCAACCAGTACTCCAGCTCCCACCTCTACCACTTCTGGGCGTTCAGTCGTATCTCGTAAAATTAATACAGGTTTATTAAACGATGGACTTTCCTCTTGTAAACCACCAGAGTCCGTCAAAATAAAACTAGAACGGTCTATAACGGCCAATAAACTTGGATAATCAAGTGGCTTAACCAAATGAATTTGAGCATGATTTTTAAACTTATCATGTACTACATCATGTACAGCTGGGTTTAAATGCACAGGCCAAATAAAATGCAAATCTGGATGATGATTAGTTAAATGCTCAACTGCATTACAAATATTTTGGATTCCTTCACCGAAATTTTCACGGCGGTGAGCGGTAATAAGTACAACCTTATCATTTGGTTTTAATTCAATTCCGTAAGGTTCAAGCTGATTTTTTTAAACCAGTTTTTTCCGCAATTAATTTTCTACCTAAATACACAGCATCGACTACAGTATTACCTGTCACTGTAATTAAAGAAAGCGGAATTTGCTCATTTAACAAATTCCGCTTTGATTGCTCTGTAGGGGCAAAATGCCATTTGGTAATACGGGAAACTAACTGGCGGTTTCCTTCTTCGGGAAACGGATGATCTAAATCATAAGAACGCAAACCTGCTTCGACATGGGCAACAGGTATCTTCATTGAAAAAGCGACTAACCCAGCAGCTAATACAGTAGTAGTATCCCCCTGAATGACAATCGCATCTCTTTTTTGACCATCAGTGTAGACATGCTCAAGTTGTGTCAAACCATGAATCAATAGCTGATTTAGGCTTTGTCCTGCATTCATAATTTTAAGTCGGTGGTCAATTTCAACCCCAAAGAAATCTATAGCATCTCGCACTAATTCATCATGCTGCCCCGTGAAAATAACTTCTACCTGAAATCGTGAGTCTTGTTTTGCTAATAGAATTACTGGAGCCAATTTTATAAGCTCTGGACGGGTACCAAAAACAATCGAAATAAAAATTTTTTTCATTATTAGAAGTCCTTATAAAAAACAAGTTCTACTCGGGTATTGTTGTAATGATCTTTTGTATTAATAGGCACGTCTTTAAAATAGTTGCCATATAGACGTTCAACACGTAGTTTTATTGGTTGATAGTTAAAAGGCTGCCATGAAATCCCTGGGCCATATTCAAATAAATTATTGTAATATTCATTTTTACTGTCTGCTAAGCCATGCAATTTCACATAAGCCTGCACAGTTCCATTGTCCCCCTTATATAAATTTAAACCTGAGCGTAAGCGTAAATCTCCAATAACGTTATAGTCTTCTCTTGAATAAGTCGCGACATTACCATAGAGGTCAGTAAAGTAATTATCTAAACAAAGTGTATGATTACAGTTAGATTGCGAATACCATTCCTGATAACCCGTTACACCGCCTACAACACTTTCACGAAATTTTTTTCTATTTCGATCAATCAAGTCATAACTTCCTCCAACTTCGACATAAGCTCGAACAGGAATTGAAGTCCACGGTTGATAATTTGCACCTACCCCAAGAGTAACCGCATTTTCATCAATAATTTCAGGTCGTACTCCACCTTGAGATTTAGTATCACGGTTTAAATTAAGAAAGCCATATACTTGAGCTCGTCCGTTATCGATGTTTTTACCGTACCGAACTTTTAAAGGAAAAATAACATCGTCATAACGTGACTCATAAGAGGGTGCAAAATAAATATCACCAAAATATGGTTTAACCTCACCCCCACTTAAATTTTTAACCGCTTGAGTTGCCTTTGCTGCAATTGCTGGATCTGAAGATGAAGTTAATTCTTTAAATAAAACCAATGCTTCACGGTCTTTTTTCTGCTGATTCAGCAAATATGCTTCTTGTAATTTTAAAGTGTCGTCTTGAGGAGCTAAAGCTCTTGCTTGCCTTAAACTCTGTAAAGCCTCATCTCTTTTTTCGAGCCGAATTTGTAAATAAGTAAGGCTTTTCCAGACTTTAATATCTGTAGGGGTCAGCTTACTCAACTCAACTAATATTTTTTCTGCTTCTTGGGGTTGAGACTGCTCTATTTTATAAAATCTGTCCCACTTATCATAAATGAGGTTTCCAGGTTTATAGTCTGAAGCTACTTGGTCCTGTGCATAAACAGAGTCCATGCTCACTACCGTTAAAGAAGAGATCACTGCTCCCATAAGTAATATTGAATGCGTTATAGAATTTATTGTTTTGCTATTTTTCATTTTCACCTCTACAGTAAATTAGAGTTATTAGGGGCAATTTTTTGGAATGATCAATAAATATCATAATTAAAAATAATGATTTACATCGTTAAGTTAGGTTAAAAATGTTTTATATAAATAAGTTAGTCTCCATTTTTATTATTGATCTATTCTTTAGTATCCCTAAATTTCCTATAATGATGACATATTTTTTGATCAATAAATTGTAAAGTTTCATAGTATTTATAAAACATTTATAAGGAAAAACACATGGCTTTTCCACATCATACAGAGCATCATGCAATTCACCGTTCAGGTTGGTTAAGAGCTTCAGTTTTAGGAGCCAATGATGGAATTATTTCTGTCACTAGCTTAATTATGGGCATGGCAGCAAGTGGAGCCAACTCCCATACTCTATTAATTACATGTATTGCTGGACTAATTTCTGGGGCTACATCAATGGCCGCCGGCGAATATATTTCCGTAAAATCTCAAGAAGATATTGAAAAAGCTGATTTAGCTATTGAAGCAAAAGAACTCTCGAGGCACCCGCAAAAAGAGTTAGATGAATTAACTCAAATTTATATTTCTAGAGGCTTGTCTAAAGAACTAGCTCAAGAAGTTGCTTTGCAGCTAACCACTCATGATGCATTGGGTGCACATGCCCGTGATGAAATAGGTATCCATGAAAATACGGCAGCCAATCCTGTACAAGCTGCATTATCATCTGCTGCATCATTTTCTTTTGGGGCTTTTTTCCCCATGCTCGCTATATTACTGAGCCCGAATCAATGGATTATGCCTGTGGTTTTGGCTACCGGTATTCTTTCATTAGCGATTTTAGGTGCACTTTCTAGTTATTTTGCAGGTACATCTAAACTTAAAGGTAGTTTACGTATTACGTTATGGGGAATTTTAGCAATGGCTTTTTCAAGCTGGATCGGTTCTTTATTTAACGTCACTCCTTTATAAAAAGATTTTTAAAATAGTCCTCTAGAATATTTAAAAATTAAATAGCCAATATTATTTGCTCTTCATTCTATTTTCACGTTATGGTGAAGTGAAAGAAGTGAGGTGAATAAAATGAGCCTATTACAACAACTTGCAATTAAACATCCAATTTTTCTGGCTCCCATGGCAGGGGTTTCTACACCAGAACTAGCGGCCGAGGTTTCAAATCAAGGAGGCCTTGGATCATTAGGCTTGGGAGCAAATACTCCACAAAGTGCACGTGAACAAATTTTAAAAACTCAAGCACTCACTGAAAACTCATTTCAGGTTAATTTTTTCTGTCATCAATCTACAGAACTTAATCTAGAAAAAGCAAAACAATGGATTGAATATCTACGTCCTCATTTCGAAAAATTTGGTGTTCAACCACCTCAAGAATTGCACTGTATTTATCCAAGTTTTTTAGACAATGATGATTTTTTAAATGTTGTTTTAGAAACTAAACCTAAAGCGGTGAGCTTCCATTTTGGTATTCCGCATCCACATCAAATTAAAGCTTTGAAAGAAGCTGGTATTTTGACTATGGTTTCGGCTACCAACCTGATTGAAGCCCAAGCGATTGAGGCAGCAGATATAGATATTATTGTTGCTCAAGGTATTGAAGCTGGTGGACATCGAGGAATTTTCAACCAGACTTTTGATGCAGCGATTAAAACCAGTGACTTGGTCCAATTGATTGTGAAGCATTGCAAGCTTCCGGTTGTAGCTGCAGGTGGCATCATGACTGGCTTACAAGCCAAACATATGTTGGGCTTAGGAGCAACCGCAGTCCAGTTAGGTACAGCATTTGTTCAATGTCAAACTTCAAATGCTTCTGCTGAATATCGCAAAGCATTATTTACTGAACCTGTAACGCAAATCAGCGCGAGTCTTTCTGGGCGCCCCGCTCGCGGTTTATTCAACCATTGGCATACCAAAATCGATTCACCTACTCGACCTGCCCAACCAGAATATCCATACGCTTACGATTTAGCAAAGCAGCTCAATGCTCTTGCGAGTAAACACCATGACTATGGTTTTGGTGCATTTTGGGCAGGAAGTAATGTTGCACAAATACGCGAATTAGGCGCATCTGATCTGGTCAATCAACTCGTTGTTGAAATGCTAGATAATGAATAAATAAAGATTTTAAGCAACCAGCCCGTGTACTGGTTGCTTTATTTTAGTGAGTAGCCAATAAATTAACTTGTTCAACCTGAACATCGCTCATCAAATTACCTTCTGCAAGTAATTGATTAAAATAACTCTCGACCACTAATGCTTGTTCAGCAGTGGTTTCAACTTTATACATATTTTGTCGGAACTCATTACTTGAACGTAAGCCTTTGGTGTACCAAGCAATATGCTTACGAGCAATACGACATCCGGAATATTCACCATAAAATTGATATAACTCAGACAAATGTCCTAAAAGTACATCTTTGACTTCTTCAATATTGGGAGCAGCCAAATGCTCACCAGTTTTTAAATAATGAGCAATTTCACGGAAAATCCATGGTCGACCTTGTGCAGCCCGCCCAATCATAATTGCATCGGCGCCAGTATAGTCCAATACATATTTTGCTTTCTCAGGACTATCAATGTCACCATTGGCAATTACTGGAATATTGATTAACTGTTTAACATGTTTGATTAATTCATAACGTGCTGTATTTAAATACATGTCTTCACGTGTACGGCCATGCAATGCTAACGCAGCAATCCCAGCCTCTTCAGCACGTTTTGCTACCCGTAAAATATTTTCTTGGCCATTTAAAAATCCCAAACGGGTTTTTAACGTCACAGGAACATCAACTGCTGCAACAACAGCATCCAGTATTCGAGCAACCAAGTCCTCATCTTGTAATAATGCTGAACCTGCTAATTTATTACATACTTTTTTTGCAGGACATCCCATATTGATGTCAACAATTTGCGCCCCATTTGCAACTTGATAACGGGCAGCCTCAGCCAACTGCTCAGGATCAGAACCTGCAATTTGTGCAGAAATAGGAGCGAGCTCTCCATCAAAATTCGCACGATAAAGACTTTTTTTAGTCATCCGCAAAGTTTTGTCAGCAGTCATCATTTCGCTCACCGCATGACCCGCACCAAAATACTTACACAGTGTTCTAAATGGACGGTCTGTGACGCCGGCCATAGGGGCAACAATTAAATTATTTGACAGTTGATAGGGACCAATATACATATATATTCATACAATTGATGATCAACATAGTATACTTCATCCGCTTGATCAGCTCATCTTTTTTGCAGGTGCTTTCCTCGCCATGAACAAACCGTTGTCTTCCCGTTTTTTATTAAAATCATTCGGTGTAGTCACCGTATGCATGAGTTTAGCTGCTTGTGGAGATAAAGCCTGGTGGTCAAAAAATGATGAGCCCGATTTAGAAAGCCAGCAAATTAAAAAGTTAATTCCATCGCGTGTGCATGATCGTGAGTCATGGGCCAAAGATATTGAAGATATTATGCAGGAATTAAAAATTCCTAAAACCAAGCAAAATGTCTGCAGTATTGTCGCGATTGTAGATCAGGAATCTAATTTTGTTGCCAATCCTGTGGTACCGGGTCTTGGTAAAAAAGCAGTTGATGAAGTCAGTACCCGTTTAAATGAAAAGTTTGAAGACAAACTTGGTGAAAAAGTTGGTGGTACTGTCGCAGGCTACTTCGAAGAAGTATTAAAAACCCAGCCTTCCCCTGACAACAACTACATGAGTCAGATGCGTAAAGTCAAAACTGAAAAAGATCTCGACTTACTTTATCGCCAAATTTTTGATTTTATGACTCAACATTATCATGTCAGTGCTTTAACGGGCGCAGCCAAATTGGTCGGACAAGATATTGGCGAGAAAATGAATCCAATCACTACACTGGGTTCAATGCAAGTTCATATTAATTATGCCAAAGCTCATAAGCGTTCTAGCATGAATATTGCAGACCTTAGAAATGATCTTTATACGCAATATGGTGGTTTATATTATGGTATTCACCGCTTGATGGTATATCCAGCAGACTATGATAAGGCCATTTACCGTTTTGCCGATTATAACTCAGGCATGTACTCTAGCCGTAATGCTGCTTTTCAAAGCATGCTTGATGCCCTTACTGATACTAAACTTACCTTAGATGGTGATTTATTACTTTACAATAAATCTGGTGATCCACTCGCAGTTCAGAGTCAGTCAGAAAAAGAGTTAATGAAGCTATTTACTGCAAATAATGTTTTAATTACTCCAAGACAACTTCGCGATGACCTGAAGTTAGAAAAAGAGAAAAAGTTTGAAAGTACAACAACTTATATTGCATTAACTAAACTTTATAAGGCTAAAACTGGCAAAGAGCCGATCTATGCCATGATGCCTCAAGTGGTAATTTCTGGGCCTAAATTAAGTCGTGACTACAATACTAACTGGTATGCAACCCGCGTAAACGGACGATATGAATCATGTATGCAACGAGCGAAACGAATAAGACAATAAAAAATCTCGCCCTGTTCGATTTTGATGGGACCTTGTGCAGTAAAGACAGTTTTACAGGGTTCATCTTTTATGCGTTATCTAAGCGCCACATCGTTAAGCAAGGCTTGAAAATCCTGCCATGGATTCAAGCCTACTACCTTAATTTTTATCCTGCCCATGCGATGCGAGCTAAGCTGTTCCGAAGCATGTTCCGCAATACCCCAGCAATTGAGCTGCAAAGATTAGGTGAAGAATATGCACAAGAGCTCGTCTCGACGCTTTCACCTGAAATGTTTGCACAATTACAGCAACACCAGCTATTAGGTGATCAGGTGGTATTAGTTTCTGCTTCCATTGATATCTATCTTGCTCCACTTTGCAAATTACTAGGTATCGAATTAATTTGTACTGAAACTCAAGTTAAAAATGGCATCATGACGGGCTACTATTCAACACCAGATTGTAGTAATGAACAAAAGAAGTTAAGAATACATGAACAGTATTCTTTGCAGGATTATTATCAAATTTATGCTTATGGGAATACTTCAGAAGATTTAGACATGCTAAGCCTTGCCACCCATCCTTTTATGGTCGGTGAAGATCGAATCTTGCCATCATTAACACCACAAAAAAAGCTCGCATAAAGCGAGCTTTTTAATTGAACACAACTTAATAAATCGCCATATGGTCACGATGGATCATTTCAAGCGAACGGGCTTCTCCAAGTACTTGGTAAACCTTATCTGAAGAAAGGCCTTTAATAATTTCAGCTGAACGAGAACTAAAGTTTACTCGTCCAACCGCAATACGTTTGCCTTGTTTATCCACACATTCAACCACATCACCACGATCAAAATGTCCTTCAACAGTTTTGACCCCAACAGGGAGTAAACTGCGATGTTTTGATTTAATCGCGTCAACCGCGCCATCATCAATTACCAAGCGACCTGCTGTTTGTAAATGTGCAGCAAGCCACTGTTGATGTGCTGTCATACGGTCTTTATCTGTTGTGAATAATGTACCTAACATTTCACCAGCCATTACTCGTGACAATACATTGTCACTTTCACCACTAGCAATCAGTGTTGGACAGCCTGACTTGGCAGCTAAACGTGCAGCACGAACTTTAGTGACCATGCCACCTCGTCCAAGAAGTCCACCACCGCCAGCCATTTCAAATAAGACATCGTCCATGGCACGCACAGTTGATAACAACTTTGCATCTGGGTTATGGCGTGGGTCTGAGTCAAACATGCCTTGCTGATCTGTTAAAATGATCAGTAAATCAGCATGTACTTGACCAGCAACCATTGCTGCTAAGGTGTCATTATCACCAAAACGAATCTCGTCAGTAGAGACAGTATCGTTTTCATTGATAACCGGAATAACACGCCAGTCAATCAAGTTCTGCAACGCATCGCATGAGTTCAAATAACGACGGCGATCTGCCAAATCGTCATGTGTTAATAACACTTGCGCTGTTCGAATACTATGATTTTCAAGCACGCTAGACCATGTATGAATTAGGCCCATTTGCCCAATTGCGGCACATGCTTGTAAACTGGGTAGATCGGTGGGTCGACTCGCAAGCTTCATACGAACCATACCTTCTGCTACAGCTCCTGAAGACACTAAAATAATTTCGTGTCCAGCATTGTGTAAATCTGCAATCTGTTTCGCCCAATGCGAAATAGCTTCCAGATCTAGCCCCTGCCCATTTGCTGTGAGTAAAGATGATCCGATTTTAACAACGATTCGTTTACACTCACTGAGCTTACGTTGCCCATCGACCACTTCTATCATGTTTTCCTCGGTTTTTTAGTCACGAACGTAGATGCTTTCTACATCATTGTCGTCTTCATCATCGTCAAAATCGTCATCATCGTCCATCATACTTTCGAGACGTTGTGCTCGACGCATCGCACGATATGCTTCTTTTGCCGCAATGGTTTGTTCACGTGTTTCAACTTCTAGTTGTTCACGGAAAGCTCTTACTTCTGCTGCGTACTCAGGATCTTCAACTTCGCGTTCACGTTGTTGTTCAATCTGATCCATCAAGTAATACACAACTTCTTTTGTTCCTTCGCTTAATAAGCCTGATGTCTTAAAGACAGGACCAGTCCACTCTAATTCATCTAGAATGTGCTGACACCATTCTTCACGGCTTTCTTCAGCAATTTGATCCAGTTTATTCAGCACCAAAACAACCGGTAGTTTCGCCAAAGTAGGTGAAAACTTAGCCAACTCGTTCATAATTGCTTTTGCATTATGTGCTGGATCTGAACCATCAATTGGTTGTACATCAATGATGTGTAACAGAATACGAGTACGTGCCAAGTGTTTAAGGAAACGAATTCCTAGACCTGCACCCTCTGCTGCACCTTCAATAAGACCCGGAATATCGGCCATTACAAATGAACGATGACGGTCAGCATCTACAACACCTAAGTTTGGAACCATGGTTGTAAATGGATAGTCTGCCACTTTTGGTTTTGCAGCACTTACAGCACGAATGAAAGTAGATTTACCCGCATTTGGCATACCTAATAAGCCAACATCTGCCAATACTTTCAACTCAAGACGAATTTCACGAAATTCACCTTTTGTACCCGTAGTACATTTACGTGGAGCACGGTTAGTTGATGATTTAAAGTGAGTATTCCCCAAACCACCTTCACCACCACCTGCAACCAGAATTCTTTGGCCGTCTTCAACCAAGTCGCCAATAATATCGCCAGAATCTGTATCAACAATTGTTGTACCAACAGGTACTTTTAAAACCACATCTTCACCACCGCGTCCGGTACAGTTAGCACCTGCACCGTTTTTACCACGCTCAGCGCGGAATTTACGGGTGTAACGGTAATCGACTAGCGTACTTGTATCATCATCAGCTTGAATATAGATACTTCCACCACGTCCGCCATCACCACCATCTGGGCCACCAAATGGTACAAATTTTTCACGGCGAAAACTGGCTACGCCATTGCCACCGTCGCCAGCCTCTACGGTAATGACTGCTTCATCAACAAAGCGCATTTGCCAATCCTCTAAAAACTCTAAAACCGCCTATTCTGCCATATTTTCATAAAATTCTCGAATAGAAAATCGAGAGAATTCTACTTTCATAGGTCTTATTTTATTTCTTTTGATATTGATAAAAATTTACAGCAGATCATCGCCTCTCTTTATGTGTTGCCCCTTAAGGATGAACATTACGTAAAGGCAAATCCATCTTCATATCTAAATTAGCTTTGGTGTGCTGTACCGAGTTATACATAATCGCATTAAAGCTTGAGATATTACCCATTTCCATTGCATCGTTAATTTTCAAACTTGGATTAAACTGATGTTTAATGGGTAAGTTTACCGACTCATCAAACTCAAAATAAACCGGACCATTAAAAGCAATTTTAACGGGAATGGTATAACTACGTTTTAACTGAAATGGAATATCCAAATTGATGGGGATATTTAATTTTAATGGAAATCTAGGAAGTAATTTATTTTGATAAATTAAATCGGTGGTTGTTTCTAAAGGCATGACCTGATCAACTTTTAGCGTTGTCGCATAATCAACACTTACTGTAATTGGAGTCTCAACTTCAAACTCTAAATCAGCCAAATATCTTCCCTTTAATGGCACCGAAATCTGACGATCAATATCAATTGAAGTATCTAGTTTACCTATAGATTGTACTTGTAAGTTATTACCAACATGGATCTTCGTTTCTAGTGATTCTGGTAATCGAATATCTGACTCGTGTGCAGAAACAACCACTGAAGCCTGTATGTTTAAATAGAGCCAAAATAAAATTGCCGTGAGTACCATAATCAGAAAGAAACTGATGAGCATACTTTTTATTGAACCCAACATAAGCCACCCACCTACTTTTTCTGGTTCTGAGCAGGTAAAGATGTAGCATTATCATCTTTAACACGATTAAGGCTCATGCTCGATAAAGGTATTTTTAACTCACCATGCTCAATTCTAACTGGCAACGTATTTTTCACATCTACCGAAGCATTTAAAGCAGTTTTTACAGGTACATTCAAACTCCCCTGAATTGGAATGTTTGTTTTTAACTGAGCATTTAATGGAATATGAAGATCTTCTTTTAAAACAGTTTTAACTGGAGCATCAAATTTCAAATGAACTTTTTGATCAAGTGGGACTTGAATATCAATAGGTACATCAAGCTTTAATGGAATATTACCTTTTAATGGCAAAGTAATATCCCTACCTAATACTCTGACTTGAACTTTTGTGTCTATTGGTAGGCTTTGATCAACTTTTAACGTTTCTTTAACTGGGATAACGGTACTAATTGGCACCATATTATCGAAATAGACACGTGGAGTTAACGTCTGTGTGAGAGGAATCGTTAACTTTTCATTAATAGGAATATTCGCATTTACTCGGCCTTTTACATCGACATTTAAAGCATCTTTTACTTTAACTTGCACCTGCAATGGTTCTTGTAAATCAATCGCTACAGCTTGGTTTTTCAGCGGAATATAAATATTAAAATGCTTGAAAACCCAAATGGCGATGAGTACACCACATATATTCGCGATGATGATAAAAAAGAAGACGATTAATAATCTTTTAAACTGCTGCAATTCCAATCCCTTTACTATTTCTTTTTGTTCCTTAAGTCCTATTCTCATTGATTTCTAAAAAATAATCAGCATATATTTTGTACGGTTGTAAAAAAACCCAGTCTAAACTGGGTCTTTTTGTCACATACTTTTATCTAACGTTAAATGAAATTAAGCGTTAGTTTCTGCAGGAATTTTTGTATAGCTTACGCCACACATTTGTTCAGCGATACGTAATACTTGGCAGCTATAACCTACTTCGTTATCGTACCAAACATAAGCAGTTAAGCGGTTACCAGAAGTAATCGTTGCTTGAGCATCATATACACCCGCTGTACGAGAACCGATAAAGTCGCTTGATACTACTTCTGTAGAGTTTGTATAACCGATTTGACCTTGAAGGTTAGAGTTAATCGAGATTTGACGAATGTATTCGTTCACTTCTTCACGATCAACTTCTTTATCAAGCGTTAAGTTTAAAATCGCAAGAGATACGTTTGGTGTAGGAACACGTACAGAGTTACCAGTTAACTTACCTTTTAATGCAGGTAATGCTTTAGCAACAGCTTTAGCAGCACCAGTTTCAGTAATAACCATATTCAATGTAGCTGCACGACCACGACGATCAGCTTTGTGGTAGTTATCGATTAAGTTCTGGTCATTTGTAAATGAGTGAACTGTCTCAACGTGACCGTTAAGAACTTTATATTTGTCATCCAATACTTTAAGAATTGGAGTGATTGCATTTGTTGTACAACTTGCAGCAGAGATGATTTTGTCTTCATCTAAGATGTCAGTGTTGTTTACACCAAATACAACGTTTTTCATTTCGCCTTTACTTGGTGCAGTTAATACAACACGTGCAACGCCTGGGCATTTCAAGTGTTGGCTTAAGCCTTCAGCATCACGCCATTTACCAGTGTTGTCGATTAAAAGCGCGTTTTCAATACCGTATTGTGTATAGTCTACTTCACTTGGGCTAGATGCATAGATCACTTTAATGAAGTTACCATTCGCAATGATTGCTTCGTTTTCTTCATCAACAGAGATTGTACCAGCGAAAGTACCGTGAATTGAGTCACGACGAAGTAAAGAAGCACGTTTTGCTAAGTCACCGTCAGAAGACTTACGAACAACAATCGCTTTAAGGCTTAAACCACGACCTAAACCTGATTGGCTAATGATTAAACGAGCTAAGATACGACCAATACGACCAAAACCGTAAAGAACTACGTCTTTAGGTTGTTCAGAAGTTGCGCTACCTTTAATTGACTCAACTGCTTGAGCAACAAACGCGTCAACATCACCGCCTTTTTCTTTATATTCAACTGCAAGTTTACCGATATCAACTTCTGCAGAACCAATGTTTTCAACTTTTGCTAAAGCTTCTAAAATTGGGAATGTATTTACAACAGAAAGCTCAACATCTACAACACGTGTACGACGGTGAGTTTTCAAAATTTGAATAACAGAACGGTTAATTAAAGAGCGACCGTAAACAGATACGACAATATTTTTTTCACGGTATAATTGACCGATTACTGCAATCATACGTTCCGCGATTTCTTCACGGTTTTTCCAACGGCCTTGGTGTTCAGCGTGCAGGGCGATGATAGTGTCTTTGCTCACAGATACGTCCTCTAATTAATTATATCTAGGCGTGATTTTTAAAACCCCGTAATTGTAATGGAATTATTAGCAAGAATGAATCAAAAGCTGACGTTAGTGGCTAGATTTTCCTAAAATTCATCATAAATTCATAAAATACCTATAATTATTTTTTATTATCTTATTGTTTAAAGCAGCTAAATTTTTGCTTTTTCTTACTTTTTAGATTCTGATGCTCTAATCGTGAGCATCATTTTTTAATCTTTTTTGATATTTTTCGATATTTAACTGCAAATTTTTGGCTTTTTGTTGCTGTTGATATAGATGGAATGCACCTTCTAAAACAAGTACGAAAACAGCACACCAGATTGGAAGATAAGTAAACCATTCTTCCTGACCAATGCTTTCCCCTAGCACTAAAGATGCTAAAGCAAGTAACACTGGTTCAAGATATCCAAGCAGACCAAAAACAACCAAAGGTAAGTAACGGCTTGCCAATATATAACATCCCAAGCCTATAGCACTAAGCACACCTAATCCTGCAATAACCAACCCGAGTGTCGGCTGATTGAAAAACTTACTATATGGCAATAACCCTGTATGTGTCAGATAGATTGCAACTGGCATAATAATCAGAAGGTCCCACCAAAAGCCTCCTAAATTATCCGTTTTAATTTTCTTACGTAATAAGAAATAAGCGGAATAACCAATGGCTACCAAAGCAGTTTCCCAAGCAATGCTTCCTAGACGAAAAATCTCATGACCTACACCAACTATGGCCAGAACAATAGCGACCCATTGAAATTTTGATATTTTTTCGCCATATAAAACACTCCCAGCTAACACTAAAACAAGCGGTAGAAGGAAATATCCCAAAGACACTTGTAGACCACGGCCGTGCATTGGTCCCCATAAAAAGAGCCATAACTGTACCGACGTTAAAACGGAGGTTGTGATGAGTAATAAGAGAAAAGAAGGTTTTGCCAAAATACGGTGATAGATATTTTTAATATGGCTTAAGTCACCACTCCACCACATAAACACAGTTAAAAATGGCAAAGTCGCAATAATACGCCATCCAAACGTCTGCTCACTATCGAGTTGACCAAGTAATTGAGTGTAGAAATAAAGCACACCGAAAGTTAATGATGCCATGACAGAGAAAATCACGCCTTTTAACATCATCAACCCCTTCATACTTTAATAAAAATAAAGCGATACAATACTTGATTTATCCACTATACAAAAGAAAAAACCATGCGAAGACATGGTTTTTTATTAAGCAGAATTTATTTATTCTTTGTGCTCAGTATGAATAACGTCACGAATATCAAATCCTAATGTTTTTGCATAATTCAGATATTCGTCAATCACTTCTTTATGCGGGTGTGGCGTTCTAGATAATACCCAAAGATACTTGCGGGAAGGCTCCCCAACTAAAACTGTTTGATAGTCTTCATCCAGCTTTAAAATCCAGTAATCCCCACGAATGACTGGAATCCACCTTACAGCTTCAGGTAAAAAGCTCACTTTTAATTTTGTGTTATAGGGTGGATTAACTACGAAAGCCTCACCAATAGATTGCTGTAATTGCTTGCGATTATCATAACAACGGTTATCTACAACGATATTTCCATTTTCATTCAAGGTGTAAGTTGCAGATACGTTGTAAGCACATTTTTTTTGGAAAAAAGCAGGTTTACGCGCGACTTCATACCACACACCTAAATAACGGTCTAATTCAACTTTATCGACAGTTGGTAAAGGCTTCTGCTGAGCGTAGGCATATGTTCCGACAGCCAAACCAGTCAGAACAATCCCGCCCAATGCAATTTTTGCCAAGCGCCAACTGGCTTGCGGAACATTATTTCGAAATGCCATTGTTGCCCTCAACTTTTAGTTGTGAATACAAAATAACTTAAATATCTACACTAGCTTGTTTTTTAAACAAATCATGTAGTGTTATGTATCCATTTATTGCAACATTTGCGCTTTTAAACGAACAATTTCATCACGAATACGTGCCGCTTGCTCAAACTGTAAGTCTTTAGATGCTTTTAACATTTCTTTCTCAAGCTTAGTAATATGCTTACTAAACAATTTAGGATCAGAAAGAATATGTCGATCATCAGCACTTAGTGCTTGTGCCTGCTCTAATACCTTCTCATCAATTTGATCATCTGAAAGCACTTCACCTGCATCAATTTCTTTGATGACCTGACGAACAGCACTACGAGGTGTAATACCATGTAGTTCGTTGAACTCAATTTGTTTGGCTCTACGGCGCTCAGTCTCATCAATTGCTTTTTGCATAGAATCGGTAATTCTATCTGCATATAAAATTGCTTTACCTTTCACATTTCGCGCAGCACGACCAATGGTCTGAATAAGCGAACGTTCAGAACGTAAAAAGCCCTCTTTATCTGCATCTAAAATAGCAACTAAAGAAACCTCAGGCATATCCAAACCTTCACGAAGCAAGTTAATACCGACTAAAACGTCGAATACACCTGTACGTAACTCATGAATAATTTTGACACGCTCAACTGTATCGATATCTGAGTGCAAATAAGCAACCTTAACGCCATATTCTTTCAAGTAAGACGTTAAATCTTCCGCCATACGTTTAGTTAAAGTGGTCACCAACACACGTTCATTTAAATTCTTACGAATATTAATTTCAGAAAGTACATCATCGACTTGTGTAAGTACTGGGCGAACTTCAATTTCTGGATCAATCAAACCTGTTGGACGAACAACTTGCTCAACCACTTGTTCTGACTTTTCCAATTCGTATTTAGCGGGCGTTGCGCTCACAAATATAGTGGTCGGAACAATACGCTCCCACTCTTCAAATTTCATAGGGCGATTATCAAGCGCACTTGGTAAACGGAAACCATAATTCACTAAGTTTTCTTTACGTGAACGGTCACCTTTATACATTGCGCCAATTTGAGGAACCGTTACATGCGACTCATCAATAATCAGTAAAGCATCGTCTGGTACATAATCAAATAGTGTTGGTGGGGCTTCGCCTGCAGGACGGCCCGATAAATGACGAGAGTAGTTTTCAATACCATTGGTATAGCCTAACTGCTGCATCATTTCCAAATCATAGCGAGTACGTTGCTCGATACGCTGAGCTTCAAGTAACTTGTCATGTTCACGGAAGAACTTAAGCTGGTCTTGAAGTTCTTCCTTAATGGTATCAATAGCACGTGTTAAGTTGTCTTTTGGTGTCACATAATGGCTTTTTGGATAAATCGTAACACGTGGTACTTTGCGCACCATCTTACCGGTGAGTGGATCAAACCAGCGAATTGAGTCTACTTCGTCATCAAAAAGCTCAATACGAATCGCATGTTGGTCAGATTCAGCTGGGAAAATGTCAATAATTTCGCCACGAATTCGATAAGTACCACGTAAGAACTCAAGCTCATTACGCGTATATTGCATTTCAACCAAACGACGAATGATTTCGTCTCGACTCACGCGATCACCCTGCACCACATGCAATAACATTTGCATATAAGCATTTGGGTCACCCAAACCATAAATAGCAGATACAGAAGCAACAATAATTGCATCACGGCGTTCTAACAAAGCACGTGTTGCCGATAAACGCATCTGGTCAATATGGTCATTAATTGCTGCGTCTTTTTCAATAAACGTATCTGAAGAAGGAACATAAGCTTCGGGTTGATAATAATCGTAATAACTTACGAAGTACTCAACTGCATTATTTGGAAAGAAGGCTTTAAACTCACCATAAAGCTGGGCTGCCAAAGTCTTATTATGCGCCATCACAATGGTTGGTCGTTGTGTTTGGGCAATCACGTTTGCCATGGTATAGGTCTTACCTGAACCAGTCACACCCAACAGCAACTGATTACGAAAACCTTTTTCGACACCATTCACCAGCTTTTCAATTGCCTGTGGCTGATCACCCGCTGGCTGGTAATGAGTGACCAAATCGAAAGGTTGATTTTCGTTCACAGTTCTCTCTCTTTATAAAAATTTGAATTTATCGTCTAGCAACTTAATGGGGATTTTTTCCCTAATTTAAAGTCTGTAGCCAGATTAATCTACAGCGAAAATATTAAGCATCTTGATACTTGACCAATGCTTTAAACGGTTGCAACATGGACTTATCCATTAGATAAAAAGCATAACCATGACCTATCAATATCATGATGAAAGTATTGTAACTGAACTCCCTGAAGATACAGTGTTTGTCTTCGGTAGTAATATGGCTGGGCAACATGGTAGTGGAGCCGCACGTGTTGCCAGTCAGCATTTCGGGGCTGTAGAAGGTGTAGGACGTGGCTGGGCTGGACAAAGCTTTGCAATTCCGACTTTAAATGAACATATTCAACAAATGCCACTCTCCCAAATCGAGCATTATGTTGAAGACTTTAAAATTTATGCAAAAAATCACCCTAAAATGAAATACTTTGTAACTGCTTTAGGATGTGGGATCGCAGGTTATAAAGTTTCCGAAATTGCTCCGCTTTTTAAAGGCATATATCACAATGTGATTTTTCCAGAATCATTTAAACCGTATGTTGAAGATAATGCTGTTTCACAGTTTCCAACACTCACTCAAAAAATGGTTCAAAGTTTCATTAACGATGAAGTTATTTTCTACTTTAATCACGGCAGTGACTCTTTTGAAGATGCTTTAGATAAAACTGATTTATCAAATGCTGAAAAAGCGATAGCACTGATTGTCTTAAATGAAGAGTTATACCCTCGTGACCGCTATGGCAGAGGCCGAGATCACGAATTGAGTGATATTTTAGGTAAGCTCAATGGTAAGATTTTCAATATTCATGGTAACTCAGAAGGCGCAATGATTTTTGTTAGTGTCATTGTGGCACTGATGGAACTTTACGATTTCGATGAACAAGACTTTATTAAATTATGGCGGGGCGAGAAAAATATCGACCACCCAATTAACCGTTAATTTATTTTGATATTTTATGAGTAAAGCAGATAAATTCTGCTTTCTCATTATTTTAATTATTCTAAAGATTTAAACTGATTATTTTCCCAAATCCTAATTTTTCTCATTATACTTTAAAACGAACTGAATACTTAAAGAAACAAATGGAAACTTTAGATTCTTCAATTTTTGACTTAACCCCAATTCCAATGTGGATTGAGGACTTCAGTGAAGTAAAGCAGTTATTTGACCTATGGAGAAATCAGGGGGTCGAAGACCTATATGATTTTCTAAGTCAAAATGAAAATTTGATTGTCGAATGTGCCCATAAAATTAAAATTATTAAGGTCAACCAAAAAGTATTAGAACTTTTTGAAGCAAAAAACCAAGAAGAATTATGTGCCAATTTAAATCTTATTTTTAAAAAAGAAATGTTTGAAGCCCATATTCATGAACTCGAAGCGTTATGGAATGGCAAAACTCATTTTTCAAGTACCACTATAAATTACACGCTCTCTGGTAAACGTATTGATGTACAACTGCGTGGAGCAATTTTACCGGGTTCTGAAACTACATTTGACCGTATTTTAATTACCACCGAAGACATTACGCCGTATCAAAATGCACTTCGTCAGGAAGAGAAAAATCGACGCCTAGCAGAGTCAATGTTTATCTACTCCCCGACTTCGCTTTGGGTTGAAGATTTTAGCCGTATTAAAAATAGAATTGATCAGCTTAGGCTATTAGGTATTGAAGACTTTAGGACTTTTTTAGATGTACATCCTGAGTTTGTGCGTCAATGTATAGAAGATATTCTAATTTTAGATGTTAACCAGTCGACTCTCGATTTATTTAAAGCCCCTGACAAAACGACTCTCTTAAAAAATACCCATAAAGTTTTTGCTGAAGAAATGGTGGAAACTTTTAGAGAACAGCTGATTGAACTCTGGCAAGGAAATATTCACCACAAGCGTGAAGCCGTTAATTATGCCTTAGACGGACAAATTAGAAATGTCTTACTACAGTTTACCGTATTCCCAGGCTATGAAGAGACTTGGGGATTGGTACAAGTTGCACTTACAGATATTACTGCACGAAAGAAAGCTGAAAATTATTTAGAATATTTAGGCCAGCATGATGTGCTGACTAAGCTTTATAACCGTGCTTTTTTTACAGAAGAACTTAATCGCTTAAATCGCAGTATTATTCGCCCTGTTTCTTCAATTTTTTTAGACATGAATGGTTTAAAAGAAACCAATGATCAACTTGGTCACGATATTGGTGATGGTTTATTGCGGCGTGTAGGTAATATTTTAAATCAGGCAATCACAAATACTGCATATACAGCTTCTCGAATCGGTGGCGACGAGTTTGTGATTTTAATGCCTGGCGCTGATGAAGCGAATGTTTTAATGATGCTGCAAACTATTCAGGAGCTTTTCAATATAGATAATCAATATTACTCAAGCCATCCAATTAGTATTGCTATTGGACATGCAACCACAAAAGAAAATGAACAAGTGGAAGATATGCTAAAACGCGCAGATCACCATATGTATCAAAAGAAAAAAAGTTATTATCAAGAAGTGCCACAACAATAAAAAAAACAGGCATATTGCCTGTTTTTTTAAATTAACGTTTACCCATAGAACGGCGCGTGCCACGTGGTGGCATCCAAGTTCTATCTGCATATTGCTCTGGCTTCGGACGCACTTGGTTGTGTACAGCATCATCTGCTTGATTGCTTTCATTCGGCATTGGGAATGGCAATTTCACCAAAGCCTTTTTCTGTTTTGGTTGTTGCTCAGTCATGATTCAGTCTCGATATTTCGATTGCGACTTATTATAAAGGATTTTTCTCATTTCTTTCGAAAAAAGCTTCAATTGAGTAAAACCACAACAAGATCTTTCTTAAATTAAACTTTTTTACATCTAAAAATACCCACATCCGCAAATTGCCTAATTTTTGCGATAAGATAGTATGCTTTTTATTTTTTAATCCCATAAGAGGAATATTGCCGTGGACGTACGTCTTTCTGATCGTGTCAATGCTATCAAACCGTCCCCTACACTTGCTGTAACTAACAAAGCTGCTGAGCTTAAAGCTGCTGGCAAGAACGTGATTGGTTTAGGTGCTGGCGAACCAGACTTTGATACCCCGCAACACATCAAAGATGCTGCAATTGAAGCGATTAATAATGGTTTCACCAAATATACGGCTGTAGATGGTACTCCTGGATTAAAAAAAGCAATTATTGCTAAATTTAAGCGTGATAATAATCTTGATTATCAAGCGAATCAGATTTTGGTTTCATGTGGTGGTAAGCAAAGCTTCTTTAACTTGGCACTTGCTCTATTAAACAAAGGCGATGAAGTTATCATTCCAGCACCTTTCTGGGTAAGCTATCCAGATATGGTCATTATTGCTGAAGGTACTCCAATTATTGTGAAATGTGGTGAAGACCAACGCTTCAAAATTACACCTGAACAATTAGAAGCTGCAATTACACCAAACACTCGTTTAGTGGTATTAAACAGCCCATCTAACCCAACAGGTATGATTTATAGCAAAGCTGAATTAGAAGCTTTAGCAGAAGTTTTACGTCGTCATCCACAAGTATTTGTTGCTTCTGATGACATGTATGAACCAATTCGTTGGGAAGATGAGTTCTACAACATTGCAACTGTTGCTCCAGATTTATATGACCGCACAATTGTTTTAAATGGTGTATCTAAAGCATATGCAATGACTGGTTGGCGTATTGGCTATGCAGCCGGCCCAGCAAAAATCATTGGTGCAATGAAAAAAATCCAGTCTCAATCAACTTCTAACCCAACTTCAATTTCACAAGTTGCTGCTGAAGCTGCATTGAATGGTCCACAAGATGTTTTAGAGCCAATGATTGAAGCGTTTAAACGTCGTCATGACTTAGTAGTTAATGGCTTAAATGACATCAAAGGTATCTCTTGTTTACCTGCTGATGGTGCATTCTATGCGTATGCAAACATTCGCCCTCTTATTCGTGCAAAAGGCTTAAAGTCTTGCACAGAATTCTCTGAATGGTTACTTGAAGAAACTGGCGTAGCAGTTGTTCCTGGTGATGCATTTGGTTTAGGCGGCTTCATGCGTATTTCATATGCAACAGCTGATGAAGTACTTGTTGATGCGTTAGCACGTATCAAAAAAGCTGCTGAATCAATCGAAGGTGTTGATGCTGCAATTGCATCTATCGAAGCTGAAAAAGCTGCTAAATAATTTGTAAAATTAAAAAGGAAGTTTCTATCTGAAACTTCCTTTTTATCATATTGATTTATACGACCTTTAAAATAGTTATTATAAAATAAGAAGCTAATATTTTTAGCTAGCTTGCTAATTTCAACCTTTCTCTTTTTATAGTAAAATAATAAATTAAGATAAAATGTATCATTAAATAAATCTTCCGTTATTAAAAGCACTTTGAGTAAAAGAAATGACCGCTTGGCAAAGATTAGGAATAGAACCAACAGATAACCAGAGAGAAATAAAAAAGGCTTATGCCAAACAACTAAAATTAATCGATCAAGATACCCAGCCAGAAGAATTTATTCGTCTCAGAGAGGCGTTAGAAATCGCACAATTCGAAGCAGAACATTTAACATATGAAAATGAGGATTCGGATAATTCATTTTCTATATTTGAAGAAAATGCTTCATTTAATCAGCAAAATTCAAATCCAGATGACTTAAATGATCAAACACTTGAAAATAAACTTAAGAGATTAAAACATCATATTTTTATTCAAGACATTAACTTCAATATACGCGATGAATTAATTCATTTTAATAATGAAATTGAAGCATATAAAGATAAAAGTATTAGCAGCCATTTCAGAAATCAAGTTTTAGATTTATTAAAAGAAAATGATCTTGATGATTTTTATTATATCTTTACAGAAAAAGATGCCGAAAACTTTGATACAAACTATCAGAAAATAATTGAAAAAGAAAAAATCGAATATTCCGTTTCCAATAACGAATCTATTCAACCAGATGCACTTAGTATTCCAGCAATTCTTGAGGAAGTTAGCAATGCACTATGGAATAAAGATATTAGTGATATAACATTCAATAAATTCAATTATTTACTTAGTCAAAAATATGATATTCCTCTCAATCAACAAATAGAAATAAAAGATCAACTCCAAGCCCCTTTAGCAGAAATTGAAATTTATGATTTACAGCCTGAATATTTTCGGTTTCTAGAATTGTGGCATGAAACTTATCCTGATGATATTCATCAATATAATCCATCTTATTACTCAAGCTTACTACAGGAAAAATTAAATAGCTTTTTATCTCAATACAAACTCTTAAAAAAATTACCTAATGAGCATTTTGCACTATTAAATGAACTGTCTGGTGAAAAAAAATTTCATCCATTGAAAATGCTCAAGTTAAGAAAAAGTTTAAATAAAATTTCAAAAAACTATAGCACAGTTGAAATTATTGATAAATTTCAGCTTTCTAACACCCAAACTAACTCTAATTACTTATTTCTAAAAAGTTTAAGCAGTTTTTGGAAATTTACTATTATAAATATACTATTTATAACTATAACCTTTCTCTTTTTTAATTCCCTTATAGCTCCAGATAATCAAATTATAGTAAATTTATTAATTACGGTCTGCATTAGCCTCTTATATATATTTATACTACAACCTATATTAAATACTAAAATTTTAGGTCACCCTGATTATGAAAGAACATTGGGCTATTATCTTAAATATTGGTGTTTAAGTGGATTTATTCTCTGTAGTTTGACCCCTTGGCTTCCAGATTTACCCCATCAACTTCTAAGTTATGGATGGTTTATATCTACAATTATACTACTGAGTGCATTGCTGCTAGATGCAACACCATATATGAATAGATTAGAGCAAAGTGCATTTATTAATGTCGATAAATGGATAATCAATATCGGCTTAATCTCTCTTAGTATTTTTCTTATTTCTGTCTTTCTTATTATTGGTGAACCTGATCATATCTGGTTCATAATTTATAGTCTGATCCCGATCTGTTTCTTATTTTACCCAGAATCTTTCCGCCCTCTCTTCTATATTTTTGGATACAATAAAGAAGATACCAACTTAACAGATAAACAAATAATGTATAGAAGTATTGGTATTATCTTCTTTAGGCTATTTTGGATTTTTGGCTTTAGCTATTTATTTATAAAATCTTCCTCACAACCTTTTATGTATGCTGCAGGCTTGATTTTAGGAAGTATATTAATAACCGGATTTAGTGCCAAGAATCTCTCTTCTACACTTAAATATTTAACCTACATCGCCTTATGTATAGCAACGTTATACACCATACTCATCCCTTTGATATTAATTTATTATTTATATCAAAGCTCTCAAGCAAAAAAAATCATTTTATCTAGCTGCTAAAAATATCCCCTTGTATGTATCTAACAAAGAATTCATACAAGGGGATATAAATTAATACTCTTCAAACAAACTTAAATCTTCAATTTCATTAAGAAAAGCTTCGAAATGTTGTTGCGCCTCACGTATTTGTCTTGGATCCTGCAAATTTAAAATATAATTAAATTGTTGTGTTCGCTCCCCAATCTGTAAACGTAAATCTCCTGTATATTCACTAAATAAACGCTCTGCTCGTAATAATAAGCTCTTATTCATTAAAGTATCACGAGGATGTATTTTCAACTCCTGCAACTGTTGACGCGCCTGCTCTATTTGTTCTGCACTCATCACATTTTGATGATTAACAATCACTTTTTGAAGCTTTTCCCCCGTGCTTGGAACTTCTATATCAACCTCTAAAATACCATTTGGATTGTAAGAGAATCGTACCTCAATAGATAAATAGTCATTATTTGGAGGTAAAGGCACATTGAGCTCACCTAAAAAAATGTTTTCCTTACACAGACGATGTTCGCCTTGGTAAATCTTAACAATAATTTCTCTCTGTCCTTTATTCATCGCAGTATATGTATTCACCTTACTGGCTGGAATTACAATATTGCGCTCTAAGATAGGTGAAAACTGTCCATCATTTCCCACCGCTATCCCCAAACTAAATGGACAAACATCTGTTAAAACAATCTCTTTTAATGATACGTCTTTCGCTTTTAAACCTGCTTGTACACATGCGCCTCGTACAATTGCTTCATCAGGTTGGACACTTGTCGAGGGAAAACGGCCAAATAATTTTGTTACCAATTTGCGAACTACCGGAATACGTGTTGCCCCACCTACCATAATAATTTGGTCAACCTGTTGAGGCAGAACCCTAGCATCTCTTAAGGCACGCTCTAATGGACGGCGCAATCTAAGCAGTAATGGCTCAGCCAATACTGCGAATTCTTCTTGGGTAATTTCTAAAGTTGCTTCCTTATCTTTCCATTTAAATATTAACTCTGTTTTTGCTTCTTTACTTAAAACATGGAGACTATGTTGTGCTCTAGCTCTTAATGCTGTTTCAATATCAAATGGAATAGTATTTTCAGTATAGCCAAAAATAGTTGCATACTGTTTCCAGTATTGCTTCATTAGTAACTGGACAAAGTCATCTCCACCTAAATAATTATCTCCTGCACTAGCTCTCACTTCAGTAATGCCATCAAACAACTCAACAATTGAGACATCAAAGGTTCCCCCACCTAAATCAAAAATTAGGAAACAACTGTCCTGCGTTTGACCTAGTCCATATGCTAAAGCCGCAGCCGTAGGTTCATTAATGAGTCGACTAACTTTTAAACCAGCAAGTTCTGCAGCAGATATAGTTGCTTGACGTTGTATATCATTAAAGTAAGCAGGCACTGTAATCACAGCATCCTCTACTTCACATTGCAAAGCCTGCTCTACGTCCTCTTTAAGAGATTTTAATATCAATGAAGACAATTCAACTGCTGAAAAGCTCTGTTGACCTAATTTTAATCTTTTTGAAGTCCCCATTAATCGCTTAAAACTAGTTAATACCTCTTTACCACGGCTTCTTAACTCCAATGCAGCTTGCCCAATTAATATTTGCCCCTGCTCATCCAGTGCAATAGCTGAAGGTGTAGTTTTCATACCATAAGGATTATTAATAAGTCTAGACTGACCATTTTCAAAAATACCAACAAGTGAATTACTGGTTCCAAGATCAATTGCTATAAGAGGTTTAGTATCTATCATTTTCTATCAATAATTTAGAAATATTCATTTTAAAATTATTTTATTCGATTTAATAAATATTGGCGAGTTTTAGTTACTATTAAAACTTATTGATTCAACTTTATTAGAATATTTAATTTTTTATTTTCTAATCTTCTATACTCGAAGATTCTCTCATAGTTTTAACTCCAATTTTTTTATTGTAAAGCCTAATTTTAGCAATTAGGTCTATATATAATTCTAATT